>DATJZG010000129.1:0-9068 GCA_035499295.1 Anaeromyxobacteraceae bacterium
GGCCTCGGCTCGCTCTCCACCGGGGTGGGGGTGGCGGGGCCGCCGGAGAGCACCGCGACGAGCCCGCCCACGACGACGAGGCAACCCAGGGCGGCGGCGGCGACGACGAGCCAGCGCCGCCGCCTCTCGCCGTCCGGGAGCGCCAGGCGCTCGGAGAAGGTGATGGAGACCTCGTCGTCGAGCGCCGGCGGGAGGGAGAGCGACTCGGTCTCGATGCTGCCGCTCGAGAGCGGGCGGGCCTGGTCGACGTCGAGGAGCAGGCCCTGGCCGGCGGCGTCCGGGTCGAAGGCCTGCCGGGGCGCCGGGGGTTCGGAGGCACTCGGGCGCATCGGAGGCGGAGGCGGGAGAGCATGCCAGGGGGACGGGGAGGGGCTCTGGCGGGCGGGCTCGGCCCCGGAGGCCCGCATCCCCGGCGTCGCCGAGCGCGATCTGGCCGGCGGCTCCCTGGCCGGGAGCTGGTACTTTCCGTGAAAATCGGCGAACGGGTCGTCCCGCGCGGGTGCGGTGGCACCGTTCCGCACACCGCCCGACACGTCTGGCCCTTTCACCACGATGGTGTGGCCGCACCTACACCCGATGGCGTAAATGCGCCCCCGCACCGGTTCGTCGGTACTGGCGTAACGCTTTCCGCAGCGGCTGCAGGTGAATCGCACCTTCGGATGGTAGAGGGCTAGCGCCACGCAGGGCAAGCCCCGTCGCCCGGCGTCGGGCTTCCGGGCGATATCGCGACCCCCCGAAGGGGCAATTCACGAACCGTCACTTCTTCCGGAACAGGGCCTCGAGCGCGTCACGCGGCTCCTCCGCCGGGCGCGGAGCCTCGCCGAAGAGGGCGCCCAGCTCGTCGCGGGCCTTCTGCGACGAGGTGCGGCGCCGTGAAGCGCCGTCGCCGAGCTGGAAGAGGTCGCAGGCGTTGGCGGCGCTCTTGTCCACCACGTGTTCGGCGTGCGGCTCACGGCACTGGTGCGCGGCCGACTCGTCGTAGTGCCGGCAGTTGAAGCAGGTGTGGAGGTCGGTGTCGCACTCCGGACAGGAGGTGCGGCGGCCGACCGGGACGTCGAGGCGCAGGACCCCGCCGCAGCCGAAGCAGGTGGTGGCCATGAGCGCTATCATGGCTCGGGGAGCCCCCGGATGAAAGACCCGATCCCGTTCGGAACGTACCTGCTCCTCGATCGCGTCGACGTGGGCGGGATGGCCGAGGTCTTCCTGGCCCGCGCCCCGGGCGGAGGGACCTGCGCGGTGAAGCGGCTGCTGCCCGGCCTGGGCGACGACCCCGATTTCGTGGCCATGTTCCTCGAGGAGGCGCGCCTCACTGCCCGGCTCTCGCACCCGGGGATCGTGGCGGTGCACGACCTCGGCTGCGCCGGCGGCAGCTACTACATCGCCATGGAGTACGTCCCGGGCGCCGACCTGGGCGCGGTGCTGTCGCGCCTGCGCGCCCGCGGGCAGAGGATGCCCGTCGCGGTCGCGGCGGAGGTGGCGCGGGAGGTGGCGCTCGCCCTCGACTACGTCCACCGGCAGGTCGATCGACCCGGGCACCTCCTCGGGATCGTGCACCGCGACGTCTCCCCTCAAAACGTGCTCCTCTCCTTCGCCGGCGGGGTGAAGCTCATCGACTTCGGCATCGCCCGGGCCGTGCCGGAGGACGGGGGCGGCGAGGGGACCCTCACCGGCAAGGTGAGCTACATGAGCCCGGAGCGAGCCCGGGGGCTTCCGGGGGACCGCCGCTCGGACATCTTCGCGCTCGGGGCCGTCCTCCACGAGATGCTCGCCGGCGTGCGCCTCTTCCGCGGCGAGACGGGGCTCGAGGTGCTCGGCCAGGTCCGGAGGGCGGAGGTATCTCCCCCCTCGCTCGGCAACCCGGAGGTGGGCGAGCCGCTCGACCGCGCGGTGATGCGGGCGCTGGCGCGCGAGCCGGAGGCGCGCTTCGCCTGGGCCTCGGAGCTCGCGGCCGCGCTCGCGCCCTACTGTCCGCCGGCCGGTCCGGCGGCGCTCGCCGGCTTCCTGGCGCGCGCGCTCCCCGAGGAGCTCGCGCGCGAAGTCCAGAGGGAGGGCGGGGGCTCGGGGAGGCCTCGCTAGGCCTGCAGGAGCGGGTGGCCGGCGGCGGGCAGCCCCGGGGGCTGCTCGGCGAGGTCGGCAGAGAGGACCGCCACCGTCTCGACGTCGAGGCGGATCCGGTCCCATTCCTCCTCGGAGATCTCGAGGAAGGCGTCCACCACCGCCGGGTCGAACTGGCTGCCCCGGCACCGGACCACCTCGTTGCGGGCGTCGAGGTAGCCGCGCGCGCGGCGGTAGGGGCGGTCGCTGGTGATGGCGTCGAGGGCGTCCACCACGTGGAACACGCGGGCGCCGATGCCGATGGCCTCCCCGCGCAGGCCGAAGGGGTAGCCGGTGCCGTCCCACTTCTCCTGGTGCTGGAGGACGATGAGGGAAGCCGGTCGGAGGTAGTCGACGCGCTGGAGGAGCTGCCAGCCGAGCTCGGGATGGCGCTTCATCTCCAGCCACTCGTTGGGGTCGAGCGGCCCGGGCTTCAGGAGCACCCGGTCGCGGACGCCGATCTTCCCGATGTCGTGCAGGAGCGCTCCGTGCTCGATGGTGGTGAGGTCCGGCTCGCCCACGCCCAGCTGCTGCGCCAGGCGGCGGGAGTAGAGCGAAACCCGGCGGGAGTGCCACTGCGTCTCGGCATCGCGATAGTCGAGGGCGGCGATGAGGCCCTCGAGGAGCGCCTGGGTCCGGTCCCGGACCATCTCCTCCAGCCGGGTGTTGATCTCGCGCAGCCGCTCGTTCTGGCGCTGCACCTCCCCGGTGAGCCGCTCGTTCTCCCATCGCAGCCGGGAAGCCTCCGAGGCCTGCGCGATGTCGGTGAGGAGCTCCTGCTGGTGCCAGGGCTTGGCGATGATGCGGTAGACCTCGCCGGAGTTCACCGCCTGCAACGCCACCTTGAAGTCCTCGGCGGCGGTACACAGGATGCGCGCCGCGAGCGGCATGCGGGCCCGCGTCTGCTTCAGGAAGGTGATGCCGTCCATCCCCGGCATCATGTAGTCGGAGATGATGACGGTGGGCCGGTCGGTGTCGAGGTGGCTGAGCGCCTGTTCCGGGGAGAGGTAAGCGCGGACCTCGAAGCCGGCCCCCTCCAGGACGCGGCCGAGGGCCCGCAGGATGAGCTCGTCGTCGTCGACGATGAGGACTCGCTCGGCGGTCAGAGATGGAATGCCAGGCCTCCGGAAGGGCGGGTACCCCTCCGTATGATACCCGGCCGGCCGCCGGCCGCCATCCCGCTACGGGCGGGACGGGCGGGACGGCCGCAGCCCGGGAGGCGCCCGGCGGGGTTCAGAAGCTGTTCAGGAACTCCTCGTTGCTCTCGAACTCGGAAAGCTTCTTCAGGAGGCGCTCCATCGCCTCCACCGGCTTCAGCGAGGCGAGTGCGGCGCGCAGCTTGCGGATCTTCTCGATCTCCTTCGGCGAGAAGAGCTTCTCCTCCTTGCGCGTGCCGGAGGCGCCGATGTCGATGGCCGGGAAGATGCGGCGCTCCGCAAGCTGGCGCGAGAGGACCACCTCCATGTTGCCGGTGCCCTTGAACTCCTCGAAGATCACCTCGTCCATGCGGCTGCCGGTGTCGATGAGGGCGGTGCCGATGATGGTGAGGGAGCCGCCCTCCTCTGCCTTGCGCGCCGCGCCGAAGAGCCGCTTGGGGCGCTCCAGGGCCCGGCTGTCCACGCCCCCGGTGAGGGTGCGGCCGGAGGACTCGATCTCGCGGTTGTAGGCGCGGGCGAGCCGGGTGATGGAGTCGAGGAGGATGACCACGTCCTTGCCGCCCTCCACCAGTCGCCGCGAGCGCTCCATCGCCATCTCGGCGGCGTGGATGTGCTCCTCCGCCGGGCGGTCGTTGGAGGAGCCGACGACCTCCCCCTTGACGTTGCGCCGCATGTCGGTGAGCTCCTCGGGCCGCTCGTCGACGAGCAGCACGATGAGGTGCACGTCCGGCCGGTTGGCGTGGATCGCCTGCGCGATCCGCTGCAGCATGATGGTCTTGCCGGCCTTGGGCGGCGAGGTGATGAGGCTGCGCGCGCCCAAGCCGATGGGGGCGATGAGGTCGAGGACGCGGCCCACCATCTCGTCCGGGCGCGTCTCCATGACGAGCTTCTCGGTCGGGTCGGTGGCGGTGAGGTTGGTGAACGCCGTGCGGCGCACCACCGCGAGCGGGTCGGTGCCCTCGAGCTGGTCCACCCGCTGGAGCACCCGCTTCATGCCCCGCACCGCCGCCTGGCCCTTGAGGAGGTGGCCGGGCTGCATGTGCATGCGGTCGATGAGCCAGCGGGGGACCTCGACGTCGAAGTTCTGGGGGATGTAGCTGCGCTTCGGGTCGCGCAGCCAGCCCTGTCCCTTGCCCTCGAAGTCGAGGACGCCCTCGACCTCCTCCAGGACCTCCGGCTGCCCTTGCGGCTGCGGCTGCGGCGCGGCCGCGGCCATGCCGGCACCGTTCGCGACCGGCGCGCCCTGGCCGTTCCCCATCGGCCCCGGCGAGCCCGGTTGTCCCTGGCCCCCGCGCCCGCGCCGGCCGCGGCGGCGCCGCCGGCGCCGAGCGCTCTGCCCGGGCTGCTGGCCCTGGGCGGCGTCGGCGGAAGCCGGGGGCTGCGCCTCGCCGCCGGAAGGCTGGGGGTCGTTCGTCGGAGGTCGCGCCTGGGGGGGACTCGCGTCGCCGCCCGAGACCGGGGTCTGCTCGTTTTCCGTCATGCAGTACCTGCGCAGCCACGGGATCGCTCACCGCGGCTGTCCCTCGCCGTGTGCTCACCGGGTGCCCGGAAGGAACCGAATAGGATCTTCGCGAGCTTCCCGCCCCGACCCACTCACCTGCGCGCCGAGCCCAACGCCCGACGACCAGCAGGGAGCCAACCGGGTTTCCCACCCCGCCGCGCCGAGGCGCTGACGCGAGGTGTGACGGAAACCCTTGTAACAGAATCCGGGCTTGAGCGAAAGCAAATCTCGCGGGTCGTCCGGATCCCGACCTCAGGGGGGTGCGGCCCCGTTCACCCACTCCACCGGGAGCGCCAGGACCGTCCCCATCTCCCCGAGGAGCGCCGCCGCCTGGATCTCGGGAACCCGGGCGAGCGCCGACTGCAGCGGGGAGGCTTCCGGCTCGAACGCCCGCCCCACGTTGCCGAGGAGGCCGGACTGCCGCTCCAGGCGTCGGACCTCGACCTCCTCGTCGGCGGGGAGGCCGGCGAGCTCCTTCGCCAGGCGAACCGCGTCCTCGAGGCCGCCGAGCCGGTCCACGAGCTTGCGCTCGAGCGCTTGCTCGCCGGTCCAGACCCGCCCCTGGGCCACCCGCTCCACCTCGTCCCGCGGCAGACCGCGCGACTCGGACACCTTGGCGACGAACTGATCGTAGAAGGCCCGCAGTTGGCGCTCCACTAGCTTGCGTTCCTCCGCGCTCCAGGGCTTGACGAAGGAGTCGATGCGGGCGTTCTGGCCGCGCTGGTCCGACCAGGTGCTCACCCCGATCTTGTCGAGAAGGCCCGAGACGTCGGGCTTGAGGGCGAAGACGCCCACCGAGCCGGTGAGCGTCGCCGGCTCCGCCAGGATGGCGCTCGCCGGAAGGGAGACGAGGTACCCGCCGCTCGCGGCCACGTCGGCCATGGAGGCCACCACCGGCTTGCCTGCCCGGCGGGCCTCGAGGGCGGCGCGCCAGATGAGGTCGGAGGCGAAGCCGTCGCCGCCTGGAGAATCGACCCGGAGCACGATGGCCTTGGCCCGCGGATCGGAGGCCGCCTCGTGGATGAGTTGCACCACCGTGTCGGCGCCGGCTACCGGGGTGCCGGTGAAAGGCTCGCGCCGGCTCGCCCCTGGGGCGATGGCCCCCTCGATGGGGACGACGGCCAGGTAGGGCCGCGGCCCCCAGCGGTCGCCAGCGCGGCGCGCGCTCTCATCCAGGTGGTCGGTGACCGCTCCGCCGCGGGCGAGCGCCACCGCGCGCGCCTCCACCTCGTCCGGCCAGAGGACGCCGTCGAGGAGGGAGGCGCTGCGCGCCTCCTCGCTCGTGAAGACGCCCGCGTCGACGAGCTCCCGGACCCGCGTCTTGGGGAGCCTCCTCGCCTCGGCGATGTCGTCGACGAGGAGCGCGAAGCGGGCGTCGAGCAGCGACGCCGAGACCTCCCGCTGCGCGTCGCTCGGGGCCGAGCGGGTGAGCGCGTCCGGGGCGTTCTTGAACCTTCCGATCGCCACCGCCTCGAAGGCGATCCCCAGCTTGCCGAGGCCGTCCTTGAGGAAGAAGGCGGTCTGGCCGAAGCCGTTCGCGACGATGACCGATCCGGGAGCGGCGTAGACCTCGGTGGCGGCGCAGGCGAGCCAGTAGGACTTGCTTCCGCCCAGGGCCGAGACGAAGGCCACCACCGGCTTGCGCTCCGCGATGTGGCGCACCGCCCCTCGCAGCTCCTCCGTCCGCCCCAGGCCGACGGGGAGGCTGCCCACCTTCAGGATGATGGCGGCGACGGACGGGTCCTCCTCGATCCGGCGCAGGCGGTTCAGGAGCGCGCCGTACCGGTCCCGCCGGGCGCCGAGGATGGACTCGATGGGGGACGGCGGCTCGAGGAGCGCCTGCACGTCGACGATCTCCACCTTCTTGAAGAGGTCGCGGGAGCGGTACCGTTCCGACGACACCCGGAGCCCGTAGAGCATGCCGGAGCCGTCCTGGACGTGGGAGTCGAAGAGCTGCCCTGCCACCGTGACGCCCAGGTGAGGAAGGTTCCAGGTGAGGGCAAGTTGCACCGCCTGGGCTCCCTGGGCCTCGGGCAAGCCGGAGCGCAGCGGGAAGAGGTACTGCGCCTGGAGCACGAGGCCGAAGGGGGCGGCGAAGGAGGCGCTCGCGGCCCCCTGCTGCAGCCCGAAGACACCGCGGCCCCCGTCGTTGGCGTAGACGTCCGCGGAAAGGGTGAGCCAGTCCACCGGCCGCCCGGCGACCCCGAAGTTGTAGCGCACCGGCACCGCCTGCCCGGCGATGCGGCCGGCGAAGCCCAGCATGGAGGCGCCAAGGGAGAGGAACCGCGCCGGGCGGACCGTGAGCCCGAGGTCCATGTCGAAGAGCTCGCCCAGGGGAGCGTACGGGGACGAGTAGAAGTTGAAGCCGTACCCCACCCCCACCACCTCGCCCAGGCCGAGGGCGAGGGCGAGCTCCGTCTTCAGATAGCGGGGGCCGCTCGCCGGGCTCATCCACTCGAGCGCGAGCGCCGGCACGAAGGGCCCGAGCGGGACTGCGCCATAGAGCCCGTTTCCGATGAGGCTGCCCGCCTGCCCGTCCTGGAAGAAGTACTGGAGGGTCGCTCCGCCCAGGAACCCCAGCCCGCCGGGGTTGATGGAGACCGCGGTGGGTTCGTCCGCACCGGCGACGGTGTTCGGGACGGCGAGGCCCACCGGGATGCCGGAGGCGAGGTCGGAGGTGAGCACCGCCTGCCCTCGCGCCGCGCCCGCCGAGAGCGCGAGCGCCAGGGCGAAGGCGAGGCGGGCGCGGTCCAGGCGGACGGGCTGGCGCACGGGAGGCGGCACTCTTCCTACTAGGGTTCGTTCCCCGCGTCTTCGACCGTGCGGATGTCCGCCTCGGCGAGGGGCACCACCGCGCCCTTGCGGTGCTGCTCGAACACCTGGAAGAGCAGCTCCTTGTGGGGGCGCACCTTTCCGATGGGGCACCGCTCCCAGTCCTTCAAGGGTTCGTCGCAGTAGCCCATGCGACGATCGCCGCATTTCGGCTGGAGCTGGCCGCCGATCTCCGGCACCGCCTTCACCACCTCGCGGCGCATGAGCGCCACCATGTGGCGAATCTCCCACTGCGCCCGCCAGCAGAGGCGCAGGTCGGCGATGTGCAAGAGCTCGGTGAAGTTCACCATCACCTGGAAGTTGGTGGGGGTGGCGTTGGGGAGGACGAAGCGCGCGTCCTCCGCCGGGATCCCGGCGTCCAGGGCGCGGCGGTAGACCCGGGTGATCTCTCCCATCAGCCGATCGTACTCGTCCCCGAGCCCGTTCCGATCCCAGGTCTTGGGGCGCACGTAGTCGAGCCGGTCCTCCTTGTACTTCACGTAGCGCTGGGACTGCTGCTCGAAGCTGATGCCGATGCGGTGGCGCACGAACTGGTGCGAGAGCGATCGGGACACCCCGCCGATGCCGAACCAGAACACCACCTGCTCGAGCGGCGAGGCGTGGCCGGTTTTCAGCCGTTCGGCGATGAACTCCCGGATCTTCTCCTTGGAGATCGTCCCGTCCTGGATCTCGGACCAGACCTCGGCCGGGGTCTTCGGGCTGTAACAGGTCCGGTAGGCGGCGTAGAGCTTGACGAGGGGATCGCGGGCCCAGTCGATGAGGATGACCTCGAGCGCCATGCCGCCCCGATAGCACCTTCCTCGGTCCGGGAACAGGGGCCAGTGCGGGGCGCGCCGCGAGCCGGCCGCGGTTATAACGGACCGCGGATGCCGCTCGATCGGCGGCCGCGAAAGGAGAAGCTGGCAGGGGACCGGCGCCGCCGCCCCGCGCCAGCGCGCCAGCGATGGCCGAGCCCACCGGGAAGCCGCCCTCCGCGAGCCGGGTGGAGATGACGGAGCTCGTCATGCCCACCGACGCCAACAACCTCGGGTCTGCCTTCGGCGGCCGGATCGTCCAGTGGATGGACCTCGCCGGCGCGGTCGCCGCCCGCCGGCATGCGCGTATGCCGGCGGTCACCGTCGCCATCGACCAGCTCACCTTCCTCGCCCCGGTGCGACTCGCGCACGTGGCCGTTCTCTCCGCCCAGGTGAACGCCGTGTTCGGCACCTCGATGGAGGTGGAGGTCGAGGTGTTCGACGAGGACCCGGAGACCGGGGAGCGGCGCCGCTGCTGCGACGCCTTCTTCACCTTCGTGGCGCTGGGGCCGGACCGAAGGCCGGCCCGGGTGGCCCCGCTGGTGCTCGAGGGCGAGGAGGAGGTGGCGCGGGAGCGCGAGGCCCACCACCGCCGGGCTCGCCGCCTCGAGTCCCGTCCCACCCGGAGCCGGCCATGAAGGGGCGCCTCGGGCTCCCGGCCGCGGCGCTCGCGGCGCTCCAGCTCGCCGC
>DATJZG010000130.1:0-26678 GCA_035499295.1 Anaeromyxobacteraceae bacterium
GCGGCCGAGCATCTGATCGCTAAAAACCGGCTGAACGCCGATGTTGGCAAATCCGTTATCGCGGATATCGAGGTTGCCGTTGACGTCGGGGAAGGGAGGAGTGAGGAACGGTGTGAAAAGCGTCCCGGCGGGTTTGGCCGCCTCAGTGAACACCGGGCCACCGTGACAGAGCGCGCAGCCCGCTCCATTCACACCGTCTGCCGGCGGCGGTCCGAATCCGGGGGGGAAGCGATTGAATATCTTGCACCCGCGTGCGAGCAACGAGTCCACGTTGGCCGATGCCTCGCAGTCGAGATTGAGATTGCCGGCGGAGGGGACGATCAGATCGCCGGTCGCGAGCAGCGAGTCGTACTCACTCTGCTGCGAGATCAGCGTGGATTCGTAGAGCATGATCGCGATGCCCCAGAACATGGAGAAATTCGTCTCCATTTGTGTGTAGCCCTTCGAGCTCTTCACTAACTTGCCGCCAACGATGTCGTACAGCCCCGGGGCAGCCCAGTACTTCCGGTCGAAGGCCTTTTTCACGAGTGTCGCGTATTGGTATTGGAGCGCCAGTCCATGGCCACTGCTGCTCGCGTAGGGCCCAAGCACGCTGTCGGTCTTCGAAACGGTCTGCTGCAAGAGCGGCACCGTCAGCAGCAGCTTCCGCCCGACGTCCCGGAAACTGCGCCCGTTACACGACATCTCCCGCGCGCTGACCGGCGGGGCCACAGCCTGCGAGGCCAGGCTCGCATCCTGGAGTTGCAGGTACCCGAGCTGCGGATTGTTGCTGGCATCCAGAATGATGAGGCGCTTGTTGGGATCGCCATAGATGTCACGCATGCCGAATACGCCCACGCCGTTGAACATGTTGTTGGCTCGCCCGTCCCAGAACTGGCGCTGCGAGAACGCGGCATTCACCACGGACGGTGTGTTGCGCGGCTCGACCTGGCGAGCCGCGAAGGGGCCGGCGTTGAATACCGAAGGGTTCGCCTTGTTGCAGATATCGTTTAGACCGAGCGGCAACACGCCGATGAACTGCTGGTCGAACATGCCCTGTGAAGAGACACGATCATTGGTCGTGGTGCGGAGCGCGGCATTTCGATTTGTCTCGTCGACGGGCTGGTGCAGCGGAAAATCTGCCGCCGTTAGAGTGTAGTTGGGGCCAGCCTGCGCGCCCGAGGGCATTTGTCCAGGGAGAATTGCGTTCGTGTCCGAGTGCTGCGAGCCGAAGGTCGAGTCGCCGTTCAGTCCCTTGGTGATGTCGTTGAACCCCGGCGAAAGCTGATTCTTTAGTCGCGTGTCCGCACCCGCGTGGAAGTGACATCCGGCGCAGGCAGGGCCATTGCTACCCGCCTGTTGTTCCCAGAAAAGCGCCTTGCCGAGCGCGATGGCGGTCGGGACGTCGGTGACGATCCCCGTCAGATTCGGCAATGAAGGGGCCGGATCAGCCAGGGCGGCCGGTGCCGCCAACAGACCGTTCAGCGCCAGCAGAATCGTGAGAGGGAGCGAAATCCCGCGGCCCGTACGTCCAGAGTCAATTCCCGTGGTAGTCATTTGGTATCCCCTCCCCTAAAAGCGATTACTGCGAATTCCGCACGGTACCTCTGCACCGAGGGAAAACCGCATACCGTAATCGCGGGAGCCCTAAGCCGGTACCGCCCCAACCAGATGTCGTGCCCCATGACACCCGAAGTGATGCTCGCGTGCTCGAGCGCCCCAACCCGGCGAGCGCCCGTCGGCCATCGCGGTGGGTGGTCGCGCGGACGCGCCGAGTCGCGGGGTAATGTTGGGTGCAGTAGCACCCCCCCCAAAAAAACGGGTTCATCCGGCATTTCCGGGAAAGGCCGCGCGGATCTTGAGGAAGAAGTAGACGTCGTCGCGGAAGCCATAGGCAACCGAGAGAACGTCGAGCGGCCCGAGGACCGCGTCCGGCTGAGGGAGCTCCTCGCTAAGAGGTCATAGACGATCTCGGCACGGGGGCAGTGCCGTCGGACCTCCGCGGCGTAGGCAGCGCTCATGTCCATGGCAACGGCCTGGAGCTTCTCGCAGCGTTCGGGCCCGAGCATCTCGAAGAAGGCCACGGACGCTCTCACGGTCCTTGCCACGGCCCACCCAAAGGACGCGCCTTCGGCGCGGCTCGACTATGACCGTGGCGTAGCGATGTCCGCGCTGGATGGCGAACTCATCCATGGCGATCGCCTCGAGCCCGGAGAGGTCCGGCTCGCCCAGGGTGCGTTCCAGGTGGGCCTTGTCCAGGTCCTTCACCGTGTCCCAGGCAAGGCCGTAGAAGGAGGCCACATGCTTCACGGGTAGCCACCTGGCACATCCGCACCACGCTATCCGCGAGACGCCGCGTCACCCGGGCGTAGCGGTCGAGCCAGGCAAGCCGCTCCAGCTTCGGCCCGCACCGAGGGCATGCGACTCGGCATCGTTGAACACGAAGGTGGGTGTCGGCGTCGAAGACGGGCAGGTCCCGAACGAGGCGCTCGGTCGTGTCGTGAATCGCCTCCACCTCGTCGCCGCAGCCGTCACAGACCAGCTGACGACTGGGCGCGGGGTCCAACTCGATCCACGCTTGAGGCCGGGGACCTTTCCGCCCAGCCTCGAACCGCTCTACCGAGGTGACCTGATACCCCTCCCAAACGCCGAGCCGCTCGATACACTCGAGGTTGGGCACGGCAGTCTCCGGTTGCTTGTTGCGTCCAACTCCAAGCTACCAGAGGGGCTGCCGATGCCCTCTTCCCTCCCCGGAATTACCGGAAGAGCCAACAAAAGAGCCCGACCGCCACGAAGCAAGCGGAACCCCGTATTCAGGAACTGCGCCGGAGGTTCGTCGCCTACGCCAAGACCCTGGACCCGAGGCGCCTCGTCTTTCTCGACGAAGCCGGGAGCCACATCGCGATGACACGCGAGTACGGGCGGGCACCCCGCGGCGAGCGAGTCCACGGAAGCGTGCCGCGGAATCGAGGCGAGGTCACCACGATGATCGGTGCGCTCGACGTCCGCGGTATGCGCGCGCTGACGACCGTGGAAGGTGGAACCGATGCGGACGTGTTCGAAGCCTTCATTGAGCACGTGCTCGTTCGCAAACTGCGCGTTGGCGACATCGTCGTGCTCGACAACGTCGGGGCCCACAAGCCCGAGCGGATCCGTCGCCTGGTCGAGGCAGCGGGAGCTCGGTTGCTCTTCCTGCCTCCCTACTCTCCTGACCTCAACCCCATCGAACTCGGTTGGAGCAAGCTCAAAGGCGCGCTCAAGGACTTCGGCGCCAGAACCCGCGACGGCCTCGATGTCGCCATTCGCCGCGGCATGGACCTCATCTGCGCCGATGACGCCAGGGCGTAGTTCAGCCACTGCGGCTACCAGGCTCATGGGATCTGATCGGCACTGTGAGGGGGTAGCAGGCAAGCGCGGCGAGCGCCAGCCACGCGAATCGTGGGTGGCCGGCACAGTGGGAGGCTTTCAAGGGGGTGCTGGCGTCCAGAAGCCTCCTACGCGTCGCTGGAACGCCGTACGGCGACGCGCCGAACCTTCGGACCCTCAGACAGCGATTCGGCCAGGGCGCTGGCCAGCGGCTGGCCCATTCGTGTCCCAACCTGCAGGGCGCGACCAAAGGGCTAGACGCCCTGACCCAAGTGGGCGACTTGATACGACGTGACGCTATGCACTGTCAGTGATTGACAGCCGCTTGCGGACCCGGCTTACAGGGCGGCTCCGGCATTTCCCTGTGATGACGCACAGTCAAGAAGCTTCTTTGACGGTCGCTGGGTTGCCGCTGGAGGTGCTAGGACCTTTCGTCAACACACCCGTAGCGGGTGCCGGAGAGGACGCTCCGGAGTGGAACTAGGCTCGCGGCGCCGAGATCTCGAGCCGGTACTTGGCGGCAATCTTCGAGAGCCTGGCCACGTCGGGCGCCGAAGTCGGCGCAGGCGGGATCTCGCGCCGCTGGGCGCGCTCACCTGCCTCGGCGAAGAACTTTTCGATCCCACCCGGCTCGTACGTGATGACAACGCGCACGCGGGTTCTCGGCTCGAAGCTCTCGAGAGTGTTCGCGGGAATGTGAAATATGGACCCGGGCCCGCCCTCCACCGCCTTGCCGTCGATCCGGTACGTGAGCGTTCCCTCGACGACGTACACCGTCTCCGTCACGCCCCCGTGGACGTGTGGCGGCGGGCCCATCCCCGGGGGAAGGGTCACCTGCATCACGGTCGCTGCGCCATTCGTCTCGGCGCTGGACAGCAGCACCTCGTAAAGGCCCCCGAGCATCCAGAATGCCTGACCCTCGCCCGCACTGTGGGTGACCACTCCCTGTGCCATTGCAGCCTCCCTTCGATCTCCAGTTCCTCGGATTAGGACTGGGAGGCGTGCCGCATAACCGGAGCAGGAGAGCGGCCGCGGGTCCCGTTGGGTCGTAAACTGTATTTCGCCCGGAGGCGACGGCGCATCGGCCAAGCCATGCGGACCAACTCGCGCTGCTGCCCCCTCCGCCCCGGGTGCCCAGGGCGCAACGGCGGCGCCTCGGCCTATGGCGCCCGGTGGGACATCAAGCCTGGCCGACTCGCCGTGGAGCTTCAGGGCGAGGTCGCGGTGGACCAGACCGCCCCTTCCGGCGGCATCGGCGGAAGTTCGGAAATGGCGAAGCAAGGGGAGAACCGAGAGACAGACGGCGCTCGGTCCATCTCTGTCAAGCTGGCGCGCGATCCAGCCCCTTGCGATCGCAGGAGCCTGCGCGATACTTCAATCCGATAGTAGATTGCGACCGTCTTTCCCCCTTCCCAGCTCAGCCTCGAGCGAATGGCGACTCACCGCCTCACCACTCCACGCGCCAGGCGGGCATGTGCGCTGGCCCTGTCTCTCCTCGGCGCCGTGAGAGCGGCGGCCCGCGAACCCGCGGAACGCGAGGCAATCGATCGAAGGGTGGAGAGGACAGCCGAGGAGCAGCTCGGCACGGCAGTGCGAGAGGGGCGGGTCGCCTCTGCGGTGGTCGTCTTCGTGCGGGATGGCCAGGTCCGCCTCGAGCGTGCCTGGGGTTGGGAGGACCCCGAGAAGCGGATCCCGGTGGATCTGGAGCAGTCCCGCTTTGCGGTCGCATCGATCAGCAAGGTCTTCACCGCGGTGGCCCTCGCCACCTACAAGCAGCGAGGCCTCATTCGGAGCTACGCCGACCCCGTCAACTGGTACCTCCGGAATTTCCGCGTCCCCGATTCGTACAGTCGGCCGATTACGCTCGAAGAACTCGCGACGCACACGGCCGGCTTCGAGGACGAGATCTTCGACAGTGTCACCGACAATCCGGTGATCGGTGCGCCGGCGGTGGCTGATTTCGAGAAGCACCTGCCCGAGTTCTTCTGCCCGCCCGGGACGTTCGCTGCATACTCGGGCTACGGGATCGACCTCCTCGGGCTCGTCCTCTCGGACGTCTCGGGCAAGACCTACGCGGAGGTGATCTCGGAAGCGATCCTGCGCCCGCTCGGCATGGACCACACCAACGCCGGCTACCCGGCAAAGCGCATCGAGCACGAGGTGCAGTCGTACCAGCCTTGGCGACCGGACAACGCGGTCCGCTGGTACACCCCACCTATGTCCTTTCCGTCCTCCGGGTTTATGACAACCGCCAAGGACATGGAGCGCCTCCTCCTTGCTTTGCTGGACCGCGAAGCGCGGCAAGCCGTCGTCACGCCGCAAGTGCGGGAAGACCTTTTTCGCGTCCACCAGGAGGACGCGCCGTACGGAGCGGCGCACGGTTTGGCGTTCGATCTGCAACGCCTCGCCTCCACGGTTTTCGTCCAGCACGGCGGCGAGAGCGCGGCGTTCTCGTGCTTCTTGGGACTCCTTCCCTCCGAATCGATGGGCTTCTTCTACTGTTACACGGACCCCAGACCCGTTCGCGCGACGCCTCCCGCAAAGCGAGCGCCCGATCGCCGCACTGTCCAGGAGCGGATGAAGGCGGCGATCGGCGTCGAGAGCCGCCCGCCCGCGACCGCCGGCGGTCCAGGTGCCTGGCAGGACACGTGGGATCGATACCTAGGGGCCTATCTCTCCATCTTTCGCACCTATCACGGGATCGGACAGCTGCGCTCGATACTTCACCCGCAGTTTCTCAGAGTCGAGCGGGGAACGCGAGGGCTGCGGATCGACGGGGCGGAGGGATTCGTCGAAATCGCGCCCGGCGCGTTCGAGATCCCCGGCGGGGCGGAGAGCTTCGCATTCTTCCCGGACCCGCTGAGCGGTCGAATGGCGCTCAGCCGCACGGCTGGCTTCTCGGCGTACGAGAAGCCAGCGCTCGGGGAAGATCCTGGCGTGCTGCTCCCCCTCCTGACCGGGGTGCTCCTGCTCGCAGCCTCGGGGCTCGCCTTCCCTGTGTGGCCTCTCCGAGCCCACACGCTTGCCCGCGCCGCCGCGATGGGGTTCGCGGCGACGATGGTCGGTGGAGTCGCGATCCTCTATGGGACACACGCCTTCGGTCCGAGCTACTACAGGGGCATCGCCTGGCCAGTCTTGTCCGTGCGCCTGTGCGCGTTCCTGACGATTCCTCTTGCGGTCCTGCTCTCGGCCAGCGTGTTTCGTCTATGGTCTAGCGACCTGCGCGGGCGCGCCGCGCTCGGGCGGGCCCACCTTGCCGCCCTGGCGATCGGAGCCTGGGCGACCGTGTTCCTTCTCATCCACGTGGGGATGATCGGGTTCTCCGCTCCTCGCTAGGTTGGTCGTCCCGCAGTACGCCAACAGTGAAACGCATTGACTCTGCGCGGCACCGCTGGCGTTGGCAGGAATTCCCGCCCCATCTCGCAGCGTTACCGAGCGAGAGCACTCGCGTTCTACCGGACTGCGATCTGGTCCGAGGAGTCACATCGACGCCCGGACCGTTCGGCCGTTGAGCGGCTGGATGGGCCTGGCGTTGTTCGGGTACAGCTTCTTGAACGCTGCAAGTTGGGCCTGAGAGACCGTGGATCGGTTCTGGAGGACAAACCAACGCACGCCCTCGCTACAGGGGGGGGTGGTGAGCGAGCCCTCAAACTCGTAGTAGCCGTGCTTCGCTGGAAGGACCGCCATCGGGTCGACCTGAACGCCTTCCGGAGCGACGCCCGCACCCGCTTTGGCGGGCATCGCGGCGAAGACCGGCTTCAGCGCGACGTTCTCGGGGCCGACGTCGAACAGGACGGCGACCACGGCCAATTTACCCTCCGTGTCCTTGTGCACGAAATGGGCGACGAGCGGCGTGTGCTTGCCGGCGATGGCCTCCTCGCTGGGCGTATGGAAGTGGAACTGCAGGAGGTCGTATTTGCGGTCTCCCACGGTGATCGAGCTGCCAGGGGGCCACGTCACCTGGATGGTGTGACCGTTGTTCACCATCTTGGGCGGGCCAGCTTGGTAGTTAAACTGGATCGCGGGCAGCGAAGCCTTCTGCGCGTCCTTGATGTCGATGGGGGACTGGCGCTTTCCGATCGCGCAACTCGCGAACTCAGGATTCACTTCGGACCAATGCGCGGGGCCACCGTGACCCTGGCCGTATGTCCAGTGGACGTCGTCGCCGAGGGCGCGAGACGTGGCGAGGAGCGCGCAAACCAGGACAGCGGCGCTGCGAGTCATGAGAACCTCCCGGGGACGTTGGTGGGGCCGACAGGCTATGCCGGCTCCTCGAGACCCGCAAGACCGGACCGGCGCTGACGGCCGCAAGGCTCCCAGAACGAGTTCCGCAGGTCCGCTCCCGATAGAAGAGTCGCACGGCGTTCGCTCCACGCACAAATGTGCGGAGACCTCGCACACCCTACTCGCCACAACCGAGTGGAGAGGCCGCCCTGGCGTGATCGGTGGAGTGCTCGGGCCCTCAACGTTCACTTACGGCCCATGAGGTATCTGCGGGGGGAAAGGCTTTTCACGAAGTGTTCACACACCTCCCGCGTCTCTGCGGGGAGCGGTCTCGACTTAGCGCGCTGCGCGGAGGGCAAGGCATGGCATCGCGTCTTGTCAGTGAGGGTCCGGCGGCGGCGTCTTCGCGCGCGGCGGCTCGCGAGCGCGCCCGACGGTGCTCCCCCGCCTTGGCTCGCCGGGGAGGTCGGACCGCGAGCCCGGGATTGGGGTGGGGATCTGTCGCGCTGCTCGCCGGCGTCTTGGCGATCGGCGAAGAGGGTTGCGCGCGGAAGGCCGACCTCGACTACCGCGTGTTCGTGAGCGAGGCAGCCGCGGGAACCGTGGCCGTCTTCGATCCCGCGGGTACGAGGCCGTTCGCCCGTCTGCGGGTGGGCATGTTGCCTCACGCGATGCTGCTCTCTCCGGACCGTCGCTCGCTCTACGTCGTGCTCGTCGGTTCCCAGGCGATCGCCGAGGTCGACGTCGGGACGGTTCGCCTTCGCCGCACCTTCCTCACCGCTCCCGTCCCCGAACGGCGCTCGGACGGAAGCGTGATCCGGGCGCACCACGATCTGGAGGCGTCTCGCCACACCTCGTGCTTCGACTGTCACTTCTCCGGACCGGGGGGCGCGAAGCCTCCCTACGTCGGCGACCGTCCATTTGGCATCGCCCTCTCCCGCGACGGGACGCGGCTGCTCGTCTCCCATGTGAGGAGCGGGGACGTCGCGGAGATCGACCGCCGGAGCGGCGTCATCCTGCGTAGCGTCCATATGCCGCCAGCGGGCCAGGCTCGGGAGGCCGCTGCCATGGCGTTGGCAGGCCCCGATCTCTACGTGATGCTGCGCCCCACCCAGCCGTCACGAAGCCCGGCGGTCGTCCGCCGGTTGGACGCCGAGACGCTGGAGGTGCGGGGAGATATTCAGGTCGGACCCGACCCGGCTTCGGTGCGGGCGCTCGACAGCGGTCGGGTGCTGGTGTCGAACTTCGAGAGCGACACGGTGAGCGAGATCGGCCCGGACGGTCTGCGCGCTCGCTACACCGTGGCCCCCGGACCGCTGGGCGCAGTTGAGCTCGACGCCGGTCGTCGCACCTTGGTGCTCGACTACTACGCGAACTGCGTCTCCTTCGTCGACCTGGAAAGCGGCGCGGTTCGCACCCGGAAGCTTGCCCGCGATGGGAAGAGCTACGCGAATCCCACCCACGGAGCCCTTGCGCCCGACGGGCGTGTGTGGCTCGTGACCAGCGGCTCCGATGGCCACCTGCTCTCCCTGGACGCCGGCAGCGGGGAGGTGCTCGTGGACGTGCCCATCGCCGGTCTGTCCTTCGACGTGGCGATCGCGCCTCGCGTCGGGCGCGAGGCCAATGCGGAAACCCTAGTGACCGAGGAGACGTCATGGATGCGACCCAGGCACCTGCGCTGAGAGCCGTTTGCGTCGTCACCTTGTGCCTGGCGGTGGGGCTCGGCGCCTGCAAGAGCAGCAGCGGGAGCGGCGGAGGTGGCGGGACCACGACTGGTGCGGGAACGGTCGTGGGGGTCGTCTTCGACATCGGGACAGGCAGTCGCCTTTCGGGGGTGACGGTCGCCGGCGGCGGACAGACCGCCAGCACCGGGAGCGACGGACAGTTCACGTTCACCAACCTGGCGGGCAGCTCGGTTCCACTCACCTTCAGCCTCGCGAACTACGCGCCGGGTTATGCGAACGCGCAGCCCGGCGGAACCGCAGGCGACTCGCTCGTGGTCACGCTGAAGAAGCGTGGCACCCTGCAGGCCTACGACCCAACCACCACGTCGACGCTCACCGAGACCACAGAGTCGGGTCCCTACGCGGTCACGCTTACGGCCGGAAGCCTCGCCACCACCGACCACAACCTGCAGGTGTCGGTCACGCCTCTCGACCCGACCAAGGAAGCAGCGGCGCTCCCCGGCCAGCTCGTCACAGCCGGGTCATCCGCGGCGCTCCTCTCCCCGGTCACCTTCGCGGAGTTCACCATCCTCGATTCGGCCGGAAATCGCGTGCAGCTGACTGCCACCGCCAGCGCCACGGTGGAACTGCCCATTCCACCTTCGCTTCGATCCACCTATCCTCTCACCTCCACCATTCACTGCTACGCCTATGATCCCACCGCCGGCTCGTGGAACGACTTCGTCGACGGGACAGTAGCGACCTCGAGCGTCGACGGCTCCACCCCCGTCCTCCGAGCGGCGATCCGGCACTTCTCCTGGTACGGCGGCGCGCCTCAAGCGAGCAACTGCCAGGCGGTGGTGGTGAAGGTGGTGAGCGCGGTGAGCGGAAGCCCTCTCGGGAATGCTCACCTGGAGGCGACCCCGGGGACGGGCACCTACACGGACGCGAACGGCTTCGCGACGGTGTGGGTAGAGCAGGGTGCCCAGGTCAACTACTTTGCCACGCAGACCGGATTCGACGTCGATGGATCGCTCACCGGGATCAAGGGTGCGAAGTACATCGAGTACGGCAAGGTGACCGAGACGCTGCCCATGCCCCGCACGTTCCCGTGCAACAACCTCCCCGCCCCGACGGGGAACTCAGGCACGGATCTCGGCGAGACCGGGAATCCCCTCGAGATCAAGATCGGCGCCATCGCCAAGCTCACCTACCAGGCGACCGCCCTGCTGCTCGCGGGGACCGGAGGCACTGGCGGTGAGGTCGAGGTCATTCTCCAGTCGGGCATCCCGGACGCGAATGGCCAGCTGCAGAGCCCGCAGCCCGCGAGCGGTGCCGTCATCGCTCTGAGCGGAAACGGGGCTTCCACAACCCTCAAGGAGGTGAGCGCGGGCACGGGTCTCTACCTGCCCGATCCCGCGGCTGCCCCGTTCCCGGTCGCGGCGGGTCAGCTCTACACCATCTCCATCGACGCCGACGGAAACGGCTCGATCGACGGTTCGGGCTCGGTGTTCGCGGTAGGCCAGATCGCGTGGACCAACCCCACGGACGGCATGACCCTCGCCGCTTCCGGCCTCGTGGCGACCTGGTCCGATTCGGCAGCGGGCACCACGGGGTACGCCCCGCTCTACTTCGCCAGCCTGGACGGCTCGGCAGACGGTGCGGCTTACGTGGGCACCGCGCTGCAATTCGAGCCCCAAAGCGCCACCTCGAGTACTCCCGCGCCCCTCACTCCCGGGAGCTACACCGGAACCCTCGAGGCCTTCAGCGGGATATCGAACAACCTGAGCCTGGGGTCGGGCTACAGCTTGGCGAACAACATCACCGGACCTGCGGTGAGTGGGACGTTCTTCAGCTACGGGAACGCCCAGACGATCACCTTCACCTTGCAGTGACTTCCCGGCCACGGGTGCGAGGGGAGCGGATGCAGGGTCCGAGCCGGCCGTGACGCTCCGGCGTCGGTCGGAGGCGAGATGTCTCACGGCTTTCCCCCGCTGCGCGCCCACCTCGGCCCACCCCTTCGCTAGGAACACCCGCGCGCGTCCGCCGCCATCTCGGGGTACGCTCGGATCCCCGGCCCCCGGCCGGGCTGCCGGAGGGTCGCCATGTCCCTGCTCGCCAAGATTTTCGCTTTCACCCTGGCCCTCTCTGCAGCAGGGCCGGCGGTGGCACAGTACAGCCCACCGCCTCCGCCGCCGGGCCCCCCGCCCGGTTGGTATCCGCCCCCGCCCCCGCCCCCGGGGTGGTATGGCCAGCCGCCGGCGCAGCAGCAGACGTTACGGAACAACACACTGCGGGTGTCGGGAGGCATGTCGCTCGCGAGCACGGGCTACTACTGCGGGTACGCGTACTACCCCTACCCGAGCTGCGGCGCCGCGTACTCGTCGGTGCTCGCCAACGTGAACGTCGATCTGGACCTGGGAGTGTCCCGTTCCTCCGCCATCACCATTGGAGGAAACGTCATGTGGGGCGGCTACAACGGGATCAACAGCACCATCTGGGAACCTCACCTAGACTACCTCCTCCGCGGGAGCCCCCTCGCAGCAGCGCGCTGGCGGTTCCGGATCGGCGGGGGCGTCTACCTCTCCACCGTCAGCGGCAACGGGTACAGCGGCCCGACCGCCACGACCAGCGGGGGAGCCCTGCGGATCGGAGGCGGCGTCTCCCTCCTGGCCGACTCGCCGGTTGGCATCGGTCTCGACACGATCTTCGAGTCCGGAAGCCTCAACGGCTATTACGTGTCGACGCTGCAGCTGCTGGCGGGGCCGGAATTCCACTTCTAGTGTCAAGAAGGGCGCCGCACCCGACCAAGGCCAGAGGGATGTCATCGTCGTCGCCGGTGGGGCCTTGAACCGAGCCCCAGCGCCGGGATCTCGGTGACGGAGCCCCGGGAAACGCGACCGATCGTCGCGAGGCGCTCGCTGAGCCGCGAGCTCCCGCGAGCGTTCACGACGATCTGCTCGGGAGACCGCCGTAAGTGTGGGGGAGGGGACGGCCGACACCGCCGCCCAGGTTCGCGTCCTCCCGTGAACCGGGAGTTGCCGGTCGGACCCGACACAGTGTCCTAGGGATCGGACGGTCTCGATCTGGAGGAGGGATTGGAGCTCGCCTGCGAGGTCGCCGGCCGAACTGTCCTGCCGCGGCGGCAGGCCGAAAGTCCTAGTCCCCGGAGACTGAACGGCCTCCCGATCCTCGATGGGTGAATGAGTTGCATGGGTGCGGCGTCGGGGCCGGGCGCCAGATCCGCGGCGCCCCCCGATCTCCTCGGCGTTTCCTGTTAGTAACGTATGGTGACACATACGAAAAGTAACTGCACTAACAGTCCGTGTGTGCCGTTTCGCACGAAAGCGTACCGGGCGGCACAGCGGTGCACGGTTCCGCCGCTGTGGGACCACACAGACCGGTGCAGACCCAACAGGCACGTGGCCGCGCCGCCAGGCGGACGAGATTTTCGCCGCTGCGGGGGAAGGAGGTCGTATGTCGAAGCAGAATCCAGGGCCCTCGCGCTCGGCAGCGCATCGCCAGGCGGGGACGACCACGCACCTCTCACAAGTCGCCGGGCTGCTCCTCCTCTCCTGGGCTGCCGGCTGCACCGGAAAGGTGACCTCCGACCTGCCGCCGGAGCAGGCGCAAGCGGGCGTCCAGGACCCGGGGGCGCGCACCAGCGCGTCCCAAGCGGGGCCGGGCGGGCCACTCCCCGGATTGACTCCCGGAGAACTCGCCGCCTTCCAGGCAGGCCTGGCGGAGTTCATAGAGGTGGAGCTGGTCCAGACGCCCAGCGGCAGCGCGTCCGGCCTGGGGCCCCGCTACAACTCGACGAGCTGCGGTCGCTGCCATTCTCAGCCGGGCATCGGCGGGACCAGCCCCGCGGTGAACCCGCAAGTCGCGGACGCGACCGCCCACGGCGCCACCAACTCCGTTCCGTGGTTCGTCACCGCGAACGGCCCAGTGCGGGAGGCGAGGTTCAAGCAGACGCTCTCCGGGGCGCCCGACGGAGGCGTCCACGACCTCTACACCATCACGGGCCGCGACGACGCTCCCGGATGCAACATCGGCCAGCCCGGCTTCGGTCCGGCCGGTGATCCGCAGACCGGGCAGGGGGGGAACGACAACCTCGCCCTGCGGATTCCCACCCCCGTGTTCGGGGCCGGGCTCGTCGAGGCGGTTTCCGACATGGCCATCGTCATGAACATGGCGGCGGACGCCGATCTGAAGGCAAGCCTCGGCATCTTCGGCCACCCGAACGTCAGCGGGAACGACGGGACCATCACCCGCTTCGGCTGGAAAGCCCAGAACAAGTCGCTCATCATCTTCGCCGCCGAGGCCTACAACGTGGAGATCGGAGTGACGAACGAGTTCTTTCCCGAGGAGCGCGACGAGACCCCGGGCTGCCTCTTCAACCAACTGCCGGAGGATAGCTTCGACACCACCGCCACGGCCCCTCTCGACGCTGCCAGCGACGTGCAGAAGTTCGCCTTCTTCATGCGCCTGCTCGCCCCGCCCACGCCGGGACCCGACACCCCGTCCACCGTCCACGGCCGCACCCTCTTCCAGACGACGGGCTGCGCGCTCTGCCACACTCCCACGCTCCAGAGCGGCAACGCCACCAGCGCCGCCCTCGCCAACCAGCCGGTGAACCTCTTCTCGGACCTGCTCGTCCACGCGATGGGAAACAGGCTCGCCGACGGCATCAGGCAGGGGGCCGCGGGTCCCGACGAGTTCCGAACGGCGCCGCTATGGGGCGTGGGACAGCGCCTGTTCTTCCTCCACGACGGCCGCACCAGCGACCTGGTGGAGGCCATCGAGGCGCACCGGAGCAAGAACAGCGAGGCGACGGGAGTCATCGAGCGCTTCAACCACCTGAGCGGAAAAGACCAGCAGGACCTGGTCGACTTCGTACGATCGCTCTAGCGGTGGCCGGGGCCCGGGGGGCGTGGCAGCGTCCCCGCCCTCCCGGGCCGAGCGGCGGTGCCCCAGCGCGCCTCGGAGGGCGGGGCAGGACCGGATGAGGCACTCTCGACCGAGGGAGGGTCCTCCTCGGTCACGCGGCAGGCGCCGGGACTCCTGTCGCGGTCGGGCCCCCGGCGTCCCACCAGATCGCCCAGGCCCACGCCTGGCGCGGGGAGAACGATTCGCGCCTTCGAGTGGCTGGCGCGGCCACGCCGTCAACGACGCCGGCATGCGCTACCGCTCCTGGGACCCCATGGTCCGCGGGGTTCGCAGGGACCCACGCCACCCGGCCCTCCTCAGAGCGACGAACCTCCCGATGAGGTGATCGGAATCCTCCCGAGGCCGGACCCGCCGGGCCTTTACATCCCGAGGTCCATCTGCTCCTGTGGGAGCCGATTGAAGCCGCGAGTCGCGCTGGCCCTGGGGGCCCTCCTGCTGTTCGCCCTCCAGGCCCGCCAGAGCGCCGGCTACTACCACTTCGACGAGTACTTCCAGACGGTCGAGTTCGCGAGCTACAAGCTCGGGATCACGCCTCCCGGCGACCTCCCCTGGGAGTTCGCGGCGCGGATGCGCCCCTTCCTGCAGCCGGCGGTCTACTACGGCATCGCCGGCGCGCTCGGACAATTCGGTCCGCAGGAGCCCGGCGTGGCGCTCCTCGCCTTCCGGCTCTTCGATGCCCTCCTCGCCTGGGCGTCGCTGTGCCTGCTCGCCTGGGCGCTCGGGCGGCGCCTGCAAGGCAAGCGCGCCAAGACCTGGCTCCTCGCTTCGTGCCTGCTGACCTGGTTCGTCCCGTTCCTCAGCGTTCGTACCTCGTCGGAGAACCTGGCCGGCTCGCTGCTGGCCATGGGGTTCGCCTCCTTCCTCCTCCTGGAGAAGCGGCTGGCGCTCGCCGCCCTGACCGCCGGCGCCGCCATGGGGCTCTCCTTCGAGGCGCGCTACCAGGTGGCCTTCGCCGTCCTGGGGTTCGTGGCATGGCTCCTCCTCCTCCGGCGCGCGCCCCGAGCGCTCCTTCCCTTCGCGGTGGGCTTTGCGCTCTCCCTGGCCCTCGGCCTGGCGATCGATCGCTGGGGCTACGGCGAGTGGGTCGCGACCCCCTGGAACTACCTGCGGGTGAACCTGGTCGAGGAGCGAGCCGCGGCCTTCGGCCGCTCTCCGGTGACCTTCTTCGTCACGAGCCTCGTGACGGTCCACGCACCCCTGTCGGCGCTCCTCCTCCTCGCCGCGGTGCTGTTCTGGGTCCGGGCGCCGCGGGATCCCATCACCTGGATGACGCTGCCGTTCGTCGTCGGCCACACTCTTTTCGCCCACAAGGAACTGCGGTTCCTCTTCCCGCTCGGCCCGTTGGCGGCGGCCATCCCCGCCTTGCTGCTTCTCGATCCCAGCATCGACCTCGCCAGGTTCCGCGGGTTCCTGGCGCGCCGGCCGGGCATCCTCAGGGGGTTCGTCGCCCTGAACCTCGCGTTTCTCGGCGCATTGCTCGTCGTCCCCATTCGGCACGATCTGAGCGTTCAGGTGTGCCTGCATCGCAAGCTTGCCAGCGCCACCGACCCCCGCGTGGTCTTCCTCGCCACCGAGCCGTTCGTGGACGGCGACGTGCCCCTCCGCTACCTGCAGCCCCCCGGCCTCCGCCCGATCCGCGTAGCCTTCTGGCAAGCAGTCGAGCCGTACCTGGAGGCTGCGGATGGCCCGCTCTACGTGGTGGCGCGGATCGCGGAGCCGCCGCCCGCCGAGCTGCGGGAGCGCTATCAGGTGCGGAGGCTGACGGCTCCGCTTCCCGAGGGGGTGGCGCGCCTCCTCGCTCGTCCCCTGCAGCGAACCGAGATGCGCGCTCTCTGGAGCGTGGAGCGGCGCGAGGCCCTCGAGGTCTCGGAGGACGACTCCACCGGGCCTCGCTGAGCCGTCCGCCCAGGGGGGCGGCACTGGCGCAGGAGAGCGCGGACTCCGGCGAGGTGACGCCCGCGCCCGCCGAGCGTACCATCGAAAGGTGCCGGGCTTCGAGCTTCTCACCGCGAGCGGGTTTCCCCGGAGTGCCGCCGGGGCGGCCGCGCTGGCCGCAGCCGCGCTCCTCGTGCTCCTCCAGGAGTTGGGCCACCGGCTGCGGCGCGAAGAGCACCGCGCCTGGTGGGCGAGCAACGGGCGAGACGTCACCAACGCGGCGGGATTCGCGGCGATCGCGCTCTCGCTGCGCCTCTACGGGTTTCCGGGTCCGGCGGCCCTCCTCGCCGGGGGAATCTTCACCATGCTCGTGTACGGCTCCTACGTCCTCGCCGCCGACGTGGCGCGCGCGCGCCACCCGAAGGCGCTCGCGGTGGCGGCCGGCTGGGCGCTGGTGGCCCTGCTCCTGCTCTTCCCGCGGCCGGTGGCTTTCTTCCTGGGAGGGCTCGCGAGCGCGCTCTTCCCGGGGGCGGGCGCGCACGTCAGTGCAGGCTGACGTTGAGCTCCAGTCGCGCGGAGCCCCTCGTCACCTTGAGCTGCAGGAGCTGGTCCTTCGACAGGTTGAGCGCCCGCTGCAGGACGTGCGGTCCGAGGATGACCTCGCCGTTCACGAAGGTGATGACGTCGCCCTTCTGCAGGAGGCGCTGCAGGTCTCCCTGCACGCCGCCGACGTAGAGCCCGCCGGGGAGGCGCAGCTCCTCGTGCAGCAGGCGCGGCTCGGTCTGGGGGGCGAAGTACTGATAGATGGAGATGCGCTCCGCGCTCGCCTGGAGCGGGTCCATCGAGAGCATGCGCTGGCGAGTGGTCGGCTGCCCGCGCGGCCCGTAGTCGAGCGCGGCCGCCGGCAGCCATCTCAGTTCCAGCGGGGCCGTCATGAGGGGCGGGGCGGTGAGGCGTGGCTCGATCTCCTTCCAGGCCTCCTCCACCAGCTGGCGGTTCAGTGCAGTGAGCTCCGGCATCGAATCGTAGTCCGGGCGCTCCTCGGCGGGGAGCGCCGGAGCCTGGGCGGCGAGCTCGAGGAGGGTCCGTCCCGTCCCGCCGTCGATGACCTCCAGGTGCGCGACGTAGGTCACCTCCTCGGACGAGGCGGCCCTGGTCTTTCCCTTGCCCTCGACGACCGACATCCCCTGCGCCACCCTCCGCTCGGCCCAGCCGCGAAAGACCAGGAATCCGCGGGTGTCGAGACCCCTCACGGCGAGAACATGGGCGATGTCGGTCGCCACCCGCGGGTCCGGGTCTCCGGGGCGGAGGATCTCGAACTCGTCCGGACCGAAGAGGAGGAGGCGGCCCTTGGAGGCGAGGAGGAGCACCGCGTCCATGGACTTCTGGTAGCTGCGGATGGGCGGCTCGTCCCAGCGGAAGGCGTAGGGGTACACCACCGCGACGCGGGCACGGATGGGCTCCTCGTCCCGCCGCTCCACGCGCACTGCCGGGCGGGAGGCACAGGCCGCGAGGGCGCCGGCAGCGAGGAGCAGGCGCGGGCAGTTCAAGGTGGAGGCATCATACGACGTCGCCGCCCCGCCGGTGCGGCCGCGCCCTCGGTCCGAGGAAAAGGAGAGGGCCGCCGGAAACCCGCCGGCGGCCCTGTCGCTTGTGGTGTGCCCAGCGTTGGGCGTGACCGGGAGGTGAAAGTGCTCCGGGGGACCTTGTCGTAGGGATCCCGAGCGAACCGAAAGGCGCCGACCGTGAGGGGAGCGCTGAAAGAAGCGGGGAGCGAAGCCGCGAGCCGACGAACAGGAACCGGATATGAGGCGGCGCCGACCAGGGCAAGCGGGCCACTGGCCGCGAAGCCCTTGCGACAGAGGGGCGGCGACGTAGATCCGGCGGTTGTGCGGTGAAGGCCATGAACTCTCACCGGGGGAGCTCGCGCCTCGTGCCTGAAAGGGCAACGCCGAGAGGCAGAGGCCGTAGTAGCGCCTGACGAGCCGGACAGGGATGGCTACCGCCTACCGAGCCCGGAACAGATTGGGCGCGAAGGGCGAATGGGCAGGAGGGCAGGACGACCGTGAGTCTCGAAGACGCCAGGCGGCAGAAGACCGGGCAACTGGCGCTCTCGCTGGAGGGAAGGGGTGAAGCCCCAAGAGGCCAGCGAAGCGGCGAAGCGAGGTCGGCGGGGAGCGGAATCTACCGTCCAGGAACGGACCTCATGGAAGAGGTAATCCAGCGCGGCAACGCCAAGGCCGCGTTGAAGCGAGTGAAGCAGAACAAGGGAAGTCCCGGTGTCGACGGGATGACAATGGACGAACTGCCCGGGTACCTAGCCGAACACTGGGAGACGATCCGCGAGGAACTACTCGCGGGGACCTACCAGCCAAAGCCGGTGAAGCGGCAGGAGATACCCAAGAGCGGTGGCGGGGTCCGAGAGCTCGGGATCCCGACGACCACGCGCGACGCCGGTGGCGGCTCGCGGGGCACAAAGCCCTCCAGATCGCACTGCCCACGAGCAACTACGACCGGATGGGGCACCCAAGCTTGCTAGCTAACCTCAACCGCTCGAACCGCCGGATGCGGACCCGCACGTCCGGTGGTGTGGGAGGGGAGTAGCCGGGCGAACCCGGCTACCCCCTATCCCGATCAGTGGCGCGTGTGGACCGACTACATCCCCATCCCGCCCATGCCGCCCGGCATGCCGCCGCCGGCAGCGCCCTCTTCCTTCTCCTTGGGCTTGTCGGCGATGAGCGCCATCGTGGTGAGCATGAGCGAGGCCACCGACGAGGCGTTCTGCAGCGCGGTGCGGGACACCTTGGTCGGGTCGATGACGCCCGCCTTGACGAGGTCCTCGTAGTCGCCGGTGGAGGCGTTGTAGCCGAAGTTGGTCTCCTTCGACTCCCGCACCCGGTTCACCACGATCGAGCCCTCCAGGCCACCGTTCTCGGCGATCTGGCGCAGAGGCTCCTCGAGCGCCCGGCGCACCAGCTGCACGCCGAACTTCTCGCCCTCGTCGACCTGGAGCTTCTCCAGGGCCTTCAGGCTGCGCAGGTACGCAACGCCGCCGCCCGGGACGATGCCCTCCTCGACGGCGGCGCGGGTGGCGTGGAGCGCGTCCTCCACCCGGGCCTTCTTCTCCTTCATCTCCGTCTCGGTGGCTGCGCCGACGTTGATCACCGCCACGCCGCCGACCAGCTTGGCGAGCCGCTCCTGGAGCTTCTCGCGGTCGTAGTCGCTCGTGGTCTCCTCGATCTGCGCGCGGATGGTCTTCACCCGGGCAGCGATGTCGTCCTTCTTGCCGGCGCCGTCGACGATGGTGGTGTTGTCCTTGTCCACCACGATGCGCTTCGCCTTGCCGAGGTCCTTCAAGGTCACCTGCTCGAGCTTCAGGCCGAGCTCCTCGGCGATCATCTTGCCGCCGGTGAGGATGGCGATGTCCTCGAGCATGGCCTTGCGGCGGTCCCCGAAGCCGGGCGCCTTGACGGCACACCCGTGCAGGGTGCCGCGCAGCTTGTTCACCACCAGGGTGGCGAGGGCCTCACCCTCGACGTCCTCGGCGATGATGAGCAGCGGCTTGCCGCCGCGGGCGACCTGCTCGAGCAGCGGGAGCAAGTCCTTCATGTTGGAGATCTTCTTCTCGTGGATGAGGACGTAGACGTCCTCGAGCTCGGCCTCCATCGCCTCCGGGTCGGTGACGAAGTAGGGCGACAGGTAGCCGCGGTCGAACTGCATGCCCTCGACCACCTCGAGCGTCGTCTCGAGGCCCTTGGCCTCCTCGACGGTGATGACGCCCTCCTTGCCCACCTTCTCCATCGCCTCCGCGATGATGTTGCCGATGGTCTCGTCGCCGTTGGCGGAGATGATGCCGACCTGGGCGATCTCCTTCTGGCTGGCGGTGGCCTTGGAGAGCTTCTTCAGCTCGCCGACCACGACCTCGACGGCCTTGTCGATGCCGCGCTTGATCTCCATGGGGTTGTGGCCGGCCGCGACGAGCTTCGAGCCCTCGCGGTAGATGGCCTGGGCGAGCACCGTGGCAGTGGTGGTGCCGTCTCCGGCCACGTCGGAGGTCTTGGAGGCGACCTCCTTCACCATCTGGGCGCCCATGTTCTCGAACTTGTTCTCGAGCTCGATCTCCTTGGCGACGGTCACGCCGTCCTTGGTGATCGTGGGAGAGCCGAAGCTCTTCTCGATGACGACGTTGCGCCCCTTGGGGCCCAACGTCACCTTGACGGCATCGGCCAGGACGTTCACGCCGCGAAGAATCGAGTCGCGGGCGGCCTGGTCGAAGAGGATCTGCTTGGCAGCCATATCGTTTGCTCCGATCGGAAAGGGGAAGTTACTTCTCGATCACGCCGAGGATGTCGTCCTCGCGGAGGATGAGGTGCTCCTCCCCGTCGATCTTCACCTCGGTCCCGGCGTACTTGGAGAAGAGGATCCGGTCGCCGGCCTTGACGTCGAGCGGATGAACCTTGCCGTCGTCGCCAAGCTTGCCGTTCCCGGCCGCGATCACCTTGCCCTCGATCGGCTTCTCCTTCGCCGAGTCGGGAATGATGATGCCGCCCTTCGTCTTCTCCTCCTCCTCGACGCGCTTCACGATGACGCGGTCCTGAAGGGGACGAATCTTCATATGCATACCTCCTTAGGGTTACTCTTTGCGGTGCGCCCCAAGCGGGCGCGATAGGCCTGAGTGTCGGAGCCCTTAGCAGTCACCAGATAGGACTGCCAAAGGCGTCGAGAGTGTAATCAGCATCGGCGGGGTGTCAAGCGTCGCCTCGGATTTTACACTCCCCTGTAATCATGATCGTTTTCTCTTGTCGATTGGCACTTAGGCCCATCTGAGTGCTCGCGCCGCGCAAGCGCTTGGTCCCAGTCGCTGACAGGTCAATGATTTCGCGACTTTGAAAACGCCTCGCGCCAGAGATACCCTTGCGGGTAGAGCGTCTAGAGCTCAGGAGGACAGAAGAAAGGGTGTTGGGGCGAGACGCCCCCGGCGCCAGGAGGGCTAGCAAGGTGAACAGCGGCGAGCGAAGCCCCGGACCTCTTGTCCTAGATCAGAGCCCCCAGGAGTTCTTCCGCGAGCTCGTCTCGGGGGCGCTCAGCCACCGCCGGTTGAAGGTGCAGGCGCTCACCGAGTTCTACCTCGTGCACCTCCTCGAGAGGTTCCTCGCGAGCGACGAGCTCTACCCCGGAGGGAAGGGCGGCTCCGCCGAGAGCGAGCCCCTCGCCCTGCTCCTGCTGCGGGCGCTCTCCGACGAGCGGCAGAGGCGCTACGAGGGGCTCCGCCGCGTCGGCGACACCTCCCTCTTCCTTTCCGGCTTCTTCGGCGACTCGCTCGCCCGCTCGTCCGTGGACCTCGCCTACTACGTCGCCATGGGCGGCCGAGCCTACGACGCCCTGGCGAGTTCCCGGGGGCCGGCCGGAGCCCCGGAAACCTTTGGCGAGCTGGCGCAGCGCTTCGAGGAGTTCGTCGACCTCTTCGCGGAGATCGCCGAGATGCAGGACCTCCGGTCCAACCGCGGGCTGGTGAAGCTCTACGAACGGTTCCTCCACACCGGCTCGGAGCGCGTGGCGGAGCAGCTCCGGGCCCGGGGAGTGGCCCTGTTCTCGGGGTCTGGTTCTCGAGTGGTGAAGCACTAGGGGAGAGCCATGGCGTTCCTCGAGGCTCCCCTCGCGACCCTCGCCTACCTCCAGGACCAGATCGAGGCCATCAACGGCGTGCGCGCTCCCCCGGTGCAGGGGTATCTCGTTACCCGGGAGGAAGCCCGGGCGGCCGGCGCCGAGCCGCGCGCCTCGGAGGAGCTGCTCGTGCGGGGAGCGAACGACGGCGTCGACGTGGGCCTCTTCCTCGACGAGGGGGTGGTCGCGGCCGCCACCTCCGCCGCCCTCGACCACCACGGGGCGCGCTTCTTCTCCCGGCAGCGCCTGAACGGCGTCGCCTGCGCGGCCGAGGGCGTCTCCCACTTCGTCTACCTCTCCACCCGGGCGGTCGCGGACCGTCCGGTCTCGCTCCTCGAGCTCGAAGTCCAGGCCGAGGTGGACAAGTTCGCCCTCTTTGTCCTGCACCTGTGGCGCCGGGGACTGCGCCGGCTCTCCGCCGCCCTGCGGCACCGCCTCTTCGAGCGGGTCCGCTACCACGCCCACCTCGGCCAGGACGAGCTCCGGCGCTACCGCACCGCGAACGGGCTCGCCGCCGGCTACGCGCGCTGGCTGGAGGGGCGCTTCGTGACCCGCGCCGACTCGGACGGGCTCTTCCGGGAGCTCCGCGCCACCTACCGGCGCGGTGCCGGCGAGAAGATGGGGTACCTGGGGTCGCGCGTGTAGGCGGCGTCGCCCCTGCAGGGAAAAAGGAAAGGGCGCCCGAAGGGGCGCCCTCCGCGGCCCGGGCGAGCGGCTACTTCAGGGTGCGGGTCTGCCCCGCGGCGAGCGAAGGCTTCTCGCGATCGAACTTGCCGGCGAGGGCTTCTCGCACGGAGCGGTCGAAGCGAACCTTGCCGGTCGCGATCTCGCGCAGCGACTGGACGGTGGGCTTGTTCTTCGTCGAGGCCAGAAGCGGCCGGGCGCCTGCCATGAGCTGGCGCGTGCGCTTCGTCGCGAGGAGCACGAGCGCGAAGCGATTCTCGACCATCGGTAGGCAGTCTTCCACGGTTACGCGTGCCATCTCTCTAGGACCTTCCTGGGCAAGGGCCGCGCGGCTCACGGCCGCGACCGGACGAAGACGAGGCGTGGACAATAAGGCCCTGCGCCGCGGAGATCAACCCCGATTTCCCCCATCCGGGGTGGGTGCGCGGCGCAGGAGAGAAGGGTCGAGCACCAGGGCCGCCGCCGCGCGCGGGGAGAGGACGAGAACCTCGCCCCCCGCGCGCGCGAAGCGCGTGTGATCGAACGGGTTGTCGGAGCCGATCTCCACGGAGAGGGTGCGGCCACCGAAGAGGTCGACGATGAGCCGGGCCTGCGCCGGGTCGAGCCCGAAACCGGCGAGGCCGGCGTCCGGGTGCTCGACCACCCTCTCGCTCCGGATCGAGCAGAGCCCCTCGAGGTACGCGTCCACCGCCCGGGGATCCGCGGGGAGAGCTTCCGGCGCCGCCACGGTCCATCCCCCGACACCGCGCACCAGGCGCGCGTCGGCGCCGCCGCCGGTCAGGCGGACCTCCTGGACCTCGGAGGGCGCGAAGGGGAGGACGCGCTCGCGCGACGGACGCTCCACCGAGACCCAGGCCCAGACGACCACGGCGCCGAAGAGGACGAGCAGGGCGCCGGAGAGCAGCGCCGCCCGCCGGCGCGCCGTCAACGCGACCTCCGGGCGAGCCAGACGGCCAGGCCGACGACCACGAGCGCCACCGGCATGGCGTCGATGGTGACGAACTTGAGGAGCGCCACCTGTGCCTCACTCAGCTGGAGCCGGGAGGCCTCGCGCGAGCGGGGGCGGATGACGAACCGATCGTCGCGCTCGGCGAGCCAGCTCATGGCCGAGAGGAAGAAGTCGAGGTTGCCGAGCATCTGCTGGTAGCCGTTGGTGAAGAAGTCGGAGTCCCCCGCCACGATGGCTCGAGCCTGGCGGCGCGGCGATCCCTCCACCGGCCACTCGACCGCCATCGCGAGCGGGAGCGGCCCCACCTTCTCCCCTTCGTCCTGCTTCGCCCCGGTGGTGAACAGCCCCCGGATGTCGGTCTCGCCCCAGGCGCTCTGCGCGCTGAGCGCGAGCGGGACCGGTCGCGCCCGCGCTCCGTGGAGCGCGACCAGCGAGCGGGCCGTCGGAAAGACCACCCCCACCTCGCCGAGCGAGGCGCTCACCGGGTGCGCGGCCGAAAGCTTCAGGATGGGAGTGACGGGCGAGCCGCCCACCAGGCGGGAGAGCGGGTTCGGATCGACCACCATGTCGTCATCGGCCTCGACCCCCATGTCCTTCAGGAGGGCGTCCAGACCGGCATTCACCTCCGGCTCGAGGAACACCGCCAGGTGGCCGCCTCCCGCCAGGTAGCGGCGCAGCGCGCTCACCTCCGCATCGAGGAAGGCCTTGCGGGCGCCGGCGACGACGACCGCCGCCGCGTCCTCCGGCACCGCTCCGGTCCGGGCGAGCGAGACGCGTACCGCCTCCAGGTTCTCGCCGTCGAGCGCCTGGACGGCACGCGAGTAGCCCTGGCGGGAGCCATCGTCGAGCGAGGGCTCGCCGTGGCCGTCGGTGAAGTAAACGCGGCGCTTGCCCGGGTGGGTGAGGCGCACGAGCGCGTTCGTCAGGGACTCCTCGTCCACCTCCTTGAGGCGCGCCTCGCCCGGGCCGAGCGACAGCACCACCCGGGGTCCGCCCTCGGTGATCCCGAACCGCTTCACCAGTTCCGGGTTCCGGTACGGGTCGACCATCTGGAAGGTGAAGTGCCGGGAGAGGGCGGCGTACTGGCGCAGCAAGGACTCGGAGGGGGCGTACCCCGCCTCGTCCTGCCGATAGAAGGCGAGGGCTCGCGTGTCGGCGGCGAGCCCCGATACCGTCCGCACCGTGTCGGGCGCGAGGGTGTGGATGCGGTTCCGGGTGAGGTCCCAGCTCGCGGGGCGCCGATAGGCCATCCAGTTCAGGGCCGCGAGGGAGGCGCCCAGCAAGAGGGCCGAAGCGAGGGTGAAGAACCCGAAGTGCGCGGCGCGGCCGGTGAAGAACCGCTTCAGCCCCCGGCGCTCGGAGAGCGCCAGCCCCGCGACGAGCACCGCGAGCCCGACCCCGGCCTTCCAGAGGACGAGCTCCACGTTGCCGAAGAGGAAGGTGACGAGGGTGCTCGCCAGGATCACCACGCCGACGACGGAGAGGATCCGGGCCGGGAGAGCGCGGCGCATGGAGCTCAGGCCCAACGCCGCCCCTCGACAGCGCGCTCGGCGAGGAAGAGGCCGAGTGCGGTGAAGGACAGGTAGTAGAGCACGTCCTTGAGTGCGATCTGCCCCTGCAAGAAGCTCCCCAGATGCTCGGAGGCCGAGAGCGCCTCGGCCAGGTCGCGCACCGGCCCGTCGGCGGTGATGGTGAAGAGAGTGGCGACCCAAAGCCCCAGGAGCACGATGAGGGAGAGCAGCGCCGCGACCACGGGCGCGTCGGTGAAGGCGGAGAAGCAGAGCCCCACCGCGAGCGCCATCCCTCCCAGGAGGAACAGGCCGAGAAGGCCGGTCGCGACCGTCGGCCACTCCACCGCGCTGCCTCCCTGCGCCCCCCTGCCGACGAGGGCCAGCAGAGCCGGGTAGGCAGCGACGATGGCCAGCGAGGCGAGGAGCACCGCCAGCGCGGCCAGGTACTTGCCCATCACGATCTCTACCGGGCGCAACGGGGTGGTGAGGAGGAGCTCGAAGGTGGAGGAACGCCTCTCCTCGGCGAGCAGCCGCATGGTGAGGAACGGCGAGGTGATGAGGAGGAAGAGGGCCACCGACCCAAACAGGCGCGCCACCACCATGTCAGTGAGGTTCATGCGGTCGAGGACCCCGCTCGACGGGAGCTGCAGGGCGCGGGTGGCGAGGTAGCGGAATCCGTCGAGCGCCCCGGCGAAGAACTGAGCGGAAAAGAAGGCCACCACCATCAGCACCACCCACGCCACCGGGGTGGTGAAGTAGACGGCCAGCTCTTTTCGGGCGATGCCCATCGACGCGCGCAGGGGAGGGCTCCTCAGTTCGGCACGGCCGGGGGAGCGGCTACCAGCTTGCCGTATATCTCCTCGAGGAAGGTGATGTCTTCGAGGGTGACGCGCCGCCCGGGCAGGTGGCGGGCGATGAGTCCGTCGAGCGTGTCGTAGTCGACGAGCCGGCCCTCGCTCAGCACCAGGACCTTCTCGCAGGTCATGGCCACCTCGGGAAGGATGTGCGTCGAGAGGAGCACGGTGTGGTGGCCCGCGAAGGATCGGATGAGATCGCGGACCTCGCGGATCTGGAGTGGATCGAGGCCGACGGTGGGCTCGTCGAGCACCAGCACCTCGGGATCGCCGAGCAGGGCCTGCGCGAGCCCGACCCGCTGCCGGTAGCCCTTGGAGAGGTTCCCGAGAAGGCGCTCGAGGACGTCCGCGATGCCCACCCGGGCCGCCACGCGCGCGACCTCGTCGGTCACTCGGCGTCGCGGCAGAGCCTTCAGATCGCAGACGAAGCGCAGGTAGGCCCGCGCGGTCATGGCGTCGTAGAGGGGCGGGCTCTCGGGCAGGTAGCCGATGCGGCGCTTCACCTCGAGCGGCTCCTCGAAGACGTCGAAGCCCGCGATTCGCGCGCTTCCGCCGCTGGCGGGCAGGAACCCGGTCAGGATGCGCATGGTGGTGGACTTGCCCGCGCCGTTCGGGCCGAGCAGACCCACGACCTCTCCCCTGCCCACGGTGAAGGAGAGGTCCTCCACCGCCACCCGGTCGCGGAAGCGCTTCGTGAGACCTCGCACCTCGATCATCCGCGACCTCCTCCGGCGGGGTCGCCGCGGAGGATGGCGAGGAGGTTGCGGGCTGTCAAGGCGCGCGCTCGGTGCTTCGGAGGGCGAGGGACGCCCGGCCGCGGGCGCCGGGACCTAGCGCCAGAAGCTCCCGCGCCCGGGCTCGGCGTCCTTGCGGTAGTCGGGCCCTTCCACCGCGACGAAGTCGCACATCTCGTTCAGGCGCGAGTAGATGCGCTGACCGACGCGTTCCTCCAGGCTCA
>DATJZG010000131.1:0-59905 GCA_035499295.1 Anaeromyxobacteraceae bacterium
CGGTCTGGTGCCGCTCAAGGCGGCTCGGCTCCCGTCGTCGGGGCCGGTAGCTCCGTCAAGCGCGGAATGGGCGCGCGATTTCGCGACGCTGTGCGGCATTCCGGGTCCGCACGGTCCGCTTTGCCGAACGCCAGGAAGGCCTTGCTCCGGAGGCCAGGCCTTGTCAGGATGCCTGTCCCACGCGTCCGGACGAGGGGTTCACGCCATCTTCTCCCTTGAAGTCAGCTCGCCGCCAGTCCCACCGCGGCGACGCGACGCGCGGTGCACTCGGTAGCACGCATTCCTCCACAAGGAACGAGCCCATGTCCAAGAAGGCGATCAAGCCCACCCTGACGAACCCGCTCGACCCACCCGAGAAGGTGGAGTTCACCATTCCGGGGGAGATCTCGCGCGCTGCCGGCCCATACGAGGAGGCCATGAAGGAGGGCTACGACCTCGTCCAGCGCCCCATCCGGTCGGTCAGCATCGATCAGATCGAGAAGCAGCACGGGAAGAAGCGGATGACGGTGTGGGAGCGCATCCGGGTGCTGAGCGACAAGCAGCCCTTGGTCCTCTACCAGAACTGGGGGAAGAACCTCGACGGCGCGTCACTCGTCACCGCGTTGCTCAACATCAACGGCCGCGACGTCGCCTGCTACGGGCACGACTTCACGGTGCGCGCGGGCTCGATGGACGCCACCAACGGGAACAAGCTCGCTCGCCTCTTCCGGCTGGCCGGCGAAAAGGGGATCCCCCTCATCGGGATGAACGACAGCGCCGGGGCCTACGTCCCGGCGGGGGTGGGAGGGCTCGACGGCTACGCTGAGGCCTTCACCGCCCTGCGGAAGATCAGCGGGGTCGTCCCCTCCATCATGTGTATGTTCGGCTTCAACGCCGGCGGGGGCTCCTACCTCCCCCGCCAGGGCAGCTTCGTCATCCAGCCGAACGACACCTTCTTCGGCCTCACCGGGCCGGGCGTGGTGAAGTCGGTGCTGGGCGAGGACATCAGCCCCGAGGCGCTCGGCGGCCCCAAGGTCCACGGCGCCTCCGGCGTCGCGGACCTCACCGTCCAGGACGAGCTCGCGGCGCTCCGCCAGGCGGTGCGGCTGCTCGGCTACGTCCCCGACAACAATTCGGTCGCACCGCCCTTCCAGGAGACGAGCGACCCGCTCGACCGGAAGACCTGGGAGATCAACACCCTGCTCAAGAAGGCCTTCAACTCCCCGACCGGTTTCAACACGCCCTTCGACGTCTCCATCATCATCCAGCAGGTTTGCGACTACGGTGACTACTTCGAGATGCAGCCCGAGCGGGCGAAGGAGGTCGTCACCGCCTTCGGGCGCCTGGGGGGCTACGTGGTCGGGTTCGTGGCCAACAACAGCGCCGTGGCCTCGGGGCAGATCGACTGCGACTCGGCGCTCAAGATCGCCCGCTTCGTGCGCTTCTGCAACATCTACAACATTCCCATCATCTTCATGGAGGACACGACTGGCTTCCTGCCCGGCCGCGAGCAGGAAGCTCGGGGGATCGTGCAGGCGGGCCGATCGATGCTGGACGCGATCGTGGATGTCCGCACCCCCCGAATCCTGCTCATCCTCCGCAACGCCTTCGGCGGCGCGTACGCCTCCTACAACAACTACCCCACCGGAGCCGACCTGGTGCTGGCGCTGCCGACCACCCGCCTTGCGGTGATGGGGCCGGCCGGCAAGGAGTTCGTCTACAAGGACGAGCTTCGCAAGATCCGGGGCTCGGCCGCTGAGATGGCGAAGCAAGGGGTGGCCAAGCGCACCGAGACCGGCACGGACGCGAACGCCGCGAAGAGAGACTCCGACAAGGAGGCGGCGGAGTGGCTCCGGCAGCAGGAGGCCGCCCTCAACCGGCGCTACGAGAAGGAGCTCATGAACCCGAAGGAAGGGCTGGCGCTCGGTTCCATCTCCTCCCTGGTGATGCCGACCGACCTGAGGCAGGTCTTGGGCGAGAACCTCCACTTCCTGCTCCGGCACTACAAGCCGGGCCCCATGACCGGACCGCAGCGCGAGTTCCACTGAGCCGCTCGGCGGAATCCCCCCCCATCCGGATTGGAGATCGATCGATGGCTCCGAACGACTACTACTCGACCAACCCCCTCGTTCACCGGGATCGCCGGCTGGCGAAGTCGCCGTCGGCTTGGGTCCGATCCTTCGCGTCCGAGGACCTGAAGCCCCTCATCGTCTGCCGCGGCCCCATCCGCAAGGAGGCGATGGACGTCTTCGACGAGATGGGCATCGCGCACTACGGGATCCTCCTGTCCGAGAAGGATTCCATCGTCTACCCGAACGCGCTCGCCCCCGAGCTCCGCCAGCTCACCGACAACCGCCGCGTTCACCGCGTCCCCGACTACACCGGCGCCACCAAGGAGGAGCGCGTCGAGCGGATGCACCAGATCGTGCAGATCGCGAGGGACAATGGCTACGACTCGATCTTCGCCGGCTACGGCTTCATGGCCGAGGACGAGGAGTTCGTCGCCACCATCGAGAAGGCCCGCCTCAAGTTCATCGGGCCGAACTCCGTCACCCAGGCGCGAGCCGGAAAGAAGGACGAGGCGAAGCGCACCGCCGTGGAGGTGGGGGTGAGCGTGACGCCCGGGATCAACAACGTCACCGCGCGCACGCTGGTGGCGAAGCACCCCACGCGCAAGGAGCTCCTCGCCCTGGTCGAGGCGGAGCGGCTGCCCTGTGACAAGAAGGTGCTCGCGGACGAGAAGCTCTCCCTCGAGGACCTCGCCGACCACGTGCTCATGGGCTCGTACGCGAAGGGGATCGACCTCTTCTCCATCGACGAACTGGGCGCGCAGGTGCAGCGCGAGGTCACCGAGATGTTCCGGAAGTACCCGGCCAGCCGGGTGCGCCTCAAGGCCATCGGCGGCGGGGGTGGCAAGGGACAGCGCATCCTGGGCGGGGCCCTGCTCGCCTCCAAGAGCCCGAGCGCCGCGGCCATCGCCGAGGCCGCCGCCGAGGCCCCGGCGCTGGTGCGCGAGGTCCTGAACGAGGTCAAGGCGAACGGGGTCGGGGACAACAAGAACGTCCTCATCGAGCTCAACATCGAGCAGACCCGCCACAACGAGATCCAGCTCTTGGGCAACGGGAAGTGGTGCATATCCCTCGGGGGACGCGACTGCTCTTTGCAGATGCACGAGCAGAAGCTGCTCGAGGTGTCGGTGACGCAGGAGGGGCTCGCGGCCGCGATCGGCAAGGCCCAGGCCGCCGGGCGCAAGGAGGAGGCGGCGGCGCTCGCCACCGATCTGGAGATCCTGAAGCGCATGGAGAACGACGCCGCTCGCTTCGGCGAGGCGGTGGGCCTCGATTCGGCCTCGACGTTCGAGTGCATCGTGGACCGGGACCGCTACTACTTCATGGAGGTCAACACCCGCATCCAGGTCGAGCACCGCGTCACCGAGCTTTGCTACGCGCTCAAGTTCGCGAACCCGGCGGACAAGAGCGACTTCTTCATGGTGGAGTCGCTCGTCGAGGCGATGGCGCTCATCGCTCGCCACAAGGACCGGCTCCCCAAGCCCGAGCGCGTCGCTCGCTTCGGGGCCGCCGCGGAAGCCCGGCTGAACGCGACCGACGCCTCGCTCTCCCCGCACGCCGGAGGGCTCATCCGCTTCTGGTCGATGCCGATCGAAGGGGAGATCCGGGACGATCAGGGGATCAGCCTGGTGAACCCCGACACCGGGATGTTCATGCGGTACCGAGTGGCGGGAGCCTACGACTCGAACATCGCGCTCCTGCTCACCAAGGGCGAGGACCGGCTGAGCAGCTACCAGCACCTCTCCAAGGTCCTCGGCACCATGAGTCTCCGGGGCATCAACCTGGCCACGAACCTGCAGTTCCACTACGGTCTGGTGAACTGGTTCATCGGGCAGAACGTGATGGCCAAGCCCACCACCCGCTTCGTGGTGCCCTACCTCACCCTAGTGGGACGCCTGAAGGAGGCCGCCAGCAAGCTCGACACCGGCGCGGCCTTCGTGGAGATGAAGAAGCTCTACGCGAAGCGGGCGGCGAGCCCCGACGATCCGTCGATCGCCAAGGCCATCTCCGAGGTGCTCGATCGCAAGGCGACGCTGCTCACCCGTCCCATCGAGCGCCTGCTCGAGGACCCGCACCTCTTCGCGGGGTGGCTGAGCCTGAACCGGAAGCACTACCGGGTGGAGAACGGCAAGATCATTTGGATCCGAAACCCGCTCGGAGTGCTGAACGACACCTACGACTACCTGAACATGGCCTACGATCCCAAGGCCCCGCCGGCCGAGGTGATCTGGCATCATGACCATGAGCTCCTGCAGAGGTCGATCCGCTTCTACGCCGAGCTGCGCCGCGCCTTCGACCTCCGCCGGGAGGAGTTCTACAAGCTGGCAGAGATCCTGGAGAGCGAATCCCCCCAGGGCGGGTACGACGAGGAGACCTGGACAAGGATCCGCTCGGCCCACCAGGCCTACGAGGCGGGTAACGAGCTCATCGGGCTGCTCTTCATGATCGCGGAGAAGGTGGAGTTCTTCGCCTTCCGGGTCGAGGACGACCTGGGAGTCACCATCCCCGACTACCTGAACGATCCCGAGCTCCAGGCGCGCATGCGGAAGGTCCTGGCGCCGCCTCCGGCCACCAAGGCCGACGAGATCGTGGCGATCTGCGGCGGCATGTACTACGGCCAGGAGGCCCCCGGGCGCCCGCGCTTCGTCCAGGAAGGGATGCACTTCGAGAAGGGACAGCCGCTCTACATCATCGAGGTGATGAAGATGTTCAACACCATGCGAGCGCCCTTCTCCGGGACCATCGACAGGATCCTCATCCAGGGTGGCGAAGGGACCATCGTGCAGAAGGGCCAGCCCCTCTTCAAGATCACCCCGGACGAGAAGTTCGTCGAGGTCGATCCCCGGGAGGTCGAGCGCGAGCGGCGGGCGGCGACGGGAGAGTTTCTCAAGGCGGTGGTGTGACGGCCCGGCGGCCCATCGAGGGAGCCGGTCTTAGATAGCAGCGTGCGCGCCGAGCGGGCAGCAGGGACCTGCGCGGCGACGAGGACGTCGCGGACAAGGAGCGGAAGATGAAGAAGGGGAGGCTCGTCGTCTTCGAGGGGATCTACGGCTCTGGCAGGCTCATCGTCCAGCTGGTCGACCGCTTGCGCGAGGCCCTCGCCAGCCAGGGCTTGGAGGTGTTCGAGATCGACAGCCCCGACAGCGGCCGGGCGCAGCTCATGGGCGCCCAGCAGCTCGACTCGAGCTGGAGGTACGGTCTCTTCTTGGCGGACTACTTCTTCGAGCTCGCTTCGCGCGCCCGCGTGTGCTCGGTGACCCGGGAGGCGATGGCGGGCGGGAGCACCGTGCTCTGCAAGAGCTTCACCCTATCGTCCGAGGTCTACGCGCGCCTCAAGGGGCACGACTGGCGGGGAGAGGGCCTGGACGTCCTCGAGGCCCGGGCGCGCGGCGTGGATTCCGGCGGAGAGCTCTCTCCCGACCTCACTCTCTTCATCGACGTGGCCCCGGCCGTGGCCGCGAAGGAGCTCGGGCCTTCTCTGCAGCCGACCTTCACGCCCGCGGACCTGGATCGGCAGCGGAAGCTCTACCTCGCGGAGCTTCCCAAGCTCCCGAAGGGGAAGGTCCTCGTCATCCGGGGGGATCAGCCGGAGGAGGAGATTCTGGCGGAGGCGCTCTCCGCCGTCCGTGCGCTCCCCCAGTAGGCCGGAGGCTTGGCGGAGGAGGCCCCCCTCGGTGCCCCTCCTCGCCGAGGCGGACCCCGCCGGGCGGGAGGATTCTTGACGGCGCTCGCGGGTCCTGATGTCGTCGAGGCCGGACAAGCGGAAGGAGGTCGCTCGCGGTGGCGACTTCCGTATTTGGAGTGAATGGGCTACCCCAGCCCGAGCCTCTCGGCCCTCAGGCCAAGGGCAACGCCGCGTCCGCGGGCGACCCGGACGCCCGCGGCAAGGGGGAGGGCGGCGCGCCCCGGCACCGCTCGAGCGCGACGCCCGCGAGCGGCGTGTCCGACATCTCCGACCTGGCCGGCGCGGTGTACCGGCTGGAGCAGCTGCACCGGGACCAACCGGACCGGTTCGCGGCCGTCATGCGGAGGGTGGCCTCCCGGCTGGAAGAGGGGATGGAGAGCCTCGGCGACGCGCACGCGCGGTTCGTCGGCGAGCTCGCCCACCGCTTCCGGGAAGCGGCCCGCACCCTCACCCTGCCCGCGCTCCTCGCGCCGCAGAAGAGCGCTTCCAGCGGCCCGGGCGCCCCGCCACAGCGCGTGAGGAGCTATGCGACCCAGCAGGCCGCCGCGGAAGGAGACGCCCTGCAGAGGTCCTGGGTGGACCTGGCCCGCGTCCTCGGCGACGCCCTGGACGAGATCGCGGGGTAGGCGGCCTCAACCCTGTGCCGAGCGGATGGCCGCTGCCAGCGCCGCCATCTCTGAGCGGTCGCCGCCGGATCCCAGCGCCTGCACGCCCCGCCCTCCATCGGCGAACCGGGGAAGCACGTGAACGTGCAGGTGGAGGACGTGCTGGCCGCAGGGCCGGCCGTGGTTCCAACCGACGTTCATGCCGAGGGGCCGGAGCGCCTTGGCCACCATGGCCTGGGTCGCCTTGACGGAGAGGAAGAGATCGCCGACCGATGAGTCGGGGAGGTCGAGCAACGACTCGGCGTGCACCCGCGGGATCACGAGGACGTGCCCGCGAGCCGCCGGGAAGGCGTCCAGGAAGGCGAGCGCGCCCGGGCTCTCGAGCACGACCTCGGCCGGGACCTCGCCGGCGGCGATCTGGCAGAACAGGCAGTCGGACATCGTTGGCTCCGGGGAGAGGATAGCCTCCGCCGGCCGCGGTTCCAATGCCGGTGGCTCCGGCCCCTCGCCCGGCCCGGCCTTCCGCGGGGCTGGCGCAGGGACGCCGTCGGTGAGATAACCCGCCTCCCGGCACACGAGGTGCTCGGCACAACTCCGAGAACGACCCATGGGACGCATCTTCGAGACGCGCAAGGCCACGATGTTCGCCCGATGGAACCGGATGGCGAAGGTCTTCACCCGCATCAGCAAGGACATCGCCATTGCGGTGAAGGCCGGCGGCCCGAGCCCCGACAACAACCCCGCGCTCCGGCGAGCCCTCCAGAACGCTCGCGGCGCCAACATGCCGAAGGACAAGGTCGAGGCGGCGATCAAGCGAGCCAGCGGGCAGGAGCACACCGGGTACGAGGTGGTGCTCTACGAGGGTTACGGGCCGCACGGGGTGGCGATGGTGGTCGAGACCGCCACCGACAACGTCGTCCGCACGGTGGCCAACATCCGCATGCACTTCAAGGACCACGGCGGGAAGCTCGGGACGGCGGGTAGCGTCGCCTTCCAGTTCCAGCGAATGGGCGTGTTCCGCCTCTCTCCGGAGGGGCTCGACCTCGACGCCCTCGAGCTCGACCTCATCGACCACGGTCTCGACGAGATGGGCGAGGGCCAGGGCGAGAAGGGAGAGAAGCAGCTCGTCATTCGCTGCTCCTTCGCGAACTTCGGCCAGCTGCAGGCTGCCCTGGAGGAGCGGAAGCTGCCGCTCATCTCCGCCGAGTCCGAATACGTCCCGCAGAACCCGGTGCAGCTCCCGGAGGAGACGGCGAGAGAGGTGCTGGCCCTGGTCGACGCCCTCGAGCAGGACGAGGACGTCCAGAGGGTCTTCCACAACCTCGCCTGAGTTGCGGGCCGGCGGCAGCCCGCCTCCGCTCTGGCGCGGGCGAGCTATGCGCCCGCGTCGAGGGTCTCCCGCACGCGCCGCAGCAGCTCGGGCGGGGCCACCGGCTTCAGGATGACCGCCGGAAGAGGGCCGGCGACCCCGTGGCTGTCGAGAATGTCGGCGGTGTAGCCGCTCGCGAACAGTACCCGGGTGCCCGGCTTCATCGAGACGATGGCCTCCCAGACCTGACGCCCGTTCATCTTGGGCATGATGACGTCGAGCAGGCAGAGCGCTACCTCGTCGCGGTGCGCCTCGAACTTGCGCAGCGCGTCCTCGCCGTCCACCGCCTCCACCACGCTGTACCCGGCCCGCTGCAACGTGGCGCGAAGCGCCCGGCGCACGTTCGGCTCGTCGTCGGCGAGCAGCACCGTCTCGCGCCCACCCCGCAGGGGGAGAGGCGCGACCTGCGCCAGCGCCGGAGCCGGGGACCCCTCCACCGCCGGCAGGTACACCGAGAACGTCGAGCCGCCGCCGCGCCGGCTCCTCACCGCCACGCGGCCCCCGTGCTGCTCCACGATCTCCCTCACGATGGAGAGTCCCAGCCCCGTTCCCTTGCCGGGACCCTTGGTGGTGAAGAACGGCTCGAAGATCAGCTCCCGCACCTCGTCCGGGATGCCCTCGCCGTTGTCCCGCACGTCGATGCGGACAAAACGGCCGCCCGGAGGCAGCCCGGCCTCCTGCGCCTGCTGCTCCGTCGGCTCGGCGGCGCAAGCCGCCAGCTCGACCCGACCGCCGCCGGGCATGGCGTCGCGGGCGTTCGTGCACAGGTTGAAGAGCACCTGCTCGATCTGAGCCGCGTCGGCGACGACCCCGAGGGAGGTCTCGGGGAGCGCGACCGTGAGCTCGACGGTCTCCCCGGTGAGCCGGCGCAGGAGCGGTTCGACGGAGCCCACCACCTCCCGGACGTCGAGCCAGCGCTTCTGCAGAGGCTGCTTTCGCCCGTATGCGAGCAGGCTGCGGGCCAGTTGGGCGGCTCGCTCGGCGGAGTCGACGATGCCGGCCAGGTCCTCGCGCGCCTCCCCGGGCGGGAGCGCTGACCCGAGCAGGGAGGCGTGGGAGAGGATGGCGGTGAGGAGGTTGTTGAAGTCGTGGGCCACCGTGCCCGCGAGCCGGCCGACCGCCTCGAGCTTCTGGGCGTGGAAGAGCTGCTGCTCGAGCCGCTCGCGGTCTCGCGCCGCCTTCTTCAAGTCGGTGATGTCCACCGAGACCGTCGTCAGGGTGGAGCCCTCGAGCGCGCTGTTCAGCAACACCACCAGGGGCTCGTTCCGCAGCGTGACGAAGTCGACCTCGAAGTTGGCTGCCTGGCCGGAGCGGTGGAGCTGCGCCACGAGCCTTTCCCGGTCGGCGAGGTCCCGGTAGAAGCGGCCGGCATTCGAGCCCAGCAGGGACTCGGCGGTGGGGGCGCCGACGAGCCGGGCGAAGGCCGGGTTGGCGAAGAGGATGGTCCCGTCGAGCTGGGACCGGACGATGCCCACCACCGGAGCGCTCACCAGGCTCCGGTAGTTGCGCTCGGAGCGCCCGAGCGCCTCCTCGCGCTCCGCGACCGCCACCGCCATGGTGTCGATGCCTCGCCCGAGGGCATCGAGCTCCGGGAAGGACGCCCTCCGGGGCGCGGGCGGCGCCGGGGAGTAGTCCCCCTCCTCGATCCGGCGGGCCCGGGCCGCCAGGGACTCGATGGGCAGGACGATCCGGCGAGCGCTCAGCAGCCCGCTCGCGATGGCCGCCAGGACCGCCGCGCCGAAGGCGGCCATGAGCAGCAGCTTCAGGTGCTCCGCTTGCGCCAGCGCCGTGTCGAGTGGCTCGGAGGCGAGCACGACCCAGTTGCTCGGCCGCACGCTGGCGGTGCTGCCGAGGAAGGCGCGCCCGTCGGCGACGTAGTCGGAGGTGTCCTCGCGCCCTTGCAGTGCGGCGTGGACGAGAGGCAGGTCCGACATGTTCGCTTGCTCCCGCACCATGCGCCGGTCACGGTGCGCCAGCACGGTTCCCGTTCGGTCGAACACCGCGGCCTCCCCGACCTCCCCCACCCGCGTGCGCTCGACGATGCGCTCCAGGGCCTCGAGGTCGAGGTAGCCGACCACGGAGTAGCGCGGCCCCGGGATGGTGAGCGCCACGACGGGTTGACCGGTCTGCATCGACATGGTGACCGAGGACCAGGTCGGTTCGCCGCGAGCGCGCGCGTCGCGGATGAAGGGCTGTCCGGACAGGTCCACGCCGATGACGTCGCCGTCGAAGGGGGCGATGTGCGTCACCCGCGACGACGCGTCCAGCACCAGGAGGGTCTTGATGGCGGGATCCGCCTTGAGGAGGGTCTCGACCTGGTGCTCCAACTCGCCCGGGAGGGCGCGGCCCCGGTTCTCGATCCCTAGCTCGACGATGCGCAACGCCAGGAGGTGGGACTCGAGGTAGCGGCTCACCTCGCCGGAGATGGCGAGCGCCATGCGCTGGCTGCGCGCTTCGGCGTCGCTCCGGAGCTGGGCGAGGGTGACGTGCAATCCGAAGGTCCCCAGGAGGACAGGGGGCAAGAGGGCCACGGCCACGAAGGTGGCGGTGAGCTCGACCCGGAGGCTGCGAAGGGCGCCGGTCCTCATTCGACGACGCTCGCGCGCCCCCCGCGCACCGCCATGAGGAACTGGCGCCGGGCGACGTCCCCGTTGCGGTCGATGTGGATGTCCCCCTGGAGCCCGTGGAAGGTTCCGATGTCGAGGAGGGCCTGCTGGACGCCGGACCGGCGGGGGTCGCGGCGCAGCGCCTCGGCCAGGATGAAGCCGGCCTCGTAGCTGAGGGCGGCGGCGAAATCCACCGGCTGGTTGTAGCGGTCCCGGTAGGCCCGGACGAACGCCTGGAAGGCTGGCGAGGTGTCGTCGACGTTGACCTTCTGGACGAAGAGGGCGCCCTCGACCGCTGGGCCGGCGTGGGCCACCAGGTCGTGGGTGAACCCCCACTCGGCGCCGAGGATGGGCATCTGCGGCGCGATCTTGCGCACCTGCTGGCAGATGGTGGCGGAGTCGAGGGAGTTGGCCACCACCATCACCGCGTCGGTGGGCGTCTTCAGCGCCTCGGCGACGAGCGCGGCGTAGGAGGCGACGGTACCAGAGGTGAATGGCACCGACATCGTGATGCGGCCGCCCTGCTCCTCGAACTGCTGGCGGAAGTCGTCGTGCCACGCCTGGCTGTAGGCGCGATTCGATAGATCGTAGAAGACCGTCACCCTTCGGATCCGATTCTGCCGTGCGAGGTAGTCGGAGAGCACCTTCGTGGTGGCGGTGGTGAAGGGGCTCAGGAAGACTAGGTGCGGGTGGCTGCCTCGAAAGGCCGAGGAGGTGACCGTGGGCGAGAGCATGAGCACGCCGGCCCCGTCGGCGAGCGAGCGTGTCGCTTCGGCCATGGCGCTCGTCGCGTGGCCGACGATGGCTACGACTCCGTCGCCGATGAGGTCGGCCACCGCCCGGCGGGCGGCGTCGGCGTTCTGCTGGTCGTCGCGGACGAGGAGTTCGATGGGGCGCCCGTCGATCCCGCCGGCGGCGTTGATCTGCGCGATCGCGAGCGCGAGCCCGTTGCGCGCCGAGATTCCGAGGTCGTAGTGACGGCCGGTGAGGCTCGCCACGAACCCCACCTTGATGGGCTCGCGGGGCCGGCACCCGGCGGCGAGCAAGAGCAGCGCCGCGACCGCCGCCGAAGGGGCGCGCGCGCGGCCTCCTCGCGGCCGCGGAAGAGGGATGAACACGCTCCGATTCTAGGCCTCCCGTGAACGGCGATCGAGAAAGCAATGGGCGCCGTCGGGGCGCTCCCGCCCGGCGGCGCCGGGGATCGCAGGGCGATGCCCCCTCGTCCGGCGCCACTCTTTCGACCTAGTCGATTCGGCCGGGTTCCGGCGGCAGCGGCGCCGGTCGTCACAGCTTCGTGTAGTCGACCATGATCTCCGCGGAGAAGCAGGCTCCCACGTCGGCGGTCCAGCCGGACGTCGGGAGGCTCGTGGAGGTCAGGGTGATCTTCAGCGAGAGCTGGTTGGACGTCTGGATGGACTGGAAGATGTTGGGGCCGGAGCAGGGAACGACGATCGAGTCTAGCGAGGCCAGCGGGTCCGCGGGCGCGGTGTAGGTACAGGTGAGCGCCAGGTCCTCGTTGCCCCCGAGAACCGTGGCGTCCACCGCCTGCACCCAGCCGAGTCCCTGGGGAAGGTCGGAGGTGCTGAGCTGGAGCTGCTGCATGAGCAAGGTGCCAGAGAGGCCGGAGTGGTTCAGGTTCGGTAGGCCGCTCAGGTCGAGGTTTGTCGTGAAGCTCACCGAGTCGGTCAATCCCGCGGGCACCCCCGGGATCTGATCCGGCATGGTGGCGCAGATCTGCGCCGTCTTGAAGTCCGCGTTCAGGCACCCGGTGGCGGCGAGCAAGCCGAGGAGGCCGAGAGTCAAGGTAGGGGAGATCTTCATGGCGCTCACCAGATGTAGACGACGAAGCCGACGTTGCCAGTGGGGGCCGCGAATCGACCCTGGATCCCGTTCACGGTGACCGTGGCGGTGCCGCTGGTGGTGGTGGCAGTGCCGCTGGCGTTCGGGAAGATCCAGGCGAGCCCGAAGCGAATGTAGAAGACGAACACCTCCGGCCCGCCGAACTCCAGGCCGAGCTGGGAGGACAGATAGCTGTAGCCGACGTCGTTGAGGAGCGGCTGGACCGCGCTCGGTGCGCTGACGTTCCAGCGCGCCAGCTGCTTGTTCACGTTGCCGCCCGCGAAGTAGGCGGCCTCGCCGGTCAGGGTGGGGGTAATGGGAAAGTGGAAGGGTATGAGGGTCGCGCCGCCCTGAACCCCGAAGGCGGCCAGGTCGTAGGCGGGCCCGGCGTTGAGCCGCAGGAAGTACCAGGGTCGATAGACGACCGACAGCGCGGCGCCGTCCGGGAAGCCCACGTCGAGCTCGACGCCCAAGAGCTTGAGGCGCTCCGGAGCGGCGGGGGCGGCCTCGGCGGGCGACGGGGTCTCGGCCGCGGCCGCGGCGGGAAGCCCCGCGACGGCGACGAGGACCGCGCAGAGCGCGACCCGGATCGAGAGCGGGTCCGCCCAGGGTCGGCGCAGGATGGCGCGCACCAGGTTCATAGTTGCGATCCTCCAGATGTCACCGGGAGCGACCAGAGCTCCACGTCGACCTCGCTGACGATGTTTGACGTTCCGAGAAGGCGCGTCCCGGCGCTCGGTGGGCCGGCGAAGCCATTGTCTTCTGGCCCGAACCAGGTCGCGACTACCAGGAACGGGGGACTCATCGAGAGGCGCGCGTGGGCAGAGGTGTGTCGGCGGCGCACCGGCGCTGCGCATGTTGGCCGCGCCCGGTGGAGCGCTCACCGGAGCGCAGACGCGAACGGGTCGCCTGCCTCGCCGCGCGCGATCGAACGCGGCCCTTGCCGTCTCTCGTCCCCCCGAAGGAGTGCGGGGCTCGCGCTACGCTTCAGCCTCGCGCTCGCTGGCCTGCCCGCGCCCGAGCCGGACGGCGGCCAACAAGCCGCAGGCGGCGGCGAACGAGACCCAGGCCCCGGGCATGGCGCGGTTGCCGGTGACGTGGATGAGCCAGGTGCTCACGGCGGGGGTGAACCCGCCAAAGAGGGCGGTCGCAGAGCTGTAGGCGAGCGAGAAGCCGGCGGTGCGCACCTCGGCGGGCATCATCTCGGTAAGGAAGACGACCATGGCGCCGTTGTAGCTGCCGTAGATGCAGGAGAGCCAGAGCTCGACGGCGAGGAGGTGGCCGAAGGACGGCCGGGCGGCGAGCCACGCCATCGCCGGGTAGACGGTGACCAGCGCGACCAGGGTGCAGGCGACGAGGATGGGCCGTCGCCCGATCCGGTCGGACAAGCCACCCATCACCGGAAGCCAGAAGAGGTTCGAGAGGCCCACACACAGCGTCACGACGAGGCTGGCCACGCCGGAGAGGTGGAGCACCTCCTTCCCGAACGTGGGGGTGTAGGCGGTGATGGTGTAGAAGGACACCGTCGTCATTGTCACGAGGAGTACGCCCAGACCGATGACGCGCCAGTTGCCGAGCAGGGACCGGAAGATCTCGGACGGGGGCGGGCGGCGCGGCCGCGCCAGGAACTCCCCCGTCTCCTCCAGGGAGCGGCGGATGGCGAACAGGAGCGGCAGAATGCTGCACCCGACCCAGAGCGGTATCCGCCAGCCCCAGGCGGTCATCTTCTCGGGCGACAAGAGCCCGCTCAGGATCACCCCGAGTGATGCAGCGAAGATCACCGCGACCTGCTGGCTCGCCGACTGCCAGCTCACGTAGAAGCCCTTGTGCCCGGGCGTGGCGATCTCCGCCAGGTACACCGATACCCCTCCGAGCTCCGCCCCGGCCGAGAAGCCCTGCAACAGGCGGCCGGCCACCACGAGGAGCGGAGCGACCAGACCGAGAGTCTCGTACCCGGGCACCACGGCCACGGAGAGCGTCCCGACCGACATGAGCCCGAGCGTCAACAGGAGGCCGCGTCGGCGTCCGCGATGATCGATGTAAGCGCCGAGCAAGATGGCGCCGAGCGGCCTCATGAGGAAGCCCGCACCGAACGTCATGAACGACAGCATGAGCGAGGCGAAGTCGCTCTGGCTCGGGAAGAAGGCGCGGGCGATGGCGGGGGCGTAGTACCCGAACACCATGAAGTCGTACATCTCGAGGAAGTTCCCGGTCGCCACCCGGACCACGGCCCGGATCTTCGAGGCGCGATCTGGGGCCGCCCCCTTCATGCGGAGGGAGACCCTCCTCCCACCTCAGGAGGTCGCCCCGCCGACTTCACACCGGTCGCGGCCCGGCCCCGGGCGCAGGGTCGCGCGGGGAGCGCTGCCTCCTCCGTCAGGAATTCCGTCTCGGGGTGAAGGAGCGCGGGAGGACTCACGCGACTTCCGGAGTGGACGGGGCCCGCCCTGAGGGCGGGAGCTCCGGCCGCGGCGAGAGAACGAAGCGCCCTCCCCCGGGAGGGCGCGTAGCGCGGCCGGACGAGCCGGCGAGGCGCCTCGCTCTAGCGATGTCCGCCGCCACCTCCGTGGCCACCGAAGCCTCCACCGCCTGCGTGACCGCTGTAGCCGCCACCGCCCGCGTGACCGCTGTAGCCGCCACCGGCGTGGCCACCCCAGCTGCCGCCGCTCCTCGGGGCCGCGTACCCGACTCTTCCGGCGCCGGCGTAACCGCTCCGCGCGGGCGCGGAGTAGCCCGTGCGCACCGGGGCAGCGTAGGCGCCGCGGGCGGCGGGAGCGTAGCCGGCGCGCGGAGGAGCGGGGTAGGGGTGACCCCCGGGACCGTGCCAGGAGCCGCCCTGCCAGTACGCGTGGCTGTACCAGCCTGGGTAGCCATGCCAACCCGCGTATCCGTACCAGTGCCCGTACCCGTAGCCGTACCAGCCGTAACGGCCGCAGCCGTAGATTCCGTAGTAGGGCATGGGCCCCCAGCCCCAGATCCACGGGGCCACGACCCACGCCCAACCGACCGTCGGGTAGTAGACGTACATGTCCGGGGTGGCGCCGCTCTGAGGCACGTACGTGTAGTTGGAGCCGTAGGGCATCCACAGCCAGCCGTACTGCGAGGTGTAGACCCACTGCCCGGCCGGAACCCCCTGCTCCTGCGGCGCCTGAGCCGACTGATCTGCCGGAGGCGCCGGGACCTCTGCCGGAGGCGACGGAGGCGGCGTGGTGGGAGCGGCAGTCGACGGCTGGACGGGCTGCGGTTTGGCGTCGATCGCCTGCGCCCACTGCGCCGAGTCGTCCACGCCCTCCTCGGCCGGCAAGGCGAGGACGGGAGCAAGCGAAAGAGCAACTACGAGAGGCAATCGAGATGTCTTCATACCTTCACCCCCTTCATTAGACGCCCAGGGGACTCTCACATTCAACACCCCCGAGCCCCCGACTCGGGCAAGGGCGAAGGCGGGGGGCCCCTTTGGGTGCTCTGCATCCAACGGGCCGGAAGTGCTGAAGAATAGGGGGCGCGGGGCGCGGCTGGCGCCAAAGACGACCCGCCCACCCGCTCCCGCGGGGCGCGTAGCAGCCTCAATCGCGAAAGCGGATGTCGCCCGCCTGTCGGGGATACTTGCCCACCTTCTCCGCATAGAAGGCGCGAATTCGGTCGAGGTCCTCCTCCTCGTTGCCCGTCAAGGCGAGATACGCCTCGATGCCCACCCGCCGCCTGCCGTAGTCGATGAAGCCAAGCCCCACCGGGACGCGCGCGGCGAGGGCGAGGCGGTAGAAGCCCGACTTCCAGTGATCGGTGCGGGAACGGGTCCCCTCGGGGGTGATGGCGAGCCACATCCGCTGCCTGCGGTCGAATTCCGCCACCAAGGCCTCCACGAACCCGGCGCTGGCCCCGCGGTTCACGGGGATTCCACCCATCCGCCGCAGCAGGGGGCCGAAAGGCCAGCGAAAGAGGGTGTGCTTCGCTACCCACCGCAGCGGCAGCCCCGCCGAGAGCTTCGCGAGGTAGCCGACGACGAAGTCCCAGTTGGACGTGTGGGGGTAGACGATCACCACGCACTTCGGCCCCGGGGGCATCTCCACCGCGACCTGCCAGCCGAAGAGGGACAGGACCTTGCGCGCCGTTCCCGACGGCTTGAGCGTCGACGGCGAGCTTTGCGCCTCGGCTGTGCTCCCTCGTGCCATCCCCAGAACCGGCCTTCGATCTCACCGTGAATCCGCCGGGGACCGGAGTCAAGGAACCCGCGCATCCAGGGCCCGTCGCTCCCGGGGCAAGAGTAGCCCCCGCGCCATTCGCGCCGCCCAGGCGCGGATGCGAGGCGCGGGCGCCCGGCCGACCGGCCCTTCAGCGATCGTCCCGGAACTTCACCGACGCGTGCGAACCGTCGCAGAATGGCTTGTTCTTCGAGGCCCCGCACCGGCACAGCACCACGCGGTTTCGCACCTCGTAGGGAAACCCGTCGGCCGCGACGACCGGTATCCCTCCACGCACCCAGAGCCCGCCGCTCGCGCCTTCCGCCGGATCCTCCACCACGCCGATCGAGGGGGCGAAGGCGGGCTCGAGGGCCTTCCCAGCCTCCCACGCCACCAACCTGCCGCTCGGGCAGTTGCCTGCCTCGCGCCTCACGATCGCGGCGGACTCGGTCCCGGGCTGTTGCACCCGGCTCCACACCTTCCCCTGGGCGTCGCAGAACCGGGCGAAGGCGCAGAGGCTCTCGGCGTCGGTGAGGGCGAGGGTGGGCCCGTCGAGCTCGTCGGCCTGATCGAGATAGGGCTCGCGGCTCGCGGTCTCGGTCCCGTCGAAGCCCACCTTCTTGTGCGTTCCGTCGCAGAACGGCTTGTTCTTGGAGTGGCCGCAGCGACAGAGCGCGTACTGCCTCTCGCCCGCGCGCGCCTCGCTCTCGACCCATTCGCTCGACTCGCCCTGCTCGTTCACGCCGATGGTCTGCCTGGCCAGGGGGACGCCGCCGCTCACGAGGTAGGGGCCGTTCCTCTGGACCGCGATCTTCATTCCCGATGGGCTGGTCGGCACGAATCGCTCCTCTCGGTCGCTGGGGATCTCGAGTCCTCAGTCCAGAGACTTAGGAAGCGGATCCCCGGCACGAATATCCCGATCGGGTCGGCCATTCGATATCCCTGCCAGGGGCGAGACGACCGTGCTCGGAGGTCCCCCCGCCGCCGGGCGTGTGCTCAGGGCGAGGCGAGGAGGAACAGGCCGCTGCCGCCGCACTCGTCGAGGTGCCGGTAGCGCCGGCGCAGCGAATCCTCGAACCCCGGAGACCGATCGAGGAACTCGCGCTCGACGATCAAGAACCGGCCGCCGCGGGCACGGAAGCCCTCCAGGTCGTCGAGGGAATGACGGGTGAGGCTGAAGCCCTTCCGGTCGAGCCAGAAGAAGAAGTAGGGGGCGTCGAGAGCTTGCGCCCCCGTGGTGGTCGGGGTGCCCCCGCTCGCCACAACGAGGGCCCCGGGCTCCACCTTCCCGGCGAAGCGTCGGGCGCAGTCGTACACCTCCGCGAAATAACGGGGACCGGCTCCCCTCGCGGTGCGGAACGCCTCCCACGTCAAGGTGCTGCCCACGAGCAGGCACCCGAGCAGGGCGAGCGCGCCCAGGCCCAGGCTCCGCTTCTGCGCCTCGCCCTCTCCCGCGGCCGGAGCTGGGGCCAGCGCTCGGTAGACGAGCCCGCCGAGAACGACCGCCGTGCTCGCCGCCAGCGCGGGAAGGGCCCATCTCCTTGCCAGACCGGCGACGAGGAAGCCAGAGATGACGGCGGCCGCCCACACGAGCGACCCGAGTCGCGCCCCGGGAAGGGTCGGCTCCCATCGACCGGCGGCCCGGGAGACGGCATCGACCCCGAGTCCCACGGCCAAAGCCGCGGCCGGAACGCTCGCGATGTGGTAGTAGAGCGCCCACCCCTGGCCAGTGGTCCGCCCCGCCACGAGGTAGAAGAGGCCGAGGGCCGCGAGCCAGAGCAGCACCAAACGCCGGGTGCGGCCGCGGGAGGCGAGGAGGCCGAGGGCGCCCAAGAGGGCTCCGGGCGCGGTCCAGACGCCCGCGATCTCGTTCCGCAGGTTCCCGGGAATGGTCCAGGCGGCGTTGCCCAAGAACCCCGACCAGGAGATGAACCGGTAGGCCTCGTTCGAGGCGCCGAGCGAGTTGCCGTAGGTGAGGTAGAGGTGCCGGGCGTGCACGTACCAGAGGAGAGTGGCGACCAGGGTCGCACCGGCGAAGGCCCACACGTCGAGGCGGCCAAAGGTGCGCAGGCCGACCCGATCGAGTAGGAGCGCGCCGAAGAGGACCCCGACGTAGAGGGCGGGCAGCTTGGCTAGGACCGCCAGGATCGTGAAGAAGAGAGCGAGGGAGTAGTTCGCGAGAGAGGGCTCGTCGAGCCACAGGGTGAAGAAGTAGACCGCCGCCAGCACCGCCATCGCCATGAGCGGTTCCGGTTGCACCGAGGTCGCCATCCGGACCGCGAGCGGGTTCAGAGCCCAGAAGGCGAGCGCCCCCCACAGGCCCGCGGGCGGGAGAAGCCTGCGCGCGAGGAGGAAGAAGAAGAGGCTGCTGGCCATCGCCAGACCGAAGGAGAGGAGACGCCCGAGCTCTTCGTGATACCCGAAGAGGTGGTACATCCCGGCGATCGTCCACGGGTAGAGCGGGAGCTCCGACTCCACGAACCCCGGCCCGTCCCCGCGCCAGTCGATGCGCGGGTAGAGGAGGTTCGCACCCTCGCGATAGAAGTTCCGGGCGATGGCCGCGACGTCGACCTCGCGCCAGGTGTTCCAGGTGGTGCCGTCCACGGGCCGCCAGACGTCGAGGGCGCGGGGAACGGCGGAGGCGACGAGGAACAGTGCGAGCAGACCGCCGGCGCGCAGCGGGATGGGCGCTCTCATGGTCTCCCCCCCGGATCGAGGCTCGTGGCAGTCCGCGAGGACCGACGATGAGAGCCTACCCAAGTCGGCTCGCCGGGGCGACAAGAACCCGGGGTCGCACGCGGAGTCAGAGGGAGAACCGGCCGCGCTACAGCGCGTTCCGGTCGCCGTCCTCTTCCGGTTCACGGGCCCCGCTCAAGCTGCCCTGCGTCGCGACGAGGGGATGGCAGTAGTGGCAGCCGGAGTCCGGGCTGAAGAGCTCTCGCTCCGCGACGCGACTCATGTCGGGGCGGTCCGGCCGGTGCCCGGGCCCGTCCCAGACCACGACGAACTCCCCACCGGCGTGCTGGTAGACCCAGCCAATTCGGTTGCACCGGTCGCAGAGCTTCGCGAGTCCGGTGCTGCTCACCTGGCCGAAGTGCTTCTCGGCTTGGTGAAGGGCCGCACCACGCCGGGCAGCCCGCTCCCTGTCGCTCGCCCGTCGTCCGGCGAAGATCACGATGGAAATGCTAATGATTTCCGAGTTCAGGCGCTACTTGCCCGTTTGGGGGGCGTTCTGGAGGGGCTCCGCCTCGGCCGCGACCCCTGCAGGCGGAAAGGCTTCTCCGCAAGGGCTCCACCGCGCGCCCGGGCAGGCCGAGGCGTTCTCAGTGGCCGTGCCCGTGGTCCGGGCTCTTGTCGTGCGTCTGGCCGGGCTCGTGCGAGTGCCCGTGCTCCTGCTCCTTCCCCGTCGCGTGCTGGTGCTCGTGGACGTGGCGATGGGTGTGCGGGTGGCTGTGAACCGTCCCGTCGGGATGGGTGTGCTCGTGGGTGTGAAGGTGCTCGTGCTCGTGTGCGTGCATGCATTTCCCTCGCGGCTGGCCTGACGGGGACTACCTAATGCGAAGGCGCCGGCGGCGCCGGAGGCCCTGCCCGCCGCCACTCACCGCGTGCCGAACCGTAGGCCGCGGGGCGGCGCGCGGAATGGCTCACCCCCGGTGTGAACGAGCGGTCGAACGAACTCGACGCGCGGATCGAGGGGTGCTTTCATGGAGCCCGCTCCATGCCCCCCTGCGACGATCCCCCTGGAGGTCGCCCCGGCGTGCGGACGCGCATTACCTCCTGGCTGAATCGGATGCCGGGGTCGGATCCGCTCGAGCGCACCCACTCCCTCGCCATCCAGACCGCGTGCCTGGTGGCGGCGCTGGCCCTGGGGGTGGGGCTGTTTCGCGGGGTGCAGGTCGGTGCGCCGACGCCACTTCTCGTCCGCGACTCCGTCAACCTCGTCATCGTGGCGACGAGCGTCCTCCTGCTGCGCCTCGGACGCACCCGAATCGCCTGGCGGTTGCTCGTGGTCGGGATCTCTGCCAACTACCTGTTCTGGCTCGCCCTGCTGGGGCTGGAGTTCAATCGATACGAGCTGCTCCAACTCGCCATCTCGCTCACCGCCATGGCGCTCCTGCTCGGGCGCCGCTGGCTGTGGCTCGGGTTCCTCGCGGCGGCGGCCGCCGTCGTCGTCGCTGCCTTGCGGGACGCAGGCTACCTGTGGTCGAGCGGGCCACTTCCCGCCTCGGTCCCGGCCATCACCCTGCCGGGAGCGACCATTGCAGTGATGGGCATCATCGCCGTCCTGCTCGACCGCTTCGGTCTCACCGTTCGCCAGGCACTCGACGCCGCGCTGGTGAGGGAGCGCGATCTGGGGCGGGCGAACCTGGCGCTTCGCGACGAGGCCGCCGCGCACCTCCGGACCAGCGCACTGCTGGTGGAGTCGCAAAAGATGGAGGCGATCGGGCGCCTGGCGGGCGGCGTCGCGCACGACTTCAACAACATCCTCACCTCCATCGTCTGCTCCGCGCACCTGGCGCGCCAGGGCCTCCTGCCTCAAGAACCAGCCCGCGCCGATCTCGATCAGGTCCTCGACGACGCCGAACGGGCCGCCTCCCTCACCCGACAGCTGCTGGCCTTCGCGCGCAGGCAGGTCGTGGAGCCCCAGCGAGTGAACGTCGCCGAACTGGTCCGCCGCCTGGAGAAGATGATGAGGCGCCTGCTCGGCGAGGACGTCGAGCTCGTGATCGAGGCGCCGCATCTCGCGCACCTCGTCCTCATCGACCCGGGTCAGCTGGAGCAGGTCCTCGTCAACCTGACGGTGAACGCACAGGACGCCATGCCGCAGGGAGGCGTGCTCTCTATCCGGGTGAAGGACGGCCGGGACGATCCGGCCGCGGGGGCGCGGTTGCCGTCCCCGACGGCGACGGGGGAATGGATCCTGCTCGAGGTCACGGACAACGGAGTCGGGATGGGGCCCGAGGTCCGGGATCGCGTCTTCGAGCCGTTCTTCACCACCAAGGGCCAGGGACGCGGTACCGGCCTGGGCCTCGCGACCTGCCGCTCGATCGTGGAGCAGGCGGGAGGGACGATCTTCGTGTCCTCGGAGGTCGGTGCCGGGACCACCTTCCGCGTCTATCTCCCGTCCGCCAGCGGGGCCGCCGAGCCGGCGGTCGAGGAGCAGGTCCGGGCGGTGGAAGGGGGCTCGGAGGTGCTTCTCGTGGTGGAGGACGATCCGAAGGTGCGGTCCTCGGCTGTTCGCGTCCTCCGGGGGCTGGGCTACCAAGTGCTCGAGGCGGACGCGGTCGAGGAGGCGCTGGCGGTGGCGACGCGCAATCCTGGCGCGATTCACCTCCTCGTCACGGATGTGGTGCTGCGCCGCGGAAGCGGCCGCGACCTCGCCACCCGGCTACGGGTGCGGCGGCCGGACATGAAGGTGCTCTTCGTCTCGGGCTACACCGACGACGCCATCATCCGGCATGGGATCGAGCAACGGGACGTGGCGTTCCTGGCGAAACCCTTCGCCCCCCAGGACCTGGGGCGAATGGTGCGGGACGTGCTCGACGCTCGCCGGCGCGGGCCCTCTCCGGTCAGCGGGGACGTGGCATAGTAGCGACCGCTCCCCGCTGGCGCGGCTACGCAGGAGCGGGGTCCTCCGGCTCGGAGTCGGCGGGACGGCGAGAGAGCCGGCGCCGCTTCGACGGGAAGCTTGCGGATACGCTATACCCCGAGGGACGAAAGAGGAGGCCACATGTCCGGTGTCCCGATGACGGCGGAACTCACGCGCCTTTCCTGCAAGCTCGCGCACGGCCCTTCCGGCACGGTCCTCACGACCGTGCCGCCCAAGGACAACGGCGGCGACGGCTCGAGCTTCTCGCCCACCGACCTCCTGGGTGCCGCGCTGGCGTCGTGCGCTCTCACCACCATGGCGCTCGTGGCCGAGCGGGAAGGGCTTCCGTTCGGGAACGCGCGCGCCCGCGTCGAGAAGCGCATGACTCCGCCGCCGCGGCGCATCGGGGAGCTCGTGCTCGTCATCGAGATGCCGCGCGAGATCCGCTCGCAGGATCAGGCGCGGCTGGAGGACGTGGCGCGCACCTGCCCGGTGATGCGGAGTCTCCACCCGGACGTGAAGGTGCCCATAGAGTTTCGCTATTGAGGATCGCCCCGGGCGAGGCCACCGGTGGCGCCGGAAGCGGTCGTTCCAACTCACTTGCGCTTTCGCTGCATCTCGTCCCAGACGGGCTTGTAGTCGTAGGTCGGGTAGAAGTCCGTCCGGTAGGCTCCCCACCCTGCGTTCTCCACCGCGAGGTTGACGTCGCGAAGCCGATCCGGGGGTACCCGCAGGGTGACCACCTGGCCGATCCCCATCATCACGTACCAGCTCACCACCTCGACCCCGGCGGGTGGGAACTTGGCATACCAGCCGTTCTTCTCGAGCTGAGCGTTGAGCTCAGCGAGCGGCCTCGACTGGTCATGTCTGAGGAAGATCGTGAGCAGGGCGGCGTCTCCGGAGGCGTGTGTCGGGCCCTCGGCTGCGACGGGGGTTGCGAGGAGCAAGAGGAGCGAGAAGGATCGGATCATGACTTTCCTCCGAGGCCGAATCGTCCAGCTGGCCATTGCCATCCCGGCAGGATTGCAGAGGCCGCCTCACGCGCCAAGGAGCGCGCGCTGGCCGCCGCTGGCGAGCCATACCCCAAGAGGGACAGCGACCACGGCTAGGTTCCCGGCCGACATGAGAAATGCGTGGATCGGGAGGGGTCAAGGCGATCGCGACCTCCATCGATGACCCGCCACGGTTGCCCTCGGTGAAATCGACCGACGGACACTCGCTCGCGTCCAGCCGCGGACTTCGCCCCCTCGGAAGGCTGGGGGGCGTTCTCCGGCTCGCCCTCTCGACCGTGCTCGCTTGCACGGCGGGCGCGCAATCCCCCGCGGGCAAGCCGCCCGGCGAGGCCGGGCGGGCGGCCCCGTGCGCGAGCGGGCGACTCGCGTGCGGCGGCGCGTGCATCGACCCCGCTACGAACGTCGAGAGCTGTGGCGGGTGCGGGATGCGCTGCGACGCGGGAATGAGCTGCGCCGGTGGCCGATGCGTCCACCGGGCTGCTCTCGGCGCCCACACGTTCAAGGCCGACGTCGCGGGTCGCGGTACGAATCCCATGACGACCGCTCCCGTCCGGACGCAGGTCTCGGGCAGCACCTTCATCCTCTTCGTGGGCGCGGGGATCGTGGGGGAGACGGCATTCGCCGCGGTTCACGACAACATGGGCAATCGCTACGGCCAGATCGGCGTGCCTCAGCGCTACGCCAGCGACCAGGGCGAGTTGCGGGCCTTCATTTGCAGCCACTGCCGAGGGGGCGAGGGTCACACCTTCAGCCTCGACAAGACGCCGGCGCTCTCCAACTGGGAGGCCGTGCTCTTCGCCATCGAGGTGACGGGGTCGCCCGTCCTCGACTCCTTCGCCCAAGCGGACGCCCGGGCCGCGCCGCTCAGCGCGGGCAGCGTGGCCACGACGCGCGCCGGGGAGGTGCTGCTCCTGTGTGCGCTGGCCGCTTCCTACGGGAGCCCGGACCGATACGCGCCATCGGCGGACTTCACTCTCCTCGACGAGCAGACGAACGGGAGCGACTCCTTGGGCGGCGCGGACGCATGGGCCCTCGCCGGACCGCCCGGGCGCTACCGGGGCGCGCTGAGCAGCTCGCTCGCCTCCTCCGGAGCCGTTTTCCTCTTGGCTCTCGCTCCCTAATCACCCGGCGGCCCCGAGGGCCGCTGCCTCCACTCATGCTGGCCCTGCGGGTCGAGTTGCAGGCGCGCGTGCGCGGGAGGTTCACCCCTGGAAGCGGCCGGGCCCTGGGCTAACGCCTCTCAAGGCCGGCTCGCCCCACCGCTGGCAAGAGGAGGACGAGGGCCACGGCATCCGCCACCACGAAGAGGTTCAGAGCCATGCTCACCCCGTGGAGACGGGCGAACTCCTTTCGGGCCGGGGAGTCCGGCGATTCCCGCTCGAAGGACGCGACTTGCCGCTTCACCGCGACGGCGTCGGGGTAGACCTTGAAGTAGACGCAACCGCTCACTGCGAGAGCAGCGCAGAGCAGCGCGAGCGAGAGCCGCCGAGACGCGCCCGAGCGGTCCCTCGTTGCGGCCAGAAAGGCGACGAGCGAGATCGCCGATATCGCGAGGACGCTGGGGAAGTAAGCGGGCAGCAGAACGCCCACGATCGCGCCCGCCAGGTCGCGGGGAAAGGAGCGGAAGAGGATGGGGGTGACGAGGAAAGTGAAGACCGCAGTTCCACCCACCCACAAGGCGACTGCGAGTGCGTAGGTGGCGAACCAGGCCGGCCGCACGGTCCGGTCGGGGGAGGCGGCGCGAGCGGCGGTCGCATCGAGGTCGGCGAGCATGGACGGATGGTAGCGTACCGCGAAGGGGAGGGCGGAGGCATCAGAGGCTATCCGGCGGTCCGCGGCGCCCGCACCCGGAACGGCCGCCGCCGCGGCCGAGGATCTCGTGCCGGTCCACGGCGGCGGGACCCGCGGCCGCTGCCCCCCGTCGCTTCATTCCATCTCGAACGAGAGGTACATGAACTTGCCCTGGCGTTCGATCTGGATCGCCACCGGGTCTCCGGCCTTGACTGCGCCGATCGCCTGCCGCAGGCCGGCGAGGGAGTCGACTCCGGTGCGGTTTACGGCGTGTATGACGTCGCCGGGCAGCAGGCCGGTGTCCAACCGGGTCGCGTCGAGCGTTCGCGCCGCCACCACCACCCCACTTCCCACCCGCAAGGGAGGGATGACCCCGTGCAGCTTGGCAGTGACGTCCACCCCGAGGATCCCGAGCCTTCGCACCATGCCCGCCTCCGGGCTGGCCAGGTCGAGGAGCTGCTCGGCCGGGGGGGACATTTCCGGCGCGGCGATCTTGAGCGAGAGTCGGCGATCGCCGCGCAGCAGAACGAGTAGCACCGGCTCGCCGAGTGGGTGGAGGTAGTGAGCGCTGGTGAGGTCGGCCATGTTGTCGATGGGTTTTCCGTCGAGGGAGACGATGACGTCGCCGGGCTCGACGCCGGCTGCCCGAGCAGCGCCCCCGAGAGCGACGTCGCTCACGATGACGCCATAGTTGCGCGGTAGGCCGAGGGCGGCTGCCAGGATCGGCGTGATGCTCTGGCTCACCGCGCCCACCTCGACGACCTGCAGGCGGCCGTGCTTGCGAATCCCATCGAAGGCGAGGCGAACCATGGGAGAGGGGATGGCGAACCCGAGGCCCTGGCTGCCGCCCGACAGGCTCACGATGAAGGCGTTGATGCCGACGAGAACGCCGCTCGCGTTCACGAGAGGGCCGCCGCTGTTCCCCGGGTTGATGGGCGCATCGGTTTGAATGAAGTTCATGGCCTTTCCGGGGCCCTCCACCGACCGGGCCGCCGAGCTCACGATTCCCATGGTGATGCTGCTGGCGAGCCCTTCTGGGCTCCCGATGGCGAACACCAGCTCGCCCTTGTGAACCGCGCGCGCGGAGTCGAGTGCCAGTGCGGGGAGCCCGCGGGCGTCGATCTTGAGCACGGCCAAGTCGAGGTCGGGCTCGCTGCCGACGACGGTGGCTTCGAACAGGCGGCGCGCCGAGTCGTCGTCGCCGGGAGCGTCGGTGGAGCCGGGGAGGAGCACCTGGACCCGCTGAGCCCCGTGGACCACGTGGTGATTGGTGACGATGTATCCGCCGGGGTCCACGATCACTCCGGAGCCGATGCTGCGCTGGCGCGCCACGATGAGGGGCTCGCACGGGCTCGCGGCCGCGGGCGGGTGGTACCCCGTCGCCTGGACCTGCACCACCGCCGGCGAGACCTTGGCGGCGAGCCGGGCCATGGCTCGATCGAGCTCGTGGATGACCTCGGGGCTGGGCTCCGGGCTGGCCGCCATCGAACCGGAATCCGGGCGGGCGCCGCCCGCCCAGAGGAGCAGCCCCAGGGCCGTCCAGGACCTGAGGAGCGGGATCGAAGAGCGAGTCATGGTGAGGTCCTTTCGCTGCAGGATCGAGGGCTGCATCCGCCATTGAAGCAAGGCCAGAGGTGGAGCGCACCTCCCTTCGAGACCCAAGGCGTCCAGCGACCGTCCGGCGCACGGACCGTGGAGGCGAGCGCGCCGGGGCGCTCGGCGGTCGACTCGTCGGAGCCCTGCACTCACCCCCTTCCGTTCGAAGCAGTACCCGGCTGGGACTGTCCCTTGAGCCCCCAAAGGAGGCGGAGCAGCGGGCCATCGAGTCCAAGGGCATCGCGGACTAGAACCAGATCGTGTCGGGCAGCGTCACTCCCAGCATCCTCGACTTCGAGAAGGTGCAGGCGCTCGAGAAGCTCTCCGCCTCCGGCAACGCGAAGAGACGGTGGTGATGGGCCCCGGGACGACTGCGCCACAGGTGCTCTTGCAGTCGCGCTGAGGAACGCGGCCCGACGCAAGGCGGGACCCTTCCGGCCCGCGCGCCACCGGGTGCGTTCCCTTCCGGGATACAAGTGCCGCCGCGGCGAGACGCACGTGCCCGCCCCCGGCTCGTGACGGCTCCCTCGCCTTCGCTGCGCCGGGGCGCCGCCCCTTGGCGCTTGAGCCCGCCGCGAGCGTCGGCTAAGGGAGGAGATATGGCGAGGACCGACGAGGAACTGCTCCACGCCGCACAGCAAGGGGATCGGGCGGCGGTGAACGAACTCCTCGAGCGGCACCAGGCGCGCGTCTACCGTTTCGGCATGAAGATGTGCGGTGCGGAAGAGGACGCGAAGGACGTCTTGCAGGAAACCCTGCTGGCGGCAGCCCGGAACGTTCAAGGCTTCCGGGGGGCGTCGTCGGTGGCGACTTGGCTCTACGCCATCGCACGCAGCTTCTGCATCAAGAAGCACCGGACGAGCAAGTTCGCGCCGCAGCACCTCGAGTCGCTCGACGACTCCGCTCGAGAGGCCCTGGAGGCGCCCGACGTGGCCCGGGGGCCGGAGGATGTCGTCTCGGGCCTGCAGCTGCAGTCCGCGCTCGGATCGGCCATTCAAGGACTGGAACCGATGTACCGCGAGGTGCTCGTGCTCCGCGACGTGGAGGGGCTGAGTGCCGGCGAGGTGGCCGAGGTACTGGGGCTGACGGTGGAAGCCGTCAAGAGCCGGCTTCACCGAGCGCGCCTGGCGGTCCGGGAGCGCCTGTCGCCGCTGCTCGGCATCCCGGAGCCGGCGAGCTCGGGGGCGGGCCCTCCCTGTCCCGACGTCCTCGCGCTGTTCTCGAAGCGCCTCGAGGGGGAGATCAGCTCCGACGTCTGCAAGGAGCTCGAAGAGCACCTCCGGCACTGTCCTCGCTGCACCTCCCGCTGCGAGGCGCTCCGCGCAAGCCTCAGCCTCTGCCGCCAGGCCGGGGACGAAGCGGTGCCGGTGCGGGTGGAGCGCTCGGTGAGGAGCGCGCTGAGGCGCTTCCTCGAGTCGGCGCCGTAGAGGCGGGCCACCCCTCCCACGCTTGAAGGGCGCGGACGTTCAGGGTTGATCCCCGCCGCGAGCCGCTGCCGCGGGGAGCGGAGGGGTAGCTCCGCTTGGGTGCGCGCCGGGTCACGAGCTCGGGGTCGAGGTCGCGGAGCCGATCCACGAGTCGGGCGCGCTCGGCTGCTCGGATCTCGCGCATGCAAGGGGCTCGACGGTGCAGCCGTGCCCCCGCCGGGGCGATCGCGGCATCGGTGCCGCCCTTGCGGGAACCCTTTCCCGGCTTGGGGTCGGGTGCGCGCGAAAGCCCGGCCCTGTCCGGCCCGGGTCCCACCTGGGGCCTGGGTTGGCGCTCGGGCGGGCTTATGCGTGTGGAGAAAGGGCGAGGTGCCACATGACCACGCGATCCGCCCTGCTGGTGAGCGCCGCAGCGCTCGGTTGTGCCTGCGCTCCGGCCATCCCCCTCTCCGGACGGGACGCGACCCAACTCGCGTCGGTTCCCGAGATCGCCGTCGCCTACAAGAAGTCCCCGGCACCTTGGGTGTACTGCCCTGGCGACATCGGCCGGGAGACCTGGGAACACGGGGGCGGGTCGATGAACTGGACACCCGACGAGTCCACTGGACTGGCCCTCCAGAGGGGAGTCACCGGCTACGTGGTGCTCGCCTCGCTCGAGGACGCCGCACGCTTCCGGGCGGCCGGCGACATCTGGCAGGACATCCAGGATGACTGGACGAAGTCGTTGCAGGTTCCTCCTGACGACCCCGCCCGCGCCACGGCGCGGGACTTCCTCGCGCTCGCTGGAAGGACGGGCCCTCGCCTTCCCTTCCAGGGTGAGGCGGTGGAGGTCGTGAAGGGCAGCCCCCAGACCCTCTCGGAGAGGTTCGGCTCCACTCCGGTGCTCGTCTTTCGGACCTCTGAATGGCTCCTCGTCGGCTGCTTCTTCACCTACTCTCCGTGGTTCAACGTCCAGGCGGCTCTGGTCGATCCGGGGAGCGGCAGGGTGCTGTGGCGCGACACCTGCGACGGAGGGTTCCCGAAGACCTGGGACCAGTCGCCGAGCAGCCTGGACGCGAATGGAAGAGCCCTTTACGTGCGCATCATCGACGATCGAGCCGACCAGTGCTCGAGGGAGTTGTTCGCGAGCTTCGAGCGCGGCTTCACCGGCCAAGGCGCAGCCCAGAAGTAGGCCCGTTTCCGCCAGGCCTCGGTGGACGCCGGACCGGCCGGTTCGAGCCGCGGCTCCTCGGTGGTTCGATCGACTCTCCGCGGTCCATCGGGGATCGCAAGTCCCTAGCCCGTCGGCGGAGGTGGCGGGGCCAAGGGAGGGGGGGGAGGTGGCGCCTCGGGAGCGGCCGAGGGCGGCATGGCAGCTTGGGGCTCCGCCTCGCGCGGAGCGGGGGCGCCCGCGGGGGAAGGCGGGACGGGCGATGCAACCTCGCCCTGTGGCCCCCAGAGCCGCGCCGCCAGCACGCGACCCGAGAATCCGTCCAGGGTCACGGCTGCCCGGTCCCGTCCGCCGGCGCCGCCGATGTTCACGTGCCAGCGGGTGTACCGGTCGAGGTGGGCGCTCTGGGTGTAGTCGATGAGAAGCCCGTGTGCGCGCGCATAGTGAGCGGCGATCGCGACCGCCTCTGGAGCCGGGAGGACCCTCGGAGGAGGCGGATAGGGGCGCGCGGCGACGACGCAGGCGCTGGCGCAGAGGAACAGGGCGGGGGGCAGGTGTCTCATCTCGGTTGAAACCCCTGTTCGAGTCGATGGTTGCGCTCCCTGAGGGGGCTGCGGGCGCCGCCGGGGCCGGGATCAAAAGCGAATCGACCCGCGCCCGAGTTCCACGACCTCCCCCGTCACGTAGATCCGGCGTTCCCCGTCCACCTCGAGCGTGAGAAGCGAGGGGCGACCGACCTGCGCCCCCTGCGTCACCCGGCGCCGCGCAGGGACGGGGGTGCCGGTGGCGAGGAGCCATCCACCCAGGTTGGCACAGGCCGACCCGGTCGCAGGATCCTCCGCCACGCTCCCACCCGCCATGAAGAAGAACCGGGCTTCCACGTCGTCCGGGGAGACCTCGGCGAAGACGTAGGCCATGGCCTCGCCTCCGGCGGAACCGCGTGCGTCTCGGAGGAAGGGAGCGGGCTCGGGTCGTGCCGCGCGCACGTCGGCGGAGCTCCGCACCCGGAGCAAGAGCTGCTCGGCCCCGGTGTCCACCCATAGTGGACGACTGACGCAGCCGGGCGCCAGACCCACCATGGCGGCGAGGGCGTCGGCGCTCGCCATGGGCTCGCGCGTCACCGGGACCTTGGCAGCACGCAGCGTCCAGCGGTCCCCCTCGGCGCGCACCTGCACCAGCCCGGCCTTCATCTCCAGCACCACGAGGTCGCGAGCGCCGGTGAGCGCCCGCACGACGTGGGCCGTCCCCAAGGTCGGGTGACCGGCGAACGGCATTTCGAAGTTCGGCGTGAAGATGCGAACTCGCGCGGTGGAGTCGGCCCGCTCGGGCGGCAGGACGAAGGTTGTCTCGGAAAGGTTGAACTGCCGCGCCAGGGCCTGCATGCGCTCGGCTTCGAGGCTGCGTCCGTCCTCGAAGACGCAGAGCGGGTTGCCGGAGAGCCGGTCCCCGGCCACAGTGAAGACGTTGAGAATGCGATAGTGGAGCTCCATGGGGACCCCCGCTCGGGCATCGATGGCCGGTGCCGGCGAAGGCTACCCTAACGCCGTTACCGGCCGCGGCGCCCCTGCGGCCTCCGAGCCCCCCCCCGCACCCTTCGGGGTCGACACCGGTCGCTCAGCGAGCTTGAGCGCCAGCCCTGGGTAGGCGACGCTGGGAGCTCCCCGGGGCCATTAGCGCCCCGGGGAGCGTACGGATGAGCGCCGCCGATACCCCCCCATCGCCCGACGCGTCCACCGCCGCCGTGCGCTTGCGGCGGTGGGCGCTGCGCGCTGCCCTGGGTCTGGGCGCCGTCGCGGTCGTGGCCGCCGTCGCGGCGAACGTGGTCCTGGCGAGCCTCGACCGGCCCTGGCTGAAAAGCCGGATCCAGCGACTCGTACGGGCGCAAGCGAACCTCGACATCGACTACTCTGCCGCTCGCATCCAGCTGCTCTCCGGGGCGCGAATCGACGACCTGGTGGTGAGCAGCCCGACCGAGTTCCGCAAGGTCGCTCCCGAGCTCGCCCGGGTCGCCCGAATCGAGGTCGTCTGGTCCCCTTCCTCGCTCTTCGGCGGCGGCGCCAAGCTCGAGCGCGTCCGTCTCGACGGCGTCGAGGTCACTGTCGCGTCGGACGAGAGCGGCCGCACCTCCCTCGACTCCCTCGGGCCGGCCGCCGGTCCCGAGCGCCCGCAGCCGTCGCGCCCCGGCCTTCCGAGATCGCGCTGGGCGAGGGAAGCCCTCGGTGCCGCGCCGCCTTGCGAGCGGATCGAGATCTCGGGCATGAAGGTGACCTGGGTGCGCGCGCGCGCGCGGATGCGGCCGGACCGCTTCACGGTGCGCGGGCTCGGGGCGCGGCTCGAGGCGCGCAGGGAAGCGGGCGCATGGCTCCTCGATGCCTCCGCCGGGTCCCCGAGCGCGCCTCTTCCGCTCGAACTCGAGATGGTTCGCGACGAGAGGCGTGGAACCGCCACGTTGGAACTGTGGGTCACGGGAGAGCTGCGGCCCGCGGGGGCCTCGGCCGGCCTGGACCTGCGCGTCCGATCCCAGGAACTGACGCCGCCCCTTCCGGTGCGCGAGGTCGTCCACGTCGAGGCCGCTGCCGTCTTCGACGCCGACCGTGGGGAGACGGAGATCTCCGTGGAGCGGGCGCGCGCCGCCGACGGGACCGCGACCCTGGAGGCTAGGCTCACCCTTCCCGACGCCCCGGACGCCGCGGTCGTCGTTGGCCGCGCCCGCGGAGCCGCGGACCTGAGCCGACTTCTCGGGATGGCTCCCGCCGGTGTCTTGCCCCTCGAGGTGGAGCGCGGCGAGCTGACCTGGCGCGCCGAAGGCGTCGAGGTCGCCCTGCCCCCGCGCTTCTCCCCCGGCGGAACCGCGGCCGCCGAAGCCCGGCTCGCCCGGGCCAGGTTGCGCCTTGCGAACGGGACGACCGTCTCGCTCGCGAGCGCCGACGGGGTGATGCGCGTCGGGAACAGCGGGGGGCACGCTTCCTTGGCCCTGCGGGGTCTCGGCCTGTCATCGGGGCGCCGGCGCGTGGCGGCACGCGCCGTCGACCTGGGGCTAGACGCGTCGCAGGGAGACGATCGGGCGTGGTCCGGCTCCGCGGCTGCCGTCGTCGACCTGCTGCGCCTGGAGGGGCCGGAGGAGCTCGACCTGCCCCGGGCGCGAGTGGAGGCGCGCGCGAGCGCGCTCCGCCTCGACCCGGGGTCGCCGCTCTCGGCGAAGGGCGACGTTCGCATCGAGGGCGAGGCCGCCTCCTTGAATGCGCGCGCCCCGCAAGGCCGTGCGGTCGCGACCTCCGTGCGGTTCCGCCTGGACGCCCCGCTGCGGGGGGGCCCGCCCTACTCGGCCCGGGCAGACGTCCTGCTCGGTCTCCTCCGCCTCTACGACTCGACCTCGCACCTCGCCACGCGCGCGCCCGCACGCCTCCAGGTGCGCGTGCTCGACGCAGTGCTCGATTCCGGCCGACCGGGCGCGACGCGGATGACGGTGCAGGCCGCCCTTGAGCACGGTGGCTTCCGGGCGTCGCTCGGCGTCGACAAGCATCCGGATGCCGTCGACTTCTCGCTTTCTGCAGAGGCAGGCGGAATCACGGCCGAGCGGGTCGAGCCGCCGGTCGAGGGCACGGGCGCGAGGCCGGCGACCGCGATGCTCTCGGTGACGGGACGGGTCGAGGGCCTGGGCTCCGAGAACCCGCGCATCGAGCAGCAGGCCGACCTGCGCCTCGACCGATTGGAGTTCGGCTCCGTCCGAGCGGAACAGGCCCGGCTCAAACTTCGATCACACGGCGATCTCTGGCGCCACACGGCCGTAGGCGAGCTCTGGCTGACTCCCGACGGCGGATCCTCGGACGTCGGCTCGGGCACCGCCCTCCAGGCCTGGGCCGAGCTCGATCGACGGGTGCCCTCCTTGCGGTTCCGCCTCGGTGCGGGGAGCGGCGTGACGGCATCCCTGTCGGGATCGCTTTCGCTCGACCGCGAGCGTCGCGGCCTCCGATACGACCTCGACGGTCACTTCGCCCAGCTGTCCCCGCTGGCGTGGCTCCTGTCGTCGGTGCCGGGTCTCGACCGTATCGACGTGTCGCGGCTGGAGGTAGACCTCGCTGCCCACGGATTTCTCTCGGGCGTCGTGGAACACGTCGGCACCTCCGGGGAGTTCCGCTTGCTGCCGCACGTGCTCGTCACGGCGGGTAGCGATGGCACCCTCGAGGTTCGCGCGCGTGAGCTCCACTGGCAGGGGCCGGAGGTGGAGGTCGATGCGCCCCAGGCGGTGTGGCGAGCGGAGCTTTGGAGGGAGGGGCCCAGGCGCGGGATCCGGAGCACCTTCCGGGCAGAGGAGCTCAAGTTGACGAAGGGGCTCCAGGAGATGGAGGCGAGCGGAGTCGCCAACGACCTCTCCGCCATCTTCGAAGGGAGCCTAGCGGACGGCAACGCCGAGGTCTCCGAGCACCTCGCCATCCGCGCCCTGCGCCACGACCTCGCTGCCTACCCGGTCGGCGGCCTCGAGCTGAGGATGGCGGCACAGCGGCGCGCCGATGGGGTGGTGCGACTCTCCGAGCTCCACGTCGAGAACGCCGCGGCGGGGACTCGCCTCGAGCTCCGGGGAGGGGTCGACCTCGGCTTCGAACGACGTCGCCTCTCGCTGCGCGGCCAGATGCAGCAGGATCTGGCGCGGGCCTGGACGCAACCCGAGACGTTCCAGGGCCGGGGCCAGGTCGCGGTGACCTTGCGGATCGACTCTTCCGATCTGGTGGTCTTCCGCACCCAGGCGGCGCTGCGCCTCGACGATGTCCACTTGCGCCTCCCCCGCGCCGGGGTCGCCATCGAGGCGCTCGATGGCGAGATCCCCGTCACTGCCGACGTGGCTGTCGAGGGAGGGCAGGTGACCCTCCTGCGCGGGACGGAGGAGAACCCCTACTCGCTGCACCGCTTCACCGATCAGCACCCGCTCCTCAGCCGCAACAGCTTCCTCTCCATCGGGAGCGTCGCGAGCCCGTTTCTCGACGCCGCCCCCGTCGCCGGCAACCTCAAGGTCGAGCAGAACATCATCTCGGTCAACCAGATCGAGATGGGAACCCGCGGCGGGCGCGTCACGGGCCGGTGCGTGCTCCACTGGGAGGGCATGCAGTCCACCCTCCAGTTGCACGTGCGCGCGACGGGGGTCCTGTCGTCGCACGGGGAGCCCTTCGACGGCAACGCCGCCCTGGTGGTGTCCGCCGCGGAGCGAAGCATCGACGGGCGCATCGACATCCTCCGCATTGGCTCGCGCCACCTCCTCGACCTGCTCGACCTCCAGGACCCACACCGCATCGACGCGGCCACGAATCGCATCCGCAACGCCCTCTCCTTCGGCTATCCCGACAACGTCCGCGTCGGGTTCGACCACGGCTTCGCCAGCATGCGAGTGAACCTCGGGGGACTGGCGAAGTTCATCAGTATCGACGAGTTGCGCGGGATTCCCACCGGTCCGCTCATCGACAAGATGCTCGCCACCCTGCCCAAGTCGGAGGAGCCATGAGGCGTCTCCTTCCCTTCGTTCTCGCGGCCGCCGGGTGCATTCGCGCTCCGGAGATCGTGATGGTGGACCGCGCCACCGCCCTGGAGCAGCAGGCGGCGGGATCGTTCGACGATCTCGACCGGTCGCTCACCCGCTCCGGCATCGTGCCCCGGCCGGTCCCGCTGACCCCGGCCCAGCTGGAGGCCTTAGGCCTCAAGCCCGCCGCCCTGGTCGTCGAGGCCGACCTGACGGACGCCGACCGCATCGACGCCCTGCTGAGGCTTCACTGCGTCGGGGAGGGCCGCGACGGCCTGCTCGCCGACACCCACGGAGCCTGTCGCGGCTTCGCGGACCGCGCGACGTCGGTGGTGCTCATCGAGAGGGTGAACCGCGCCCGGGCGCAGCTGTGGCGCTGGATGCTCACCGAGAGGCCGGACGCGTCTGCCGATGGGCTGCGGCGGACCTGGCGAGAGGTGCATCTCCAAGGCGTCGTGTGCGGCGCCTGGATTCAGCGGCAGGACGGGTCCTGGGAGGAGAAAAAGTGCTGACCGTCCGAGCCTTCGCTCCGCTCTTCGCCGCTCTCCTGCTGCCGTGCGCCGCGGCTCAGGCCCGGGGCGAGGAGGAGCTCGCGGGGGGAATGCGCCACCCCCAGCGAATCACCGTCGGCATCGCGGACCACTACCTGGGCCAGCTCTCCCCTGACGGTCGGACCCTCTACTTCATCTCGAACCGCAACACCACCAACGAGATCTTCCAGGAGGACGTGGAGGACGGACGAATTCGGCTCCTGTTCGACGAGGGAGCCGACGTGACCTGGCCGCGGGTCAGCCCGGACGGTCGGTGGCTCCTCTACATCTCCTTTCGCGAGCGCGCCGACGGACAGCTGTGCGTGCGGGACCTTCCCGGCGCTCGGGAGCGACGCTGCTTCGAGGACGACTCCGCCGCTCTGCAGGCCGAGTGGATCGACCGCGAGCGCATTGCGCTCGTCCGTCGACCTTCCATCCCCAGCGATCTGGGCGTGGCGGAGGTGACCCTCGGCGGGACGCTCCGGGGGCGGCCGCTCCTGCCGCAACACAACCTGACGAGCCCGGCCATCTCCCCGGACGGACGCTGGCTCGTCTACGTCCCGGTCGAGCGCTACGCGCAACGGGTGGGCCCCGCCTTTGCGGCCCACGCCGGCTCCCATCTGGAGGCGGTGCGGCTTGATCATCCAGGCCCGCCGGTCCCGCTGCAGCTCGACCTGCCCGGGCTCACGGGGCAGCCGGCGTTCGCTCGCGACGGCCGCTACCTCTACGTGGCGCAGTTCCCGAGCGACTCGAACGGCGATGGGGTCATCGACGCCAACGACCACGGAGTGCTGTTTCGGGTGCGCTTCCCGTCGGAGCGGGACGACGCCCCGGCCCGCGCGGCCGCCGCCATGCCCGAGCAGCTGACCGAGGCATCGCGGAATTGCCAGTACCCTGCGCCCGGCGCCGAGCGGCTGGTCTTCACCTGTGCCCGGGGACAGTACCTGGACGTCTACGAGCTGCCGCTCGACGGCCAGGTCCCGAGCGATTGGACGGCGGAGCGCCTGACGATGGAGATCGAGCTCGCGACCCAACAGGTCGACGAGCTGCTCCTCTACCGTCGCCTGCTCGCACAGGCGCCGTCCCCCGCCCTGCGCGCCTCCGTGATGGCCAGGCTGGTGCGGCTCCACCTCGAGCTGGACGAGTTCTCCGCCGCCGGATTCTACGCCCGGCAGCTCGCCTCCCTTCCGGACCGGGCTACGGCGGAACTCTCCGAGCCCTTCGTCCTCCTCGTCGAGCAGCGCCAGGCCCTGCGCGACCGGGAGCGAGGGCGCACCGTCGACACCTTTCTAGAGTCGGCACGCCGCCGGATGGATCGGTTGCGGCCTCAAGCGGGGGAGGGCCCTGCCGGAACGGCGCTCCGCCACCTGGTGCGCGGCGAGATCGCCGACTCCCTGGGCGACAAGGGCACGGCGATCGCCGAGCTCTCGGCGGCGCTCGTCGATGATTCGACGCCGGGCGCCGTGGTCGAGGCCTACTACGAGCGCGCCGACGCGCTCTACCGGGAGACGGACGACCGCGGTGCGCTGGTGGCCGTCGGCCGGCGCCTCGCCGCCGACCGGGCGCTGGAAGCGAGCGAGCGGCTCCGCTACGCGCGAGCCGCGGTCCGCGCCATGTGTCGAGGGCTTCCCGTCCCGGAGGCCGAGGCGATCCTGGCGCGGGAGCGGGCCGCGGTTCCGCCGGACTCCGAGCTCGGCTTCGCGGTCGAGCTCGGCTCGGACCTGCTCGCCATTCACGAGAGGAACCCTCCTCCGGCTGCCGCCGACGCCCTCGTCGCCCTCTACCGGGCCCAGAGGCGACCCGATCGGCAACGGGCCCTCATCCTGGACGCGGTCCGGCGCGCCAGCGACTTCGACGCCGATGGAGTCATCGAGGCGCTGGCGCAGGAGTACGTCCGGGACGCGCGGCCCGGCACCCGGGAGCGGCGCCGTGCCGAGCGGCTCTACCTCCGCACCATGGTCGGCCGGGCCTACCGCCGGATCGCCGAGGGCCGCCTGGCGGAGGCGCAGGCCGACTTCGACAGTGCCACCCGGCTGACGGGCTCCCTGGAGAGCCTGGTCTCGTCCCTCGAGCTCCGGCTGCGAGCGGGCGAGACCCCTTCTGCGCTCCTCGACGAGTATCGCCGCGCAGCCGACCTGCCGAAGCCCATGGTGCAGTTCGCCAAGGCCTACCTCCTGGCGCGAAAGCTGCCCCAGCTCGGCGACGAGGATCACGCGCGAACGGTGGCCGAGGCCATCGCCGAGCTGCGAGCGTCCTGGGCGGACCTGAAGCAGAACGATGCCGCCCAGGCGCTGTACGGTGCCATCTGGCAGGAGGACTACTTGAGAACCGGCGCCCTCGACGCGGCGGAGCGCGCCAACTCGCATTTCCTGGTGGCGCTGGAATTGGTGGGCGCCGAACCGCGCTTCCGCGCCATGCTCCTCGGCCAGCTCGGCCTGCTCCACACCCATGTCGGGAACTACCGAATCGCGCTCCGGTACCTGGAGGAGCGGGAGAAGCTTCCGTTCGCCGAGAACGCGGCCGGGCTGGCGGTGCGGCTGTGCCGGGCGCGAGCGCTCCTTCACGTCGACCGTGAAGGGGAGGCGGCGCGCGCCGCCGACGAGGCGCTGGAGATGGTCGGGGCTTCGCCGCGACTCGACCGCTTTCGGCCACTGGCCCTCGATCGCGCTGCACTCTACAACCTGGCGGCAGGACGGTTCCGCCGGGCGCTCGATCTCTACGACGCCGAGGTGTCACTGCTCGACTCGGGAGCGGGCCCGGTGTCGCCCCGGAACCGCCTGGTGGCGCGCCTGGGCCGGGCCGCCGCCGCGTTGGGCGCGGGGCTGCCCGGGCGCGCGCTCGAGGACCTCGACCTCGTCGACAAGGGCCTGAACGACCCCAGCCTGACTGCGGACCTCCGCTGGCCGCATTCCGAGCCGGAGCAAGTTCTCAGGACCTACCGCCTGCTCGCCGCGGGCCTGCGGGCCAACGCCTGCCTCGAACTCGGCGAGTTCGAGGCGGCTGGCCAGGCGCTCCAGGTCCGCCGCGCGCTCTTCCTGGAACGGCTCGCCGATTCCGATCGCGACGAGCACCTGCGCGAGGTGGCGCTCGTCGAGGCGCGCCTGGCCGACAACGCCGCCGCGCGGAACGACCTCCGGGACGCCGGAAGGTGGGTGGGCCTGGCGCTCGACCACGCCGACAAGCTGGTCGACCGGACGCACGGGAACGTGGACCCGGATCAACTCGCCGTGGTCGAGCTCGCGGCGGAGCTCGGGGCGCGCGCGCACGCCCCGCTCTCGTTCGACCTCTCCCGTCGGCTGCACCAGACCAACGAGGGGCTCGCTGCGCGCGGAGACCCCGCTTGGAGGAGCTACCAGCGCTGGTTCGAAATCTACCTCACCCTCCTGTCGCCCGGCGCGAGGCGGTGAGGGGACCGGCGATCCGCGAAGAGCCCACGGGCCTCACGCCTTGGCGGGAGAAGCCCGGCCGGTCCCGCCGATCCGGTACCTCTTCATCTTTCCCTGCAGGGTGGTGGGCTTCAGGCCGAGGAGGGCCGCGGCGCCGCGAGGCCCGTAGACCCGGCCACCGGCCGCCTTCAGCGCCCGCTCGATGATGCCTCTCGCCTCCTCGTCGAACGTGCCGGGAGGACCGCCGGCCGGAGCCGAGCCCGCCGTCGGCGCGAGTGGCCCGCCGAGCGGATCCGGGGCGATGAGCGTGGGCCCGGGCGACAGGATGAGGGCCCGCTGGACGAAGTTCTCGAGCTCGCGCACGTTGCCGGGCCAGGGGTGGGCCTCCAGGGCCCGCCAGAAGGAGTCGGGCGCCTGTGGCGCGCGTCGGTGCATCGCGGCGGAGTGGCGCGCCAGGAAATGCTCTGCGAGGGGCCTCAGGTCCGCGCGGCGTTGGCGCAGGGGAGGCAGCTCGATGGGGAAGACCGCGAGGCGGTAGTAGAGGTCCTGGCGGAAGGCGCCGGCGGAAACCGCCTTCTCGAGATCGCGGTTGGTGGCCGCCACCACCCGGACGTCCACCCGCACGACCTCGGTTCCGCCCACGCGCGTGAGCTCTCTCTCCTGCAGCACCCGCAGCAGGCGCACCTGTACCGGGGGAGGAGCGTCCCCGACCTCGTCGAGGAAGATGGTTCCGCCGTCGGCCTGCTCGAAGCGGCCGGGGCGGCGGCGCACCGCGCCGGTGAAGGCCCCTTTCTCGTGGCCGAAGAGCTCGCTCTCGATGAGCCCGTCCGGGATGGCGCCGAGGTTGACCGGTACGAAGGCGGAGCCGAAGCGGGGGGAGAGGTCGTGAACCATCCGCGCCAACCCCTCCTTGCCGGTGCCGGTTTCGCCGCGGACGAGCACCGTGGTGTCGGACGCGGCCACCCGGCGGACCTGTTCGAGGACGGCCTTCATCGGCGCGCTCTCGGCGAGGTAGCGAGCGTCCCTGCGCACCTGACGCAGCTCCTCCTTGAGGAGAGCGTTCTCCGTCCCGAGGAGGCGATTGAGCCGGCGAACCTCGTCGACGAGCAGGCTGTTGTGGAGGGCGATGGCCACGAGCGACGAGACCTGTCGAGCGACCTGGAAGCAGCAGTCGAGCAGTCCCTCGCGCGGCGGATGGGCGATCTCGAGCACGCCCAAGACCTGGTCCTCGAAGACCAGCGGAAACGAGACCACCGAGCCGTATCCGAGCTCGGCCAGGCGCGGCTCGTCCTTGAAGCGCGGCCGTTCCGGGTCGATGCGATCGACGACCACCGGTTGGCGAGTCTCGACGGCGCGCCCCGCCGCGCTCCCGGCCAGGTCGAAGACGGTCCCGACCTCCGAAGGCGGATGGCGCGGGTCGGACACCAGCGCGGTGCGGGCCTTCCCTAACGGCTGGTCGTCGATCCGGTGGATGACCACTCGCGTCTCGCCAAAGCGCCGCTCCAGGAGCTTGCCGGTCCGATCGAGCACCGTCTCGAGCTCGACGGTGGAGAGGACGGCCTGGGTCGCCTCCTCCACGATCTTGTCGTGAACGTCGTGAGTGACGATGGGGAGCGGCATCCGCAGCGGAGGGTAACGCCACCGACATTTCGGTGCACTCCCAACTGCCGGCCGGTGGCCTCGCTCGACGGCCGTCAAAAATAAATAGCAATTACGATATTTTGCCCTTTGGTCCGCCACGTGCTTCTCCCCGGTGCCACAGCGCGGCCGCCCGGCAACGGTCCCCGCGCCGACCCTCAATAAGGAGAAGGCATGGAAGCCATCCAGACCCTCATGAACGAACACCGCCAGATCGAGCGTGCCATCGAGGCCTTGGTCGCATTCGCCGACGGGGTCCGCCGCGGCGGGGGGACTGCTGCCGAGCTCGGCCGATTCGTCCGGTTCATCCGCGAGTTCGCCGACGCCCTTCACCACGCCAAGGAGGAGGACGTGCTCTTCGCTGCCATGGTCGAGGCGGGCTTCCCGCGCGACTTCGGCCCCATCGGCGTGATGCTCCACGACCACGAGGCGGGTCGCCGCCAAGTCGGTGCACTCGCCCGGCTGGCGGAGCGCACCTCCCCCTGGACTGAAGCGGAGCGGGAAGAGCTCCTGTCGGCGGCGCACGGCTATGCCGCGCTGCTGCGCGCCCACATCCACAAGGAAGACGCTATCCTCTATCCCATGGCCGAGCAGCGCCTTCCCGGCGAGTTGGCGCAGCGGGTGGACCAAGCCTGCTCCGACCTCGAGGCGCGCGCCGGGGCCGACGGGCACCGAGCGGCGCTGGAACAGCTTTGCGCCGAGCTGGTGGTCCGCTACGCGCCTGGTCTCGGCGAGCCGGCGTGTCGAGCGGGGTGATCCGGGAGCCGTGACCACGCCCCGGTCCATCGTGAACGGCCATCCCGCCGCTGCACGGCCCCGGTCGCTCTTGCCCCAGGAGCACGGTGCCTGGGGGCAGCTCGCCATGCCGATCGCGAGCGCGCTCCTCGTCGGCGGGCCGGCGCCGGTGGCCTTGCTGCTGGCGGCCGCCACCGTCCTCGCCTTCCTCGCTCACGAGCCGTTCTTGGTGCTGATCGGCCACCGGGGCAAACGTGCCCAGGGCGAGGACGGTGCCCGGGCGAGGCGCCTGGTCCGGTTCCTCCTCTGTCCGGCAGTGGCGTGCGGCGCGGCGGGCGCCTGGCTCGCTCCGTGGCCCGCGCGGCTCGCGCTCGTCGCCTCGCTGGCACTGATGGCCCTGGTCATCGCCCTCGTGCTGACGAATCGGGAGCGAACGGTCCCGGGCGAGCTGACCGTGGTCACGACGCTCGCCCTCTCGGGTCTGGCGATCGCGCTGGCCGGTGGGGCACCTCTGCCGGCGGCCGCGGCCGTCACCGTCACCTGGATACTCGCATTCGCGGCGTCGGTCTTCGCGGTCCAGGTCGTGCTGGAGCGCGCCCGGTCGAGGAGTGGAAGCGGCCCAGCGGTGCGAAACGCCCTGGCTGCCGTTCTCGTGACCGGGCTCGGCTCTGGTGCTGCGGTGCGGGCAGGGCTCGGTTGGGTCGTTCCGGTGGCGGTGGCTCCGCCGGCGCTCCTCTCGGTGGTCGTCTGCCTCGTACACCTCTCTCCGAAGCACCTCCGCCGCCTCGGCTGGAGCCTGGTCGCCGCGACGAGCATTACCCTCCTCGTCCTCCTCATCGGCCTTGGGGCCCCGTGATCGTCCCCGGCAGGGCAATCGCCCAGAAGGCCGGGCCCGGCTGTCACAGGGAATTGGCGCGGGGGACTCCGCCCCCGTCTCGTGGGAGGGCTCCCACAATGCCCCGATCTCGGGAACGAAAATGGTCTGGCGCAGAACGCGTCTCCGCCTCGGGGTTGTCGAGTGACCTTGCGCGGGAGATCCGATGGCCAAGATTGCCGCGCCCCCCTCGCCGTTCGCCTTGCCTTCCGAGGCGCGCGATCACTTCGCTCGGCGCCTGGCGTTCGAGACGGACCCACGTGACGTACACGAGGCGATCGCCTTTGGAGCGGCTCCCTTTGTGGTCGTCGATGCGCGCTCGAAGGAGAGCTACGAGCGCGCACACGTCCCGGGCGCCGTGTCGTTGCCGCACCGGGATATCGACGAGAGATCGGTGGCGCGCCTTTCTCGCGACGTGCCCCTAGTCACCTACTGCGACGGGATCGGATGCAACGCCTCCACGAAGGCCGCCCAGAGGCTCGCGGCGCTCGGCTTCCGCGTGAAGGAGATGCTTGGCGGGCTCGACTGGTGGCGCCGGGACGGCTTCCCCGTCGAGGAGGGGCCGGCCTGATCCGGCCCGGGGTCGTCCCGTTACCCCTGCCGGTGGGACGCCACCGCCCTCGCCAGGGTTCGCACGCCGGCGCGGATGTCGGAGGCGTCGAGAGCGGCGTCTCCGAGGACCAGGCCGTTCGTGAGCACCGGTCCGTGGTGGAACGCGGAGAGCGGTGATGCATCCACCCCGAGTACCAGAGCCCGCTGATGGACCGCCGCGTCGCGGCAGCGTGCGAGGTGCAGGACGGCACGCAGCCCCGCTCCCACCGGCCCCAAGTCCCCCGCCCTCGCCAACTCAGAGCGGACGGCGTCGACCAGCACCCCGCGGCGCTCGGCGTAGAGGGATCGGGTGCTGCGCAGGTGTGCCCCGAAGTGGCCCTCCTCGATGAAATCGGCGGTAACGGCTTGGAGGAGGACCGGCGGGTGCCCGTCGGTCAGGCGGCGTGCCCGGACGTAGGGTTCAACGAGCGTGTCGGGGACGACGGCGTAGGCGAGGCGGAGCGACGGGTAAAGCACCTTCGTGAACGTTCCCACGTACACCACGCGCCCGGCCTCGTCGAGGCCCTGGATCGCAGCGACGGGCGGCTCCTGGTAGCTGTACTCCCAATCATAATCATCCTCGATCACCACGGCGCCGGCGCGCGAGGCCCAGTCGAGGGGCGCGAGGCGACGCGGAAGCGAGAGCGTGACGCCGAGCGGGTACTGATGGGACGGCGTGACGTAGACGAGCCGCGCGTGCGGCGCGGCGCGGCGGCCTGCCTCGACTGTCCAGGCCTGCGCCATCGACCGGCACCGGGACTACCGTCGCGCCCGCGCAGCGCAACGCCGCGAGCGCGCCGGGGTAGCCCGGGTCCTCCATCCAGACGCTGTCGCCCGGGTCGAGCAGGAGCGGGGCCGTGAGCTCGAGGGCCTGCTGCGAGCTCGACAGGACGATGACGTTGTCGGCGGTGCATCGCACCGCCAGGGCGCCCGCCACGTAGCCGGCGATGGCATCCCGCAGCGGGCGCGTCGCCGTAGTTGAGCATCCGCGTCCCGCGGCGTCTCAGGCGGCGCGAGAGAAGCCGCTGCCAGGTGGCGATGGGGAAGGCGCGGGTGTCGGGCTGGCCTGCGCGGAACGGGCGAATCTGAAGGGCGTCGACGTGCGTGGACAGGGCCGCGATGGCCGCCCCCCGGGTCGAGAGGTTGACCCGCGCGGGGCGGAGCGCGGGGCGCGGACCGCCGAGGAGACGTAGGTTCCATCGCCGACGCGCCGCTCGACGTTGCCCTCCAGCACCAGCTGGGCGAACGCCTCCTCCGCGGTGGTGCGAGAGACGCGCAGGTCTCGGGCCACGGTTCGCGTGGAGGGCAGTCGGGTCCCCGAGGCGAGGCTCCCGTCCAGGATCGCCCGCCGGACGCGCGGGTAGAGCTGGGAACGCTTCGACGACGCGTCTGTGTCCGCACCGCTCAGCGGTGGCAGGATCGCTCCTGCGGCCCTTTTCATGACGATCTCCTCGCTGCGGGGGCGCGCCCGCACGTCCGATCGCCGGAGGCGGCCCAGGCGCAGTGCCTTCGTTGCCAATTGATCGGGCAGCGAGGCCTCGTCTGCACCGGGGCAAGCAGAGCGTGCGGGAACGGCGCCCACCTTCACCCATTCGGCCCGATCTTGCTTCTGGCCTGGTCGGCCACGTTGGCCGCGTTCGTCCTCGCGGTAGGCTGACCGCGGACGAGCGTGCTGAAGTCACGATGAGTGATGCAGCGCTGAGCGCGGTCCACCGCCGCTCCGCTCTCGGAAGTCCCGCGCGCCAGGTTGGCGCGAGGCCTCGGCTCGGATGCGGCCAGTCGGCACCGACCCAGCCCCGGCAGGGTGGGTGGCTTGTGATCGACCCTAGGTGGTCCTGTGCACACCGGCAGCAGATACATACTTTGGGTGCGTAGGGGTGCGCATCGGCAGGCGCGCAGCAGACATCGACTTGTACCCCTCTCTGTGCACAGACTGCCTCAGAGCGATCTGTATGCGAGGGGTTGGTGCGGACTACGGCGAAAGCGGGGAGGGCGATGCGGCCGCAACCGAAGGGCGACGACGACAAGCAGGAACTCCGCGTCCTCGTCGTCGACGACGATCCCCAGATCAGCGTGGCCCTGGGACGGCTCCTGAGTCCGTTCAAGGTGACGTTCGCGCAGAGCGCGGCCGGCGCCCTGGGGCGCCTGCAGGTAGGGGGCAACTTCGACGCCATTCTCTGCGACGTTCACATGCCCGGAATGAACGGCATGGAATTCTACGAAGAGGTCGCGAGGATCTCCGCTCGGCTCGCGCGGCGAATCATCTTCATCACCGGCGGCGCCGCTTCCCCCGAAGCCGCCGAGTTCCTGGAACGGTCGCGAAACATGTGCCTGGCCAAGCCGGTCAAGCGCGAAGCCCTGAAGAGTGCGGTGCGGGCCGCGGCAGCGGAGGTGGCGGAGGTTGCGACGCCGGGCGGCCGGGGCCGTCCGTAGCGGGGCTGCGCGCTCAGGCGGCCATCGGGGCCTCCGACCCGCCTTCGATTCTCGGCGGAACCCTTCGGACGCGCGTCGACGCCGCCGGGCCGTTAGTTCCGTCGCATGCGGCGATTCACCCTGGCAGTGGGCTTCGCCCTCGCGGCGAGCTCGATCGCCATCCTGGTCTTCGCCGTGTGCCATGCCGCCGAGCTGCCGGACTTCGGGATCCCGGGGCTCGCGGCCCTGGTGGCGATCGCGGCGAACGTCGTGTTCATGCTCGCCTTCCGACTCAAGCGGCCATAGCCGCAACCGAGTCCGACCGGGACGCGACCATGGGAGGGGCGCGCCGGCCGGTTCTGCCGGGCGGGACTACCCGCGCGTCTCCAGAGCTCTAATGGTGGTGTGAAGGGTGGGGGTGCGGGCCCCCGGCGCCGGTGTGGTAGTAAGCGGGCGCTCGGGCCCATCCGTGTGGCCCCCAGGCGCGCGGGCCGACCCATCCCCGGTAGTGTCCCCACCCGTGGTAGGCCCCCCACCCCCAGTACCCCCCTACGCGAAACCACGGATGGGCGTACCAGGCGAAGTAGCGCGGCCCCCATACGCCCCAGTAGGGCGCGGGACCATAGCCATAGACCCAGGGCGCGACCACCCATCGCCAGCCGTAGACAGGGTAGTAGACGTACTGATCCGGAAAGACCTGGGCGTCGGCAGGGATGTAGGTGTACTGCTGGCCGTGCGGCATCCACAGCCATCCGTACTGGTTCGTGTAAACCCACTGACCCGCGGACGCCCCCGGCTGCGGCGTCGGGCCCGGTGGCGCAACTGCCTGAGCGCCCGGCGGGGGAGGTGGCGCCTGCGACGGCGGACCCTCCGGCGGGGGTGGGGCCTCTCCCGCAGGGGTCGCTTGGGGAGGCGGTGGCGGGGGCGGCGCCTCTGGTGGCGCCGGTTGGGCCAGGGCTAGCGCCGGAGCGGCGGCGATCAAGAGCGCGAAATGGGTGAGTGGGCGCATTGCGCAATCCTCGTCAAGATGGTCCTTGAGGCTCGTTTCGAGGTGACGGGTCGAGCCTTATCGGCTCCTCCCGGAAAGGCAAGACCGCAACACATCACTGCCCATTCGCCGTCGACGCGACGACCCACGGGCGAGGGCGTGGCGAAGTCGAAGTTTGCTCACCCCGTAGAGACCCTCGGGCACCCACAAGGTTAGCCCTCAGGGGGGGCCGACGTCGGCTGGTGCACGTCGGGGTGGTCGACGCTCCACCCGTCGCAGGGTGGGGAACGCCGCGCCGGACCTCGGCAGAGTAGGCGCGCGATTCCCATGGCTCGGTAAGGGGCCCTCGCGGAAGACGACTTGCATCCTGCGAAAACGCGCGGTCCGCCGATGACATCCTCGGAGGACCTTGAAAGCCCCGCGGCGCCATGAAGGGCGATTTACGATAGCCCCCTCGACCGATTCGACTGGACAGCGAGCCGTCGGGCCTCACCCCGCCACGAGCGTGATACCTGGTCAGGCACGGCGATCCCCTCCTGCGGCCTTGCGTGGCAGTGGACATTGCCGATGGCGCGTCGTCCAGCCCGAGACTCCCGGCATGAAAGTCGAGGCCGGGAGAAAACCGATACTGAGACCGGGGTCCGACGTTCACCGTAAGCGAGTCCTTTCACGGCGCGGCCGCTTCACCCCTTGGCGTTCGCAGAGGCGTCGCATCGAAAGAGGGCGACGTCCTTCTCCCGCGGCTGGCGCGATGCGTCGTCCAGGCCGCGCCCATCGCCCCTGATGGGAGTGCAAACGGGCATGCGATGCGGCCGCTTCGCTCGCCAAGGTCCGATCCCTTCGGGGGAGCGCCCCCGCAAAGGCGTGGCGCAGTCTCCCGCGAGTTCACAAGGTCACGTTCCCTCGAAGAGACGTACCGAGTGCTCGGGCAGCCTCCATCGAGGGTAGCAGTTCGTAAGCGTCGCTACGGCAGCGCGAAGAGTGTGAGGAGGCTTCGAATGGATGATACCAATAGAAAACAGTCCCTCTGGCGGCGGCTGCTCTTCCTGGCCGTTCTCGTTCCCGCCCTGGTCATCGGCCTTGGCCTCTGGAGTCCGCTCAGCCGGGTGACTGCCTGGGGCCGCCCCGAGACTCCGGTGTATCGCGTGGATCCCCTCTGGCCGAAGCCGCTCCCTTCCGATCCGACCCAGATCTCCAGCACCACCGGGCAGCCCAAGCCCTGGGTCACCGGCGAGGTCGGTGGGACGTGCGTCGATTCCCACGACCGCGTCTGGACCGTCAACCGTGGTTTCCAGGCAACCGCGACCGCTCCCAACCAACTCGTACCGCCGGAGACGGTCATCGCCGTGCCGTCGCCTCCGGTCGTCGCCTACAACAGGGACGGCAGCGTCTACACGGGGTGGGGCAACCCCAACGTGGTCCCGGGAGGAATCCACGGGTGCTTCATCGATTACCAGGACAATGTGTGGATCGCCGGCAACGGTGACGGAATCGTCCAGAAGTACACGCAAGACGGGACCCTCCTCTTGCAGATCGGCACGAGAGGCAAGTGCGACTGGCCGGCCAACGGAGACACGTGCGGGAACTCGGGGAGCGACTCCAGCGCCAACATGAGCCACACCCTGTTGAACGAGCCGGCGGACATTGCCGTCGATCCGTCGAACGGCGACGTCTACATCGCCGACGGTTACGGGAACCATCGGGTAGTCGTCTTCGACAAGAACGGGACCTGGCTGCGCCACTGGGGCGGAGTGGTGGTGAACAGCCTTCAGCCCAACGTGAGCGCGCACGACCGCGGCAGCTTCGCCGCGGGCGACGGCGGACACCCGCACTGCGTGGTGCTGGCGAAGAACAACACGCTCTACGTGTGCGACCGCGGTTCGGACCGCATCCTGGTGTACGAAAAGACGCCGAGCAACTGCGACACGACCACCGATCCTCCGGTGTGCCAGCCGCTCCAGATCATCAACGTGCTGCCCGGCACCGGGGTCACCTCGGGGCCCAGCGGGTCCGCTCCCCTCGGGACCGCCGGCTCGGCTTGGGACGTCGCCTTCTCCAACGATCGCGCGCAGACGTTCATGTTCGAGGCGGACGGCGGAAACGAGATCCTCCACATCATGGATCGCGTCTCCGGAGCCATTCTGGGCGGCACCGGCCAGCCCGGACACCAAGCCGGCCAGTTCACGTTCCTGCACACCCTCGCCGCCGACTCTCACGGAAATATCTTCACCGGAGAGACGATCAACGGGCGCCGCATCCAAAAGTTCGTCAAGGTGGGCGGTGACCGGGACGGGGATCGCGACGACGACTGAGCCAACAGTTGCGCCGCAGCGGCCGGGAGCCCCGGCTCCCGGCCGCCGCCCCGCAAGGGGAGGGGCCGTGCTCCGCATTCCACTCCGCTCGCTCGCGCTGGTGCTCCTCTGCGCCGCGAGCCCGCGCTCGGCGCGCGGCCACGAGTTCACCATGGACGCGTTGATGAACGCGTTCGTGAGAGTAGACGAGCGCGAGGTGCACTTGGTCGTCCGCGTGCCCATCTTCGCGCTCCGGCACGCCGGCTTCCCACTCGCCGGCCGGGAGGTAGACGTTGCCGGCTCTGGCCCCGCGATTCAGCGAGCGCTCGCCCTCATCAAGCAGGACGTTCAGCTGTGGGAGGGAGACCGGCTGCTGGCGCCCTCGAGCGCCGTAGGCCGACTGCAGCTGCCATCGGACCGCTCCTTCGACAAGTACCAGGATGCCCTGGCGGACGCGGAGGGAACACCGGCTCCCGGCACGGTCATCTACGCCGATCAGGGCTTCCTCGACGCTCACCTCGACTACCCGATCGACTCCCCGCATTCGCGATTCTCGATCGGCACCACGGTCTTCCCGGAGGTCGCGGGCTTCATGAGGCTGGCCATCCGCTACTTGCCTCCTGGGGAGGACGGGCGGGCAATGGTGATCACCAGCCGAGCGGGGAGGGTGTCCTTGAGCCCCGCCTGGTACCAGGCCGCCGCCACCTTCGTGGGCCTGGGCATCACCCATATCCTAGGGGGGGTCGATCACCTTCTCTTCCTCCTCTGCCTCATCCTTCCCTTCGCCCGCCTTCGCCAGGTCATCCCCATCGTCACCGCCTTCACCGTCGCTCACTCGTTCACCCTCATCGGGTCGGCGTACCACCTGGCACCGTCGGGCGCGTGGTTCCCGCCGTTCGTGGAGACCGCGATCGCCGCCTCGATCGTCTACATGGCACTCGAGAACATCGTCGGGGTCGACCTGCGACGGCGCTGGGTGCTCACGGGCCTGTTCGGCTTGGTTCACGGTTTCGGGTTCTCCTACGGGTTGAAGGAGAACCTGCAGTTCGCGGGGCGCCACCTGCTCGTGGCACTCTTTTCCTTCAACGTCGGGATCGAGATCGGGCAGGTCCTGGTGCTCGCCGCGATCCTGCCGGTGCTCGCTCTCGTCCGGCGCCACGTGCTGGTCGGGCGCGTCGGCATCGTCATCGCCTCGGCGCTGGTCGCCCACACCGGGTGGCACTGGATGATCGACCGGGGGGAGGTCCTCTGGAAGACGGAATGGCCGCCCTTCGATGCCCAGGCGCTCGCGGTGCTCGCGCGCTGGGTGGCGGGCATGCTCCTGGCAATCGGTCTCATGCGCTTCGCTGCGCGACGCGCCGGGAATCTCTTCTCGCGCAGGATGGCGCAGTAGGCCCGAGCTACTTCGAGCTGCCGCCGCTCGCTAGGGCGGCGTCGAGATTGCGGCGCACCTCGGTGGAGTCGGGGCGAATCCTGAGAGCCTCGCGGAACTGAGCGATCGCTTCTTCGATCCGTCCGGCGCGGGCGAGAAGAATGCCTAGGTTGTTTCGCGCTTCCACGAACTCCGGCTCCACCTCGAGGGCGCGGCGCAGGTGGACGGCGGCAGCGCGAGGCTCGCCGTGCGCGACGAGGGCCATGGCCAGGTTGTAGTTCATGCCGGGGTTCGAAGGCTCGATCTGCAGGGCCCTGCGATAGTGGGTGATCGCCTCGCCCAGCAACCCGCGGTCGGCGAGGAGGAAGGCCAAGTTGTTGTGCGCCTCCGCGTAGGCCGGATCGAGACTCAGGGCCCTTTGGAAGTGTGCGATGGCCTCCTCCCCTCTGCCCTGCCTGCCAAGCGCCAGGGCGAGGTTGTTGTGCGCCTCCGGGTATCCCGGCCTGAGCTCGAGGGCCTTCTCGGCCAGCGGGAGCGCCTCATCGACGGCTCCGCGGGAGAGGAGCGCGCTGGCGAGGTTGTTGTAGGCCATCCAGCAGCCGGGATTGCCACGGATCACGGAGCGGTAGAGGGTCTCGCGGTCGACGTACACCTGGCTTTGCCGCAAGGTCAGAGCCGAGAGGGCGGCAAGAACCGAAACGCACAGTGCTCCAACCACCCGGCGCCGCCAGGGGGGTGAGCGGTCGAAGGTCAATGTCGCGCCCGCCGAGGCGAGCGCGATGATGCCGATGCTCGCCAGGTACTGGAAGTGGTCGGCCACGAAGGAGAACAGGAACGGATAGATGTCGACGAAGCCCAGGGCGGGCAAAAGGGTTCCGAGGAAGAAGAGGGCCGCGACGAAAGGCCCCGGGAGGCGGCGCCGGAGCAGCCAGAGCGCGGCGAGCGCTCCGAGCAAGGATGCTGGATACAGGTACTGCCACCGGGCGTCCTGGCTGACGACCCAGCGGGGGTAGATGAAGACCAGGTCCGTGGGCCAGATGAGCTTTCCCAGGTAGAACCATGCGGCGCGCCCGGCGACGAGGACCCTTTCCGCCGGGCTGAGTTGGAAAGCGCCGCCCTCCGCGCCCACCAGGTGGCGCTCCACCCAGGCGGTGAGCACGCCCGCGGCCGCGCCCAGGAGGAAGAAGGGGAGGAGCGGCAAGACATCGTGTTTCCACGTCGGCCTCCCGCGCCTCCACCAGTGGAGGAGGAGGAGCGCGGCGGGCAGCGTGGCGGTCACCGTCTTGCTCGAGAGCGCCAGGAGGAACATCGCGAGGGCGAGGAGGTAGCTAGAGGCATCTCTGCGATCCTCGAACCGGAGCCAGGCCAGCCCAGCCGCCAGGTAGAAAACGGCCGACAACGTGTTCTTCTGCTCGGTGATCCAGGCCACGGACTCGACCTGCACCGGATGAAGCGCGAACAGGGCCGCGGCCAGGATCGCCCCGGGGACGGCGAGGCGGCGGAGCGCGACGGCCACCAGGATCGCAGCAGTGGCGTGGAGAGCGAGATTGACGAGGTGATAGCCCAGGGTGGCGTCGCCCCACAGGCGGTGCTGCAGCCAGAAGGCACTGTGGACGAGCGGGTAGTACTGCTGCGTCGCCCCGAGCTCGAACCAGATCCGAAGAAGCCCGCTTCCGGGCCGCAGCTCGGCGCGCGTGAGGTGGGCGGCGTCGTCCCACAGGAGTGCGCCAGCCCAACAGGGTTGGTAGGCGAGGAAGACCACCGCGACGAGCAGCCCGAGCGCGAGCCAGTCTCGACCCGCGAGGGATCGGGCTTCGCCGTCCCCGACCATTCCCTAGACCCTCGTCGCTCTCATGACGGGCTCCCTCGCCCCCTCGACGCCCGCGGCGGCCGGACGCGCGGTGGCTGCGGCCCGAATTCCCGCAACGGGCGCTCTCGAGGCGGTGAGGCCTCCGTCGTACAGTCCGGGAAGGGCGATGCCATCCTTCATCCTCGACCGGGGCGCCATGCACTCCCCGCCCGCGAAGCTGGGGGGTCATAACAGGCCCGCGGGTTCCTGCTTGCCCGCGTGCTTTGCTCGTCGAGAACCTACGCGTCTGCGGGCTCGCCGCGCGGGACGCGTCGACGGCGACCGGAGGCGCCGAGCTCGGGGTCGCGCGCTCTTGGGGCGGGACGCGCAGCGGCCGCGGCAGAGGCGCGCACCGGTGCCCTTACCAGATGCCCGGCACTAGCCGGTAGCGGACCTTGGCTCGATAGCCCTGGTAGCCGTCGAGCTCGCGAGCGAGCAGCTCTTCCTCGCCTCGAATCCGCGCCATGAGGAGCCCGGTCAGGCAGATACCAACCAGGATCCCGCAAGCCGAGCCGAGAAGCAGCGGACCACCGAGGAACATCATGCTCGCGCCCAGGTACATGGGGTGGCGCACGATCGCGTAGACGCCGGTGCAGACCAGTTGGTGGCGACGTTCCGCCTGGATGCGCACGAGCGGAGACAAGAAAGTGTTGTCGGTGAAGGATCGGAAGAAGAAGAAACCGGCTCCCAGGAGGAGTGCGCCACCCGAAGCCTCTACCCACAGAGGCCAGCGAGGGGTCCAGCGAAATCGCCGGGCATCCAGGGGCGGGAGCGCGATCCAGGCGCAGAACCCAAAGACAAGCGCGTAGACGATGAACGTGTCGCCGCGAGATTGACCGCCGCTGCCGGGCCTCCTAAAGCGCTCGGCGAGTAGCGCCGGGTCCTTTCGGTACAGCCAGCCGATGCAGGTCGCGCATAGGCCGAGGAACCACAGGCCGAACAGCCACCCCTCGGTCCAGCGCCAATCACCCGATAGGCCGAGGGTGAGCGCCGGCCACGCCAGGAGGTAGAGCGCGGTGGCGAGGAGCTTGAGCCATCCGACCGCTGGTGCCGAGCTCATGGGATCGCGGCCTCATCTCCGGGAACCGCGCTCGGGCGAAGTCGTCGCGGAGCGCTAGTCGGCGGGCGTGAGCCCGCTCCCGTCGTAGGGCGCGCTGCGCAGCAGAGTGCCATTGCCGTCACGGACCATGATGGTGCCCGGCCGCTGGAGCCCGTTCTCGCGGAGCGAGGCGCGGAGGTGCTCTTCCGCTTCCTTCGGATCCCAGGCTCGAACGTGGAAGCGGTACTCGTTGCGATCCAGGGCGAAGATGCACTCGAAGAATCTCTCGCGAACGGACATGGCCCTCTTTGGCTAGATGAAAGCTCTTGCCTGGCGGAGCACCGATTTCAAACCCTGACCTCTGCGATCGCGAAGCAGCGAGAAACCTTCTCAACCAGAATGCGGTCGCCGAGCGTTAGAGGACGAAAAGGACCTCCTAACTCTTGTGCTCAAGGATATCAAGAGGCAGCCCGCTCGGGAGTCGTGGCGCCAAGTGACAGCGGCTGGCTGGGGCGTCGACGGAGCGTTCGGCCAAGGTTCGCTTGTCGCGAGCGCGCTGGCCGGGCAGTGCGTCCACCCCGATCCACTCGCTTCGACCGAGGGTAGCGTTTGGCCCCTCGCGCGACGGGGTGGTGAGAGCGCCCGAAAGCTCGTAGCCTTCGTTCCATGGGCACTCCGACGCGAGGGACTCCGGGACGATCGGCGCGCAAGAGATGCGCGATGGACCGGCAGTGCGACGGCTGCGCACGTGGCCCGGTCGCCAGAGGGCGGTAGGAGCGTCCGGTGATGCCAAAACGGCGAGCAGTGGCAGGGTTCCTAGTGGCGGCCGTTATCGGTGGCCTCGCCATGCTGGTGATGGCGTGCTCTTGGGTCCGAAGCGTCGCTCTCCTCGCCCCGCCCTGGGCTGGGTTCGCGGAAGTGGCGCCCGATATCTGGGTCGAGAGAGGGGCGGACGCGAGCACGCGGGAGAAGGCGCTGCTCGCCGCACGGGAAGCGCGAGCTCGCATCGAGCGATTCTACGCGCGCCCCGAGGGCCATCCGATCCTCCTCGCGTGCGGCACCTTCAACTGCTTCCGATGGCACGGCGGCATCGGCCACGGAACGACCTACTTCGGAAACCGGGTGCTCCTGTCTCCGTTGGCCGTGAATCCGGTTAAGGCCGCGCACGAATTCTCTCACGTGGAGCTTTCGGCACGAGTGGGCGCGTTGCGCGCGCTCCTCCGCGTTCCGTCGTGGTTCGACGAGGGGCTTGCCGTGCTCGTCAGCGAAGATCCGGTCTTCGCCGAGGACCGCTGGCTCGTGGAAACCAGCGGCGGCGCGACGGCGCCGGCGCTCGATCAGCTGGCGTCGATGGCGGACTGGCTCGCAGCGACGCGGGCCCACCTCCCGGCGTACGGGACCGCCCGGCACGAGGTGGCCGCCTGGTACACACGCGCCGGACCGTGGGGGCTGGCGCGGTTGTTTGCGAAGCTTCGGGCAGGGGAGGAGTTTCGCCGCGCCTACGGCGAGTTCGCCTCGCGGTAGCGTGGAACCCGCTCGGGCGAGGCGGCTCCGGCCCTGTGGGCGGAGCCGTCTCGCAGGCGACCGCCCGCAGCCGCCTACCGATGCTCGTGCTCCTCTCGGCGCTCTTCGTGCATCGCGCGGTCATGTTCCCGCTCGCCATGCCACCGGGCTACCTCTCCGCGATGCCAGTTCCTGTATTGGCCGGGGGGAATGTGAACCAGGGCGACGGGCACCCGGCGGGGCTCGACCCACATGAAGGGCGCCCCCGGTGTGCGCGCGCGGTACCAGGCGCTGCCTCGGCGGCACCAGTACCAGCCGTCGCGGTAGAAGACCTCTTCGGGGAATCCTGCCACGACGCGGATCCCGGGTTGCACCTCCACGAGCGGCGGCGCGGCCGGCAGGCGGATGTCGATGTGGACGCCCACCTGGGCTCGTCCCGCAGCGGGTACTAGGGACAACGCCAGCATGGAGGAGAGAAATAGCTTTCTCATGTTCGCACCTCGTTCCGTTGGTCCTCGACCGATCTACCGTCCGGCCACCAGGCTTGTTCCCTGCTTCGGCAAGAACGCTCGTTTCACTCCTGCGGACGCGGGAGTCGACGACAGTATTCACAGACACGGCCTGGCGCGGAGTCGTGGGCGAGGGGAGTCCCGCCGCCTTCCCATCGCTCCCTAACCGGGCCTCTGGGGCGCAAACGGGAGGTGATCTTCGAGCCGCGCACGATCACCTCGCGGGTGTGGCGCAGCCTCCGGCGCCGATACCCGCCTATGAACGAACGGATCGCCATGCGCACCTCCGAGCACGGCGGCCCTCGACGTGGGAGGATTCACTGCACCATGGTGCGGAGTGCATGAGCCTGGTACGCCTGAAGGGACCCCAAGAACAGACGGGGGGAGAGCGATGCGGAATCCCTGGAAGGCTCTTCTCGCGGCCACGATCGCCTTCTGGCCGCTCCTTCCCTTCGCCGACTACAGCGGCTGCGAGTCCTGTCACAGCCCAACGGTGCAGACCTGCAACGGTTGCCACTCCCACGGCACCCACTCTTCCGTCTCGATGGAGGACATCAACGTCGCCGGCACTACGGATGCCGCGAACTATGCTCCGTCGGCGACCGTGAGGGTGACGGTCAACGGCGGCTGGCAGAGCGGCTGGGTCCGCGTACTTCTCCTCGACCACAACCTCACCGAGTTGGCCCGTAGCAGTTGCCCAGGCGGCATGGGCGGATGCACGACCAGCGTCTTTCCCGTTACCCTGACCGCACCCGCGCCCGTTGCTCCCGGCAGCTATACCTGGGCGGTAGCGTGGTACGGGAACCAGGCGGACAAAGCCGGAGGGTCCTTCGGTGCTGGCACCTCGTCCACCCTGAGGGTAGGGTACTTCACGCCCGACGCGAACAATGCGAACCACGGCTATCAGGTCGTGGCGCTCCCCTCCTTCACCGTCGATGCAGTGGGATTAGCCCCGGCCACGAGCGATGCGGCCCCCAAGGGAGGCTGCAACACCGCGAGCGGCTCGGTGGCGCCTGTCGCCCTCCTCCTTCTCCTCCTGCCCCTCGGCAGGGGACCGCCCGTGGCAACGGCCATCCCGGAGCGCGATCCTCGCCGCGCGCCCCGCAGGGAGGAGCGGTGGGTGGCGTAGCCGTACGAGAATCCAGGCGGTGGCAGTACCCCCAAGACGGGGACGACTTACCTCGACGCCAGGCCCGGTTCCGGTGTCGCGGGCGCTAGAGGAGGTGGCCCCCGCCGCTCGCTGGCGCTGGGTCGGTGCGGGGGTGACCCCGGCGGTCGGCGTGGAGTCGTCGCGGGTCCCGCGTCGGGAACGGCAACGCGTCCGTCACGGACGGGACCCTCAACGTGGCCTTCACCCGCAGCCTTGACGGGACTCTCAGCCTCCATGTTTCCCAGCGGATGGCGGACAGGCCCGACCCGCGCGATTAGTCGTTCCCTCTTGCCTCGCCCCCGGCCAAGGCTGGGTAGGGCTTGGCGCCCATGAGCCCTCTAAGCACACGATTGAACTTAGCCGGAGGTACCCGGTCGGCATCGGAGAAATCGAACCCCCGGGTTGCCCGAGCCCAGTAGCCGGCGTCGTGCTTGGGCTTCACGCTCGTCGACGCCGCCGGAGCACAATCCGGGGTCAGGAGATCTCTCGCGAGGTGATGGAGTACCGGAAGTGGTCCGGGTCGAGACAATCGACGCGCCCGTCGGCGGTCTCCGCCTGCGGGTACATGAGGAAGCCGACCTTCCCCCGCGACGAACCTGGCAGCACGAGGTCGTGAGCGGAGTTGTAGGCAAGCCAGTTCATCTCCCAAGCTCCGAAGAGGCGCTTGCGGGCCGCGAGCACCATGGGGTCGGTCGGATCCTTTCCGCCACCCTCCTCGAGGATGACCTTCCGGACGTCGGCCGGATCGGCGGGAACCCACCCGTGCGAGGGCAGGTAGAACTCGGCCCGACAATGCTGTGCCGTGGTGATAACGCCGCCACCCTTTCCGAGGCTGCGGTAACCCAGAGCCGACGGGGCAACCCGGACGCCGTAGACGTCGCGCGCCGGAATGCCGACGGAACGACAGAGCGCGACGAAGAGCGCATTCAAATCCGCGCACTTGCCGCCCAACGCCTTGTTCTCGAGCATGAAGCGAACGTCTCCGACGCCACATCCGCGCGTCTTCGGATCCCGATAGGAGTTCTCGACGACCCATTCATAGATCGCCCGGACTCTCTCCACGTCGCTGGTCGCCCCCTTGACGATTGCTTCGGAAGTCGCCCGCACGACGCCGTCTGTCGGAAGCAACTCGGTGGGCGCGGTGTACTGGGCGAGAATCGAGGGGTTCTCGGTGACCGACACGCCCGGCTTCGCAAGGTCGACCGCAACGTCCCGGGTGGCGAAGCGGCTGGTGAGCTCGAGCACGGGGGGGGTGCCCTCGGGGAACTGGGCCCAGACGACGCCGGCTCCGTAGGTCGGGTCGATCCACTGGGCTGTTCGGCCGCGGTCGGCTCGCCACGAGTTGCCCATGCACCGCTGGTAGGGTGTGTCGGCGGTGAGCGGCGTGGGTAGCCAGATCCGCGTCAGGCCCGCCGGCTTCGAGACCTCGACCCGGATGGTCGTCTCGTAGCATTTCCAGGCAAGCGGGGGCGCGCCGGCGGGCGACGGGAGCAGCGTGGCCGTCGATTCCGCGCCGCTGGGCGATCCCGAAACAGGCCGGGCGAGCGCGGCCGCGGCTCCACCGCTCAGCAATAGGAAGTGGCGACGGTCCATGGCAATGCTCCGGATTATGGGAGGGCTGTCCGTTCGGTCCTAATCGCGGCCGCTCGGATCGCAAGCGCCGGCCGTACCCACCTGGTGCGAATGGTGAGCGTCAACGATGGACGCCCCAGGAGGTGCAACCGATCGTGGCGCCCGGCGTTAAGGGAAATCTGCTCGCCCCGGCTCGGAGGCCGCGACGAGGCGAGGTGAGCGTGACACCGAACGAGGCCGTAAACGAGAAGCGTGCCCTTGCGGTCATCCGCATGGCGCTCGGTGCAATGTTTGTCTGGGTCTTTTTCGAGAATCTCCAGAAGGGCGCCTACACCCCAGCGGGTTACCGGGGAGTCATCGAATACTACCTGAACAAAGGGTCCGCTCCGGGAGCTTGGAAGAGCATCGAGGCGTTCGTGGCAAGCCACGCCGCCGTTGCCGGTCCGCTCCAGGGTGCCGCCGAGCTCGGGTTCGGGCTCGCGCTCCTCACCGGCACTGCCAGCCGGGCCGTTGCCGCAGCCGCCGCAGGGTTCCTCTTCACCCTCTGGCTGTCGGAGCTCGGTGCCGCATGGGTCTGGGAACTGCTCATCCCCACCATCGCGGCGGCCGCTCTCGCCACAACCAGGCCGGGGCGCACCTGGGGAGTGGACAGCCTCCTTTCGAAGGCGGCACCCTCCTCGCCTCTATGGTAGGTGCCGAGCCTCTCGTGCGGGTCGCCGTCGTCATCCCGACGCTCAACGAGGCCGACGCGATTGGGCGAGTGCTCGACGACCTCCCAACCCAGCACATCGCCGAAGTCATCGTGGTCGACGGCGGCTCGACCGACGCGACGCGGGAGGTCGCGGCCGGGCGAGGCGCCCGCGTGCTGGTCGAGTCGCGGCGGGGCTATGGGCGAGCGTGCTTGAGAGGGCTCGAACAGGCTGCCGACGCCGACGTGGTGGTCTTCCTCGACGGCGACTACAGCGATCGACCCGCCGAGCTGCCGCGGCTCCTCCAGCCGATCCGGGAGGGAAGGGCGGACATCGTTCTCGGCTCGCGGTTGCAGACGGGAGTGAGCGGCGGGGCGATGCCCTGGCATCAGGTCCTCGGGAACCGACTCGGAGCGGCCCTCATTCGTGCGTTGTACGGTGTGCCTCTCACCGACCTCGGCCCGTTCCGCGCGGCCCGGGGCGATGTCCTCCGTGCGCTCCGGCTCAGCGAGATGACGTATGGCTGGGCGGTGGAGCTCCCGACACTGGGTGCGAGACATGGCTACCGCGTGGCGGAGGTCCCAGTGAGCTACCATCGACGAATCGGCATTTCGAAGATCAGCGGGACCGCGAAAGGCACCCTCGGTGCGGCATGGTGCATACTCACCGGGATCATCTTGAACCGTCTCCGCCCCAGGCCGCGGCCGGGCGGCGCTCCACCGGCAGCATGAGCGCCGACGGACAGTCGCGACCCATGGTGCGGGCACCAGGCACGAGCCGCGCGCTCGTAATCATGGCCAAGGCCCCCAGAGAGGGGTACGCCAAGACTCGCCTCCAGGGGGCCCTTCCGCCAGGCGAGGTCGCCCACCTGTCGGACTGCATGCTCCGAGATACCGTCGATCTCGCACGGTCGCTCGAGGACGTCCACGTCGCGATCATGTGCCCGGTCGATGACGTGGAGGCGCTTGCCGCGGGGTTGCCCGGAGCGAGCGTGGTGGCCCAGGAGGGGGCTGGTCTCGCGGCCGCGCTCACATCGGTCTTTCGCCGGTTCTGCATGGCCGGTTTCAAGCAGGTGATTGCGATCGACGCCGACAGCCCGCACCTCCCTGGGTCCATCCTGGATGCCGCCTTCGCGAGCCTCGAGAGCACGGATCTGGTGGTCGGACCGACGGAGGATGGCGGGTACTACCTCGTGGGAGCCTCTGCGGCCCATCCCGAACTGTTTGGCACCGCACTCGGGACTTCGAGCGCGCTCGACTCCCTCCGCGCCAGCGCGCAGGCTCGAGGGCTATCGCTGGCCGTCGCGCCGGTCTGGTATGACGTCGACGTTCCGGCAGACCTCCTTCGCCTCATGGCGGACCTGGCCGCCGAGCCAGCACGAGCTCCGCGAACCGCGGCACTCCTCGCCTCTTGGAAGGAATTGCACTCCGCAGGGAGCGCACCCTGATCGGATCGTCAGCTGGCGCCGAGCAGTCCGCCATGAGCGAAAGGCCTTCGGCGAGGAGCGAGCCCGGCGCGAGGTCCAGCCACGGCAGGCGTCGCCTGCCTCTGTGGGTCGCCGGCGCAACGATCCTGGCAGCGTGGCTCGCCTTCGCTGCCCGTGACCCGGGTCAGGGGACGTTCGCATTCTTCCTCTACCTCGGTTTCGCCAGCGCTGGGTACGCGCTGGCGATGCTCGAGATCGCGCTCCGAAGGTATCCATCTTCTGCAGTTCTTGCGGCCTTCGTCCTCCTGGCCTTCGCTTGGCGCGTCCCGCTCGTCCTGGCGCCTGCGTACCCCGGCGCCGATGTCACCCGCTACGTCTGGGACGCCCGTTTGGTGCGGGCGGGCCTATCGCCGTACTCGATCGCCCCGGCGAGCCTGGCAGTGGCTCACCTCCGAACGGCGGAGAGCTGGCCGGTGAACAACCCTGAGGTCCCGAGCCCGTACTCTCCCGGAGCGCAGGCCTTCTTCCTCCTGGCGACCGTCTGGAGCGAGTCGGTTCTCGCAGTCAAGGTGGCGCTGCTCGCGTGCGAGGCGCTTCTCGCGCTCGCCCTCTGGCGCTGGCTCCTCGCGATCGGTTCCAGTCCGGCCTGGGTCCTGGCCTATCTTTGGAACCCGCTCGTCGTGTTCGAGGTCGCACGCCAAGGACATGCGGACGTCCTCGGGGCATTATTCGTCGTGCTGTCCGCTCTCGCGTTGTCGCGGCGGCGGACATCCGCCGGTTGCGTTGCGCTCGCGCTCGCGGTATCGGTGAAGCCCTTGCCGCTCGTCCTGGCACCGCTCCTGTGGCGGAGAGCGTCACTGCGGAACATAGGATATGCGGCTGGGGTCCTGGTGGTGCTCTACGGGTCGTTCTGGATACGCGGCGGACCGCCCGTCGGATCGATTC
>DATJZG010000132.1:0-38475 GCA_035499295.1 Anaeromyxobacteraceae bacterium
GCGGCAGTTGTCGGTGTTCTTCAAGGCGCCGTACCACACCGAGGGGGAGACCCCGGAGCACGACCTCTTCAAGCAGTACCAGATGCTCGAGGAGTGGGTCGCGCGCACCGCCATGAAGAAGGCGCAGCGCAAGGCCACGCACGGCTAGACCGGTCGAAGGGTCCGGCCCCTCGCTCGCACCGGAGCAGCTCGGCGACGAACGCTTCATGAGCACCCGAGTACTCATCCCCGGTTCGCCGATCGTAAGCCTCGGTTCGTGGGGTGATCCCGCGCGCCGCGCGTCGGACCCAGCGATCTCAAGAGCCGATCCCGGCGCCGGCGGTCGAGCTCTCACCCCCCCTTCGCGGGAGCGTCACCTCGGAGCTCGTCCCTGCAGGTCGGTCACCTCGGGCCGGCCCGCGCGGCCCGGGCGTCGAGGATGGAGCGAACCCGGCCGAGCAGTCCCTCGGCAGTGAAGGGCTTCGGCAGGAACTCGATGCCCGGCTCGAGCCCACCGCGCTGCATGAGGGCGTCCTTGGCGTAGCCGGACACGTACAGCACCTTGAGGTCGGGGTAACGTCGGCGCATCTCTTCCGCGAGCGCGGGCCCGGTGAGCCCGGGCATGACGACGTCCGTCACGAGAAGCTGAGCGCGGCCGAGATCCTCGGGCGCCATTTCGAGCGCGTCCTGCCCCCGCCCGGCGGAGAGGACCTCGTATCCCCCCGCTCTCAGCGAGCGGACCGTCACCTCCCTCACCTGCGGGTCGTCCTCCACCACCAGGATGGTCTCCGATCCGGTTGTCGGCCCTTCTGCGACCGGCTCCGAGGGATCCACGGCGGTCTCGTAGCCGCCAGGGAAGTAGATCTCGAAGGTGGTACCTTGGGTGGGTTCGCTCTCCACGAGAATGTGGCCTCCACTCTGCTTCACGATCCCGTAGACCATGGCGAGGCCGAGCCCGGTTCCCTGACCGGCAGGCTTCGTCGTGAAGAAGGGCTCGAAGGCATGCGCCTTTACCTCCGGCGTCATGCCGTGTCCGGTGTCTCGGAGGGCTAGCCGCACGAAAGGGCCATCCTTCAGGAAAGGATGGGACGCGACCTGGCCCACGTCGACCTGCGCGTTGCGAGTGTCGATGATGAACCGGCCGCCTTTCGGCATCGCGTCTCGCGCGTTCACCGCCAGGTTGAGGATGATCTGCTCGATCTGCCCTTGATCGCAGCGCACGCTCAGGAGGGCAGGAGCGGAGGTCACGACGACCTCGACGTCCTCCCCCATGACGCGCCGCAGGAGCTTCTCCGTGCCCCTCACCAGGGCGCCCAGGTCGAGCGGCACGGGTCGGATGACCTGCCTTCGCGCGAAGGCGAGCAGCTGGCGGGCGACGTCGCGCGCGCGCTCCCCCGCCACGGCGATGTCCTCGATGAGTTCGAGTTCCGCCGGTCGCTGGGCTCCGACGTCCCGCTTCAACGCCTCGGCGCACATCAAGATCACGGTGAGCAGGTTGTTGAAGTCGTGCGCGACGCCGCCCGCTAGGCGCCCCACGCTCTCCAGCTTCTGCGCCTGCTGGAACTGCTCCTGAAGGCGTCGCTCTTCCGTGATGTCGAGGCTGATGCCGATGTGCCCGAGGTACTCGCCCGTTGTGGAGTAGCGAGGCGCGCCGTGGGAGGCGAGGAGCCGCCACTCGGCGTCCTTGCGCCGCACCCTCGCCTCCGCGAAGAATGGCTTGCGCTCCCGGACGGCGCTCACCACCTTCTCCAGGTACTTCATCACGTCGTCCGGGTGCACGAAAGGCTGCCACTTTCCTCCCTGAGCCTCGCCGAGCGTGACCCCGAAGAACTCGCGATACCTCCGGTTGACGTACTGATTTCCGCCTTGAGGATCGGTCACCCAGATGATGACCGGCGAGCCGTCGGCCATGATACGAAACCGCTCCTCGCTCTGTCGCAACGCCTCCTCCGCCCGCTTGCGCTCGCTGATGTCGAGCATCGTCCCGACGCATCCCTCCACCCTCCCCCGTTCGTCGCGCAGGACCCCCTTGGTGAGGAGGACATATTGCTCCGCACCGTTGGCGGCGCGCACCAGGGTCTCGTACACCTGCGTCTCGCCCGAACGCATGAGCGCGTCGTCAGCTGCTTCGTAGACGGCGGCGAGATGAGGGGGCGCCACATCGTGGACGCCGTGCCCCACGATCTCGTCGCGAGAACGTCCCAGGTACTCCTGAAACGCGACGTTGCAACCCAGATACACCCCGTCGCGGTCCTTGAAAAAGATCGGCGTCGGGATCGCATCGAGCACGGTCGCGAGACGCCTCTCGGCTGCCGTCGTCTCGCCGGCCGAGGCGCACGGAACGACGACCACGGCCGCCCCCGCGCGTCCCTCGAGCAGAGGTCCCAGCACCGCGTCGACCCGGACACGCGCCCCGCCCCTCGCCTGGACGAAGATCCCGGGGACCTCGGCGTGGCCGCCTGCCGCCGCCTCTCGGATCGCGGCGGCCAGGCGCTCGCGCGCGCCCGAAACCGCGCCCGGGCCAGGCTTCCCCAGCGCCTCGGCAGCGGCTAGCCCGAAGAGGCGTTCCGCCGAGGCGCCCCACTCGAGCACCCTCCCTTCGCGATCCACCCCGTAGGCGGCCCCGCCGGTCAAGGCGAGCAGGGACTCGAGCTGCCTCGGGTCGAGTCGGGTCAATGCGAGCTTCCCTACCCCTCCAGCCAGTGATCGGCTACTAACCGAAAGCGGCCGGACGCGCAGACAAGCCCCCCTGCGAGGCTACCCTCCTGCCGGAGAGGCGTTAGTTCTTGCGAGCCTCCTCGGCTGCCATGGTATGTAGCCGTCTGCGGGTCGCGCAGGCCGCGAGCGGGCCATCAAGGTGCTGGAAGCGACCCCAGCATTGAAGGTAGAAGATTCCATGAATAGCGCGGTTAGCTCAGCTGGATAGAGCGTCGGCCTCCGGAGCCGAAGGCCACAGGTTCGAATCCTGTACCGCGCGCCACCTTAGAGGCCGGAATATCTCCCGTTTTCGGAGGCGTTCCGGCCTCTTCTTCTTGCTCCAGCGGGAATTGCAACCCAGGTGTAACCGCCGGCCGGAGACTCGCTGCAAAGTCCGGCGAGTTCTGCCCAGCGGGAACCTTCGCCAGCGCACCGAGGCCGAACCGTAGCTTGTTCACCTCCGCAGCCATGAAGTCGGGCAAGAGGTGGCCGTAGCGCCTCTCGGTGATGGCTTAGACGCCACGCCCACCGCCCGCTTTCGGCGGTTTGCGTCAGCTCGGGCCTGCTTCCGACAGGAGCTTCTGCAGGTTCATCGCCGCCGAAAAGCCGAAACGCTTGATGCGTTCGCGGGAGGCGCTGACGCGCGGGTCGTCCTTGTGCGAAGCGAAGCCGCTGATCGGGTTGAGACGGCTCCCCTTGTTCCAGCTCGCGAGGGCCGGATGGGCGGCCATCGCCGTCGTGAGGCCCATCGTCGCCAGGAACGCGCTCAGATAGTCCCTGTCCTGGTCCCAATAGGCAATCGGAGGGCACAGGCCGTTCTTCTGCTCGTCGCTCTCAATCGTGACCTCGATCACGCCAAGCATGGCGAACTGGTAACAGGCGAACCCATAGAAGAAGGGCTGGATGGTCACTCGCCCCGGCTCGAAGATGGGACGGCGCGGCGGGCGCCGGAGCCCTCGCGCCGCGCAGTGTACGTGAACCGTTCGCCCGTCGGTCGGCACACGGCCCCGGTCGAGGACGACCTCGTCGCACTCGATCCTGCGCACGTGGCCCATGCGGACCACGTCCCCGATCTGTCGGAGGAGGCGAAGCTCGGACTCGCTGACGACGGCGCCGCGAAACATTGTCGGCGCGACGTCGGGATCGATGCGGAGGAAGACTCCTTCCGATTCGAGCCGGGCGAAGAGCTCGTACATCGAGCCGGCCTGGGCCATGGCCTCCATCTGGATCGCGGCGCCTTGCAAGAGGTCCGGCAGGAGCGTGTGCGGCTGTTGGAACCTGCGGTTCATCCACCACGCTTCGCGCGGCCGGATCCAGCGGATCGCCGTCGCCGGGACGCCCTGCTCGAGGAGCCACACACAGGCGTCGAGGGCGGTCTTGCCTCCGCCGATGATCACGAAGCGCGCGGGTGGCTGCTCGAAGCGAGCGAGCTCGTTCGGTGTCACGCAACGGACGCCGTCGGCGATCGCGAAGGGTGGAGGGCTAGTCGCCGGGATCTCGCCTTCCAGGTACGTGGTGTCGACCAGCTTGCGGCGCACGTGCACGTTCCTAGACGCGCCCGTGAGCCGGGAGACGAAGCGATGCTCGCCCACGTAGTCGCAGCAAGGGAAGTACCGGACCCGCCCGGTGGGCAGGAAGTGGCGATGCATGACCCGTTCGTAATACGCCCGTAGCTCGTCCGCGCCGGCGAGCTCGTAGAAGCCGGCGTTCGTCCCGAGTGCGTCGATGGCGTTCTGCCCGAGCGGCACGGAGTCGACGCCGTAGAAAGTGGACGGCTGATGGAGCCGCACGTACGGATAGGCGTCGACCCAGTGCCCGCCGGGCGCGTGGCGGCAATCCACGATGGTGACGGTCGCGTCCGAATGCGCGAGGAGCGCGTCAGTAAACGCCATCCCCGCGGCCCCAGCACCCACGACGAGATAATCGGTTTCGAGCTCCGCCTGCACCGAAGCGACCCTCGTCCCGGCTAACTCGCAGGACCGATATTCTGGTTCATCCGGAACAGGTTTTCCGGATCGTACTTGGCCTTCAGCTTGGCGAGCCGTTGATAGTTAGCTCCGTAGGCCCCCTGGCTCACGCGCTGCGATTCCTCCTCTGGCATGAAGTTGACGTAAACACCGCCGGTTGCGTGGGGTGTCATCGCGTCGAACAGCTGTCGTGCCCAGGAGATGCACTCCTTGTCGTTGGCCGCGTCGCTCCAGCGCGTGTGGACGTTCATCACGAACTGAATGTCTCGGTGTGGATACGCGGTAGCCTGCACCGGCACCCGGTTCACGGCGCCGCCCAGGTTGCCGATGAAGACCTCGCAGTCCGGCGACGGCAGGCGGCCAACGTAGTCGAGCATCACCTTGATTGCTCCGTCGCTTAATTCGACGAAATCGTGGGACTTCCAGTAGTTCCTAGCCCCTGGCGTCAGCAGCGGGTCGAATGCGGTTTGCCAGCCAGCGAAGGGGCTTGGCCCAACTACGTCCGCGATGGGCTTGCCAAGTGCTTGAAGCGGCGCAACGGCCTTGCGGCCCTTTTCCAGGTCGCCCGCATAGCACACTGCGAGGACCACTACCTCCTTGCCGTGCACTTCCTTGGGGAGGAACGGCAGCGGGGGGGCCTTGCGCATTACCACCCAGCACGTGAGCTCCTCCGGCGCACTGGCGACCGCGCGGCGATAGCCCTCTAAGAGCTCCTTGGCCCTGGCGAAGGGATGAACGATCAAGCCGGCAAGTACTTCCGGGCCGACCGGGTGGAGGCGGAACTTGAATGACGTCGCGACACCGAAATTGCCACCGCCACCGCGGACAGCCCAGAACAGGTCGGCGTCGTCCTTCTCACTCGCGCGTACCAGGTCACCGTTCGCCGTGACCACGTCCACGGAGAGGAGATTATCAATGGAGAGCCCGTACTTCCGGCTGATCCAGCCGAATCCCCCGCCCAGCGTGAGCCCGGCCACGCCCGTCGTCGAGTTGATGCCGAGCGGCGTTGCGAGGCCAAACGCCTGCGCCTCACGGTCGAACTCGCCCAAGGTTACACCCGGCTCGACGCGGGCCGTTCGGCCTACGGGATCAATGCGGACCGACTTCATCTGCGAGAGGTCGACCATCAGACCACCCTCGCAAACGGCGTTGCCAGCGATGTTGTGTCCACCCCCCCGGATCGCGAGGAGAAGCCGGTGCTCCCTGGCAAGCTTGACCGCTCGTATAACGTCGGCCGCCCCGGCCGAACGAACGATGGCGCCGGGCCGCCTGTTGATCATCGCGTTCCAGATGGTGCGTGCTTGGTCGTACCCCGGTTCGCCTGGCAGGCACAGCGCGCCGCGCAACTGTCCGCGGAACGCCGCGACTACTTCCGCCGCTAGTGTCGTCGTACCACCATCGTTTGTCTTCAGGATCACGTTTGACATGTACGGACCTCCGTGCGTGGGCCATGGCCCGTTGCCGTATCCGCTGCTCGTAAGTCGCGCTAGTACGGGCCCCGGGGCTGTTTGGGGCGTAAGCCAGCGTTTGCATTCGCTCCGCCCCGACTCCCCGCTTCGGGCGCGCTGAGCGGCCCCCGCCAGCGGAGCAGTGATCATGACTCAGCGCGCAATCGAACCCGTCGCGGCCAGTGTGGATGCCGAAAGGCCCGGGTAGAGAGTTCGGCGGGCGACGGGCCCGTCTCCTTCAAGCAGTGCCCTTTGGCAAGCTCACTACTGGACTCAGCGCTCGGGATCGCGTGCGAGGAGCGGCACCAATGCCCGCTCAAGTGCATCTTCAGTTAACGGGTTCGCACCTGGGGTCATGACGATGCGCACGATTCCGGCCCGATCGATAACGTAGGTTGTCGGGAGCGTTGCCGGTTTCCCAAAGCCATCGGCAGTGGCATCGCCCACGATCGCAACGGGATAACGCACCGTTCGCGCCGCCCTGAGGACATCCTCTCGGTCCCGAGTGCGATCGACGCTAATGCCAATGAGCTCGACACCTCGGTCGTGGAACCGTGCGTAGAACGCGTCGAGTGCCGGCATTTCCGTACGACAGGGGGAACACCAGGTCGCCCAGTAATTGATGACGACTACTTTTCCGCGGAGGGCACTCAGATCGAAGCGGCCTCCGCCGACCGCCGGGACAGCGAGGGGTGGGGCGAGTTCCCCGACCATGGGCGCGGCCCGCCCCTCGGCTGGATAGCAGGACAGAATGCACGCGATGGCGATGGTGACCTTCATCATCGAGCTACTCCGGCGCGCCCGCGAATCCTAGAAGTCGTACGCGGCCACTGCATTGACGAGAACCGAAGCGACAAGCTGCCCCGCAGTGCCCTCCACGGCCACGCTGGAGGCGGCATTGACGTACTGATAGACGGGGAACTCGACGTCGGCGTAGAGCCGGACCTTCCAAAGGCGAGCCTCTACGCCCGGCCCGACCAATAAGCGCGTGTATCCGGAGTTTGCCTGATCTGCGTTCGCGCCCGTATCGTGCGTTCGATAGCTGACCTTGGCTTGAAGTAGCGGCGTTATGCTCGTGTTCGCTCCCGTATCAAATGTGTACGTGAGCCCTGCCGCTCCGTCCAACTCTCCACCTGGCCGATAGTCGTTGCGGGTGAAGACTGCAAATACGTATCTGGCCTGAAGGAAATAGGCGAGCCGGTTGTCCGTGGTGATGCCACCCACGTAGTAACCGCCGATGGTCAGGCTCGTTGCTCCCGTCCCCGGAACAGTGTCGCGATCGAATTCATACCCGCCGAGTGAACCGGTTGGGCCAGTGTAGTCACCCGTTGGGAGCCATAGACCGAACGTCAGCCCTAGCGACATGTCGCTCAGGAGCCCGGTGTAGATGGCGGTGAGCTGCAAGTCGCCCATCGCGGTCATGTCGGCCGTATAGATGCTGCCCGCTGGCCCGTTGACCGTGCCATCGTCGGTCGTCGTCAGCTGGCGATCGTAGATGGGCAGTTCCGCCATCACCGACCAGTCGCGATTGATCACGTACTGACCACCAAGGGTAAAGAAATTGGTGTTGACCTCCTTGTCCGCGTTGTCAGAGGCCGGCGCACGAGCACTGCCTTCCCAATTTTGGTTTTGATTCATGTAGCTGTACCGGAACCATGCGGACCACCCCGTTTCTGAAACGGTGGGCATCGCGATCAAGGTTCCGCCGCCAACGTCGAATACGCCGCAGCCACAGGCGCAGGCCCAGGTCATTGAAGGCAGGAGGGCCGTCGACGCTACCGCGGCGAGCCCGACGGCGGCACGAAGAAGCTTCATCGCGATCGAACTCGGAAGGTCGGGCTTGTTCGAAATCTTGCAGGTGGTTTTCCGGGCCGAGAAGACATGGATGGTCACTGGAGCTGGTATTCCAAGAGCGCGCTTCGATGGAGTCATTGTGAGTTCTCCGTGAGAGGTCGTGGGCGATGAGCCCGATGGCCGCAGCGGCCGGCTCTGCCCGAAGAGGCGAAGGCTCGTCACGCGTGCGACCCGGCCAGGGATGCGCTGAGCCGGCAAACGAACGCCTGGTCAGTTAGGCGACGCTGGTACCTACTTCTCGGGCGCAGCCGCCCCTCGAAGACGGTCAGTGGGAACTCGCCCAAAACCCTGGGGCGGGCCTCTACTTGACGCTGCCCAACGCGTGACGAGCTTGATCGCGTTCCTAAGACCGTCGAGGAGGCGGCGTCGCGGGCGGAATCGCAAGGTCTTCTTCTGCGCTATTGCCGTACTTCGCTAGTTCGCTTGCCGGTGCTGGCCCGAGGACGCCTTCGATCACCGGAACGATGAAAACGTTCAGTCCGGTGACTGCGGCGTGCTGATCCTGAGGCGTGCCGCATGCGCCCCGGAGACACGGGCCCGGCAGGGCCTCCTCGTTCATCTCCCGCCCAATCCTGGCGCGGGCGGCGTCCCTGTGGCACGGCGGCCCTCGCTCGGCCTCTGCGAGGCGGGCCGTCGAGGCTGCACGCTTGCAAGACAAACAACTGCACTGCTTCTCGGGGCCGTGATGGCAGTTGCAGCGCTCTCGGATCTCGTGCGGAACGTTATCCGCCGGGCGCAGCGAGCCTGCCAGGGCAATCGCCGCGACGACTGCCGCTCCGACTCTCCACGTCTGCGCACGATGAGCACGCACGACGAACGACATCTAATAGAAGGGCGGCGCGACGCGGCGCTCCTCTTGGGTACGCGCATGCGGCCTTTCCCTTAGGGGGTCCCCAGACCTACGCGCCTCACCGTGAATGATTCCCGGGCCTGCGAAGTGGCGTAGCCTTCTGCGCGCGGGGTCCGCGGTTGGCTGCAAGCGTCGGCTGGTTGCCGAACTTGCGACTCGCCAACGTCTTTGAGGGTCTGCGCGGTGTCCACTGCGGTTCACCGCTCACTACCGATAAGGGGTTGTCCTGCAAGAGCTTGGCGCGCTTTTGCCGAGCGCCGTCGCCGCGTTACAACACCTTTGGTGATCGACTTCGATTCCACCGGCCACGCCTCGTGCGAAACCCAGGCGCCCTTACACCTGGTCGAGAGGCCGGCTCCCATCGATTTGGACGAGCGGCACGGGGCCCTTCGTCGAGACGAACTAGAGCACGAATTGCTTCCCGCGGACCAAGCCGACCCTCCGTAGGACGTCCCAACGCGGTGTTCGCGGGTCCGGGCCCCGCTCCACTCTGGCAGTCATCGGCTGCTTCACCCCGATGAGAGCGGCGAGCTGCGCCTGGGTGAGCCCTGCCTCCCGCTCGCCTACCAGGCGAGCCAGCTGGTGCTTCCTGATGGCATAGACTAGCGCCTCTGCCGCTGCGAGTCCCACCGTTGACCAGCACCGCCGCCGGCTTGCGTAACTGCGGGTCAACGCCCTGCACAGCGCCGTCGCGGTCAACTTTCTCCAGCACCGGCACCTCCCGCATGAAAATCGATAGATACTGCGGCCAGGCTCCACCCCACCCGTCGCGCAGGTCAAGAACGTGCCGTCGACGTCGGCGGCGTTGGCGCGCGAGATGCCCTCTTGCACAGCCTGGCTGGATTTCCTGACTGGTCCAGGCCCAGATGTGAAGGTAGGCGGACCGCCGGTTGCCGCGCTCGAACACGCGGTAGTTCGCCGCCACGGCCCGGCGCAGGACCTCGGCCGGGTGGACCGTCGCCGGTGTCACGAGGGGGACCGGGGAGCATCCCTCCGGCCAAAGGCCGCCTTCGAGTAAGATCGATGCAGCGATCTCGGCCTCACGGATGTGGCCCCGGGTCACCCGCGAGGGGATCCCCTGAGGTCCCACGACCGCGACCGCCCCATGTGGTATTCACTATACGTTATTGCCCTTGTGTGACACTGCGGACGCTGTGATATGCGTGGAAACGGCGGGCACGAGCCTACCTGGGGCCAATATTCCCCCCGCAAAGGCCTTCGGCGGCCCGTGCCCGCCACTGCCAACCTAAGGCCTGGCACGGACACGGAGGGGCGCAACCCAACCGGGCTCGTACCAATCGCGAAGCGAAGAGATCTCCGAAAAACGCCTGGCGGTATCGACAACTGCCAGTCGGTGGGTGGAACGCCCGGGCTTTGTTGCCTTTCCCGACCTTTCGTCACGGTCGGGGCTCGCGCGAACGTCGCCGGGCCCTGGCCGCCGACACAGTCGACGCCGATTCTCGTGGCGGGGCGACCGACTGCGTCGCCCGGGCAGCGTCGTCACCGCGGCGGGCCGCTTTCCCGGCGCCTCGACGCACGGTTATGCTTCGCCGGGTGCGCCCCCTCGTAGCCGAGATCTCGACCGCGGCGTTTCTCCTAGCCGGCTGCGGACCCGGGGGTGGGCCTGCCTCGCCGCCTCCGGCGATCGTGGGCGGGGCCGTGCGCGTCTCCGGCGCGTCTCCCTTTGCGCCCGGCTGCTCGGGCGCCGGCCAAGGCGCGACCGACTACGTCGGGACCGCGGTCGAGCCAGCCTTGGCGGCCGACCCGAGCGACCCCCTCCACCTCGTGGGCGTCTGGCAACAGGACCGGTGGTCCGACGCGGGCGCGAACGGTCTGCTCGCCGCAGTCTCGCGCGACGGGGGACGCACGTGGAGCGGGTCTTATGCCCGATTCACCCGATGCACCGGCGGGGACTACCAGCGCGGCTCCGACCCTTGGGTAGCGATCTCGGCTGCTGGGATCGTACACCAGCTTGGACTGGCCTTCGACGCCGGGGTCGGGCGACGAGCCATCCTGGCTAGCCGGTCGCTCGACGGCGGCGCCACCTGGAGCGAGCCGGTGGGCCTCCAGGTCGACACCGACCCGGAAGTCGCCCTCGACAAGCCCTCCATCACGGCAGACCCGGTGCGACCGCCGCGCGTGTACGCGGTCTGGGACCGCCTCACAGGCGTGACCGCCCCGAGCCAGTCTGTGGCAACCGGTCCGGCCTGGTTCGCTCGCAGCCCGGACGACGGGGCCAGCTGGGAGGCAGCCCGTCCGATCTACGATCCGGGGTCCGACGCACAAACCATCGGCAATCTGGTGGTCGTCCTCACGGACGGGACCCTACTCGACGTCTTCACGAAGGTCACCCGCCTTGCGGAGACCCCGGAGTACACGGTGGCGGTCCTCCGGTCCGCGGATGGCGGGGACAGTTGGTCCACCCCCATCGAGGTGGCCAAGGCCGATCCCCGGGGAGTGGTGGATCCGAAGAACCAAGAGCCGGTGCGGACCGGCGACTCCCTCGTCTCCGCGGCAGTCGATCCGGGGACCGGTACCGTGTACGTCGCCTGGGAGGATAGCGTCTTCAGCGGCGGCGCCCGCGACGGCATCGCCCTTGCCGAATCCAGCGATGGAGGCGCAAGCTGGTCCGCCCCCAGGCAAGTGAACGGCGCTCCCCTCGCGCAAGCCTTCACCCCCATCCTGGCCGCGGCGGGAACGATTTCCTTGACCTACTACGACCTGCGCCTCGACTCCCTGGGCGACGCGTCCCGTCTTCTCGCGGCCGCCTGGCTCGCGACCTCCGCCGACGGGGGCCTCACCTGGCGAGAGACAGAGCTCGGAGCGCCGTTCAACCTGAGGGCGGCCGCGAACTCCGACGGCTACTTCCTCGGCGACTACGAGGGCCTTGCCGCCGTCGCGGGACCGGTCGGAGCCTTCTTCGTGATGACGAACGACGGCTCCGCCCCGAGCAGCGACGTGTTCTTCGAGTCCTCGGTCTGGGCAGCGGCTCCGACCGCGAACCTCGAGCCGGCGGAGCGGCGGGGCGAACGTCCCCTGCCGGCATTCCGAGGGCGGTCGCCGCCCCGCGAGCAGCCCGCGGGCCCCCTCGCGCCCTGACTCCTCGGTCTGACTGGCGGTCTTCAACTCCACCGCGCCAGAGACGAGCCTCGCGAGGAGGCCGCCGCACCCTCAGCGGAGGTCGGACTCCCCGCAGGAGGGCAGGCCGGGTGACGGGCTCGAGCAGCTCGACCCCCTCTTGTCGTGGACGTCGCCCGTCATCTCGACCTCGGAGGGGGAGTCATCCGGCGCTCGCGCTCCGGCGCGGGCAGCCTTGGCAGGGAGCACCCGAAGAATGGCAACTGGCCTCCTCCTCGATGACCAGCCGGACGAAGTCCGCGCAGCAGCCGCAGGCCGAGCCCGCGCCGGTGGCCCGCGCGATGTCCTCGGCGGCGGCCCCGGCGGCCGCCGCCGCGCGGATGGCCCGATCGGAGACAGCGCGGCAAACGCAGGCGATCATGTGGATCCTCCCGGGCGACCGCCCCGGCAGCGGGCGCAGCGCCCGTACAGCTCGAGCTTGTGGTTCTCGGTGACGAAGCGGTGGCGGCGCGCCACCTCCCCCTGAAGCTCCTCGATCTCGGGGTTCTCGAACTCCACGATGGTGCCGCAGGCGGTGCAGACGAGATGGTCGTGGTGACCGGCCTCCCGGACGGGATCGTAGCGCGTCATCCCGTCGCCGAAGTCGTGGGGCTCCGCCAGCCCGCACTCGGCGAGGAGCCGCAGCGTCCGGTAGACGGTGGTGTGGCCGATTCCCGGATCCCGCCTCCGCACCCGCCCGGTGAGCTCTTCCACCGAGACGTGCCCGGGCGTGGCGAAAAACGTGTCCGCGACTGCGTCGCGCACGCGCGAGCGGCGGAGGCCGTGCTTCTCGAGATGGGCGCGCAGGATCTCCTGCGGGCGGGCTCGGGCCCCGGCGGCGACGCCTCCTCGTCTCGCTTTCCTCTGCACCTTCTTCACCCCGGGACCTCGCTTTCGTTGCAACTCGCTCGCGCTAATGAAATTCAATATCAGGATGTGGCGGGCCGTCTTTGACGGTGGTCAAGCCGGGCGGCATCCGGGCAGAGTCGCCCCCGAGAGTTCCCTGTGGCCTGCCCTCGCCTTCTGCGAAATGATGCTCGCGCCTCACCTCACCGAGTCCTGGAGGGGACGATGCCGACGACCAACGAGAACCTGGCGACCGCGTTCGCCGGGGAGAGCCAGGCCAACCGCAAGTACCTCGCCTTCGCGCGCCAGGCGGACAAGGAGGGGCTACCGCAGATCGCGAAGCTCTTCCGCGCCGCTGCCGAGGCCGAGACCATCCACGCCCAGGCGCACTTCGCCAACATGGGCGGCGTCGGGACCACGCTAGCGAACCTGGAGGCGGCGCTCGACGGCGAGACCTACGAGTTCGAGAAGATGTACCCGCCCATGGTGGAGCAGGCGAACGCGGAGGGACACCGGGCCCGGACGATGCTCGGCTTCGCCAATGCCGCCGAGCGCGTCCACGCGCGCCTCTTCGCACAGGGGCTCGAGGCCCTGAAGAGCGGGAAGGACCTCTCGCAGATGGACGTCTTCCTGTGCCCGTTCTGCGGCGACGTCGAGTTCGGCGTCCCGCCCGAGAAGTGCCCGATCTGCGGCGCCCCCGCCGCCAAGTTCCAGCGCATCGGGTAGCGGCGGCTGGGGCCCCGCGCCGTCTCCTCGGGGAGCCGCGCGGGGCGCGGGAGGTCGCCCGCTCGGGAGCGCCCGGCTCCTTCGGCGACCGCCCCGGCGACGGAGGGCAAGGCCCGGCAGGGGCCAGCGTCAGCCCTTCCGGAAGGGCAGCGCCACGAGCCCCTTGCCGGGGACGCAGTTCACCTGGCCCTGGTTCTTGATCCACAGCTCCAGGTCGACGATTCCCTTCCCCTCGCTCATGTACTTCTTCACGATCCTCCCGCCCACCTCGAGGACGTCGTCGGCGAGCATGAAGTTCCGGAACTGGAAGGACATCTTCCGCACCTGCCCGTCGTCCCCCGCGAACTCGCTGAGGAGCTGGGCGTAGTAGTCCCCGCCCATGTTGCCGGGGGCGACGACGCCGGGCAGCCCCCGGCGCTGGGTGGCAAACGGCTGATCAAAGTGGATCCGATCCATGAGCCAGACCGACGCCACGTACATGAGGATGCTGACCGGGGACACGTCCTTGCGCAGGGACGGGATCTCCTGGCCCTCGCGCACGTCCTCGAAGAAGGTCTGGCTAGCCATGGCCCGCCTCCTTCCGCGGCGTGCCGATCATCGTCAGGCGGTGCGTCGCCAGCTTCTCCCCGGCCTGGTTGGTGTAGACGAACTCGGACGTCACCAGGAGGAGCTTTCCGCTCTTTCCCTCCTTCTCCTTCATGTCCACGATCTTACCGTTCACGGTGACCCGATCCCCCACGTGCACTCGTTCGAAGAACTCGATCTCTTCGCCCCCGCGGACCCAGCCGAGGTCCCAGACGTTGGGGATGTCGGGGATCCCCACGAAGGTGGCGAGCCCATCCTCCCCGAGTTCCTTCGTCCCCCTCTCCGAGCCGGGTACTCCCACCGCCCAGGTCACGTAGAAGAGGGGTGCCACCAGGCCCCCGACCTTTCGGGCCGCGCCCGGGTCGCGGTAGATGGGGTTGGGGTCGTCGATCGCCAGCGCGTAGCGCCGGACGTCGCGGGCCAGGACGGGCTCTCCCGTCCAGGTGCCGGTGTCCTGCCCGACGTACTTCGTCCAACCGAGCTCCTCCAGAAGCGATCCCTTCAAGGTGCCTCCCTGGTCTTTGCCTTCCGTTCGCTGCGGCTCTCCTGCCATCGGGTCACTTCTCGCCCTGCGGGCGCTCGTCCACGATCGGCTTCCCGTCGGGAGCGAGAGTCCCCGTCGCCACCCGCTCGACGACATCGAGCTTGAGGCGGCACAGCTCTCGGAACCAATGGGCGAGGGACGGCTCCACCTCGTCTCGCCGGACCTCGTCGCGCGCCTCGTAGCTGAGCGTCAGGTGATCCTTGTGCTCGATGAACCGGCAGGCGAGGCGGTAGCGCTCCACCCCGGGGTGCCTCGCCACCACGCTCGCGAGCTGGGAGGGGTGGACAAACATCCCCCGCACCTTGACGGCGTGCCCGATCCATCCGGCCAGGGGGTTGAGGCGAGCGGACGTCCGTCCGCAGGGGCAGTCCTCATCGCTCACCGAGGACAAGTCACCGGGGGCGAACCGCAGGAGGGGGAAGGTCGGGTCGAGGGGGGTGACGACCACCCGGCCCACCTCCTCCGCACCGAGCTGGCGACCGCTGTTCAGGTCGACGATCTCGAGGATGGCCTCCTCGCAGAGGTGCATCCCCGATCGGGCGTCGCAGTTGTACGCCACGATCCCCAGGTCGGCGGTGCCGTAGAACTCGGTCACCCGGATCCCGTAGTCCCTCTCGACGATCCTCATCACCCCGTGGTCGAGCGGCGTCACGGCCAGGCGGAGAGATAGGTCCTTCCTGGGATCGATCCCCATCTCCTCGGCGGTCTGCAGGACCTCGAGCAGGAAGGTGGCGGTCCCGGTGAAGGCCGTCGCCTTGAGGTCCCTCATCACCTGTACCTGGAGCTGCTTGTTTCCCCCGCCCATGGGGACGACCGCCGTCCCGAGCTCCTTGAGCGGGGTGTCGAGGAGGAGGCCCATCGGGGACACGTGGTAGGAGAAGGTGTTGACGAGGACGTCGCCGGGACGGAGCCCGCAGCCGAAGAATGCCTTCCTCACTCGCTTCCGGTAGCTCTCGTCGTTGCCGGGAGAGTTGTAGGTGGGCCCGGGAGACATGCACAAGGCTCCCAGCCGGTTCGGCGGCACCGTCGCGAACCCGCCGAACGGGGGGCTCTCCTTCTGCAACCGGACGAGGTCCTCCTTGGAGGTGATGGGGATGCGTTCCAGGTCCTTCACGCAGCGGACATCGGCGGGCACCACCTTGGCTGCGTCCATCTTCGCCCGCACCCCGGGAGCGTGGCGATAGGCGTGCTCGACCACCCAGCGGACCTGGGCGTCGAGGTAGGCCTGCCGTTCCGCCCGGGTCATTCCCTCCGCGTCCTCGTAAAAGGTGCGCTCCATCCGGCTACCCCTCCCCCCCCGGCCGCCCCGCGGCGGCGGCCTTCTCCCGCAGCCGCTCCCGCAGCGCCACGGCGATCCGCTCCGCCAGGGCGGCCTTCCCGGCACCGGCGGCGAGCCCCTCCACCAAGGCCTCGACACCCACCTGGACCTCGTCGTTCGGGCCCGGCAGGGCGACGACGAGGGTACGGCCCACGTTCCCGACCGCGACCCGAACCTGGTCCTTGTGCCGGTGCCGGCCCACGCCGAGCTGGTACTTCACGATGTGGGGGGTGGCGGCGCTCGGGTCGGCGCCGAGCACGGCCTCGATGGTCCGGTCCTTGTCCTCGGCGCCGACGCCTCCGGTGGTGAGGATGAGGCCACAGCCCTCGTCCGCCGCCTGCCGAAGGCGCTCGGCGATGAGCACCTCGTCGTCCTTCAGGGCCCCGCCGAGCTTCACCCGGAAGCCAGCCGCCTCCAGCCGGGTGCGGAGGAAGGGGGCGTTCGTGTCCTTCACCAGCCCGCCCACCACCTCCGCCCCGGTGGAGAACACCGTCGCCGTCGTCCGGAGCCTCTCGCGGATCTCCCTCGCCATCGCCTCGGAGCGCCGCAGGATCAGCTCGCCTTCCGCGGGCTCGAGGGCGATCCAGCTCAGCATCCCCTTCGAGAAGAACTCGGTCTCGTCGGTGCAATCGACACCGGGGACCTCGGCGAGCCTCCGCCTCAGCTCCTCCTTCTTCCCCACGAGCGCGTGAGGGTCCAGTCCGCGGCGCAGGACGTCGATCACCACCTGGTCGCCGAGCACGTCGGTGACGAGCAGATCGGAGCGCTCGATCCCCAGCACCTGCGCGACAGCGTCGGCGAGGCGGGACAGGTCTGCGTCCCGCAGGGCGATGCCGCGGATCGTCAGCTCCGTCTTGTCCATGAGGTCGTAGTCGGGCACGGTCGGCTCAGCTGGTCCGGCGCAGGTCGACGATCTCGAGCCGCATGTCGATAAGAGGCGCGTCGACGATTTGGCGGCCGATGTCGAGGATGTCGAGGTCGAGCGCCCGCAGGCGCTCCAGGTCTCCCACCGCCACCCCCCCGCCGAACGCCAGGTCCACACGTTCCCGCAGCCCGTGACGGGCGAGGGACTCAGCCGCGCGCTCCACGTCCTCGGGCCGCCCGGTGTCGACGAAGACGACATCGGCGCCGAGCTCCGCCGCCAAGACCGCCTCCGCCGAGACGTCGGCGTACCTTCCCTTCACCTGGATCACCTTCGCCACTGCCTGGAGGTGGGCCACGGCGGCGAGGCTCTTCTCGATGCCCCCGAGCAGCGCCACGTAATTCTTGTCCAAGTAGGCGAAGGGCCCGGGGAGGATGCGCGGGTCTGCCCCGCCCGCCGAGACCGCCGCGCGGATCATGCCCTTCAGCGCTGCCGGCATCTTCTTCCAACCGCCGGAGACCACCCGGGGACGGCCGCCCGCCCTCTCCACGAATTCGCGGGCGCGCGTGGCGATCCCCGAGGGCTTCGCCAGGAGCCCGATGAGGATCTCTTCGGCCATCACGACCTGCCGGGGAGTCCCGGCGAGCCTCGCGACCTCGTCCCCCTCCCGCAACCGGGCGCCCTCCCCGGCCATGCTGGCCACCTGGACCCCGAGCCGCGAGGCTTCCGCGCGGGCCAGCGCCGCCCCGGAGAAGACTCCCGCCTCCTCGGCCACGATCGCCGCGGTGACGCGCCCGGCTGCGACGCTCCGCAGGATCTCCTCGCGCACGTCGAGCCCGGGCTCCTCCCGGGCGGCCGCGGCGGCGCGGATCACGCGGACCTCTCGAGGACGGTGGCGGGGTCGATGCCTCTCTGTCGGAGCCACTTCGGCATGAGCTGCTCGTCCACCCTCCTGCTCGCGTGCGGCGCCCTCTCCGTCAGGTACGCCGCGAGCGACGGGCTCACCGTCATGGACCCGAAGCTCCCGTCGAACACCACCACGTGCTCCGTCCGCGCGATGGCCTTCGCGAACTTCATCGCGGTCTCGAGGTTGTCGGCCGTGACGCAGCGGGGCATGAAGTCGTGGTTCATGGGGTCTTCCCGGAGCAGCTTGGCCATGTCCTCGCCGACCGCGAAGGTGGGAATGTGCGTCGCCAACTCGAGCTGCGGGACGCCGAGCCACATGTGGTTGATGACGAGGGCCTTGATCGCCGGGTTGACCGACTTGGCCTTGGGCTGCCCGGCGGGACGCTCGTAGAGCCCGAAGCCCAGGCTCACCGGCACGACGTCGAGGTCGAACAGGTCGAGCTCAGCCTCGGTCACGTTCCCGAAGCTGATGCCGCCCCCGGCCATGTAGCGGGGCTCGCCGGTGCCATCGAGCACCACCACGCACTCCTTGATCTCCGCGTAGAGCTCCCGGATCTTCCCGTAGGATCGGAAGCCGAGGATCATGAGCTGGCGGTCGAGGCGTTCGAGGTCGCCGCCGGCGGCCACCCCGGTGATCCCCTGCGGCGAGGTGAGCAGGAAGCAGCCAAAGGTGAACTTGCTCTGGACCAGCTTGGAGTTGAAGATCACCTTGGAGACGAAGTTGCTGCTCCGCGGGCCGAAGTTCATGTGGGCGATGGCCCGGGTCTCCATCCGCGCGTAGGACATCGAGAACGGCTTGTACGCGCGGTTGATCATCCGGTGCATGTCCAGCTCGCGGAGCTCGCCGTGATGGGCATGGATGATCCAGTCGGCGTCGTAGACGCGGGCCACGCCGTAGAGCGTCCCGATCTCGGTCTCGATGGGGATGCCCTTGTCGATGGGTCGCACCCCGAGCGCCCCTGCGGGGAAGTGATCCTTGAGGCGGTGGTGCTCGATGATCTCGTCGGGCTCGCGGATGCGAAAGCCGGTGCACACCCGCAGGCGGATGTTCTTGCACCCGGTGCGCTCCTCCACCGTGTCCTTGATCGTCTTCAGCATCTCGCAGTAGGCGTCTCCGCCCATGATGGTGAAGCCGTACTGAGAGGCGAGGACGTTGACGCGGTCGCCGGGGCGGATCATGTCCATCCGCACGTCCCGGAGCGCGTCGCGCGTGGCTCGCCGGACCGCGCCCAGGTCTCCGCCCTCGAGGTAGATGGCCTCGGGGATGTCGGGGAAGAGGCTCTTGATGTCGAGTCCCACCATTCCGGCGAGCGCCGCCGCGCGCCGCTTGGGCTCGGGTCCATAGACCGATCTGCGCACGAACGATGGGGTGGGCTGGGTCAGCATGGTCCTCTCTCCTGTTCCGCGTTCCGCTAGATCTTCCGGAACACGTCCTTGTCCTCTTCGAGGAAGTGTCCCGGGTACCTCTCGACCACCTCTTGCGGCACGTCCCAGCAGGTCTGCGAGGTGTTGTACCAGCGGTATCCTTCCGGCTGGACGACCTCCACGCCGTGCGCCTTGAGGAGGCGGAGCGTGGGCTGGAGGCAGTAGATGGTGCACCCCGACCGCGTCCCGGTGGCCAGCGCGACCTCCTCCAGCGTCCTCGCGCCCTTCAGGATCGCCGCCGCTCCCTCCTGCACCCGGGTGGCGGTGCACAGGCAAAGCCACTGCTGGGGGTGGAGGTGGGCCTTGCGGCACAGCGCTGCGATCGCCGCCTCGTCCACCCCGGCCAGGTCCACACCGAGGAGGAGCGGCGCCTCGCGCGCCACGAGCGCGATCGCGTCCACCGGGCACACCCCCGAGCAGTTGGGGCAGCCGACGCACTTCTCGTCGACGACCTCGGCCTTCGCCCCCTTGCGCGGCAACGTGATCGCCCCGGTGGGGCAGACGTTCTCGCACATGGGACAGCTCACGCACTTCTCCAGGTCTACCTGGGCACGGAATCTGATCTCTACCATCGTCCGTCTCCAGCTCGGGAACCCGCGGTCCCGCTGCGGCGCAGCCCGGGCATAACCTGCGCCTTCCGCGTCCGCCCACCCCGCTACTTCTTCGGGATCCGGTACGTCGTGGTCGGCATCCAGTCGCTGATGGGCTCGACGTAGCCTTTTCTCACTACCCAGTACCGGACCTGCTTCGGCCCGATGTGGTCGTCCTTGACATAGGTGATGGGCCTCGTCAGGCCCATCCCGTCGAACCCGTGGACCTGGTCCAGGCCGCGCTTGATGGCCTCCCCCGTCAGCTTGTCCGGCGGAACGGTGTCGAGTGCCAGCCGGATGCCCTCGGCGATGACCATCCCGGAGAGCACTCCGTTGATGTACATGTCGTTGGGCGCCTCCTTGGGGTGGTTCCTGCTCCAGAGCTCCCGCGCGAGCTTGAGCCCGGCGGAGCCGCCCTGGGCCGGGTCCTTCGACATGGGCTCGAAGAAGAACTCGCCCTGGTAGCCTTCGACGAGCTCCGGCCCGCCCAGGGCAATGACGTCCCCCAGGGTGGCCGCCGCGCACTGCGTCATGGGAATGCCCAGGTTCAGGGACTTCGCCGACTTGAGCGCCACCACGGCCCCGGAGGCGGAGGCGACCACGTAGATCTGGGTGGCGCCGGCGTCCCGGAGCCGAAGCAGCTGCGGCCCGGCGTCGGTGGCTCCCTTGGGGAATGTCTCCTTCACGACCTTGATCCCCTGCTCCTTCGCGAAGGCGTCGACGTCCCACAGCGCGAGTGGCACGAAGGGCTCGTCGGTGGTGATGGCCCCGAGCACCAGCGTCCCGCCCGGCCTTCCCGCCTTCTCCCACTCCCCCTTCCGCCACAGCATCCAAGTCCGGATCATGTTCGCGATTCCGGAGTGGTAGTTCCCGTAGGCCCAGTCGGAGAAGAGGCTGGCGATGCCCTGGGAACCCGTCACCAGGGGCACCTTGGCGGTCTCGTAGTCCACGATGAGGGCGTCGGAATGGGCCGAGGCGCACTGGGTCCAGATCACCATGTTCTGCTCGAGCAGGCGGGCGAAGCCGTCCTTGGCCTTGGTGGCCACGTACTGCGAGTCATAGGCGAGGTACCTCGTCTTCACCGTTCCCTTCTTGCCGGTGATCCCTCCCTGGGTCTCGTTGAGGTAGTTCAGATAGTCCCGGGAGCCGGACTGGCACATCAGGTGTGTGCCACTCGTGGGTCCGGTCATGGCGCTGATGTTGCCGACCACCACCTCCCGGGTCTGGGCCGCCGCGGCGGCCGGGAAGAACAACCCTGCCGCCAGCGTGAACGCTACCGATCGAGATCTGCCCTGTCTCATGGTCGCTCTCTCCTGTGCGCCGATTTCGTCCATCTACTATCGGTGAATGATGGCTCCGCTGCCACTTCGCGAACGCTCCTAGTAGCCGAACGGCCACAGCCGGTAGAAGGCCTTGACGAGGCTCCAGCGGTGCGCCATGCCCCGCGGCTCCAGGATGCCGAAGAGGATGGCGACGCTCCCGATGAAGACGAGCAGGAGCCCGCTCGCCGCCCCGATGGGCAGGAAGGTGAACCTTTCCTGCGCCATGGGGCCGACGACCAGGACGAGCTCCTTCAGCAGGGTGATGAAGACGACCCCGAAGATGGTGCCTTCGATGCTCCCCAGCCCGCCGACGATGATCATCGCCACGTACCAGATGGAATCCTGCAGCGTGAACGATTCGAGCTGGGCCCACATCATGTAGTGGACGAGGAGGGAGCCGCCCACGCCGGCGTAGAAGGTGCAGATGGCGAAGGCGAGCAGCTTGTAGCGGAAGATGTCGATGCCCATGCCCTCCGCCGCCCGGTCGTTGTCGCGGATGGCGATGAAGGCGCGTCCGAGCCTCGACCGCATCAAGTTCTTGGCGGCGAGGGTCATTCCCAGGGTGAAGACCAGGGCCAGGTAGTAGAACTTCTGCGGGGTGTTGAACGCCAGGCTCCCCAGCTTGACCGGCTCGACGCTGAACCCGGCGGCGGTCACGGTGATGCCGTAGAGGGCGATCCAGGTCAGGATGATCTGGGCTCCGAGCGTGGCCAGGGCCAGGTACAGGCCCTTCAGGCGCACCGAGGGGATGCCGAAGACGACGCCGACGGCGGCCGCGGCCAGCCCGGCGGGAAGGACCGCCGCCCAGAAGGGCCACCCCCAGTAGGCATTGAGCAGGCCGGAGGTGAAGCCCCCCACCATCATGAAGGCTGACTGGCCGACGTTGAGCTGGCCGCAGTAGCCGGTCAGGATGTTGAGCCCCAGGCCGACGATGACGGCGATGCCGATGCCGATGAGGAGGCGGAGGTGGTAGCTGCTTGCCACGAGCGGGAGGAGGACGAGCACCGCGAGCGCGAGCGCGGCGAGCACCCGCTGCGTGCCGGTCTTGACGATCCGCATGTCCTTCTCGTAGCTGTCGGCGTAGACGCCGCTCGGCGGATAGAACGGGACCCGGAACATCGCTAGACCCTCTCGATCCGCTCGAGCCCGAAGAATCCGTAGGGCCGGACGAGCATGGTGGCGATGAGGATGGCGAATGCGGCCGGGACCCCGGCGGCGTTCCCGACGTAGCCGGAGACGACGCTCTCCACGACCCCGATGAGCAGGCCGCCCAGCAGTGCCCCTTCCGGAGAGTCGAGCCCGCCGATGAAGGCGGCCGGAATCGCCAGGAGGCCGATCTGGCTCAGGCCCAGCTGGAACCCGAAGGTGCTTCCGAGGAGGATGCCGGCGACCGTCGCCGCCACCCCGGCGAGCCCCCAGGAGACGTTGAGGATGTGGCGGACGTTGATGCCCATGCTCTGCATGATCTGGTGCCCTTCCGCCACCCCTCGCATGGCGAGCCCGATGCGCGTGTAGCGGAAGAAGACGATGAGCGCCCCAGCCGCCGCGAGCGCCAGCCCGCAGGCCACCAGGTTCTGAGAGGTCAGGACGATGCGGCCGAGCCGGAGGGTGCTCTCCCGAAACACTTCCACGTGCTGGAGCGGGTAGGTCCCCCAGGTCATCGAGACGAGCCCCTCCAGGACCAAGGCCAGGAAGATGGTCACGGTGATCATCGAGATGAGGGGCTGGCCGATGAGCCGGCGAAGCGCCAGGCGCTCGATGAGCGCTCCGACGGCGAACCCGGCCGCGACCGCCGCCGCCATCGCCACCCCGATGGGTGCGCCCAGGGTGACCTTGAAGAACCAGAACAGGTAAGCCCCGAGCAGGAGCATGTATCCCTGGGCGAAGTTCAGCACCCCGGAGGACTTGTAGACGAGCACGAACCCCAGGGCGACGAGGCCGTAGATGGCCCCGTTCATCACCCCGGAAATGACGAGCATCCCGAAGAGTTCCACGCTCACCTCGCCGTCTCTGCCCCGCCGCCCCGGGCCGGTGCGGGGGAGCCCCTCGCCGACCCGCGAAGGCGGCCCCTCTTCACAGCCACCTCTTCCGCCTCTTGTACGTCTTCACCTCCCGGTAGCTCCTCTTCTCCCCGAGCTTGCTCATGCCGAGGTAGAACTCCCGGATGTCCTCGTTCTCCGCGAGGCTCGCCGAGGGCCCCTCCAGGACCACCCGGCCGTTCTCCAGGACGTAGGCGAACGCGCTCGTGCGCAGCGCCGCCTTGGCGTTCTGCTCCACGAGCAGGATGGTGGTCCCCTCCTCCGCGGCGAGCCGCCGGATGATCTCGAAGATCTCGGCGGCGATGAGGGGTGCCAGTCCCATGGAGGGCTCGTCGAGGAGCATGAGTTTCGGACGGGCCATCATCGCTCGGCCGATGAGTACCATCTGCTGCTCGCCTCCCGACAGGTAGCCGCTCACCGCGCCCTTGCGGGCCCGCAGGCGGGGAAAGTAGTCGTAGACGCGGTCGAGGTCCGCGCGCGAGGCGTCGCGGCGGATGTAGCCGCCCAGCCGCAGGTTCTCCTCGATGGTCAGGTGCTTCAGCACCTTGCGGCCCTCCATGACCTGAATGATCCCCATCTGCGCGACGCGCTCGGGGTCGAGGCCGTCGATCCGCTCGCCCCGGTACTCGATGGCCCCCGCGGTGACCTCCCCCAGCTCGGTGCGCAGAAGCCCGGAGATCGCCTTCAGGGTGGTCGTCTTTCCCGCCCCGTTGCTGCCCAGCAGCGACACGATTCCTCCCTCGGGGATCTGGAGCGACACTCCCCGCAGGACGAGGATGACGTCGGCGTACTTGACCTCCACGTTGGTGAGCGTCAACACGTCTCGCCCTTCGTCTCGTAGACCGAGCGCACCTTCAGGTTCGTCGAGACCTTCCCCCGCCTCCCGTCGCGGTATTTGACCTCGGTGACCATCGGGACCTCGGTCTTCCCGTCGTAGATGCTGTCGATGAGGTCCCCGTAACGGGTCTGCAGGAACTGCCGCTTCAGCTTCCTCGTCCGGGTGAGCTCCCCCTCGTCGGCGTCGAACTCCTTGGGGAGGAGGACGAACCGCCTCACCCTCGCCTCCGGGGGAAGGGTGTGGTTCACCCTCTCCAGGTCGCCGCGGATGAGGGCGCCCACCTCCTCCTTCTGCGAGAGGTCGGCGAAGGTGGTGTAAGGGACGCCGCTTCCCTCGGCCCACTTCCCGATGCTCTCGAAGTCGATGTTGATGAGGACCGAGAGGAAGTCGCGGCTCTTGCCGCCGACGGCCATCGCGTCCTGGATGTAGCGGCTGAACTTGAGCTTCCCCTCGATGTAGGCCGGGGCGTAGCGGTGCCCGTTGCGGAGCTCGTCCAGGTTGTCGATTCGGTCGAGGTAGAAGAGGTGTCCCCCCTCGCCGACGTGACCCGAGTCGCCGGTGTGGAACCAGCCGTCCCGGATGACCTGGCCGGTCTTCTCCGGGTTCTTGTAGTACTCGCAGAAGACGCTCGGGCCGCGGACGAGGATCTCCTGGGTCTCGGAGATTCTCACCTCGGCGCCGTGGCACGGGACCCCGACGCTGTCGTTGTCGACGTCGTCCTCCGGGTGCATGCTCACCACCCCCGCCTCGGTGCTGCCGTAGATCTGGCGGAGATGAACGCCGATGGCCTGGAAGAAGCGGAAGAAGTCGGGGCTGAGGAAGGCGCTCCCGGTGAACGGGTAGCGGGTCCGGGTGAGGCCGAGCTTGTCCCGGAGCGGAGCGAACAGCACCAGGTCGGCGAGCGCGTGCAGGAGCCTCCATCCGAGGGGAACGGGCCGCCCCTGGGCGCGGAGGTCGGCCACCCGGTAGCCGACGGGGAGGAGGAGCCGATAGGCGGAGCGCTTCAGGAATCCGGCGTCCGCGATGCGCGTCTGCGTCATCGAGGAGAGGCTCTCCCACTGGCGCGGCGTGATGAGCAGGAAGCGAGGCGAGATCTCGCGAAAGTCCTGCATCAGGGTCTCGGGCTCCTCGGGGAAGTTGATGACCACCCGGCTCATGTAGTTGTAGCCGGCGAACCAGGAGTGGAAGACCGAGGCGGTGGCGAGCGTGGTGATGACGTCCTCTCCCGCTCCCAGCGGGCAGACCTCCTGCATCCTCCTCGCCGAGGCGAGGATGGCCTGGTGCGTGATGACCGCACCTTTGGGGAGGCTGGTCGTACCCGAGGTGTAGGAGATCTGCGCCGCGCCGACGCCCTCGGTCCGCGCCACGAGCTCCTCGAAGGCCTGCGGGTCCCGGGCGGCGCGCTCGGCCCCGAGCTGGCGCAGGCCCTCGAAGCCGAGGAGGACGGGGTCCTGGTAGCGCCGCAAACCCTTCGAGTCCCAGTAGACGACCCTCTGGATGCCGGGGGCGGAGTCCCGGATCTCCAGGATCTTGTCGACCTGCTCCTGGTCCTCGGCGATGACGAAGCGGGCGTCGGAGTGCTGGATGACGTAGGCGATCTCCGAAGGGACCGAGTCGCTCCACATCGCCACCACCGTCCCGCCCCCCGACTGGATGGCGGCTTCGGCCCAGAAGCCCTCGGGCTCGTCGTCGCCGACGATGCAGACCTTGTCTCCGGGGCGCAGGCCGAGTTCCACCAGCCCGAGGCAGAGGAGGCGCACCTGGTGGTAGCAGTCGCTCCAGGTGTAGCTCGTCCAGATCCCCCGGTCCTTGCGGCGCAGGGCGACGTGCTCCCCGAAGAGCCGGTGGTTGTGCAGCAGGTACTTCGGGTAGGTGTCGAGGTCGGGCATGCGCGGCGCTCTCGGCGAGTCACCCGTCTCCCAGGTACGCCTGGATCACCCGGGCGTTCCTCTTGATCTCGGCAGGCTCGCCCTCGGCGATCTTGGCACCGAAGTCGAACACGATGATCCTGTCGGAGATGTCCATGACGATGTCCATGTCGTGCTCGACGAGGACGATGGTCGTGCCCCTCTCCTCGCTCACGTCGAGGATGAACCGGACCATGTCCTCCTTCTCCTCGAGGTTCATTCCCACGGTGGGCTCGTCGAGGAGCAGGATCTCGGGTTCGAGCGCAAGGGCGCGGCCCAGCTCCACCCGCTTGCGTTGCCCGTAGGGGAGCGTGCCCACCTCCTGCTTCCGGATTGCCTCCATCTCCAGGAGGTCGATGATGTCCTCGACGACCTGCCTCGCCTGGATGTCCTCGCGCTGGGCGAAGCCCAGGTAGACGGCGCAGGAGAGGATGTTGCTCTTCAGGAAGACGTGGCGCGCCGCCAGCAGGTTGTCGAGCACCGTCAACCCGGCGAAGAGCTCGGTGTTCTGGAACGTCCGGGCGATCCCCTTGCGAGCGACCCGGTGAGGCGGAAGCCCGGTGATGTCCTCCCCCTTGAAGCGGATGTTCCCCTCGGTGGGCCGGTAGAAGCCGGTGATGGTGTTGATGACGCTCGTCTTCCCCGCCCCGTTCGGCCCGATGATGCTGACGATCTCTCCGCGCGCCACGTCGAAGGTCATGTCGGTGAGGGCGCGCACGCTCCCGAAGGAGAGGCCGATCCCGCGACAGGCCAGGATGGGCGCCGCGTGCGCCCCAACACCCGAAGCCGTCGATCCCGCGGTCATGCTCACCCTAGGTCACGATCGAGGCGGGGTTCTCCGCCGCCGCGCGGAAGGTCTTCAGGAACCTGGCAGCCGCAGCGCCGTCGATGACTCGGTGATCGTAGGTCAAGGTCACCTTCATCATCGGCCGCGCCACGATCAGGTTCTCGACGACGACTGGGGTATCCACGATGGCGCCCACGGCCAGGATGGCGCTCTCCGGCGGGTTCAGGATGGCCGCGAACTCCTCCACGCCGAACATCCCCAGCGACGAGAGGGTGATGGTGCTCCCCGTCATCTCGTCGGGCGAGAGCTTCCCGGCCCGCCCCTTCTCGGAGAGTTCGGCGCGTGCGCGCGCCACCTCCGCCAGGGCCTTGTGCCCGATGTCGCGGATGACCGGCACCACCAGACCGTCGTCGAGCGCCAGCGCCATCCCCATGTGCACCGCGCCCAGGAAGAGGATCCCTTCCGGCGTCCAGCGGGTGTTCATCTCCGGGTGCGACCCGACCGCGACGCCGGCGACCTTGAGGAGCAGGTCGGTGAGGGTGAGGCGGGCCCCGGTGGCCCTCTCGACGTCGGCGCCGAGCGCCTCCCGTGTGGCGAGGAGCCGGCTGGCGTCGACCGACACCGTCATGTGCGTCTGGGCGGTCTCGCGCTTCGAGGCGAGCATCCGCTCCGCGATGGTCCGGCGCATCGCCGACGGCTTCACCAACTTCCCCTCGGGCCGGGCGGCCGACTCGGGGGCGGCTTGCGATCGCTCGGGCGGCGGAGAGGGGCCGCCCTTCCACTCGACCTTCTCCCCCTCCTGCTCCGCCAGCAGGCCCACCACGGCACCGACCGGCACCGTCTCGTCGACGCCGGCGACGATGACCGCCAGGAAACCGGACTGCGGAGCCTCCACGTCGAAGGTGGTCTTTTCGGTCTCGAAGACGAACACCACCTCGCCAGCCTCGACCCGGTCGCCGACCTTCTTTGCCCACTCGATGACCTTTCCCTCGGTCATGGTGAGGCCGATCTTCGGCATCTGCAGCTCGATCGCCACGGTGTCTCCTCAGGCGGCCATCACGCTCTTGACCGCTCGCACGACGCCGGCGGCGTCCGGGAGGTACTGCCTCTCCTGGGCGAACGGCACCGGAACGAACGGGGCTCCCACGCGGCAGGGGGGCGCGCGCAGCCGGCCCGGCAGTTCCTCGCACACCGCGGCCACGATCTCGGCGCCGATGCCGAAGGCCTTCACCGCCTCGTGCGCGACCACCAAGCGCGAGGTCTTCTCGACCGAGCGGAAGATCGATTCCTTGTCGAGCGGCGTGATGGTGCGCAGGTCGAGAATTTCCACGTCGATGCCCTCGCCAGCGAGCCCTTGCGCCGCCTCCAGCGACTGGTGGACCATGCGCGAAGTCGCCACCACCGTGACGTCCTTCCCGGCCCGCTTCACCTCCGCCTTCCCGATGGGAACGAGGTACTCGCCCTCGGGGACGTCGCCCTTGAGCGCGTAGAGCGCCTTGTTCTCGAGGAAGAGGACTGGGTTGTCGTCGCGGATGGCCGACTTGAGCAGTCCCTTCACGTCGTGGGGCGTGGCGGGCATCACGACCTTGAGGCCGGGCACGCCCGCGAACCATGCCTCGACGCACTGGGAGTGCTGCGGACCTGCGTTGAGCCCGCCGCCGCAAGGGGCGCGGATGACGACGGGCATCGCGTACATGCCGCCGAACATGTACCGGACCTTGGCGAGCTGGTTCACGATCTGGTCCATGGAGAGGGCGAGGAAGTCCGCGAACATGATCTCGGCCACGGGTCGGAGGCCCCGGATGGCGGCGCCGGTGGCGATGCCCACGATCGCCGCCTCGCTGATGGGAGTGTCCCGGACGCGCCGCGCCCCGAACCGGGCGAGCAGGTCCCGGGTGGCGCTGAAGGCCCCACCGGCACCGCCCACGTCCTCTCCCACGACGAAGACACTCTCGTCCCTCGCCATCTCCTCGGCTAGGGCCTCGTTGATCGCCTTGATGTAGCGGGTCTCCATGTGCGGGTTCTCCCGGCGGTTCTCGAGTGGAGTCTTGGGGCGGCGCTCACGCGTACACGTCGGTGAACAGCTCCTCCGGGCCCGCCGGGGGGCTCTCGCCGGCGAAGCGCACGGCCTCGTCGATCTCCGCCTTCACGCGGAGTTCGATGTCCGCCAAGCCGTCGGGGCCGATCGCGCCGGCGGCGGAGAGCTGGTCGGCGTAGGCGCGGATGGGGTCGAGCGCCTTCGCGCCCTTCACGTCCTCGGGGGGGCGATACTTCTGCGCGTCCCCCACGTAGTGGCCGAGCCAGCGCCGCACCTTGCACTCGAGGAGCGTCGGGCCGTCGCCGCGGCGGGCCCGCGCCACCGCCTCCAGGGCCGCCTCGCGCACCCGCACGACATCGTTGCCGTCGACCGTCACCCCCGGGATTCCGTAGCCTTCCGCTCGCTCGGCGACGCTCTCCACCTTCATGTACCGGGCCTGCGGCGTGAACTGCGCCCACCCGTTGTTCTCGCAGCAGAAGACGAGGGGGAGGCTCCACAGGGCGGCGATGTTGAGGGACTCGTGGAATGTCCCCTGGTTCGAGGCACCGTCCCCGAAGAAGCAGACCGTGACCGTCTTCTCCCCCCGGTACTGCGAGGCGAGCGCCGTCCCGAGCGAGATGGGTAGTCCGCCCCCGACGATCCCGTTCGCCCCCACCACGCCCACCCCCTTGTCGGCGATGTGCATCGAGCCGGACTTGCCCTTGCAGAAGCCGTCTCGCCGCCCGTAGATCTCGGCCATGAAGCGCTTGAGCCCGATGCCCTTGGCGAGCGCGTGGCCGTGACCCCGGTGGGTGGTGAGAACGGAATCCTCGGGGCCGAGGCAGGAGCAGACCCCCGCCGCGATCGCCTCCTGCCCGATGCTGACGTGGATGAACCCGGGAACCTTTCCCTGGGAGAAGAGCTCGCTCAGGCGCTCCTCCACCCTGCGGATCCGCACCATCGAGTGGAGGATGGCCAGCTGCTGCTCGCGGGCGTCGGTCAAGCGCTCTCCGTTCGGCGGCCGTCCGTGGCGCCGATGTAGTGGATGGTGCCTCTCAGGAAGATGTTCAGGCACATGTCGGTGAGCTCCTCGAGCTTGATGGGGCCCTCGGGGTCGTGCCAGTGCATGATCGAGTTGCACATTCCGAAGAGGATGAAGGCGATCGCCTTGAGGTTGACCCTCGGCGCCTTCCTGCCGAGGTACTCCGACAAGGCGTCGACGAGGACCCGCGCATAGCGCTTCTGCTTCGCGGCGATGACCTTGAACTCCTTGCTGGGGAGATTGGGAGCGTCGAGGAGAAGCGCCTTCGCCTCCGGGACCCTGTTGTTGTAGAGCGACAGGTGGCGGCGGATGATGAACTCGATCCTCTTCTCGCCGGGAGGAACCCCGCGAAGCTCGTCCTCCAGGCCGTGGAGGAGCGAGTCCATGTAGGTGTCGAGAATGAAGAACAGGATCTCGTGCTTGCTCGAGAAGTAGTAGTAGATGGCTCCCTTGCTGGCGGCGGCCTCGTCGGAGATGTCCTTCAAGCTCGTCTCGAGATAGCCCTTGCGGTCGAAGAGCTTCGCGGCCGCTCGGCCGATGGCCTGCTTCCGCACGGACTCCTTGTCGCCGAGCTCTGCCGCGTTCGCGTCCGCCATGGCCTCTCCGCGACCTGGGCCGTGCCGGGGCCCAAACAAACCGGCTGGCCGGTTTTTTCTAGCAGGGACGGCCGCTCTTTTCAAGGAGCTTCGAGGGATGCGCTCGAGGGAGGAGGCGGCGAGGCGGCGGTGCCTCGGCCGCGGCCAGCCGGGGGCGAGGCCTCGCGGCTCCCTCTAGGCCACCTCTAGGCCGAGAGGAGCAGCGGGCTCACCATCACCCGCAGGAACTCACGGGTGGTCGCGGAGAGGTGCCGGACCGGGAAGCCCTCGGCTCGCGCCCCGACGATGATGAGGTCGGCCTGGGACGAGAAGGCGTAGTTGAGGAGGGAGTCGACGACACCGATCCCCGAGTCGTCTTGCTCGACCCGCTGGTAGCTCGCGGCAATCCCGTGGAGCGCCAGGTGGGCGACGATGTTCGCCGGCGGCATGGCGAGCGGAGCCTCGCTGGCCGACGGTTGCTGGAAGGCCAGGACCCCCACGAACTCGGCACCGGCCAGGAGCGGAAGACCGTCGCCCACGGCTCGCGCCGACTCGCGGCTGGAGTTCCAGCCCACGGCCACCCGCTTTCCCACGTCCGGATGGTGACCGACCGAGGGCACGACCAGGAGCGGGCGCCCGCACTCGAGCAGCACCTGTTCGACAAGGTCCGCCGGGAGCCGGCTGCGCTCCGGGTCGTGCTGGCCGAAGATCGCCAGGTCGACGTAGCGGCAGCAGGCCGCGGTCAGGTTGACGAGATCGGCGTACCCCGCTCCCGCGAGCGGCCACCATTCGCTGTCGACGCCGGCGGCCGCCACCTTGGAGGAGAACGTCTCCCGCGCCGCGGCCGCCGCCTCCTCGAGCCGGCCGGGAGACCTCCGGCCGACCAGGCTCGCTCCGACGGTGTCGGCCTCGGCGAAGAGGCCCGTCAGCCGGGCACCGAACCGGCGCGCGATGGCGACGGCCAGGTTGAGGCGCTCCTCGACCTCGTTCGAGGAATCCACGTGGACCAAGAGGTGCTTGGGGCTCATCAGCAGGCTCCTTGCTCATGCAGCGTAGCCCAGGCTGCGGGGCTGCGAGCGGCAATCGCGTCGTTCCGGCCTCGGCGCAAGCCGGGGCCGGGCGCGACGAGCGGGGAGCATTATCCCGCCGCCCCCCGATTTCTCCAGAATCTCGGTGCGGGGCTCCCGACGGGCCTCCTCGCCCTACGCGGCGCCGAGAGGCTCTCGCGCGCTCCTCCACGGTGAGAGTTGATCCGAATCACTTACCTCTCTTTCCGTGCGCCCGCACTCGCCGCGCGTTGACCGTCACCGGGACGAGGTGGAGAATCGCCGCTTCGCCGTCCGCTGGACGGCGCGACGACGAAGGCTGCGAGGCGATCTCCTCGTTGGCGGGGACCAAGAGGTGGCTGGCGACGAATCCCGGGCCGGCGGGCCCGACACTCTCGATCGACTTCTCAAGAGAATCGTCTCGACCCCCGAATCCGTGGAGTTCGAGGGCACCTCGCGGTTTGAGGTGATCCGCCGCCTCGGGGCGGGTGGCTTCGGGGTCGTCTACCTCGTGCGGGACCACGTCATGGGGGCCGAGGTGGCCCTGAAGGCGCTTCCCTCGCTCCGACACGAGTACCTCTTCCGGCTGAAGCACGAGTTCCGAGCCCTCTCCGGGTTGCGCCACGAGAACCTGGTCTCCTTCTACGAACTCTTCGCGCAGGGCGACCAGTGCTTCTTCACCATGGAGCACGTGCCCGGCCCAAACTTTCTCCAGTTCGTGAGAGGGAGCAACGGCCTCGACGAGGGCCGTCTTCGCAGGTGCCTCGCCCAGTTGGTCCGGGGCCTCTCCTTCCTCCACGGCGCGGGCAAGCTCCACCGCGACATCAAGCCGGCCAACGTCCTGGTGGCGCGGGGCGAACGGGTCGTTCTCCTCGACTTCGGTCTCGCCACCGAGATCGCGAAGAGTGGCCCGGGCGAGGGCTCCCCGGTCGCCGGAACCCCGGGATTCATGTCCCCGGAGGATTCGGAAGGTGCGCAGGCCTCGACGGCCGGCGACTGGTACAGCGTGGGCGCGATGCTCTACCAGGCACTCACCGGCTTGCTTCCCTTCGGCAGCCGCCGCGCCGACGCGGAGCGCCAGGGGTTCGAGCCCGCGCCCGTCTCGAGCATCGTCCCCGAGGCTCCGCGCGACCTCGCCGACCTCTGCAGCGCCCTCTTGTGCCGGGACCCCGAACGCCGGGCGGGCCTCAACGAGATCATCTCGGTGCTGGGGATCGGCGCCCCCCCCAGCCCCGCTCCCGCGAGCCTCACCGCCGACCAATCACTCGTGGGCCGCGCTCCGGAGCTCGCCCGGCTCCGGCAGGCGTGGACCTCGGCGGCCGCCGGCACAGGTGTGACGGTGCTGGTCGAGGGCGCCTCGGGGATCGGCAAGACGGCACTCGTCGAGCGATTCCTGGCGGACGCGGAGCGGGAGGGGGCGGTGGTGTTGAGGGGCCGGTGCTACGAGCGCGAGCGCGTCCCCTATCAGGGCATCGACGCGCTCGTGGACGACGTCTGTCGGTTTCTCGAGGGGACAGCGGACGCCGACGGGCTCGTGCCCCACCACGCTCCGGCCCTGGTCCGGCTCTTCCCGGTGCTGGAGCGCGTCCCCGCGATCGCCAAGCGCTGCACCCGCTGGGCGGGGGAGGGGCTCGACCGCCAGGACCTGCGCCGGCTGGCTTTCGGCGCCTTCCGCGACCTCCTCTCCCGCATCTCCGATCGCTGTCCGCTCGTCCTTCACATCGACGACCTGCAGTGGGGAGACGTCGACACCGCCGCCCTGCTGCTGGAGGCGCTCCGCTCGCCGGACCCTCCGCGCATGCTCCTCCTCCTCAGCTTTCGCAGCGAGAGCCTGCAGAGCAGCCCGTGCCTGCGCAACCTGCTCGGCGGCTCCGTCGGCAGCGTGGTCGAGGTCGGAGTGGAGCCGCTCGCCAACGACGACGCCGAGTCCCTCCTCCGTCGCCACCTGCGGCCGGACCAGGCCACCATGAACGTCGCCAGGCGCGCGTCCGACGCGGGCGGCAATCCCTTCTTCCTCCTCGAACTCGCCCGCTACCTGGCTCGCCAGGTTCCCGGAGCCGAGTCCGGCCAGGGCGTCGACCTGAACGCCGCCCTGCGGGAGCGCGTCGCCGAACTACGCCCGGACGCGCGGGCGCTCCTCGAGGCCGTCGCCGTGGCGGGGCACCCCATCCCGGAAGCGGTCGCCCGCCGCATCTGCTCGCTCGCCGGTTCGCCCTGGGACGCCTGGAGCGACCTCGTGTCCGGCCACCTGGTTCGCTTCTCCGGCGCCCCCGAGGCTCGCCAGGCCGAGCCGTTTCACGATCGCATCCGGGAGGTGGTGACCGATGGGCTGCCCTCGGAGCGGGTCGTGGGCGTCCACCTTCGCCTGGCCGCGGCCTTCGAGGAGGCGCGGGATGCCGACCCCGAGGTGCTCGCCCGGCACCACGCTGCCGCCGGGGCGATCGAGCGCGCCCAGGTCTGCGCCGTTTCGGCGGCCGCGCAGGCGGAGGAGGCCCTGGCGTTCGAACGCGCGGCACGGATGTTCCAGTGGGCCCTGGAGCTGACGCCCGAGCGACACCCCGATCGGCAGGGCCTGCGCGTCGGGCTGGCGCGTTCGCTCGCCAACGCGGGGCGCGGGATCGAGTCCGCCCGCGCCTACCTGGAGGCTTCCGCGTACGCCGCCCTTGCGGAGCGAAACACGCTCCGGTGCGAGGCGGCTCTCCAGCTGCTCATCAGCGGACGCATCGACGAAGGCACGGAGCTCGCCACGGCGGCCCTGAAGGGCGTCGGGCTCGCCATCCCCACCACCCCGCGACGCGCCCTCGTGTCCTTGGTGGCCCGCACCGCCTACTTCCACCTGCGTGGACTCCGATTCCGCGCGCGGCCGGAGGAAGAGGTCTCGCCCCACCGATTGGCGCAGATGGATCACCTCTTCGCCCTGGCGCAGGGGCTCTCCATGGCCGACGTGGTGCGCGGAGGCGAGGCCGGCATCCGGTACCTCCTGCTCGCGCTCTCGTCGGGAGAGAGCGCTCGGGTCGCCCGCGGACTGGCGACCATGACGGGTCACTGGGGGGTGCTCGCGCCCTGGTCCGACCGGACGAGGGCTTCGTTCGCCCGGATGGAGCGGCTGGTTGCCGAGGTGCAGGATCCCCGGGCCCAGGTGCTGGGCCTGGTCGCCGAGGCGGCACACGCCCAGAGCTCCGGCCCGTGGCTTGTGGCCCTCGAGAAGGCGGACGCGGCTCACCGGTTTCTCTTCGAGGCGCGCTCTGCCCGGAACTGGGAGTACTGGACGACGCGGATCTTCGGGATCTGGGCGCTCTTCTACCTGGGGCGCTGGCGCGAGCTGGCCCAGCGGGTCGACCTCTACCTCGCCGAGGCTCGGGACCGCGGCAACGCGTACGCCTCCACCGCGATGCGGATGCCCTTCGGGCTGGCAAGCTGGATCGCCCGGGGGGACGTCGCCGGCGCACGCGAGCAGGCGGCGGAGGCGGTGGCCAGCTGGTCGGTGCGGGGATTCCAGCTCCAGCACTGCTGGTTCCTGTTGGGCGAGTCGCTCGTCGACCTGTACGAGGGGCGCGGCGCGGACGCCTGGAACCGGGTGTGCGAGCGCTGGTCCGGCCTGTCGAACTCCATGCTCTTGCAGCTACCGCTGCTGCGCACCCAGATGCTCCACCTGCGGGGCTGCTGTGCCGTCGCCGCAGCGGCCGAGCGGCGGGATCCGGCGTCTCGGCGCGCCATGCTGCTCGAGGCCGCCCGCGTCTCCACCCGGCTGCGGTGGCTCGGGTCGGCCATGGCTGTCCCCCTCGGGAACGCCCTGGAGGCTTCCGTGGCCTGCGCAGAGGGCCGGGAAGAGGAGGCCGCGCGCCGGCTGTCCGACGCCGTCGAGGGCTTCGAGAAGGCGCAGATGGCGCCCTACGCAGCGGCGGCGCGGGTCCAGGCGGCGCGCTGGTTCGGGGGGCCGCGCGCGTCGGTTTTCATGGCCGATGCCGACATCCTGAATCCCCCCGCCGTGGCGCGGATGCTCGTCCCCATGGGCGCCCCGGGCCGAGACGACGCTAGGTAGCGAGGCCTTCTCGCCTCGCCATCTCGCGCATCCGCTCCTTCAGGCGCTCGTACCTCTTCATGAGCGTGGCCGGCTGCACCCGTTCTCCGTCTACGGAGACGACGTCGGCGATCTCGGCCCACGACAGTCCCTGGTCGAGCCGAAGGGCGAGGAGCGACTGCTCCTCTCTGGTGAGGGCCTGGCGGAGCCTGTCGAGGGCCTCGTCCTCCCGGGCCCGCCGGACGGCGGTCTTGGTGCGGATCTCGTCGGCCAACCCGGAGGCCATCCCGGCGGAGAGGTCGGCGCGGTTGCGGCACCAGGGGTCGCGCTGGGCGCTCGCCGCGACGTTCCAGGCGATCCGAAACGCCCAGGTCCGAAGCGATGCGTCTCCCCGGAAGGTCGGCAGCCCTCTCCACAGGTTCTCGGCGAACTGCGAGAAAGCGTCTGCGGCGAGTTCCTCGTCTTGCAAGACGGAACGGAGGTATCGGAGCACACCCGGGCCCAGATCGCGCAGGGCCTCCGTGGAGGCACCGGCGACGTCGCCCCGAATCAAGAGCTCCTGGACGCGAGCCGCCGTCGGCACGGCTCAGATCATAGCGCGGCGCGAATCTGCGCGAACCCCCCGCGAAGGCGGGGGCGCGATTCCCCGGGGCCGGTCAGGCCTGGGCGCTGTCCGGGAGGTACATGCGGTCGAAGAAGTTGTCGGCCACCCGGGACAGGGCCGGCACCGCCGCCTCGATCACGTCCGGCAGGCGCTCCGAGTCCTCCACCATCGCCTCGAAGACGAACTCGACGCGCACCGGCGTTTGGACGACCGTGCGCACGAAGCGGAAGCTCTGGTTGCAGTCGTTCGCGAGGTGGAGGAGGACGGCCGGATCCGGGGCGTTGGAGCGGTTGAACCCCATCCCGGTCGTCACCCGGACGAAGCGCGGTTCCCGCTCGTCGGAGAACACCGCGTAGAGCCGGTCAGGAGCCGCGAAGGACACGACCCCGACCGGGTCGTCCTCCGTCGGCGCTCGGACCAGAGTCGGCGCCAGGCCAGACGCCCGGAGCACCGCGACATGCCGTTCGATGACCTTCATGAAATCCCCCCGCACCGCCTGCACGCGCCGGCTCGCTCGCCGGTCACCACCCGGACGGCCCGCACCGTCCCGGCGGCGCACCTGACCCGGCGACGCCCCTAGCGCTCTCGCTCCGCAGCCCGGAGGTGGCCCCCGGCGCCGCGTCCACTTTTCAGCACTCCCCCATCCGGCGACAGAACTCGCCTATGAATTTAGACGAGCGGCCGACCGAAATCTGACATGGGGGACGGACCCCGTTCACGAGAGTCGGTAGAACATCCAATGAATACCGGCCGTTACTGGGGCGCGACTCCGGGTCATTCTCGCGAGTTGGAGCGTTCGCCCACTCCTGCAGCGCGCGACGGTACCGCGCCCGACCAGCTGCCCACCGAGCGCCGTTATTATGCACTCGACCGAATGGCGTTTCGCTGCACCCATGACCTCGTACTCCCGGCGTGCGCCCGCGTCGGAACCGCCTCCCCCAACCGCAGGCGGGCCGAGACCGCTTCCGGGCCGCTTGTCCTCGCACACTCCGCCGTTCTCCGGCCCGCGGGCGGCGCGGAGGAGCGCCCCTGATCGCGCTTCTGCCCCTCGCGGCTGCCGTCCTGGCGCTCCCGGTGGCGGGGGCAGCGCCCGACCCTCCCCTCCGGCCCTCCCCGAGCGAAATGGCCCCGCCGCTCGAGGGGGTCGATCTGGGCGGGAGGAAGGTCGAGCTCTCCAGGCTCCGGGGTCGAGTCGTGGTGGTGCACTTCTGGGCGACCTGGTGCGAGCCCTGCCGCGACGAGCTGCCCTCGCTGGCGCAAGTGCACTCGCGGCTCGGGGGCCGCCCGCTCGAGGTGCTGTCGGTGAACTTCGGCGAGGGCGCAGAGAGGATCAAGCCCTTCCTGAAAGCGCTTTCCATCAACCTCCCCGTCGTGCTGGATCCCGATCACCGGGTCGCGCAGGCGTGGGGCGTCACCGGGCTGCCCATGACCTTCCTGGTCGACGCCCGGGGCCGCATCCGCTTCTCGGTCTTGGGAGCTCGCGACTGGAGCGAAGGGGCGTCCGCCCGAGCGCTCGAGGAATTGCTCGCCGAGGCCGAGCCCACCCGGCGGTGACGCGTGCGCCCGGCCCCCCCGGCAGTCGCCCGTGCCGGGCGGCTCGTCGAGAGGTCAGATTCCCCCGGCCGCCCTGTCTCTCCAACGGCCACGCAAGCTTCCCCGAACGCAAGGCCACAACCACTAACCCCGAAGGAGAGAACCATGAACCGCAAGAATGCCAAGTCGACCCTGAAGACCCTGAGCGAGAACGAGCTGAGCGCCGCCGCCGGTGGGAAGCTCGAGGGCGGTGACTACGACTACGACCGCCGCCGGCGCCACCACCGGCATCACCGGTGCGAGGGCGAAGGCTACGAGTACCCGATCGTCCTCGTCTGAGCCGTCGACCGCTGTGACCGCGCCCGGCCGTTGGCCACCCGCCCTGAAGGCGGAGGGCGAACGGCCGGGCCTTTCGCGCCGGGGCCGCGAGCGGCCCCGACCGCCCGGCGGCCGAATCCGTCGGGACTCCGTTCGCTCCCTCCTCCCTCGCTCGTCGAACTCGGGCGCTCTTTGGACGGCATGGACGCCGTGCGGCTCGACGGACGCGCCCTTAGACTCCAGTCGCAAGGCTCTTCCCCCTAACCCCGGGCCAGGGGACGTCCTCACAATTGGGCGACCCCAGTCCCCCTTGCTCATACCCGAGGGGATCGAGGCTCGTCGCGATGTCCCGAGCGCGGTTCATCGAGCACCAGGGGCGGCGGATCCTGCGAGTGGACTACGCGGGGCTCGCCCCCGACCACTTCGTGGTCGCGATGAGGAAGGTGATGCCCATCATCGCCGCGGAGCCGCCTCGCTCGGTGCTCCTCCTCACCATCCCGACGAGCCACCTCGACGAGCGGATGGCCGATGCGATCCGCGCCTACGCCCCGGAGAAGGCGAGGCACGTCCGAGCAGAGGCCCTGGTGGGGGCCACGGCCTTCCACCGGCTTCTCTTCCTCAGCAACAAGGCCAAGTATCACCTCGAGCGCGAGGTCTTCGACGACGAGCCGCTGGCGAAGGACTGGCTCGCCTCCCGCTGACCGTCGGCCGG
>DATJZG010000133.1:0-5688 GCA_035499295.1 Anaeromyxobacteraceae bacterium
CGTCGGGCGCGCCGGCGCCGTGGACGGCGGCGCTCTGCTTCACCGCCTCGTGCATGAGGACGTCCCCCACGGCGGCGAGGGTCACCTGCCCGAGGGCCTTGATCGGGAGCGGGGGGGGCCTCGTGGGCGAGACCTCGCCGCCCCGGGCTGAGAAGGGCGGGGTCTCGCTCCCGGGTGCCTCGCTCGTCTGGGCCGGCGGGGCGCCCGCCGCAGCCGGTCGGGGCGCGGTGGCGCAACCCGTGACGATTCCAGCGGTTAGCGAGAGGGCGCGGAGGAGCGTTCGCCAGGGCAGCATGGGATCCTCTCGAGAGGCTATCTTGGCTCTCGCCTTGAAAAAAGGGGAGCCGCGAAGCATCTCAGGCGGCGGACGGGGCCAAGGACCCACCCCACCTCACCATGCTCACCTATTCGAGCGGCGCGGCATTCATCGACGGGGCGGGAGCGATCGTCGTCGCCGACCCGGGATTCCTCGCCGCGCTAGGGCTTTCCCGAAAAGACCCGACCGGCGCCCTGCGCGCTCGGGCGGAGGAGAACCCACCGCTCCGGGCGTTGCTCGGGGGGGAAGGCCCGGACATCGTCTGGCTCGCCCGGGAGGACGGCGGGGTCGAGCTCCGCCGCCACCTCGCACCCGAGGGGTGCTTGCTCCTCGCCCGGACCGCGCGGCTGCAGGAGCTCCTCGAGCAGGGGCAGAGCTCCTCCGCGCTCACTCGGCTGCTCCCCGGCGTCTCCCACGACATCAAGAACCCGCTCAACGCCATGGCGCTGCAGCTCGCCATCCTCGCGGAGAAGCTCTTCCCTCACGCCCAGGCGGCGGCGGAGAGCGCCGCGCACCTCGGCGCCCTGCGGGAGCAGGTGGGGCGGGTGAACGAGGTGCTCCGGCGGTTTGTGGACCTGACCGATCCCTCCGCCCCCCTCGGCTACACCGAGCTGGGCGCGCTCCTCGCCGAGGCGGTGGCGCTGTTCGGGCACGAGACCCGGCGCCGCAGGATCCAGCTCGTGGTCAGGGCCCCGCGCGGCGTGGCCAAGGCCGCCGGGGACCCGGCCCGGGTGGTGCGGCTCGTCCTCGTCCTTCTGGCGGAGGCGATGGCCGAGGCGCCGGATGGCGGGCGGATCGACGCGGCCGTCGAGGTGGCGGAGGAACAGGCGGTCCTCCGGCTCTCGCACCCGATGGGTGATGGGGAGGCCCAACCGAGCTATGACTTGGAGGTGGGACGGGCCGCCGCCGCGGCGCTCGGGGGAGCCCTCGCCGAGCAGCGGGAGGAGGGGGTCCGGCGCGTCGAGCTCCGGTTGCCGAGGGTCGAGCGCACATGAACTACCGGGTCCTCATCGTCGACGACGAACCGGACAGCCGCGAGGCGCTCGACGAGCTCACCCAGCGCTGGGGCTACGACGTGCAGACGGCGAGCGACGGGACCGAGGCGCTCCGGCGCGCCATCGAATGGCACCCCGACGTGATCCTCACCGACCTCGTCATGCCCAACATGGACGGCCTCTGGCTGCTCCGGGCGCTGCGCACCGAGCTGCCCGACTGCCCGGTGGTCCTGCTCACCGGCCGAGGCACGATCCAGACGGCGGTCCAGGCCATCCGGGAGGGGGCGTTCGACTTCATCGAGAAGCCTCTGGAGGTCCCGCGGCTCCGCATCGTCCTGGAGCGGGCGCTGGAGAAGAAGGAGACCATGCGCGAGGTGCAGCTCTTGCGCAGGCGGCTCGCCGCTCTGGCCCCGGGGACGGACATGATCGGCTCGGGCCCGGCCATGCAGAGGGTCTTCGAGCTTGTGAAGAAGGTGGCGCCCTCCAACGCCAGCGTGGTGCTGAGCGGGGAGAGCGGCACGGGCAAGGAGGTGGTGGCCCGCGCCATCCACAACCTCTCGCCGCGGCGCGACAAGCCGTTCCTCGCCCTGAACTGCTCCGCCATCCCCGCCACCCTGATCGAGTCGGAGCTGTTCGGCTACGAGCGCGGCGCCTTCACCGGCGCCGAGCAGCGCCGCCTGGGGAACTTCGAGCTGGCCCACAACGGCACCCTCTTCTTGGACGAGATCGGCGAGCTGCCCCTCGAGCTCCAATCCAAGTTCCTGCGGGTCCTGGAGGACCACCGGATCCGGCGGTTGGGGGGGCGGGCCGAGGTGGAGGTGGACGTGCGCGTCATCTGCGCCACCAACCGCGACCTCAAGGAGGAGATCAAGCGCGGCCGCTTCCGCGAGGACCTCTACTTCCGCCTGCACGTGTTCACCATCGGACTGCCCCCGCTCAAGGAACGCCGCGAGGACATCCCCCTGCTCGTCCACCACTTCATCGAGAAGTACAACGCCGAGACCGGCAAGCGGGTGCAGGGCCTCGCCCCCAGCGCCATGGCGCTGCTCCAGGGCTACGCCTGGCCGGGGAACATCCGCGAGCTGCGCAACACCGTGGAGCGCGCCATGATCCTCGTCGACGGCGAGATCATCGGAGACGAGCACCTGCCGCCCGACATGCAGGCGAGCCGCCCCGAGGCCGCCACTCTGCGCCTCCCCTTGGGGATCTCCATGGACAAGGTGGAGAAGGAGTACATCCTCGCCTCCCTCCAGCGGAACGGCGGGAACAAGGCCCGAACCGCGGAGGCGCTCGGGATCAGCGAGAAGACCCTCTACAACAAGCTCAACCGCTACGCCGCCGAGGCGCAGACCCGCTCCGAGGGCGGCCCGGGCGGCGAGGCGGGCGAGGTGAAGCCCTAGCCGTCCCCCGGTGCCGCGACCACCACCCGCCCGCGGCCATTGCGCTTGGCGGCGTAGAGGGCGCCGTCCGCGGCATGGACCAGCGACTCGGGGGAGGCCTCGCCGGCGTCGGGCGGCCGGCAGGCCACGCCGAACGACGCCCCCAGGCGGAGCCGCCGGCCCCCGATCGCGATCTCACCCTTCTTGAGGCGCGCGCACACGCGCTCGGCGAACACCCGCCCCTCGTCGCCGGCGGTGTGGGGGAGGAGCACGACGAACTCGTCCCCGCCGCAGCGCGCGCCGAAGTCGGTCTCCCGCAGCTCCGCCCGGATGACCGAGGCGACCTGGGCGATGGCGCGGTCGCCGGCCGCGTGGCCCAGCTCGTCGTTGATGGGCTTCAACTCATCGAGGTCGGCCATGACGCAGGTGAGGGCGGTGCGGTATCGCCGCGCCCGCTTCACCTCGTCGTCGAGCCGGGCGCGGAAGGCCCGCAGGTTGGCGAGGCCGGTGAGGGGATCGGTCTGGGCCAGCTCCCGCAGCGACCGATGGGCGTGCGAGAGGCGGAGGGTCCGGTCCACCCGGGCGCGCAGCTCGCGCTCGGAGAAGGGCTTCTGGAGGTAGTCGACCGCCCCCTGGTCGAGGGCACGGACCTTGCCCCCATCGTCGCTGCGGGCGGTGACGAGGATGACCGGGATGTCGCTCGTCGCAGGGTCGGCCCGGAACTCGTCCAATACCCCGAACCCGTCGAGGCGCGGCATGTTGAGGTCGAGGAGCACGAGGTCCGGCCGCTCCTTGTGGGCCCGCTCCACCGCCTCCCGGCCGTCGGAGGCGGTGAGGATCTCGTAGTCCCCGGCCAAGGCCTCGGCGAGAAGCTCCCGGGCGTCCGGCTCGTCGTCGGCGAGGAGCACGCGGGGCCTCCGCCCCGGGGAGAGGCGCACCAAAGAAAGCTCTCCGAGGCGGGAGGGGCGCGCCATCCGCTCCAGGTCGTCGGAGATCCGGAGGATTCGCCGGATGGCCTCCTCGCGGCCTCGCCCGCCCGGACCTGCCAGGAGCGATGCCAGATCCTTGAGCTCCGCCGAGGCGCCGGCGAGGAGCTCCTCCTGCCGGGCGTCCCGTTCCCGGATGAGCCGGTTCGACTCGTCGAGCTGGGCGATCGCCGCCTGGAAGGCGGAGCGGAGCCGCTCCGCCACCTCGTCTTTGGGGGGGGCGTCCTCGACCGCACCGGCGGGCGCGGAGAGCCCGACCTCCGCCGGCCTCGGCAAAGGCGCCCGCTCGCTCTTCTCGAGTCCTTCCATGGCCCCACACGGAAGATAGGCAGGGAGAGGGCTAGCGGCCCGCCCGCGAGCGGGGCGTCCCTGGCGGCTCCTCCTGCCGCCCCCCGCCAGGCAGCGCGCTCCCCGGGCAAACTCCGTGGGAAAAAGCCTAGCGCCCGGTCCGGGGTCGATCCAGCACCTCCCCACGAGGGGCCGGGTGGCCGCGGTCACCTCCCGTGAATGTGCTTCACCGCGCGGGTCTCTTGAGACTCCGGGTCACGAGGCGTGTCGGGGAAACGAGGGACGCACCCGGCGCGGGCTTTCCGGAGGGCAAGGCTCGCGAGGGCCGGAGCCCGGTTAGCCGCGGTAGAGGGCGCGGCGATTGCCGCGGAACCCCGGGCCGATGAACTGGGTGGGCGGGGGCTCGAGGTGGAACTGGAACCACTGCTCCTCGTACAGCTTCCCGAGCTTGAGCTTCTTGCTGTTCTGGAGCGCCTGGAGCGAGGCCTTGAGCTTGTCGTCGCTCGGGTTCGCCTGCACGCCGCGACCGAGCACGGCGATGGCCTCGTCGTGACGGCCCTCCTTCTCGAGGACCCAGGCGTAGGCCGCCCAGAGGACCCCTTCCTTGCGGTTCGCCTTCACCGCGTCCTCGAAGACGGCCCGCGCCCCGGAGACGTCCTTTCGCCGGTAGCGCAGCGAGGCCAGCATCCCCCGGGCGATCCAGTGCTTGGAGAAGCTCTTCTCGAGATGGGGGAGCGCGGCGTCGAAGTCCTGCTTCAGGTAGTGGAGGACCCCGATGTTGGAGTGGATCTGCGAGGCGACGAGGAACTGCCAGGGCGCGAGCGCAAAGCCCCCTTCCAGCGTCTGGATGGCCTTGTCCACCCGGCGGGCCTGGACCTCCCGCTGCATCGCGTCCATGAGGCGCTCCATCCTCTTCAGGATCCTGCGGACCAATAGGACGTAGGTGGCCACGGCGGCCACCAGGCCGGGGAGCAAGGCGGCGGCCCAGCCGAAGTCCGTGCCGAAGCGGATGGCGCCCGCGACCGCCGCGCCGACCGCCAGGCTGATGAGGAGGTTCCACATGGTTCCTGACGCCCTTCCCGGCACCGATACACGCCGGCCACTCCCCGCCGCAAGGGAAAAGACCGGGGAAGCGGGCGATGACCGTCCTTGGCCCTCCCCGGACTCGAACCGGGATGGGGGGTCGCCCCGCTCGATTTTGAGTCGAGTGCGTCTACCGTTTCGCCAGAGGGCCCGCGCAAGACGCTAGCAGAAAATCCCCGGCCGCGCATGAAGGTAGAGCCCTGTGGATCGCCCGGGTGCGCCCTCCTGCGCTCCTTCAAGTTTCGAACCTCGTCCACTCCTCGGCGAAAGGCGCCCAAGTCAAAGGCCGGGAACCCCGATCCGCCGGAGAGGCTCTCCGAGCGGCAGGCACGAGCCCGCGAGCGAAGGGCGCCCGAGCCTCCCTCAGTTCCGCTTCGCGCCAGAACGCCTTCGCCTCCCGCCCGGCGGACCGCCTCGGCGAAAAGGACGAGGCCGGGCTCGCGACCCGGTGAGGGGGCGAGGGTCCCCGCGGGCCTTGCGAGCCGGAGGCCCGGAGGGCGAGGGCGCGTCCCCGAGGGAAAGGCCGAGCCGGCCCGCCAAGGCGAGGGCATCCGCCACGGGGAGCGCCAGGCTCCTCGCGAAGGCCACGGCCAAAGACCCCTGCGCCCTGCTCGCCCGCAGGGCACGCAGGTGCTCGGGGA
>DATJZG010000134.1:0-3526 GCA_035499295.1 Anaeromyxobacteraceae bacterium
GCGGCCGAGCATCTGATCGCTAAAAACCGGCTGAACGCCGATGTTGGCAAATCCGTTATCGCGGATATCGAGGTTGCCGTTGACGTCGGGGAAGGGAGGAGTGAGGAACGGTGTGAAAAGCGTCCCGGCGGGTTTGGCCGCTTCAGTGAACACCGGGCCACCGTGACAGAGCGCGCAGCCCGCTCCATTCACACCGTCTGCCGGCGGCGGTCCGAATCCGGGGGGAAAGCGATTGAATATCTTGCACCCGCGTGCGAGCAACGGGTCCACGTTGGCCGATGCCTCGCAGTCGAGATTGAGATTGCCGGCGGAGGGGACGATCAGATCGCCGGTCGCGAGCAGCGAGTCGTACTCACTCTGCTGCGAGATCAGCGTGGATTCGTAGAGCATGATCGCAATGCCCCAGAACATGGAGAAATTCGTCTCCATTTGTGTGTAGCCCTTCGAGCTCTTCACTAACTTGCCGCCGACGATGTCGTACAGCCCCGGGGCAGCCCAGTACTTCCGGTCGAAGGCCCTTTTCACGAGCGTCGCGTACAGGTATTGAAGCGCCAGTCCATGGCCACTGCTGCTCGCGTAGGGCCCAAGCACGCTGTCGGTCTTCGAAACGGTCTGCTGCAAGAGCGGCACCGTCAGCAGCAGCTTCCGCCCGACGTCCCGGAAGCTGCGCCCATTACATGACATCTCCCGCGCGCTGACTGGCGGGGCTACAGCCTGCGAGGCCAGGCTTGCGTCTTGGAGTTGCAGGTAGCCGAGCTGCGGATTGTTGCTGGCATCCAGAACGATGAGACGCTTGTTCGGATCGCCATAGATGTCACGCATACCGAACACGCCTACACCGTTGAACATGTTGTTGGCTCGCCCGTCCCAGAACTGGCGCTGCGAGAACGCGGCATTCACCACGGAAGGCGTGTTGCGCGGCTCGACCTGGCGGGCCGCGAAGGAGCCGGCGTTGAAGACCGTAGGGTTCGCCTTGGTGCAGATATCGTTTAGGCCGAGTGGCAACACTCCGAGGAACTGCTGGTCGAACATGCCCTGTGAAGACACGCGATCGTTGGTCGTGGTTCGGAGCGCGGAATTCCGATTCGTCTCGTCGACAGGCTGGTGCAATGGAAAATCAGCCGCGGTTAGCGTGTAGTTGGGCCCGGCGAGCGCACCGGAAGGCATCTGTCCAGGGAGAATTTGGCTCGTGTCCGAGTACTGCGAGCCGAAGGTCGAGTCGCCGTTCAAGCCCTTGGTGATGTCGTTGAACCCCGGCGAAAGCTGATTCTTCAGTCGCGTGTCGGCGCCCGCGTGGAAATGACATCCGGCGCAAGCAGGGCCGTTGCTACCCGCCTGCTGGTCCCAAAACAGAGCCTTGCCGAGCGCGATCGCGGTGGGGAGGTCGGTGACGATGCCCGTCAGATTCGGCAGCGACGGGGCTGGAGCAGCCAGAGCGGCTGGTGCCACCGCCAGACCGGTCATCGCCAGCAGGATCTTGAGACGGAACGCCAAAATGCCGCGGACTGAATACCCAGAGTCAATTCCCGTGGTAGTCATTTGGTATCCCCCTCCCTGAGGGCAACTACAGCGATTTTCGCACCGTAGCTCTTCACTCAGGGAAGATCGCATACCGTAATCGCGGGAGCCCCGGCTGGTGCCGCCCCGACAGGATGTCCTACCGCTGTGACGTTCACCGCGTTGCAGGCCAGACGCTCGAGGGCTTCAGCCGCGCGAACGCCCGTCGGGCGTCCGCCGCTGGAGACGCGCTCGACGCGTTGAGTCGCGCGACTCGAGGCGCACGGCCGGTACCGAGACACTGGCGCGATCGTGCGGCCGACAATCCACAACCGCGGCCCCTGTCGCGAGTCCTGTCAGCGCATTCCGGGCCAGGGTTTTCCGAGCCGTGGCTTGGCTGGTCGGCCTCTCGGAGTTGTATGCGCTTGGTCCAAGGCGGGACACCCTGCTGGGTGCGGAGGCATCCAACCGTGCGCCGCTCAATGCACCGCAGCAAACGTCCCACGGCACCCCGCATGTCATTCTCGGTGGATCGCGCCACGAACGTCCTTGTTTCATGCGGCTTTCATGAATCTGGGAACTGGCGGGAACTGAGAGAATACCCGCATGGGGCTTAGCATCTCCTGCTTGAGCGGCCGAGCGGCACAGAAGCCCCGTCAGCATCTCATCGGCCCCACCCTCGTGCCCTGGAAGACGCGGGCTGGGACGCCACTTCGGCCGGCTCGAGGGGGCGACTACGGGGCGGTCCGCATCACCCGTGGTCGGTTCGGCGGCAAGCTCGCCTAGTACGACGATGATGAGGGTGACGGCCTCGCCGTCGTCTACCCTTGGGCCTTCGCCCCCGCCAATTTTGTCATGGTCCGCCACTCATCGCTGGCGAAGGCGACGGCGCCTGAGCGCAGGCTCTGCGAGCAGGTAAACGAGAACCCCTTCGCGCGGAAGACGGTCGTGAACAGGCTCAGGCAGCGGAGTCACGCCGGCTAAGAACCAGTGCCAGCGACGCAACTCCACCCTGAACCGCGATTCCCACCACGACCCCGGTGGTCCATGAGAGACGCGGCCCCATTTGCCAGGTGCCCCACAACGCCGACACTCCCAGCGGCAGCCAGAGAATCGCTCCGGACACGAGGCCCGGAGAGTACCTCCGAGTAAACAGTGTGCCGACGATGTGTCCCGCGCCGTTGACCGCGACAAGGGTGCCGAGGGCCGTCGAGATCCAACCGAGCGTGGTGTTGCTCCAGGCGACGAGGACGGCTACGACCATCATCAGCCAGAGGGCTCCGTTCGCGGCCCAGAACACGTCAGGAGCTAGGGTCCTCCCGCTGGCGTGCCGAATCCATCGGTAGAAGCGCTCTCCAGCGAAGCCCTCCTCAAGAACGTGAACGGCGTAGGTGGCGGGAAAGAGCCAAAGCCAATTCGGGGCGGTCGCCAGTGGGGTAGCCAACGCTCGAAGCATACAAGCAGCCAGCAGTGGCTCAACTGTCTTTGAGGAAGCTAGCTGTCTCCTCGAGCACCTGCGCGCGGTGGGCCTCGTAGGGCGCCCAGTAGGTGGCCCGGGGGATGACGACCTCGAGAACGTGCGTCGCTCTGGTCAGCTTGGTAGCGAGCCCTGGGTCCGCGATCAGATCATGGTTGCCACGGATGACGAGTGTCGGAGCGCGCATTGCCTCGTCGGTCCGGCGTTCATCGAAGTACCCCACCCTGAAGTCCTCACCGTGGTTGATGACCGCCCAAGCGGACCTCGTTCGCGCATCCACTCCGTAGGTGCCGAGGCCGTAACCAGCGCGCCACGGCCCCCAGACGAACGCCTTCGTCCCCCCAGCGTTGCTGTCGACGGCGTTCGTCCATCTTCCGTCGTCGACCTTCGTGACGAGGCCGAAGCCGACCACCTTGGCCTCGTCCACGGGACCTGCCATTGCGTCGTCGTATGCGATCGCCAGCGTGTACGTGTCTGTCTTGGCGCTCCCCAAGGTCGTGGCCATACCCCACAAGTGCAGCTCCTGGCTCGCCGTCCCGCACGAGCGTTTGG
>DATJZG010000135.1:0-57340 GCA_035499295.1 Anaeromyxobacteraceae bacterium
GCCTCGCCGCGTGCTCGGGCTCGAACGGCACGAGTGGCACCAACGGCACGAACGGCAGCAACGGCACGAACGGCAGCAACGGGAAGAACGGCGGCCTGGTCATCAACGTCCCGGCCCTGAGCTCCGCCGAGTGGAGCGCTCTCTCCCTCAGCGCGACCGTGAGCGGCGTCTCCATCCCCACCAGCGGCGCGGCCGCGCCGGTCGTCAAGTTCTCGGTGGCGAACGAGAACGGGGTTCCCGTCGTCGGCATTGGCCAGAACGGCCCCGACGGCAAGAACGGCCACCTGGCCTTCACGATCGCCAAGCTGGTGGGCGAGACCCTGAGCAGCTCCAGCACCACCGTCCCGAGCCACTGGGTGAACTACGAGTTCGTGCGGATGCCCTCGGCGTCCGCCAAGAACGGCTCGATCGCCATCACTCCGGATCCCGAGTTCGACGCCGCCAACCTGGTGGACAACGGCGACGGCACCTACCAGTACACCTTCGACCTCGACGTCAGCCAGGCGAAGAGCATCGCCGCCGCGCTCGGCGCCACGCTACAGCCGCCCTTCAACGTCGCCGATCTGGGCGATCTGACCTACGACACCACCGCCACCCACCGCGTCGTCATGATGGTCGGCGGTGCCGCCGGCGGCACCGCCGTCGCCCAGTCCGTCACTGCGACCTTCGACTTCGTGCCGAACGGCAGCGCGGTCACCTCCACGCGCGAGCTGGTCTCGATCGCCGCGTGCAACAACTGTCACGCGAAGCTCAGCCTGCATGGCGCCTACTTCCCGCCCGCCACCGACACGAAGGCCTGCGTGGTCTGCCACACCGACCAGATGAAGTACGGGAGCACGGAGTCGTATCCCAGCTCGGGCACCACCCTCGTTCCGGGCCCCACGCCCGAGTTCGCGGCCTTCGACCCCGGAAACACGACTCGGATCGACGGGCGCGCCGTCCCCGCCTTCCCGAACTTCATCCACAAGATCCACATGGGCGAGAACCTGGGCATGACCGGTACCGATTTCCTCGGCACGCCCTTCGACACCCGCTTCCCGCAGGACATCAAGAACTGCACGAACTGCCACACCGCCACCGGTGCCCAGGCGAACAACTGGTACGCGGTTCCGAACGCCCTGGCCTGCGGCGCCTGCCACGACACCCTCAGCTTCACCACCGGCGCGAACCACGGCGGCGGCAAGCAGCTCACCGATAGTCAGTGCGGCATGTGCCACCAGGCCTCGGACGTCCAGAACGCCCACCTCCCGGTCACCCCGCCCGACCTCACCAACGGTGGCATCCCGGCCGGCTCCGGCGGGGTGGCGAGCAACACCCACACCAACGCCAGCTACGTGGCCAGCAACCCCAAGCAGCTGCCCGCCGGCGCCGTGGCGATCACCTGGGTCCTGAACTCCGTCGCGGTCGATTCCTCCGGCCACGCCTCCTGGACCTTCACGCCCTACCTGAACGGCGCCGTCACTCAGATCCAGGCCTACAGCGCCGCAGCGCTCGCCACCACCGAGATGTTCCCGAACATGGTGGGCACGCCGAGCCTGTACGTGGTGTACTCGGTTCCCCAGGACGGCATCGCCAACCCGGCCGACTTCAACGGTTCGGTGAGCGTCTCGATGAAGTCCGTCTGGCGCGGCAGCAAGGCCTCGAGCTACAACGGGACAGCCTGGACCACCGGTGCGGCCTTGACGGGCTCGACCTGGACGGCCAACGCGGACGGGTCCTACACCGCCTACTACGCAGGGGCCACCGTTCCCGCCAATGCCACCCACCTGACCGGGGGCATCGGCTTCAACTATGGCGTCGTCTCCACCACGAGCCAGGCCGGCGTCGCGAGCGGGAGCATCGCCCAGGTGGGCAGCCTCACCGACTCCCTGCCGCTCACGCAGACCAACGTGCCCGCGCCCTACGCGTTCAGCGCCACCACCTTCCAGGGCGGCCTGGCGGTGCCGGCCCCGGTGGTCACCCTGCCGGTGAGTGCCAAGGACACGCGTCGCGCCATCGTGGCTAACAGCAAGTGCCAGGCCTGCCACCAGCTTCTGGGCCTGTTCACCAACCCGGCTGTGGCGAAGACCTTCCACTCCGGTCAGCGGAACGATGGGTCGGCCTGCACCTTCTGCCACACCGCCAACGGGTTCGACAACAACGACGGGTCCTTCTGGAACTACAACGAGAAGGAGATCGTCCACGCCATCCACTCGGCCAGCTTCCGGACCCAGCAATACACCTGGCTCGCTGGCGACACCATGTGGGAGATCGGGTACCCGGGCATCGTGAACAACTGCGAAGCCTGCCACCTGTCCGGGACCTATGACTTCTCCGCCTCCGCCAGCGCCGCGGCCCTGCCGAACCTGCTCTGGGACACCGTCGGGGCCGGGACCACTCCCGCCAACCTCGCGGCCGCCCAGGCCGGCAACAGCGGCGCCAACATCTCGCCGTACCTGGCCTACGGCACCAACTACGGCAGCGTCTTCTACGGGAACACCGGCACTGCCGCCGCCGCCAAGACCTGGCCTTCCACCGGCGGTATCTCGGGCTCCGTCGCAGCCGGCGCGACCCTCGAGGCCGACCCGACCACGCTCGTCAGCTCGCCGATCTCGGCAGCTTGCTTCGCCTGCCACGACAGCCCGGCGACCCAGGCCCACATCACCACCAACGGTGGCAGGCTATTCGACCCGCGGTCCGCCGTCGTCACGGCCGCGGCTTCCACCACCACCGGCTTCCTCGTCACCACCGTCACCTCGCCGATCACCAATAACGTCGAGCAGTGCCTGGTGTGCCACGGTACCGGTGCCGTCGCCGACATCTACACGGTTCACATGAACTTCTAGATGTCTCGAAAGCCGGCGCGGGGTCTCCTCCCCGCCCCGGAAACGGTCAGTACCCGAGCCGGCCCGGGGTGGCGACACTCCGGGCCGGCTCTCCATTGGGGGCTCGAGGGGGGTCACTTTGGCTTCGCCCCGGTCCCCCGCTGGCGCGTATAGCGGCGCTACGGTGCGACGTCGGCCCGCCGCGTCGCGATCGGGGGCCTGTCCGGACGACAGGCCCCGGCGCTCTGCCGAGAGTCGCCGCCCGAGTCATTCTCGGTGCCGAGCGGCGCCGCGACTCCCTATGGCCAGTGGTGGTGGGCGGGCGCAAATGGCGCGATGTCGACCGCCTCTCCCATGGCGATGTAGCCAGCATGGTTGGGATGGAGATAGTCCCAGGGTAGCTGCGTCAGCGTGCTGTTGGGCAAGTATGTTGCCTTGATGTTGCCGGTGGTTGGATCGAGCGTCGCCGCGTCAAAGTCCACCACACCGTCGAAAAGGCCGGACGTGCGGATGTAGGTGTTCAGGATCATGCGGTTGGCGTCGTTCGCCGGACCGTTGTCCGCCGTCGCCTCGAAGCCCGGGTTCCATCCCTCGGCGGGATTCACCAAGCCCAGGGCGGAGGTGAGCGTCGCTCCGAACACCTTGACTCCGTTGGCATGCAACGTCCCGACGATCTGCTGATACCCGGCGATGATGGCGGCGGTCGTGTGGCCGCCGCCGAGGTCGTTGATGCCCTCGAGCCAGATGACATCGGTGAGACCGGAAAGTCCGAGAACGTCGCGATTCAGCCGATCGACGGCGGCGGGGCCAGCGGCGGAGTTTGCTACCACCGGGTTCACCACGCGATTACCCGCAATCGCCGCGTTGACGATGCTGATCTTGTTCCCATAGGCGTTGTGCAGGCGCCGGGACAGCGTGTTCATCCAGCGGTCGTTGCCATTCAAAGTCGAGTGGGTGCCGTCGGTAATCGAGTCGCCGAAGGCGCAGACGACGACGGTGTCAGCCGGAGCCATCACGTCCACCGCGTCCAGGAAGAACATCGAGGTGGTGGTGAACTCGAAGGCGAACACGTCCGGATCGCGCGTGTGATCGCCGCTTCCCGGGGCGGTAATGTAGGAGGTCACGAAGGCGCTGCTGTGGTAGGTCTGCGGGCCGCTGCTGCCTTCGACGGAATAGCTCACGGCCAGGTTCCGCCCATTGAGGCGCTCGTCGTCCTCGTCTGCCACCCAGCGGAGGCGCACCCCGTCGCTCCAGACCTCTTGCCCAACCGGAATCGTCACTGACTCCTTGCCGCCAAAGGTGACCGTCGTGATCGTGCCCCGCACGACGTTTCCCGAGTACTCCTGCAGGGCCGCGGTGACAGCGTTGAAGGTCACCGCCTGGGTGCCGAAGGCGTTGGAGAAGCGAAAGCGCATCCTGCTGCCCCAGAGGTCGGGCTTGACGATGGCGCGGAACGTCTGGTCGGTCGCGCCCATGTTGTTGGTGGCGGTGGCATTGGGGAACGGGAAGCCTTGGTCGGGTTGAATGCTGGCCGGGGCGAAGTTGGTCGGCGCCCCGGGCGGGTAAACGGGCGGAACGGGCGGCGTGTAAACGAAATATGTCGCCGGCGACGTCGCCCAGGTGGCTACCCACTTCTCGTCGTGTGCCCGCACGCGCCCGGACATGACGAGTGCCAGTGAGACCGCGGCGAGCAGGATTCTCTTCTGCATGGAGGGCTCCTTTGCGTGGCGCTACCGCTAAACCAGCCAGCTGGCGATCGACGCAACTGTGGGAAAGATGGGTGAACTCGCTCGCGCCCGGCCGACTGAACTGCAGCGATGGATAATCACGAGGCCCCGGATCCGACAGCCCCCGATCGTGGATGACGGTCCGTCTCAGAGGGTGCCCGAATGACGCGACGGGACGTGGGACCGTGGTCGTACCGGGCGTCGACGTTCGGGAAGGCCCGAGAGCGGGCTCCCTGCGGGAGCGTTCGCTGGAGGCCCCTGTAAGTGTTGCTTTCTGTGCCTACTCTGAGCGCTCCCGTTCTCGAGGGGTCCCGGCGACGGTGACCTGGCCGTCCTCCTCGTGTCCGGCCGACCCGCAGGGTTCCCTGGGCATCTCGACCGACCGAACTGCTCGGGTGCGTTGGAAATACAGGCTGCGCCGTCGAGAACGCGCGTCGATGCACTGGCTGTGGCGCGTCGCGCGTCGGGACAGGAAGCTATTCGTCCTGTGTAATGGAGCTCGCCTGACTGGAGGGAGCGTGTTCTGGCGAGCCTGCGCCAACTGGCCAAGCACTCCACTGCAGCCGAGCCGGTCTTCGACGAGGATGAGAGTCGGGTTGGGAGCGCTGAGAACCCGGCCCATGGTGCAGACGGCCACTCGGGGGAAGCCCCGCTTGGCCAGTTCCAGACCGAGCAGTTCCCCAGTTTATGTCGGGCGTTGCCAGCCAAAGTCCTGGCGGGAGTGCCCATCTGCGAGCTTCACAATCATGAGGAAACGGAGGGCAGTTTGAGGGTCCTTGGTTTTTCGTCCTCGGTGAATCAACCGACGTTTCTCGGCACGATCCAGCCGCGGTATGGTGTCCACGGGAAGGGCTCCTCCATCGTTTCGGGTGACCTCGCAATCACCACGATCGATGGGCTGACCTTCCCGTTCAACTTTCTCCCCACGAGTCGAGACCCTTCTCTTGATCCCGATTCATGCACCTTCGTTTAGGCCGACTCGAAGCGCCTACGGAGCTCGCGCTTCAGGATCTTGCCCGAGGCGTTTCGCGGCAGGTCGGGCACGAAGTGCACGACCTTCGGCACCTTGAAGGGGGCCAGGCGCTCGTGAGCGTGAGCGATGATCTCGTCGGCGGAGGCCCGGGCCCCAGGTTTGAGGACCACGACCGCCGTGACGGCCTCGATCCACTTGGGATGGGGCGTGGCGATGACCGCCACCTCCTTCACCGACGGGTGCGCGTAGATCTGGTCCTCGACCTCCCGCGAGGCCACCATCACGCCTCCGGTGTTGATGACGTCCTTCTTGCGGTCGACGATGGTGATGTACCCCTCCGCATCCACTCGCGCGAGGTCGCCGGAGTGGAACCACCCGCCCGAGAACGCCTCGGCGGTCTCCTCCGGCTTCTCCCAGTAGGCCTGGCACAGCTGGGGGGAGCGGTAGATCACCTCGCCCACCTGGCCAGGGGCGACGTCGGAAAGCTCGTCGTTGACGACCCGCATGTCCACGAACAGAACGGCGCGCCCGGCCGAGTCTGGCCGCCCGGCGTGTTCCTCCGGGCGGAGCACCGTCGCCAACGGGGAGATCTCCGATTGCCCGAAGCAGTTGTAAAAGCCCAAGCCGGGCAGGCGTGCCTGGAGCTCCTCGAGCACGGGCACCGGCATGATGGAGGCTCCGTAGTACGCCTTGCGCAGGCTGCCAAGGCGGCGCCGCGCGAAATCGGGGTGGTGGAGGAGCGCGATCCAGAAGGTGGGAGGAGCGAAGAAGCTGGTGATGGAACGGGCCTCGATCTCGGCGAGCGCCGCCGCCGGATCGGCTCCCTCGTGGAGCCGGCTGCTCGCACCCACCGCGATGTACGGCATGAGGAAGACGTGCATCTGCGCCGAATGGTAGAGGGGGAGGACGTGAAGGGGTCGGTCGGCGGCATCGAAGTCGAGCGCGGCGATGCAGCTCGAATATTCGTGCACGAGCGCCCGGTGGCTCAGCATGGCCCCGCGAGGGGCCGCTGTGGTGCCCGAGGTGTAGAGGAGCTGGGCCAAGTCGTCGTCCCGAACTTCCACGTCGGGCTCAGGAGCAGGGCCAGCCAGCGCCCAGCGGAGGACGTCGCACTCGCCTCCATCGCGCAGCGTGCCGTAGTGGGAGACCCCGAGCCGGGCTCGAATGGCCTGGACCCTGTCGAGGAGCGCCGCGTCGGCGAAGAGAGCTCGGCTTCCGGACTGGTTCACGATGTAGGCGAGCTCCTCGCCCGTGAGGGCGAAGTTCACGGGAACGTGCACCAAGCCGGCCTTGGCGCTCGCCAGGTACAGGAGTAGGTAGGCGTCGGAGTTCTTTCCGAATGCGGCGACCCGATCCCCTTTTCGGAGGCCGAGCGCCAGTAGCTGCAGTGCCACCGCACTGGCCGCCCCATCGAGCGCGCGGAAAGACCAACTCCGGTCCGCGAAGGCCAGGGCTTCGCGCGCCGGGACCCTTCGGGCGCTGCGGCGAATGATGTCTCCGACGGTACTGCTCCAGATCGCACCCATGGATGCCTCCCTCTGGACGGCGAGCTCGCTAGCGACGAGCGCGCCGACGCCCCGCCTTCGACGAATCGTGAGGGATCGGGCGGGCTGCGTCAACGCAGGCTACGGTAGCGGCGCCCCTTCTGATCTGCGGGTACGCCCTCCCCCATTGGCGCTCGTTGGGGGGTTCACTGGGAACTCGGGGACCCGAACGGGTTCCCGAGCGAGCGGCCTCGTGTCTCCGGGCGCGGGTGGCGTCGACCTCGGCGCTGCTGTCCACCGCCCTTTCGTGCGATTCGGCAACCGATACCGGCTCGAAGACCTTCTCAGCGATGAAGAAGCCCGGGACGAGGCCGCAGATCGCGCAGGACACGCCCAGCAGAGCGACGCCCGAGGTGATCGAGCAGTGCGGTGCGGATGGAGGTCGCGAAGCTCTCGCTCACGTAGGTCGCGAGAATCGCGTACGGCGCCTCGCAGAGGAGCTGCGGGCCACCTGACCTGAGGCCGCCTCGGCTCGCCTCATCCTCCGGGACCTCCGAGGAGCAGATAACGCGGCGGATAACCGCTGAGCGCCTGGGTCATCACTGGGAGATCGCGAACCTCGTCGCGTACGTCATGAGCGTTGGGGGTCCCTACCAGACCGGAGACAGGGGGACCATCGACGGCGGCCGCCAGCCCTTCTCGGGGCAGACCTTTGCTTGGCTCGCCACTCTCGGCCGCGCCGAGGCGAAGCGGCTGCTCTCGGGGGCGAAGCCCAGGAAGTGATTCGCGCGCCCCAGGCAGGTGCCTCCTTGGCGTCCGGGTCTAGCTCCCGTCGGCAGGGGCAGGGCGGCGGGGGTCGCCTGGGGAGCGAGAGCGGATCTCCCGATGATTACCCAGTGGTCTCGGGCGGCGGCCGCTGGAGCGGCTGCTTGCGCTAGGTTCGCGCGTCCCTTCCGGGAGGGAAGGCTCGGACCGAGCGCTCCCAGCAAGCGAGCGCGCCGACCAGACCGGGGAACGAGCGCCAGGCCCCGCGGACCATTCCGCCGCCGGCCAGGAGGGAGGGGATACACGTCGCGACAAACGGGTGCCACTCTTCACCGCGCGGAATAATCTGCCATGGAATGGGGCGGACGGAACCCGCCTCGGGCAGACACGTCAGGTCGAACGTGTCGACCGTGAGGCCTAGGCCAAGCGCCTTGAGTACGGCCTCCTTTGCACACCAGACCAGGTTGCTGCGCAGGGGCTGCTCGGGGCGGGGTGCGGCGCGGACGAAGTCCCGCTCGTCCTCGGTAAGGAAGGTGGCAAGGAACTCCGGCGATCGTGGTTCCACCCGTCCGAGGTCGATGCCGACCGCCGCGTGCGAGCCGTCGCCAGCCGGGTCGAGTGGGGCCGCGGCGCAGAGGGCATACCCTTCCGTGTGGCTGATGGAGAGGCTGATCGGTAGCCGCTCGCCGGGGGCGAAGCGTCCCAGGGCACTCTTCTCCGGCGCGACACGGGCATAGGGTGCGCCGCTCGGGTCGTTTTCGATCTCGATCGCGCCGAGCGGGCCATCGGCCGGGAAGCCCAGCGCGCGCGCGACGACCGACTTGGCGGTGAGGCGACCAATGAGCCAATCGGCGCGTCGTTGGTGAACCCGATGTTCCGCGAAACGCGCTCGCTCGGTGACGGTGAGCGACGCCTCGCCGCCATCGCGCACGCCGTCCCCCAGTTGCAATGACCAGTGGATTATGCCGTGGCCCCTTCCTGGACGGTTTCGGGCATAGGCAGGCGTGCTGTCCCTGGGAGGGCGACGGTGCGATAGCCCGAGAGTTCCACGTAGACGTTGCCATCGGCATCGAGGACGCGCGCGTCGAAGCCTTCGTCCTGCCGCCGCGTGACCTCTGCAAACGGTTGGCCATCGCCAGGTTGTGTCCGATGGATTCGGAGTGATGCGAGCGCAGCTGGCAGCGCGAGGACGTTGCGCTCGGCGATGTCGAGGATCCCGGCGGTCTGGAAGCAGAGCTCGACGAGGCGCGGCGCGACGAGGCCGGCGGCGGTGGGATCGGCGCCGTTCGGCGGAAGATCGCGTTGCATAACGCCCACGGCGCGGCCGTCCTCGAGTTGCACGCCCGCGACCACTTGGTACGCCGGGCCGTGGAAGAAGACCCGGTAGACGGTCTGGCGGTCCACGTTCGGCTGGCCGGGTGACCGGAACGGAACGTTCCTCGGTGCGAGGGCAGCGTGCTCCGCCCAGACGCGCCCGCGGAAGTGCAGACGCTCTTGCACCGGCACGCCGGGCTTCGGCTGCAGCTTCGACGAGATCTGAACTTCGAAGACCAGGGCGCCGCCGTCACCCGGACGTCCGAGGACGGTGAGATGGAGGGTGGCCGGCTTCATCCGATGGAACTTGAACGGCAGCAGGAACTCGACGTCGCGCAACTCCGTGACCACCCGGTCCGGCCAAAGCAGGGCCGTTGCCTCCGCGAAGGCCTCGACCGCCATCACCCCAGGCAATACCGGCACCCCGTCGATCCGGTGGTCGAGGAGGAACGGCTGCTCGCTCGGATCGAGCCGGGTCGTAACGACGAGCCCCTGGTACAGAGGCGCACCCGTTACCGCTCCTATCATCGCGAGAGACGGTGCCCGTTCCTCGAGGCGCGCCTGCGTCTTCTCCAGATCTAGACCCCCGGTCTCGTCCCACTCCTCGACGAGGTTGCCAAGCCTGCCTCCGACGACGATCTCGTCGGCGACACCCGCCACGAGCTCGCGACGAACCGTCGGGATTCCGACCTCCGGGGCGAGCATGTCGATGCCTGCAGCCTTGATGATCTTGGGGATCGAGCCGCGCACGGCCATGCCGATCTCGCCCCAGGCAGTCCAATCGATCGCGATCGCCCGGGTCCCCGGTCGAGAGCGCCGCAGCCAGCGCGACATGGAGCAAAGCAGAGCGTTGGCGGCGCTGTAGTCGGTCTGGCCGGCGTTCCCGAAACGGCCTGCGACTGAGCTGAACACCACGGTGGCCCCGAGAGGCAGATCCCCCGCGGCGCGAAGGAGCGAGAAGAAGCCCTGCGCCTTGATGTCGAACACCCGAGCCCATTCGTCGTCGGGCTTGTCGGGGAGCGGCCGACTGATCTCGATCCCGCCGGCGTGCACGAGCACGTCGATGCGCCCGCTCGCCGCTCGGATCGCATCCACGGTCGACTGGACCGCCGCTGCGTCGAGCAGGTCGAGCGCGTGCCAGTGCGCCGTTCCACCCGCCGCGCGCACGCTCTCCGCCGCGCGGAGCGCCGCTTCCTGGCGCTCGACGACGAGGATCTGCCTATCGATGGCGACCGGCGTCGGCTTCTCGCCGCGCGCCTTTGCCTCGGCGATGAGCTCCTCCTTCAGCCTATCGCGGCCGTCGCGGAAGAGGGAGACATGCGGGTCGCCGGCGGCCGGCGGGGCGACGAGGTCGATGAGGTGGAATGTCCCGCCGCTCGCGGCGGCGAGATCGGCGACGATCGCGCTCGTGATTCCGCCGGCCGCCCCCGTGACGACGAAGACGGTGTCGCGACCGAGGGCGAACGACGGCGAAGGCGTGACCGGCCGGACGTCGAGATGGGTCGACCAACGCTCCCCGCTGCACCGCCCGACCTCCACGACGCCAGGGTCGATGAGCGCCTCGGCGACGAGGGCATCGGCGATCTGCGCGTCGGTGGCTTCCTCGGTGAAGTCGACCACCTTGACGAGGGCGTCCCGCCGCTCGCGCTTGAAAGCCTTCACGAAGCCCTGGACTCCCCCGCCCAGCGGGTTGTCGGTGCCTTCGTCGCCGAGCCCGAAGAGACCGCCGAGGCGCGTGCCGGCGACAAGGAAGGTGTCTGTAACCGCGATGCTCTCGTAGAGGACGCGCATCGTCGTGGCGAGGTTCTTGACGGCGACGCGAGTGCATTCGCCGAAGTCGTCGACAGTTGCCTGCTCGAGCCGAACGTCGGAGTCCAAGGAGGGGAGCCAGAAGATCCCGTGGACGGGGCCTTCTGCGAGCCAGTCCCGGACGGTCGCTGCGATGGCGGCCGCCGGCTGGCAGGCGTCGAGCTCGAGAACGGTGGCGCCGAGCTCTGCCAGCTTCCTTGGGAGGGGGCTCACGCTCCGAGACGAGGCGACGATGACACGCGTCTCCGCGCCGATCCGGACGCCGGTGGGCTTGCACAGATCGAGGGGGGGGCGCAGAACCGGGGCAGCAACCCGTCGCGGGAGTTGGTCCGCGTTGGAGAGCGGATGCGCCGCCGTCGCGGCAGTGCTCTGGGGGCCGGACTCCGCCGGAGTGTCGAGGGGTCTCGATGGGGCCGACGACACCGGGGTGGCACCGGGCCGATTCGAGTGGACGAAACCGATGACGTGGCGAAGAGTCGGAAAGTCGCGCAGCCGCAGGTTCTCGATCCGAGGAATGGACCATTCCTCCCGGACCGCCGCGAACGTCTCCGCCTGCTTGACGGTGTCGACGCCCAGGTCGGCCTCCAGGTCGAGGTCGAGATCGAGCAGGTCCGGCGGGTACCCGGTCTTCTCCGAGACGATGCCTACTACGCGATCGGCGATCGGGTCGCCAGTCGCCGGCCCCGGCGCAGTGGCGAGGGCCGAAGGTGCGGTCGGGGGAGGCGGCGCCGCCGCGGAGGCGGCGACGGTCGCCGGCGCTTCCAGGGCCGCGGCGAGGTCCGGCCGATGGGTGCGGACGAAGGTGGCCACGTGGCGAAGGGTGGGGAAGTCACGGAGTCGCAGGTTCTCAACTCGCGGGATCGACCATTCCTCGCGGACGGCGGCAAACGTCTCCGCCTGCTTGACGGTGTCGACACCAAGATCGGCCTCGAGGTCGAGATCGAGATCGAGCAGGTCGGCCGGATATCCCGTCTTCTCGGAGACGATCGCGACGATTCGGTTGGAGACCGGATCCGCGCTATGGGAGACGGGCGCTGATACCGCCGCAGTCGCCACGGTAGGTGCGGGCGAGGGGGCCGGAACGGGAGGCGTCGGTGCCGGCGAGGGCGCCGGCACCGTGGCGAGGTCCGACCGATGAGTGCGGACGAAGGTGGCGACGTGCCGGAGCGTTGGAAAATCTCGCAGACGGAGATTCTCGATCCGGGGGATCGACCACTCTTCGCGCACGGCAGCGAAGGTCTCCGCTTGCTTCACGGTGTCGACGCCGAGGTCAGCCTCGAGGTCCAGATCGAGATCGAGGAGGTCGGGCGGGTAGCCCGTCTTCGCCGAGACGATCGCGACGATGCGGTCGACGACCGGGTCTGCGCCGGCGGGTGCGGCAGCGCCCGCCGCCGGAGCGCGCACCGGTGCAGGTGCCTCGGGAGGGGAGGGCCTCGGAGCGGGCGCGGCAGCCACCATCGCTGGTTGGCAGGTCGCGGAAGCGCTGTCGTTCTGCGGTAGCGCCACGGACGAGCGGCGAGCTTCCGGAACGACAGCTGCCGGGGCGATGAATCCGGAAGAGTGACCATTAGGAGCAGGTGGTGCCGGGGCGCGCCGCGACGGGGCCGTGCCCCATGCCCACGCCGCCGGCTGCGGCGTGCGCGCCGGCGCTCCGTTCGAGACGACGCGCAAGGTGCGCTGCGCGACCTCCACCTCGGCCCGGTCTACGCCGGTGACGGCATCGAGCCAGCGTTGGTAGACGTCGGAACGGTCGACCCGCGCTGCGCCGCCAGGGATGCGGCGCGTGAGCGTGAGAGCGATCTGGGAGCCAAACCCAGCGGCGAGATGGATCGCGTAGTTGACCGGGTACCGCCCGCCCCGACTCAAGTTCAGGCGCCCCAGCTCCGGATCCTCCTCCCGGAAGTTGGGGACGGGGGGAACGATGCCGTGCTCGAGGATCTTGACCGCGATGACGTCCTCGATACCCACCCCCATCGCGTGACCAGTGAAGCCCTTCGTGTTCGACACCACGATCTCGCTCGCCGCGCTCCCGAACACTCGGCGCAAGGCCTCGACTTCGGCCGAGGCGCTCCCCCCACGGGCTGGCGTGAAGGTCTCGTGCGACACGAATACCGTTTCGCCCGCCATCGAGCGGCGGTCGAGGCCGAATCGCCGCTCGGCCGAGCGGACCAGGCTCTCGACGACGGCGGCGACGTGGTCGACGTCGAGGCGTGTCGCGTGGAACGCGCTGTTTCGCGTCTCGCTCGACAACAGCTCGGCGATCCCGCGCATGCCGCGCTCCTCCACGGCGTCCTGGCTCTCGACGACGAGCGCGGCCGCGCCCATGCCGATGATGGTGCCGTGGCGTCGTCGATCGAAGGGAACGGCCGCCTCTTCGACCTTGTCGTCGGTGGCCGCCGCGCCGGTGGCGAGGAAGCCCGCGCCGACCCACTCCATCAGGTTCTCGCTCGTCGTGTTGTCGGCGGAGATGACCACGACGCGGCGACAGCGACCCGTTCGGATCCAGTCTTCCGCCATCGCGACTGCCTGGGCCGTACTCGCGCAGGCCGCGTTCGCCAGCGCATTGGGGCCGCGGGCGCCGATGTACTCGGCGAACTGGCTGTGACCCATGGGCAGTACGCGCAGAAGGAATCGTCGGTCGAATGCGTATGGCTCGCGCCGAAGCTCCTCGTCGATTTGCGCGATCTGGCGCTCGACCTCGTGGAGGGCCGACGGATCGCTCGTCTGGCGCCGGACATCCTCGAGCGCGCCTCGTCGCTGTCGCCTTGATTCGTATCTGTAGTAACGGCCCAGTTCCTCGGCGAAGCGGTCGCATCCGGGGAGGGCGGAGCCGAAGATCACGCCGGTCTCGTCGCGCATCGACTGCGGGAGCATCCAGCGATCGGGGAGGAATGTCCCCTTGGTCGTGCGCCGCCACGTCTGGACGAGCGGGATGCCAGCCTCGCGGAGGGCGTCGATCCCCACTGCGATCGCGAGCTGGCTCGTGCTGTCGAGGGCCTCGACCAGTTTCTGCGGGACCCCGTACTCGGCGGCCAGGTCGAAGGGCCCCGCACGGCCCGCCAGCTTGAGGACCTCCGCGGAGTCGTTGATGGTTTCGAAGCGCCCGTCGCCTTCGGGGGTCTTCACCACGCGCGTCACCTGCTTGCGGGCCATCTGATAGCGGAAGCGCGCCGGCAGCAGATCGATGAGCTGCTCGCCGCGCAGGATCCGGTCGACGTTTTGCGGGTCCATCACCGGCTTATCCGGGCCCGGGAGTCCGAGGGCGCACCCGGTGATCACCACGGAGCCGGTCGGCGGCGAGTTGCGGTCGAGGGGCCCCGCGCCGAGCTCCGACGTCGCCGGCCTTGCGGCCGCGGCGGAAATCGTCCGCGCGAGGACCTGAGCGAGCTCTTCGAGAGAGGAGTGGGACACGACCTGAGCCTCCCCGGCCCCGTTCTGGGGGGCTGGCGTGACGGTGTTCGAAGAGATGGACGCGATCGATGGGATCACGCCGTCGGTCGCTGCGCCCCAGGGTACCGCGCGCGGCCCGTCGGTCGCTCCGTGCCCCGCCGCGAGGAGCCCGCAGAGGGCCTGGTTGAAGGCGGCGAGATCCCCGACCTTGGGGTGGTTCGTGAAGAGCGAGACCAGCCCCTCGCGGCCGGCGAGCACATCGTCGACGAACCCCTTCAGGGCCTTCTTCGGGCCTACCTCGACGAAGGTGCGCACGCCCTCCTGCCAGAGCGTCTCGAGCCCGCGGACCCACTGGACCGGCGAGGCGATCTGGTTGACGAGCATGCTGCGGATCTCGAGACGTGTCACCGGATAGAAACCACCGGTCACGTTGGCGACGACCGGCAGTTGGGGCGGGGAGATGCGCAGCCGGTCGAGCACCCTTCCCAGGGGCTCGGCGGCCGGTGCCACGACGCGGGTGTGGAAGGCGTGGCTCACCGGGAGGCGCACGGTCTCGATGCCGAGGGCCGTCAGGGCCTCCATGGCTCTCTTCACCGCTTGCGTTTCGCCGCCGATGACGGCCTGGCGGGTGCTGTTGATGTTGGCGGTGACCACGTAGCCGTCAATCGAGGCGAGAGCCTTCTCTACGACGTCGAGCGGGCCCATGACCGCCGCCATCCAGCCGTTGTCAGCGAGGCTGACCCGCGTCATCTCGCGACCACGAGCCGCGGACGCCTCGAGAGCATCGGAGAACGGCATGACGCCCGCGGCGACAAGCGCGCCATACTCGCCGAGCGAGTGACCCATGACGTAGTCCGGGCGCATCCCGTACTCGGCGAGCAGAGCGCGAAGCGCGTTGTCGACCGTCAGGACAGCGGGCTGCGTGACGGCCGTCTGTCGGAGCGCCTCTTCGGCCGTCGCCATCGCCCCTGCGTCGCCGGGGTCCGCGAACAGGAACGCCGTCAGGGGCCGGCCGAGAATCGGCCCGAGGACTGCGTCGGCTTCGTCGAACACGGCTCGGACGACCGGCTCGCGCTGGTAGAGTTCTCGACCCATGTTGACGAATTGGCTCCCCTGGCCCGGGAAGAGGAAGGCGATCTTCCCCGGGGGGCCGTTGCCGCCGCGGAACACCCCTTGGCTCCCGAGCGCCCGCCAGCCTGAAGGCGCGTCCGTCTCGAGCACGCGACGCGCGCGTTCGAGCTTGTCGATGAGATCGGGGCCGCTGGCGAAGTCGACGACGAGCCGCTGCCGGGCCCCGAGGTCGGCGCGCGACGGGTAGGCCATCGGGAGCCCCCCGCCATTTCTTACCCGGGCGATCTCTCGCTCCAGGCGCGCGCGCAGGTCGGCGACGGTGGCCCCGCCTACCGCCAGGATTCCGCGCAGGGGAGCCTTCGGCAGGCTGCCGACCGGCGTGGCCCCGCTGGCCGTACCCGCGGGGGGTGTCGCGGAGGGGACCGAGACCGCCGCCTTTCGGCGAGCCTCAAAAGCGCCCGGGATGTGCTCCTCGAGCACGATGTGGAAGTTGGTCCCCCCGAAGCCGTACGCCGACACTCCGGCGCGGCGCGGCGTCCCGTTGGCTCGAGGCCACTCTCGCAGCTCGTGGTTGAGAGTGAAGGGGGTCGCCGAGAAGTCGATGTTGGGGTTGGGTGTCGTTGCATTGAGCGTCGGCGGAAGCTGCTTGTGATGCAGGGCGAGGATGGCTTTCAGCAGGCCGGCTGCACCAGCCCCGGCCTTCAAGTGGCCGATGTTGCTCTTCACCGAGCCGAGAGCGATCGCCCCTCTCCTGGCGGCGGCGAAGCACTCCGCCAGGCTCTCCACCTCCACGACGTCACCGACCTTGGTGCTCGTGCCATGGGCCTCGACCATCCCGGCCGTGGCCGGATCGAGCCCGGCGTCGTGCCACGCGCGCCGAACCGCAAGCTTCTGCCCGACCGGGTTGGGCGCTGTGATCCCCTTGCCCCTTCCATCGCTGCTGGCTCCGACCCCGCGGAGGACGGCGTAGATTCTGTCGCCGTCGCGCTCAGCGTCGGCGAGGCGCTTGAGAAGGAACGCGGCCGCTCCCTCGCCCATGACGAAGCCGTCGGCGCCATCGCCGAAGGGGCGAGTTCCGGTAGCGCTCAGCGCCCCGATCTTGCAGAACTTGACGAAGGTCGATGGCCCCATGTTGCGGTCGATGCCGCCAGAGATCACCGCGTCGCAATGGTTCTCGGCGAGGAGGTCCATCGCGGCGTCGATGGCGGCCAAGCTCGAGGCACAGGCCGCGTCGGTGATGAAGTTCGGCCCACGAAGGTTGAGGAGATTCGCGACGCGACCGGAAATGATGTTCGGCAACTCTCCCGGCATGGAGTCTTCGGTGATGGGGGGAAAGTGCTTGCGCACCGCCTCCTGCCAACGCGCGACGATCTTGCGGCGGAGTTCAGGCCCGAGCTCCGAGAACGCCTCCACTCCCTCTAGGGCGCGGCGAAACTCCGGGAACATCACCCGCAGGTTCGTCATGTAGTGAAGCTCGCCGCCGATGGCGGCGCCGAGAACGACGCCGGTGCGCTCGAGGTCGATGGCGCGACCGGGAAAGCCGTAGTCCGCGAGGGCCTCGGCGGCTATGGTGACGGCCCAGGCCTGTCCGAGATCCATCGCGGCGGCGACCTTCGGGGGCACCTTGAACCGCTGCCAGTCGAAGGAGTAGCCGCGCACCCAGGCGCCGATCTTGCTGTAGGACTTGTCGGGGGCGGAGGGATCCGGGTCGTAGTAATCGTCGACGCTCCAGCGCTCGGACGGGACCTCCGCGATGGAGTAGCGGCGCTCGCAGATGTTCTTCCAGAACGACGGGACGTCGGGTGCGTCGGGAAGAAGCGCCCCGACCCCCACCACGGCAATGGCCCGCTCTTCGCGCTGTGGCATGGCTGCCCCCCCGAGCGATCGCGCCACGACGCATCGCGGCGCGGAATGCGGGCCGGGCGGCGGGCCGCCCGGCTGCCTTTTAGGCAGGGAACGTCTGCGCCAGGCTCCCTGCAATCACGTCCATGTCCTCGATCCCGCCGGCCTGGCCGGCGAGCACCTGGTTCCAGTCCATCGAGCCCAGGAGATCCGCATCGGGCTTTCCCGCGGCGACCGCCCACCGAGCGCCCTCGAAGGCGACGCGCGCCGCGGCTTCGCGGGCGAAGACGCGCGACATCGCGCCGATCGTCGACGGCGGCAGCGGGACGACCTTCGTCGGGGCTCTCGCCGCTCGCTCGGCGAAGACGGCCGCGCCCTCTGCGAGAGCGACTAGCTCTCCGAGGCGGAAAAGCACGTGCTGGTGACGGGTGAGCTTGTCGGCTCTGCAGCGCTCCAGTACGGTGGCGAGCGCGCGCAGCGCCAGCGCTGCGTTGTCGGCGCCGACGTCGGGGCGCTCCACGTGGAGCTGTTCGGCGCGGCGTGCCCAGTCGAGGTAGTGAGCGCCTCGAGACTTCAGGTGCAGCTGCCATCGGTCTCGCGCGATGGTCCACTCGAGAATCTCCGACGTCCCCTCGTAGATCGTGGTGATCCGGACGTCGCGTTTGATCTTCTCGACCATGTACTCGCGGGTGTACCCGTAGCCGCCGAGCGCCTGGATCGCGTCCTCAGCGGCGCGGTTGCCGGCCTCGGTTGCCAGATACTTGGCGATGGCGCCTTCGGTCGCGAGGTCCGGCTTGCCGCTGTCGATGCGCTCGGCAGTGAACTCGATGAAGGCGCGAGCCGCCTCGAGGCGCACGGCGTTCGGGACAAGGAGCTTGTGGGTGAATCCCTGCTTGCGGATCAGCGGGCTGCCGCCGGCAACGCGCTCCTGGGCGTACCGGATGGCGCGCTCCAGGGCGCTCCAGCCGCCGCCGAGCCCGAAGGCCGCGACCATCAAGCGCGTATAGCCGAAGACGGCCTGAGCCTGGACGAGCCCCTGACCCTCGACCCCGCCGACCAGGTTATCCGCCGGGACGATGGCATCCTCGAGGAAGAGCGCAGTCGTGTTGCTCGCGCGAATGCCGTGCTTGTCCTCGTGCTTCCCCGCCGTGATACCCGGGTTGCCGCGCTCCACGACGAACCACGAAGCGCCGCCCGGGGCATTGGCCAGGATCAGCCAGATGGCGGCCACCCCCCCGTTGCTGATCCACTGCTTTCGGCCATTGAGCGCGTAACACGTGCGACCCTCGTGAGTGACGGGGGTCGCGGTCGTCTTGAGCGAGGTGAGGTCGCTTCCGGCCTGGGGCTCGGTCGCCCCGTAGGCGACGAGCAGTCCTTCCTCGGCGATCCGCTTCATCCACCTTTGCTTCTGCTCGGGCGTACCGCCTACGGTGATGGGATCGGTTCCCAGGAACGTCGCGAGCACCCCGGTCGCGATGCCAAGGTCGATCCGGGCGAGCACCTCGGAGACGCGATAGATGTCGTGGGCTCCGCCGCCCATCCCTCCGTACTCCTGCGGGATGAACAGGAGGTGTAGTCCAATGTCGCCGTAGAGGTCGTGATGCACCTGCTCCGGAAACTCGTTGATCCGATCCAGCTCGAGGAGTCGCTCGGGCTTGAGGGCGCGCTCGGCATACTCGCGCAGCGTGGAAACGACCATGTCGAGGGTTTCGGCATCGATGCTCATCGACAAGCGAGCATCGCCCCGAGCCACGCGCGACTTCCTGACGGCAGTCAGTTCTGTCCGATTTCAATTGGGTTGCCTGACGAGCCCGATTCGGAATCGGGCCTACGCGTTGACCGCCAAATCAGCGCCTCGGCATATGTTGACTGCCGAATCACCATGCCGCGTCCCGCGACGCTGTCGGTCCGGCAAGCGGAAGCTCCCCAACCTCGGCAAGCCGCACTGGGTGTCAACGTAAACTTGCCACGCGACCTTTGCCGCTCGCGCCGAAATTGCGCCCGGCTGCTCGAGGGGAGCGCGGTGGGAGCAAGCCGAAGGGCACCGAGATGATCCGAGGGCTCGAGAGCGACGCCCTTGCAGACTCGCGATAGGCCCTTTCAGGGGCGTCGATCGGGATTCCGATACCCCGTCCCGAGAACCTCGCGGCGCGTACGGCGCAGCGAATGCCTCCTTTCCGGGCGAGTACGGCGTCGAGCGATCACGCCACCTCTGGCGTGCCGACGGGCACCGACCTCTGGTGCAGTGGCGCAGATCCTAGCCGCCACCTGCCGAAGGGGCGCCGTCGCACCCATCCGAGCAATCCCCGGCTGCTCCCCTCCAGCCTCAGTGCCGCGCTCCCCGGGCACCGCGGCCACCCAGGCTCGGGCGAGCCAGCTCCCGGGTGCGTTTTCTCGGTTCCGGAAGGACGGCAATCAGACTCACGCAATCCCTGAAGGGGTGGCGCCCCGCGGCGTTCCGACGAGAAGCCATCCGGTAGGTGACCGTGGGCGGCGCATCTTCACGGCTGCCTTGGAAAGGTGGCGCCCGACCCGCTATGGGACGGGCCCATGAGGGAAATGAAGGCTTGGATCTTCGAGAGATACGGCCCACCGGGGGTCATGACTCTCCGCTCGCGGCCGAGGCCCGATCCCGGCGGCGGCGAGTTACTCGTCAAAATCATCGCCTCGGCCATCAATCCCAGCGACGTAAAGAACGTCTCCGGCCACTTCCGATCCTCCTTGCCACGCCTGCCCGGTCGCGACTTCGCCGGGGTGGTGGTATCGGGCGGAACCCGTGAAGGCGAGGAGGTTTGGGGCAGCGGCGCCGGCTTCGGCGTCACGCGCGATGGCGCCCACGCACAGTACATCCTGCTGCCGGCGGATGCAGTTTGCCGAAAGCCCTCGAACCTGAGCATGGAGGAGGCTGCGGCCATCGGCGTTCCGTTCCTCACCGCTTGGTCCGCCCTGGTCGCCACTGGAAACGTCGAGGCCGGGCAGACGGTGTTGGTGACCGGAGCGTCCGGGGCGGTCGGGCGCGCGGCGACACAGATCGCGCATTGGAAGGGGGCTCGTGTCATCGGCGCGGTTCGTTCCGCCGGGAGCGCGCCAGAAGCCGACATGGTCGCCGAGCTGACCGAGAGCGATCTGACGGCGCAGGTTCTCGCGCTGACGAATGGGATCGGGGTGGATCTCGTACTGGATGTCGTCGGAGGGGCGCTCTTCGAGCCCTGCCTGAAGTCATTGCGTCAGGGAGGGCATCAGGTGGCCATCGTGAGCAATCCGCCCGTGGTCCACTTCAATCTGGTGGACTTCTATCACGGAGCAAAGCGCCTCAGCGGAGTCGATACGATGGCCTTGGGCCAGAGATCGATCTTCGACGTCATGAACCAACTGAGCGCCGGGTTCGAGGCTGGCGCGCTGCGTGCTCCCGAGATCGGGACTTGGCCTTTCGAGATGGCCGTCGAGGCCTACGAGGCGGTGGCGAGGGGAACGCGCAGCCTGAAGCAGGTCCTGCGAGTCGGATGACGGCGCGCTCGAGGGTTCCTACAGGGCTTCCTCCGCGTAGCGGTAGGTGCGCCCTCCCGCGTGTGCGCGAAGTACCCACCAGGACTGCGGCCCGCCCTGCGCCTTCGAGGCGGCTCCTGACGGGTATCAAATCGGCTCCCTGGTAGCGTCGATCCCGCGCGACCCCTGGGTTTGCCGTACCCGCGCCCTTCGTCGCAGGGCGATTGGAAAAGCCCGCGAGATCACCTGAACCCGGTCGGGCACAGGTCCTGCTCCTCGTGAGGGCCTGCACGCCGACTCGGGCAAACGTACTGTATCGCTCCGGAGAAGCCTGGGCCTCTCCGCGGCTCTCGCCCTCACCGCGTGCGGGTACGCCGGCGAGCCGGACATCCGGTACTTCCACCTCGTCGTCGAGTCCCGACTCCCGCAGTTCCAGGACACCCCCGATTTCCGCGACCGCCTACGCGCCACCATCGACCGCGCCTGGGCGTCCTTCGGAGGCGATCCATCCAGGCTCGAAGCGCACTGGCGGATCATCGTCAAAGACGGCCCGGTCTCGTGCGATGGCAGCGAGACCGAGCCTAACGGGGACCCTCTCGACGGGTGCACCGACGCAAACGAGGACACGATTACCGTGTCGACCTACGAGGCCATTGGCGGGCCCTTGACCGGGTTCGCCGACATCGAACACAGCCAGCTTTCCCACGAGTTGCTGCACTTCTGGTTCCACGAGCACGCCTTCCTCCAGATCGGGGGGACAGACGGCGGACATGCCCGGCCGGAGTGGCGCGATTGCGCTCGGTGGACGCAGCTTTGGTCGGAAGCCAACGCCGCCGCCGGCACTTGCGTGGACTACGGCGGGCAATGGTGGGGGGACGGCACCGGTGGCGGTTCCAACGGTTGTGGCTGGTGCCTGGCGCAGGCATGCGATCCGAGCCTTCCCAATGACTTCGAGTGCGGCCACTAGCGGGACCCGGGCGCGACCGTGGGTTCGACGGTGACCGGGGGGTGATCGGACCCTCTGGGATGCGCCCAGGTTGGGCGTGTCGGCCCGGTGGCAGCAGGAAAGCGGGCCGAGCCAGCGAGGGCTGCCAGAGTGGGGCGCCCCGCCGCCCGCCTCCAGGAGCCATATGTCGAACGCTCAGCTCGGCCGACTGCTGTCGGCGGCCCTCTGCTTCTCGGTGAGCCTCGTGTCGCTCCTAATGGCAGCGAAGGGGCTGTCGGCGCGAGAGTGGCTCCCCTTCCACCAGGCGTCGGCTGCAGCCGACCGGGACTCGCTCCCGCCCCGCGTTCAGCGGGTGCTGCTCTTCCTCGTGAGGGCGACCGCGCTTGCCTTCCTCACCGTCGGTCTCCTGCTGGTCGGCGTGCCGGTATACTTGGTCTGGCATCCCGATCCGGTGGTCAGCCTCGAGGTCATAGGTGTCGGGGTGGTCTACTGCGGCGCCCTTGGGATCCTGACGCGTTGGCTGCACCGCGAGACCGGCGCGCGCACGCCATGGCGGGAGTCATTCGGAGCCGCTGGCAGCCTGCTCCTGGCCGCGGTGCTGACCCTCGCGAGAGGTAGGCGCCATCGGCGGTCTTAAGGGCTACGGGCACCGGAGCGGCCGGGTGCGCGACGCGATAGACTGGGAACGCCCGCGGCGACGCCATGAGAATTCCCTCCAAGCTGCCCCAGGTAGGCACCACCATCTTCTCCACGATGACGCAGCTCGCCAACGATTGCGGCGCCGTCAACCTCTCCCAGGGCTTTCCGGACTATCCCTGCGATCCTCCGCTCCTCGACGCCCTCGGGGAGGCGGCTCGCGCCGGACACAACCAGTACGCGCCGATGAGCGGGGTGCCGGCGCTTCGCCAGGCGATCGCAGCCAAGCTGCGCTCGAGCCCGGGAATCGACGCCGATCCGGATCGCGAGATCACTGTGACCGCCGGCGCAACCCAGGCCATCTTCACGGTCGTCGGGTGCACCCTCTCTCCCGGGGAAGAGGCGATCCTCCTCGATCCGTCCTACGACAGCTACGCGCCCGCCATCCTCGCCCAGGGTGCGCGGCCGGTGCGCATCGCGCTCGCCGCGCCAGGTTTCGCGGTCGACTGGGACGCAGTCGACCGTGCGGTGACGCCGCGGACCCGGCTCGTGGTCGTGAACAACCCGAACAACCCGTCGACGGCGGTCTTCTCGGGGGAAGATCTCGACGCCCTGGCACGGATTGCCAAGCGACACGATCTCCTGGTACTCGCGGACGAGGTGTACGAGCACCTGGTCTTCGACGGCCACCGCCATCGAAGTGTGCTCGCCCACCCCGAGCTTCGCGGTCGCAGCTTCGCCATCTTCTCGTTCGGGAAGACCTTCCACGCTACCGGGTGGAAGATCGGCTACTGCGTTGCTCCGCCGGACCTCACCCTGGAATTCCGGAAGGTGCATCAGTTCCTGGTCTACGCCGTCAACACGCCAGCGCAGCACGCGCTCGCCCACCACCTCGCCGTCCCCGCCCGGTGGGAAGGGCTGGCCGAGTTCTTCCGGAGCAAGAGAAGGAGGCTTGCCGAGGGTCTCGCTCGGGCCGGGTTCGGCCTCATCCCCTCTGCCGGCACCTACTTTCAGCTCGCCGACTACTCTCGCATCCGCCCCGACTTGAATGATGTCGCCTTCGCACGTTGGCTCACCAGCACCGTAGGGGTCGCGACGATTCCCGTATCCGTATTCTATGCGGTTCCTCCCGATCAGCGGCTGGTGCGCTTCTGCTTCGCGAAGCGAGACGAGACCCTGGATGAAGCCATCGCTCGCCTGAGTACTTGGAGAGAGAAACACCCCTAACGAGGAGCGGCTCCGAGCTCGGTTCCGTGAGGCGGCGCGGAGGCCCGCCAGTTCCGCGCGAAGCCGCCGGTCAGGACGAACCGCGGAAACGTGACCCACTGCTCGACGAAGAGGCGAATCGCGAAGTCCGCCGGTCCCCGGAACGCGGCGGGGAGGTTCCGTTCCAGGCGGTGACCGCGCCCCTGCAGCACGAGGGGGAGGACCATCGCGGGAAAGGCGAGGGCGAGGAGCCAGGCGCCCGCCAAAGGGCTCAAGACCAGGGCGACGGTTCCGGCGAGAAACAGCGGGGCCGTCGTCGCGTGGACGAGCAAATTGCGCCGGTGACTGTGTGTCTTCGGGTAGCCGCGGAGCTGCCAGGCTAGGAGCCCGCCCTCGCGCGTCGATTCGGTCGGCTCCATGGGGGAACATCTAACTCGTGCGGGCACCGCGCGCTCGGTCGGGTCGAGCAGGCCCGCCCGTGGGCCTCGTCCAGGCGCCTCCGCGAATCCCCCACCACCCAGGTCCCCGCTCGGGAATCGGGAGCCGCCCCACCGCTCGGAAACGAGCTGGAGGGAGCGAGAACGTGCGTCCGGGCGTTTGCCCACCGCGGCGAGTTGGCAGTATGCCTCCCCTGGCACGAGCCCCGGCGCTCAGGACGCCTGGGGGCTGAGGAGGTTCCGAGCGTGGACATCTATCACGGATGGTGCGACCTCAAGGAAGGGGTCAGCGACGTTGACTTCGGCGAAAAGGTGGCGGCCTACATGTCCCATCTGAAGGACCAGGGCCTGATCGAGGGATGGCGCCTCACGCGCCGGAAGCTCGGTCTCGGCATCCCGGAACTCGGCGAGTTCCACATCGCGATGGAGGTGAAGGACCTGCGCCAGCTCGAGGCGGCCTTCGAGCGAGTGGGGGGAAGGCGCGAGCCCACCGAAGGCTTCCACTTCGGCGTGAACTCGCTCGTGCGAAACGCACGCTTTGCCCTGTATCGCGACTTCCCGGACGCGTTCCGGGCTCGGGGAGAGGAGCGCTTCTAGTACTAGGGGACGTCGAGGGCGGCGCGCCGCTGCGCGGACCCGTTCGCGCCATTAGTGACTTCCGGTGAACGGAGGAGCCGATGCTCGCCGTTTCACTGACAGCCCTGGCCGTGGTGCTCGGTACCGCTCCTGAGGCGGTGCCGCCGGTGCGAACGACGAAGATCACGATCCTCTCCACCATGTTGGCGGACCGCGGGATCGGCGAGTGGGGTTTCTCCGCACTCGTCGAGGTCGATGGCAAGCGACTTCTTTTCGACACCGGTGCCCAGCCGGGCCGTCCTCCGAAACGCGCAGGCCCTGGGTTCCCTCTTCGGCTAGATGGGCCTCGCGCTCGCGCGGGACCGTCGCCTATTGGTGAAATGACTGCGATTCGACGCGCCCCAATTGGCCTGTCTCTTCCAGAGGTGTCGGCGGGTAGATCGCCCGCGTGGGCTCGGAGACTGCGTAAGCGTCTTGTTTCGTGACGAGCCAAGAGGTGAAGCGATATGCGCGAAAGAAGCCGTATCTCCATGATCCTGGCGGCCGTGGTGAGCGGAGTCGCAGCTTGCGGCGGGTCGTCGGGAGGCTCGACGAACATGTCGGGCACTCCGGGCTACTACCTCTCCATCTCGAACCTGAAATTCTCACCCCTCGACCTGGAGGCCCCACCCGGAGCGACAGTGACGGTGCTCAACTTCGACTCGCCCATGATGCACTCGGTGACGAGCGAAGCGACTGCCGGAAGCTTTACGCACTCGACGACAGGGATCTCCTTCGACACTGGGCCCATCTCCGGAGCGAGCGCGAGCTTCACCTTGCCCATGACGGCTCCGGCCGGCACGGTAATCAACTATTTTTGCACCGTGCACCTGGGGACCATGAATACACCCAACGGAACCATCACCATCAACCCCAACGCGCCTCCATCGCAGCCGCCCCAAACCTTCCCGCCCGGATACGGGTACTGACGCTGCGGGAGGGAAGAGACCTTTTCGTCCACGTAGCCGCTCGGTGAGGGGATCTCGCGGCGAGACCTCCTTCGGAGCCCCGATCGGTAGGCAGGGCGGCGTCCCCGGACGGGGAGGAGAATGGGAGCGAGTCCCTGGCCCGCAAGAGACCCCGCGTGGCTCGACTCCTGTGGGTGCCGATCTGGCGCAGCAGCGAGGGGTCGCCCTTGCTATCCGAGGGCCGCAATCGATGGCGCCCGCCAGAAGCCGTGCGCTTCGTGTACCAGACGCATCGTGAATTGCAAATAACCCCGAGAAAAGGAGTCTCGCCATGACCAGATTCGGCTCGATGCTTACCGCGGCCGCGACCGTCGCGGTCCTCTCTGCCTCCCCTGCGCGCGCCCAAGAGTTCGTGGGTCGGTACTCCGGCTTCAACGAGGTCGGTGCCCTCAACAACGAGAGCGGCTCCATTTTCTCCGAGGGCAAAGGTCTCCTCGAGCTGACGCTCGACAAGGCTGCCGGGACCCTCACCTACAAGCTGACCTACTCGGACCTGGGATCGGCCGTCACGCAAGCGCACATCCATTTCGGCAAGCCCCATGTCGCCGGTGCGATCATGGTGTTCTTCTGCTCGAACCTCCCGAGCGCTCCGGCCGGTACGCAGGCGTGCCCAGCGAGCGCCGGGACGGTCACGGGGACGATCACCGCGAATGACGTGCGGCCCATCGCGACCCAAAACGTGTCCGCGGGGGATTTCGAGGCCCTGGTGGCAGCGCTCGAGTCTCACACCGCGTACGGAAACATTCACACGGTCAACTTCCCCGCGGGGGAGATCCGAGCGGACATCGAACGCCGCGAAAGAGACCACGAACGGTAGGGAGCCTGGCGCCGGTGACTCGCAGCCTCGATCGACCGCCGAGGGCGGCAGAGGAGGGCGGAAGGAATTGGACGCACGAGAAGAGGCGAACCGAATCATCGAGGAGATGGTGGAGCGTGAGACGCGCGCGGGACCGGCGGGACGCCGCGGCGTTCGCGGATCTCTTCCATCCGGATACGGTATGGCCCTGGCCACCAACGGCTCACGACCACGACCCCTCCGGTTGGGTGTTCGTGATGGTGGCGAAAGCGCGACCGCGCGCTGCTCCAGGCCATGCCCGACGTGCTGGTGCGGACCGATCGCGACGGGCGCTTCATCGAGGCGCCCCGCCGGGCGCGGCTCTACCCGCCCACCCCGAGGAGCTGACCGGCCGGAGCGTCTTCGGGCTCATCCCGCCCGAGGTTGGCGGCTCGCATGCGCAACGCCATCCATCTGTCCTTCGATTCGGAGTCCGCCCAGGTGGTCGAGTACGCCACCCGCTACGGAACCGAGGGGGGGAGTTCCTCCACGACGGCGGGAACCTCGCGGCGAGGAGCCCGACCTTTCGCCGGCGAAGCTCCTCCTCGGAGAATGAGAGCTGTCGGTAGTTCTCGCGGATGAATTGCGTGGAGACGCGGCGCTCGACGGCTCCAACCGCCTGCAAGAGCCTTCGGTCGTCCACCGCGACGATCTGGAGGTTCTGCATGCTGTGAGCGGTCGGCGCCCATCGCGCGGCTTCCAGGACTCGCCGAAGGTCCTCTGGCGGGGCCGGGCGCTCGGGATCGAATGGCGTCCGCAGCGAATTCCTCGCCCGAATGACTTCCAGAATGTCGCTCATGCCGTAGCGCTCCCATCGCTCGCAGGTCCACGGTCAGCGCGCGAGCACTCCCAAGGGAAGCCTGCGACCTCCGGCGCCTCCCCGGCATGACTCGCGTCAACCGTCCCGCTGTGGCCGCCGCTCCTTTCCGTTTCCCGACGGCGTTCTTCCACGGGTTGCCCCGTCCAGAGGACCTGATTTGAGGCCTTGAAGTGACGCGGGGACTGCGAGAGGAGCGTGAGGTCCCCTTCAGGGGTCGCCCTGGGGTTACCGCATCGCTCAGGGACGTGGCTCACGGCGCCTTGTCTGCGACCCTGGACCGCGATCGGTCGAAGGCCTCGTTCAGGGAGGATGGGAGATGGAAAAGCTACGGATCGAGCAGCACAGCTTCACCGGGACCCTCTGGGTGGCGGGATGGCTCTTCAGCATCGGGTACCTGCGACTGAGCTTCTGGAAGGGGGTCCTCGCCATCGCCCTGTGGCCCTACTACCTGGGCGCGACGTTCGGTGTCGCTCGCTGACCGGGAAGGTCCCCCCTTCCTGCGGCGCGCGGAGCGGGTCGCGGCGGCAGGGACAGTCGGGTCTCGCCGTAGTAGATTGCGGCCTTGAGGCGAGTTCTTCCGCTGGGACTCTTCGCCGCCGTGGCGGCCTGCCGATCCTCGGCGCCCTACACGATCCCCGCCGCCGCCATCAACACCGCGATCGCGGCGAGCTCGTCGGCGGTGCAGCGTTCCCAGGGGGGCTGCTACGCCACGTGCACGGGCAACACGGTGTGCAACCCGACCACGGGCTTCTGTGAGCCCTTCGTGATCGGCTGCCCGCCGGGCGAACCGACGACCTCCCCCTGTTCGACGAATCCGGACATGGCCACTACCCGGGCGGCGCCCTCGGGAGGCGCGGGGTTGCCGGTCGGCGTCTCGCCAGCCACCGGTTCGGTGCCGCCGCCACCTGCGGAGTCGTCGCCGAAGTTCCCGTAGCCGGTCCGTTGCCCCATGGACTTCCGCTACGCCTTCGTCACCCATTGGTTCCTCCCGGCTGCGGTGGACCGTGTCTGGGATCAGCTCACGGCTCCCGAGGAGTGGCCGCAGTGGTGGCGCGCAGTCGAGCGAGTCGAGATGGTCCGGCGCGGAGGTTCGGATGGGGTTGGAGCCGTGCGACGCTACACCTGGCGCAGCCGGCTTCCCTACCGCCTTGTCTTCGAGATCGAGACGGTGCTCATCGAGCCGAAAGCGATCATCGAGGGGCGGGCCACCGGTGAGCTGGAGGGGAAGGGGCGCTGGCAGGTTTGGGGAGACGGCGACGCGACCCGGGTCCGATACGACTGGCAGGTCTCGGTCGCGAAGCCGTGGATGCGATGGCTTTCCCCGGTCGCGCGCCCGCTCTTCGCTTGGAACCACGACGTGGCGATGAGGTGGGGACGCGAAGGGTTGATGCGCCGACTCCGGGGATAGATGCCGGCTTTTCAGGGCGCGCCTGTGCCGGTCCCCGCGGGTGGCCTGCGGGCGCCGCCGCGCGACGCCGGCCACCGCGCGGGCACCGCCCGTCAGGGCGAGGTCCAAATGGAATTCAGCCATTCCTGGTCCTCGCGCGATCGGCGAGCGGCCCTCTCCTGCGCCTCCCGCGATCCGTTTGCGCAGGGCGAAGGGGCACGAAGCGCCTCCGGCGTCGCCGCGGCGGAGGGCGACGCCGGGTCCCCGCGCTCGATCGCCGCGGGTGCGGCGCTCGCGGCTCTGGCGTAGCGATCGCGATCACCGGCCTCGCCCCTGGCCGACGAGGAGGCTGTCGCTAGCGCGACCAGCAACCCAGCGCGCAGCCAGGCCTTAGCGGTGGATTCCTTGATCATCTGTGCTCTCCTTCTTCGTGTCTTCTTCGTGCGCCTCGGGCGCCGTGCGTTTCCATCGGGTGCTGCTTCGCCCTGCCTAACGCCCGATGCCGGGATCGGTTCCCTGCCTTGACGTGCTGGCGGGGGCGGCACGGGGCCCGCGACCCCGCCGCCGTCCGGCGTTGTGCGCTCTCCCTGCGCCCGTTAAGAGCGAAGACGCTCGGAGGGTTTTCCATGTGTCGCAACATCCGCGTCCTCTACAACTTCGAGCCGCCCACGACCGACGAGGAGATCCGCGCCGCGGCGCTCCAGTACGTGCGCAAGGTGAGCGGCCTGCGCGCTCCTTCGGCCGCGGACGCTCGGGCCTTCGAGCGGGCCATCGCACGCATCGCCGCTTCCACGGCGGAGCTCCTTGGTACCCTGAGAGCGCGGACGGCTGTGCGGACGAGGGAAGGGGAACGGGAGCGCGCTCGCGTCCGCGGTGCCCGGCGCGAGGCGAGCGCGCGCTCCCTGTAGCCCGACCCCATCGAGCCCCGGCGCCGGGGGCTTCGAGCGAGCACGCCCCTCTCCGGCGCCTCCCCTGGGGACGGCAGCGGCCACAGGCGGGGGACGCGCTTGCCGACGCTTCGCCGCGTCGAGAGGAGGATCGATTTCGGCGATTCCGCGGTGTCCGCGGGCGGTCCACACTTGAACCCCCTTCGAGTGCGGTGCTAGCGTGCCGGGTCGTTTCAGCGGCCGAATGCCGCGCCGCTCGCGTTCTCACCTTCTTGGCCGCGCCCGGGCCCGGGCGCGAAAGGGGTAGTCCCCATGGCCGTTCCCGCAACCGCCCTGACCGAGACCCTCCGCACCCTTCCCGGCGACGACGTCCGGCAGGTGCTCTGGCGCTTCCAGGATCGCTATGACCTCCAGATGCTCGTGCAGTCGGTGCGGTCCGTGGCGCGCGGTCCCGTCGCCAGGATGGTGGCCGAGGGAGCTCGCAACAGCCACGAGTGGACGGAGCAGAAGAACGAGCTGCTTGGGCACTACGACGCGGCGGGGGTGACCGGGGTGTTCATGGAGCCGCACCAAGGCGGCTTCATCGAGGGTCCGAAGAACATGGCGCTGGCGCTGACGGCGTTCGAGCTCGCCTGGGTCGACGCCGGCGCCGCCACCGGCAGCCTGGCGGGCCACCTCGCGCTCTCGCCGATCCACGAGCGCGGAACGCCGGAGCAGCGAGACCGCTACATGAGCCTCGCGGCGCCACCGAAGCCGGGCGAGGATCGCAAGCCGTGGCGGGGGGCCTTCGCGCTCACCGAGCCCATTCCCTACGTCGGTGTGGACACCGGCATGCTCGGCGGCAAGCTGCGCGTGGTCGAGTGGGAGCCGGGCAAGGAGCCCATCCTTCACGTGGAGAAGCGCGGCCGCTTCATCACCAACATGGGCTTCGCCAACTTCGTCACTGCGGCCGTGGACTCGGCCGATCCGCGGATCAAGGGCACGTGCATGATCATCCTGGAGGAGGGGGATCCGGGGACCTGGGATCGAGGCACGCCCACGAAGAAGCTCGTCCACCAGCTCTCGTCCACCTCCGACCCGGTGCTGAGCCTCAAGGTCCCGGCCTCGCGCATCGTGGGCGGCTACGCCGTGAAGGACGGTGTCATCGTCCCCCGCTACTCCCATGACGAGGTCATCGCGGCGGTGTTCAAGCACACCCGCGTGCCCGTGGGGTTGATGACGGCGGCAAAGCTCCTTTCTGCTGTCGAGCCGGTCATCCGCTACCAGCGCGGCCGGTTCCGCGGGTCGGAGCAGGCCAAGCCCGGGACGCTTCGCTATGACCTCGGGCTCCAGCAGCGGGAGGACGTGCTCCACCGGCTCACCGACGTGTGGGCCACCGGCGAGGCCGCGGCGTCCCTGGGTTTCGCCACCGCGCGCCTCTTCGACGAACTCGACCCGCTGGAGAGGGAGAAGGCCGAGATCCTGGCGGCCAAGGGGATCGGCGGGGGGAGGGCCGAGCTCAAGCTGTTCAGGGAGGTCAACGAGCGTGCCATCGAGCTCGTCAGGCTTCGCGGCAAGCCCGATGGCGAGCGTGACGAGAAGAGGATCGCCGAGTTGCAGGCCGATCCGCTGGTCCGCTACGCCATCCTCGATTCCGCCGGAGCGGTGCTCTGTCCGGCGACCAAGCTGTGGAACACCGGGCACGGCGCGACCATGATGCGCGAGGCCGTGAGCCTCATGGGCGGTTACGGGATCACCGAGGACTGCCCGGGGTTCCTGGGTCAGAAGTGGATGGACGCCCAGCTCGAGGCCACCTACGAGGGCCCAGAGGCCGTGCAGCGCCGCCAACTGTCGGTGACGATGACGAACCCCGTCTTCCTGGCCCAGTTCGAGGAGTGGATCAGCGAGCTGCGTGCCATCGCCAACGAGCGCCCGGACACCGGCGCCTGCGCCCTCGCCTCCGCCATGCGGGTTTGGCTCTACAGCTACGGACACCTGCAAATCGCGGCCGACGCCGACGGGGACGCGCTCTTCCAAGGGCCGCGCCAAGGGGTGACCTTCCCCATGGCCGACGCGCTCGGCTGGCTCATGGCGGCTCGCTGCCTGGTCATGGACGTGATCGAGCTGGAGAAGGCGGGCGCCCAGAGCCCCGCGCTGGCCGAGGCCCTGCCGGGCCTGGCCGTGTTCCTGGGAGACCTCGCCCACGTGCAGATCGCGCGCGCCGCTGGCGAGGTGGGCCGGATCTGCGCCGAGCTCGTCTACGGGTACAACAAGCACCCCGAGTGGGACGAGGAAGCACGCCGGGTCTGCTACACCACCGACGAGCTCGAGTCCTTGGAGGGAATCGTCTCGGGCATCGGTACCGCGGCCCTGGACGTCATCGGCCCCGGGGGGACGCATCCGGTCAAGGCGGGCCCCTGCGCTCGCTGCCAGAACCTGACGGACTTCTCGGCGCTCCGCGTCAAGATGGACGCATGCCTCACCGGCTCCCGGCTCTCTAAGGATCGGGCGGCCGAGGCGATCTCTAGGGTCATGATCCCGGAGGCACTCGACTACCCCGCCTAGCGGGGAAATGGCCTGGAACCCATCACTCCTGGAGCGAGCGTGTCGGAAAGCGATCCCGCCGCCGAGCGGCAGACCATGGACGTGGACGTCGTTTGCGTGGGCTTTGGCCCGGCCATGGGTGGCTTCCTCACCACCCTCGCGCGCGGCTTGTCGAATGCCGACGGCACACCGGCAGTGGACAGCGAGGTCATGCCGGGGATGCCGCCGCAGGTGGTGTGCTACGAGCGCGCCGACGGGCTCGGCTTCGGCGTTTCGGGCGTAGCGACGAGGGCGCGGAGCATACGGGCCACCTTCCCCGCCCTCGACCCCAGCCAGATACCCATGGCGACCCACGTCCGGGAGGAAAAGGTCCTTTACCTCCTCGACCCTGTGGGCGCCAGCCGGCGCTCGGCGGCGCTCCGGGGCATCGATGCCGCCATCCGCGGGCTGGCCTTCATGCTCCCGCTGAAGGACCACGCCCTGGAGCTGCCCTACACCCCGGAGTTCCTCCACAAGAAGGGCGGACTCATCCTGTCGATCGGCCAGCTGAACCAGTGGGTGGCCGAGCAGCTCATGGCCCAGGGCCAGGTCCAGCTTTGGCCCGGTTCGCCCGTCTCTGGCCCGCTCTTCGCCGGCGACAGGGTGGTGGGCGTGCGGTTGCTCGATCAGGGCGTCTCTCGCGACGGAGCGCCCGAGCCGGGCTACACGCCGGGTCTGGACGTGAGGGCCAAGCTGACCGTGGTGGGAGACGGACCGGTCGGCTCGGTCGGGCGCGCGCTCAACGACAGGCTGGGAATGCCGGATGGGCACCACGTCCGCGATTGGGCGGTTGGCTGCAAGATGGTGGTGGACCTGCCGGAGACCTGCACCCTCCCCGAGGGAACCGTCCTCCACACGCTGGGCTACCCGGAGCCGGAGATCTTCGGATTCCTCTACGTCCACCCCGCCCGCAGCGCGTCGGTGGGCATCTTCGTCCCCTCCTGGTTCGACAGCCCGGTGCGCACGAGCTACCGCTACCTGCAGCACTTCGTCATGCATCCGGCACTCTGGAAGCACCTGGCGGGCGGGAGGATGAGGTCCTGGGGCGCGAAGTCGATCCAGGAGTCGGGTCGGCGCGCCGAGCCGCACCTCGTCGGCGATGGGTTCGCCCGCATCGGCGAGGGCGCTGGCTCGACCAACGTCCTCACCGCCTCGGGAGTGGACGAGGCCTGGGCCACCGGGACCCTGCTGGCCGAGGGCGTGCTCGAGCTCTACCGCCGGAGGCTCCCCTTCACCCGCGAGAACCTGGAGGCCGCCTACGTTGCGCGCCTGCGGCGGAGCTGGGTCGAGGAGGAGGCGCGAGTCGCCGAGAAGGCGCGCGACGGGTTCCAGAAGGGCGTGGTGACCGGCCTCCTCGGCATGGCGCTCTCGGGGCTGACCGGCGGCCGGATCAACCTCGGCAAGGAGCCGGTCGAACCACACGAGCGGATCGATTCGGTGGAGGGCTATTTCGCCGGACGCGTAGCCCCCGAGGACCTGGCGCGCATCCGGGCGGAGTGCGCCGCCAAGGGCGCCCCGCTCCATCCCGCTCTCATGAGTGCCGCCGGCTGGCCGGAGATCCCGTTCGACGGGCAGCTCCTCGTCAGCCACCAGGACGCGCTGCTCATCGGCGGCAAGGTGCAGGCCCCTCCCGGCTACGCCGACCACGTGACGTTCCTCGACCCCGAGGTGTGCAAACGCTGCGGGGCGCGCGTCTGCGTCGAGGTGTGCTCCGGACAGGCCATCACTCCCGGCGAGGCTGCTCCCGGCTTCGACCGGGAGAAGTGCGTCCACTGCGGTGCCTGCCTCTGGAACTGCTCGCAGGTGGAGGGGGGGAGGGCCAACCTCCAGTTCCGCGCCGGCGCGGGCGGCCTGCACTCCGCCGAAAACTAGCCCCGAACCAGAGGAGAGGAGCCCATGAGCCAGGGATTCCACATCGTCGTGTGCGGGGGCGTCGTTCCCGACCCCTTGCAGACCCTCGAGCCCGTTGCCGGCCCGGCCTTGAAGAACGAGCTCATGCTCCCGGCCTGCCTGGACCCCTGGTCCGCTCACGCGCTCTGGGAGGCGGCCAGCCTGTCGGCCAAGGCGCCCGGCTCGAAGGTGTGGCTCGTCACCCTGGGCCCCAAGGCCAAGGTGCAGCAGGTCATGATGGCCATCGCCCAGAAGGTGGCGTTCGAGCTGGTGGCACTCGACGGGCCCGCTGGCGGGTTCGTCGACGCCCACGAGACGGCGGCGGCGCTCACCGGCGCCATCGAAGGGATCGCCGGGCTCGATCGCTCGCGGCTCCTCCTCTTCGGAGGCTGGGAATCCGCGTCGCGCGGCACGGGGATCACGCTGCAGCTGATCGGCGAACGCCTCGGCATCTCCGACCAGTTCCAGGGAGTGGATCACCTGTCGGTACAACCGGACGGGAGCCTCGAGATCCTGGAGCGCGTGGAGGGGGGCAAGCATCAGGTCTCGGTCTGTGCCGGGCCGCCCGCGACCCTGGGTTGGGCGACCGGCAGCCTGCCGGAGCCGCGCAACAGCCCCCAGATGGGAATGCAGAACATGAAGGCGGTGATGCCCTCCCTGCAGAAGGCCAAGAGCTCCCCCGTGGGCCTGGGCGGGATCGAGTACCGATCGGTCAAGCTGCCGAAGGCGCAGCGCGAGACCCGGATCGTGAAGGACGTGCCGGTGGACGAGATCGCGAGCGAGATCGTCGAGTGGATCGGAAGGGATTAGGAGGCGCCATGGACACCGTTCTCTTCCTCTCACCGGTCGATCCCGACGGAAGCCTCGCCAAGCCGGCGCTGGAGGCGCTCGCCGCCGCCCGCGAACTGGCGGCGGCCCTCTCGGCCCCGCTGGCGGTGGGTGTCTTCGGCGCCGAGACCGCCCCGGCGGCGAAGGCCGTGGCCGGCGCGGGCGCGGTGAAGCACCTCGCCGTCCAGGGGCCCGACTTCGGGTCCGCGCGCTACGCCTCCGACGCGGCGGCGTGGGTCGCCCTCGTCCAGGCCGCCGGCGCCTCCATCGTGATCGCCCCGCACACCTCGCGAACCGCGCGGGTCGCGGCGGGGGCGACGCATCGGCTGGGCGGGAGGATCGACACGCACGCCACCTCCGTCGCCGCCTCGGAGGGGAAGCCGGTCGTGACGCGTTGGTTTTACCGGCAGCGCATGGAGGCGTTGCTCTCCCGGCCCCAGCGACCCTGGGTGTTGCTCCTCGATCCCGGGTGCGTGGCTCCCTGGCAGGCGCAGGGCGCGGAGCCGGCCCTCGAGGCGGTTCCGGTGGCGCTGGGGGAGAGGGAGAGGCGCACCGCCGTCCGCGGAACTCGAGCCCCCGTCGGCGAAGCCCAGACGATTCGGCCCGACGCGAAACTGCTGTTCGTCGCCGGCGCCGGCTGGACGAAGAAGCAACCGGACGGGGTGGTCCACTCGGCTGACGCCGAGAAGCTCATCCTCGGGTTCCTCGACGTCGCCAAGGCGTCGCTCGGGTCCTCCAAGTCGCTGGTCGACCAGTCGGGGGAGGGCGGGCAGGTGCTGCGCTTCATGAGCCACCTCAACCAGGTCGGGCAAACGGGATCGACCCCCCGGCACCCGAAAGGGCTGGCGACTTGCTGCCACGGCGAGGAACCCCACGTCGTCGGATGGCGGTTCGTCGGAGAGCGGCGGGCCGTCAACCTCGACCCCAACTGCGGCTGGGCGCGGGGCAAGGCGGATGTGCTCTACGTCGCCGACGCGTTCGCAGTCATCGCCAAGGTGAACGCTCTGCTCGCCGCCAAGAAGGGCTGAGCGGTATCGGTCCGGGCGCCGGCGCGGCTCGAGGCGCAGCCTCGACGTCCTCGGCTTTCCCGGCTCGCCCTGCGCCACCGCCCGCGTCCCCAGGTCGAAAGGGACTCCTCTCACCCAGAGGAACGGCCTGCCGTCGCGGCTCATCGGCGTTATGACTCGCCTGTCCAACAGGGGGCCACCCACCTGTCCAGGTTCCGCGACTTCGTCGCCGAATTGAGACGCCGCCGGGTGTTCCGGGCCCTGGTAGGCTGGGGCATCGCCGCCTTTGCCGTGCTCCAGGTCATCGAGCCGGTCCTGCACGCCTACCACCTCCCGGACTGGCCCCTCACCTTCGTCGTGACGGCCCTGGGCGCGGGGTTTCCCGTGGCCGCCATCCTCGCCTGGGTGTTCGACATCACCAGCAAGGGAATCACCAGGACCTCGCCCGCGGCGGGAGCCGAGGCGAGCGGGCGCCCCCTGTCGCGTCCAGCGCTGGCGGCGATGCTCGTCGCCCTCGGCTTGCTGGCGGCTGCACCCGGTCTCATCTACTTCTTCGTCTGGCCGGGCGCCGGAAGGGCTCGGGCGGAGAGGCCGGAAGGTGCCGCGGCCGATCAGGCGGCCCCTTCCATCGCGGTCCTCCCGCTCGTGAATCTGAGCTCAGACCGGGAACAGGAGTACTTCTCCGACGGCCTGACCGAGGAGCTCCTCAACTTGCTCGCCAAGGTGCCCGGCCTGCAGGTCGCCGCGCGCACCTCCGCCTTCGCTTTCAAGGGAAAGAACGAGGACGTGGCTCAGATCGGGCAGAAGCTGCACGTCGCCAACGTCCTCGAGGGGAGCGTGCGCAGGTCGGGGGACCAGATTCGAATCACCACCCAGCTCATCAACGCCAAGGACGGCTACCACCTGTGGTCGGAGACCTACGATCGCAAGATCGCTGACGTCTTCGCGGTGCAGGACGAGATCGCCTCCGCGGTGGTCCGCGCGCTCAAGCTCAAGCTCTTGCAGGAGCCCGGCTCGAAGGATGGCCGGACGGCGAGCGTGGAGGCGCACGACCTCTACCTCCGGGGACTGTTTCTCTGGAACCAGCGCACACCGGATTCGCTGCTGCGTGCCGCGGAGCTCTTCCGGGAGGCGATCGGGGCGGACCCGCGCTACGCCTTGGCCTATGTGGGCCTGGCGGACGCGATCGAGGTCCGCAAGGCGTACGTGTGGACGCGCAGCGGGGAGTCGACGTCACAGGCCAAGGCGGCGGCGCTCCGCGCCCTGGAGATCGATCCGGACCTCGGCGAGGCACACGCGTCGCTCGGGGGGATTCTCGAAGGCGAGCTGGATTGGGCTGGAGCCGTCGATCACTTCCGCCGGGCGGTGGCGCTGAAGCCGGACTACCCGAGCGGCCATCAGTGGTACGCGGAGGTGCTCGTCTTCCAGGGTCGGCGGGAGGAAGCTCGCCAGGAGATCGATCGCGCCCTTCAGCTCGACCCGACGTCCCGCATCATCAACACGGTGAAGGGGCGGGTGGCGATGCTGTCCCGTGACTACCGGGGCGCGGAGCAGGCCTACCGGGGGGCGCTGGAGCTCGCCCCGGACTTCGAGCTCGCGCACGCGGGGCTCGCCTACCTCTACGCCCTGGAGGGGAGGGAGGTGGAGGCCTCGGCGGCCATCGAGCGGGTGTCGCCGGGGAGAGAGAACCGGGCGGTCCGCGCGGTGGTGTACGCTACGGCCGGTCGCCGCACCGAGGCCGTAGAACTGGCGCGCGAGCTGGAGGCCCAGTCCAAGCGCGAGTACGTGCCCGCCGGTGTGATGGCGGGCGTATGGGCTTCGCTCGGAGACAAGGAAAAAGCGCTCGCCGCCCTGCGGGAGGCCTGCCAGGAGCGAGAGGGCCACTGGCTGGATCCCTTGAAGGTGCACCCCCTCTATGACCCCCTACGGCCCGATCCGCGCTTCGCCCAGATCCTCGACTGCCTCCACCTACGTTGAAGCTGCTTCCTTCCTCCGAGGTTCGCTCATGAGCAGCCTGCTCGCAGGTAGCGCCCTCCTCGCCGTCGCTCTCCTCGCCCACGCGGCGCCGGTCAGCGAGGCGGCCGCGGATGGCAAGTTCCACCGGATGAAGAAGGTGTCCGTGGTCGACCGCTACGGTTTCGAGAAACCCCTTCCGGCGCTGTCGATGCTCATCCCGAGCGACTGGAGGTTCGAGAGCAACCTCGCTTACGTGAAGGGGATGCCCTGCGGCGAACTGGTCCAGCTCAGCTTCCGGGCCGAGAGCCCCGACGGAAAGCTGGCCGTCGAGCTCTTCCCCGCCCGTGTCTGGCAGTGGGTCGACGACCCCGGATCTCGGCAGATGATGCAATCCGCCAACCAGCAGGGCCAGAAGTTCGGGCAGGCCGGATGCGAGCTGATGCAGCCCATGCGGGCCGTGGACTTCCTCGGCAAGGCGCTCGCGCCTAAGATCCGCCCGGGCGCGCGGGTGCTGGGCGTCGAACCGATTCCCGACGTCAACGAGGCGTTGCAGCGGCAGGTCCGACAGGCCCAGGCTCAGGCCCAGCAGCTGGGGCTGAAGGTGCGCATTTCCGCCGAGTCCGCCCGCGCCAAGGTGGCGTACAAGCGGAACGGGGCCCCGGTGGAGGAATGGCTGGGCGGTGTCCTCACGGTGCACGCGCGCCCCATGCCCGTCTTCGTGGGCGGCCGGATGGGCGAGACCATGAGCTACGTGGAGGAGGCGCGGCTCCTCCTCGCCACGCGCGCCCCGGCGGGTCGGCTGGAGGAGAACGAGAAGCTCTTTCAGCTCATCCTCTCCACCATGCGTCTCGAGCCCGACTGGCAGGGGCGCGTGGCGCAGGTGCAGGCGAACATCGCGGCCGTCAACCAGAAGGGCGAGGCCGACCGGCAGAGGATCCGCCAGCAGACGGCCGAGGACATTCGGCGCATGCAGAACGAGAGCTTCCAGCGCCGCCAGCGCGCCGAGGAGGTGCAGCAGCAGCAGTTCAGTCAGGTCCTGCGCGGTGTCGAGACGTACCGCGATCCCGCCTCGGGCGAGCGGGTGGAACTCTCGAACCAGTACGGGCACGCGTGGAGCAACGGTGCTGGCGAGTACATCCTCTCCGAATCCCCCAACTTCAATCCCAACGCGCACTTGAAGGGGAACTGGACGGAGATGCAGCACGTTCCGCCCCAATGAACCGCGCTGGCGGTCCGGGGGCGGTCACAAAGGCCGTGCGCCCTCCGCTGTGCCGCTGCCTCCCGCGCAACCGTCGCCCAACCCGGAGGGCTCGCGAAGTGCGCTCGCTCGGCGCCTCTGCGCGGGGGGCGAGCGTCGATTAGTCCACTCTTGTCCAAGGTGTGCGGAGGCGGCGTCCGCGCACGCCCCGACGTCCCGGCGCGACGCCGCGAAAGCCGGGGCGGAGCCAGGGCGCGTCGACGGTGGGAATCGGGGCGCAGGCTCGGAGGAAGCGATGGCAAACGTTCTCGTGACCGGGGGATCTGGGTTCATCGGCAGCCACTCGATCCTGCAGCTCCTCGGCGCCGGGCACCGGGTGCGCACAACGGTCCGCAGCTTGGGCCGCGAGCGGGAGGTACGCGCCATGCTCCGGGAGGGCGGCGCCGATCCGGGGGATCGCCTGTCGTTCGTGGCCGCCGATCTCGAGAGGGACGCGGGCTGGCCCGAGGCCGTCGCCGGTTGCGATTACGTGCTGCACGTGGCGAGCCCTTTCCCCCCGACCATCCCGAAGAACGAGGACGACCTGGTCGTGCCGGCGCGCGAAGGAGCACTCCGCGTCCTGCGTGCTTCGCGGGAGGCCGGGGTCAAGCGGGTCGTCTTGACCTCCTCATTTGCGGCCATCGGCTACGGACACGCGCCGCAACAAGCGCCCTTCGACGAGACGAGCTGGACCGATCCTGAGGGTGACGACGTGCGCCCCTACGTGAAGTCGAAGACGCTGGCGGAGCGGGCGGCCTGGGACTTTGTCGCCCGGGAAGGCGGCGGGCTCGAGCTCTCCGTCGTCAATCCGGTTGGGGTTTTCGGACCCATCCTGGGGCCCGACTACTCCACCTCCATCCTCATCGTTCAGCGCCTCATGGATGGCGCCGTTCCCGGGTGCCCGCGCCTCTACTTCGGAGTCGTCGACGTGCGCGACGTGGCCGACCTGCACCTGCGCGCCATGAGCCATCCCGCCGCGCGGGGCCAGCGCTTCCTCGCCGTCGCCGGAAACTTCATGTCGATGCTCGAGATCGCCAAGGTGCTGCGGAAGCGGATGGGAGCGTCGGCCCGGAGGGTTCCAACTCGCCAACTACCCAACTGGCTCGTGCGCATCGCCGCACTCCGCGATCCGGCGGTGCAGCAGATCGTGCCCGAGCTCGGGAAGGTGAAGAACGCCAGCAACGAGAAGGCGAGGCGCTTGCTCGCCTGGGAGCCCCGCTCGAACGAGGAGGCCATCGTCGCCACCGCCGAGAGCCTGGTGAGGCTCGGTTGCCTGAGGGACAGTCCCAAGAGGGCCGCTTAGGTCGTGCCGCCCTTGCGGGAGGCAGCTCCCGCCTCCCGGGTCTCGCGGCCGGCGAGGGTCAGTTGGCCCAGTCCTCGGACGATCCGCCGAGGTACTTCCGGGCATCGAGCCGCAGGCGCAAGTAGATGAACCAGCTCGGTCCCAGGCCTCCGTAGGGGGTGTTCCCCGTCTGCAAGGTGGCCTTCTGCGGGAACTCCACCGTGAACCCGAGCTGGATCTCGGCGGCGAGAGACAGCACGGTGGCGAAGGCGCGGGGCGGAACCCACTCGGCGACCGGGAAGTCGAATTCTAGGGACTGGTAGTTCACGACCTCAATAACTCCCGGGGCCGGGGTAGCGAGGAACTGGTCGGCCCCGCCGTAGCCAAAGAGCGTGAGCCCCACCTCCCGGCCGGCCATGAACTGAAGGGTGCCTACGCCCGTCGAGAACGGACGCTCGATGGTGAGGAGCCCCCCGGCGGTGGCCGCGAAGACCACGTTCTGGAGCGATTTGGGCGAGGCGAGGAGCAGCGTGGGCGTGAGCAGCACCAGGTCGAAGGGCAGCACGTAGTAGGGCATGCGGAGGATGAGCTTGAGGCCGGATCGGCTCGGCACCCGGGGAAGGGCCTTGTTGGTTCGCTCCCCGCCGGGGCATCCGGGACACGAGAGATCGAGCTGGGCTGGGTCGACGACGTAGGAAGCCTGCGCCCACATCTGGCCGTCCATGTTGGTGGTGAGGACGCCTTGCAGGCCGTAGCCTACCCGGGCGCCGACATCGAGCTCGCTCCGCCAGCGCAGCCCGCCGGTGGTCTCGTAGCCGGCAAAGGCGAGCCCGCCGGTCACGCCGGAGACGACCCCTAGGAACGGCCCGATGTCGGCGCGGGCTCGAGGCGGGTGGATGGATCCCGGCCCACCCGAGGGGACCGGCGTCTGCGCGAGGGTGGAGAGGGAGGCGGCCCGGGCCTCCGGCTCGATCGGCATGGGCGCGAGGTGGGTGGCCTTGCAGAAGTCGAGCGTCTCCACTCTCTGCTCCTCGGCGTCCAGAGGGCGGGCCGAGACCGCCCGCTGACCCCGGGCGGTCTCGACGAGCTGCACGAGGCTTGTTCGAACCGAAGCGGCCGCGACCTCCTCGTCGCGTTCGGTCATATGGGCGTCGCCGTGACTCGCGAACAGCTCGCCACTCCAGGTCATGGTGGTGAGTCCGATGACGCTGTAGAGGTCGTGGGTGCCCTTCTGCCAGGCGGAGGTGCCCCACGTCGCCGCGTAGTGTCCCGCCGAGAACGAGTCCTCGAGAAAGTGAAGGGCCACGCCCTCGGCGAGGAGGGCGCGCCGGGCCAGGTCCGGCCGCTCCGTTGGGGCCGCGGCATGGTACCGAGCCGCGAAGCGCATGGCGAGGGTATGGTACACCACGTAAATTCCCGTCGCGTTGATCTCAGTATCCGGGGAAAGCGTGCGGGCCACGTAGGCCTGAAGCGTTTCCTTTCTCTCGACCGACTCGCGCGGGATGACGAAGTGAGCGTTGTTGCCGGCTGCGCGAGTCAAGTAGGCGGGGTCCACGTACTGCATTGCCAGGTGAGAGAAGTTCCACCGGTCGGTTCGCTCCGCCTCCGTGCTGGTGTCGGCGAGTTGCCTCTTGACGTAAGAGGCGACCCACACCACCTTGCGACCCCATTCCTGCTCGGTCGCCACGGAGCGGAGATCGGCGGTGGAACACGAGTGGTCACCAGCCAGGGCTGGATAGGACGGGAAGTCGATGCAGATCTGATCCCAGTCCCCGAATTTAGAGGTGGGCTCGGCGCCAGCATCGACGAGCGCGGCGCAGACCTGCGGACCCGCTTCGCTCTTCAGGTCGGCCCACATGGCCGCCAAGGCAGCCCGATCGCCCGGCGAAAGTCCCCGGATGGCCGCGACCGCGATGTCACGGTGCTCCGGCCAGATCCACGCAGCCACGGGCGACGCAGTGAAGAGGCCGACGGCGACCAAGGTGGCGCGCCACGCTCGATGACTCACGGTGTCCTCCGAGTGGCGACCATACAGGGCACCGCCGAGACGACCGCCCGTGGACGTCTCGGCGCAAGGCCCTGCGATGATACCCGCTTCCAGGATCGTTCGCGAAGGTGCGGGCGCCAGGGATTGGCCATCGCCACGGCCAGCCGAGCGAACCGCTCAGCCCCTCGAAGTGCCCCGGTCGACCGAAGGCGGCGCTTCGCGATGGGTCGATGAAGAGCGCTCGCTTCGGGGAGAGCGCTCGTCCAGAGGTTGCGAACGCGCTCTTTTCTCGACCTCGGAGCGCACGCAAGGCCGCGCTGCCACTCCCGCGGAGGGGCGGCCCGCCGAGGCACGGCCGTGCCGGCTGTGGGAGCTTTCGGTCGACCACCTTGCCCGACCGCTTCAGAGCGGTCAGGCACAACAGGGACCGAGCGGGAAGCGGGGGCTGGCACCCAAGAGGGGCTCTTCGACGGGACGTCTCCCCTTCGAGCGTCGATCGTATCCTCGCGCCCGAGCAGCGGAACGGGATGTACGCGGAGAGTGCTCGTCGCGGAGTGGAGTTGGGGAACATCAGGCTGCGTGCGGTGGGAACCGGCTCGCGCAGCTGCCACCGAGGGGAGAAGGAGGGTGTGGGGATGAGAGACCTGCTACGCAAAGGAGTGTTCGTCGCCCTTGCCGCTTTCGCGTCGGCCCCGGCGTTCGCCCAGCAGATCACCGGAGTGCCGGGGTCGCCGAGCGCGACGACGACCATCCAGGGCGACCAACTCCCGCCTCCGCCGCCGAAGTTCGGCGGGGTGATCAGGGAGACCGCGCCACAGTCGAAGCCGTACTGGGCGCCGCGCGTCGCGCCGAGGAAGGGCGCGCCGAACGTGCTCCTCATCATGACCGATGACGCGGGCTATGGCGTGCCGAGCACGTTCGGCGGTGTCATCCCCACGCCGGCACTCGACCGCATCGCCGCCCACGGGCTCCGCTACACGAACTTCCACTCGACCGCTCTCTGCTCACCGACGCGGGCAGCGATCATCACCGGGCGCAATCACCACTCGGTCGGGTTCGGCGTCATCTCCGAGCAGGCCACCGGCTTTCCCGGGTACGACAGCATCATCACCCGAGACAAGGCGACCATCGGCCGCATCCTGAAGGACAACGGCTACCGCACCTCATGGTTCGGGAAGAACCACAACACCCCCGCCTTCCAGGCGAGCCAGGATGGCCCTTTCGACCAGTGGCCCATCGGAATGGGCTTCGAGTACTTCTACGGGTTCATCGGCGGCGACGCGAACCAGTGGCAGCCGAACCTTTTCCGGAACACGACCCAGGTCTATCCGTTCCAGGGCAAGCCCGGATGGAACCTCATCACCGGCATGGCGGATGACGCCATCGCCTACATGAACCGCATCAACGCCCTCGACCCGGACCAGCCGTTCTTCGTGTACTACGTCCCGGGCGGCACGCACGCGCCGCACCAACCCACCGCGGAATGGGTGAAGAAGATCAGCGACATGCACCTCTTCGATCAAGGGTGGAACAAGCTCCGCGACCAGATCTTCGCCAACCAAAGGAAGCTCGGCGTGATCCCGCAGGGCGCGAAGATGACGCCCTGGCCGCGGGGGCTCCTCAAGGAGTGGGAGCAGCTCACCGCCGACGAGAAGAAGATGTTCATCCGTCAGGCGGACGTCTTCGCGGCCTACGTGGCCTACACCGACAACGAGATCGGCCGCGTGATCCAGGCGGTCGAGGACATGGGCAAGCTCGACAACACCCTCATCATCTACATCGAAGGAGACAACGGGACGAGCTCGGAGGGCACGCTCGTCGGCACCCCGAACGAGGTGGCCATGTTCAACGGCGTGATCGTTCCCGTCGAGGACCAGCTGAAATACTTCTATGAGGCCTGGGGAACCGACAAGACCTACGCCCACATGGCGGTGCCATGGGCCTGGGCCTTCGACACCCCGTTCTCGTGGACGAAACAGATCTCTTCGCACTTCGGCGGCATCAGGCAAGGGATGGCGATCTCGTGGCCGAAGGCGATCAAAGACCAGGGCGGCATCCGCGACCAGTTCCACCATGTCATTGACATCGTGCCGACGATCCTCGAGGCGACAGGGGTGAAGCAGCCCAAGGTCGTGGACGGTATCCGGCAGAGCCCGATCGAGGGCGTGAGCATGATGTACACCTTCGACGCCAAGAACGCGAAGGCGCCCTCGACGCACAAGACCCAGTACTTCGAGATGATGGGCGACCGCGCCCTCTACCACGACGGTTGGATGGCGAGCACCAAGGTGGTCCGCGCACCCTGGGACGTGACGGCGGCCGCCCACGACCCGATGACCGTTCCTTGGGAGCTCTATGACCTTCGCAACGACTGGACGCAGTGCGACGACGTGGCCGCGAAGAACCCGGCGAAGCTGAAGGAGCTGCAGGCCCTCTTCGTGGAGGAGGCGAAGAAGCACCAGGTGTTCCCGCTCGACACGACCGTGGTGACCCGGGTGATCACACCTCGTCCAAGCCTCACCGCGGGGCGCACCGTCTTCACCTGGACGCAACCCATGACCGGCGTGCCCTACGGCGATGCGCCCGTGCTTCTCGACAGCTCGTACAACTTCAAGGTGGACGTCGACATCCCGCAGGGCGGCGCCGAGGGGATGCTCATCACCACCGGCGGGCGGTTCGGCGGCTACGGTTTCTACGTCTGGAAAAACAAGCCGGTGTTCCTCTGGAACCTGGTGGACCTGAAGCGGGTGCGGTGGGAGGGCCCGGAGCTCACCCCCGGCAAACACGTGCTCGAGTTCGACTTCAAGTATGAAGGCCTAGGAATGGGCACGCTCATGTTCAACAACTTCTCGGGCGTGGGCCGCGGCGGCACGGGGGTCCTCAAGGTGGACGGCCAGGAGGTGGCGAGGCAGACGATGGAGCGGACCATCCCGTTCATCCTGCAGTGGGACGAAAGCATGGACATCGGCTCCGACACTCTCACCGGGGTGAATGACGCCGACTACCTGCCGCCCTTCGTCTTCACCGGCAAGCTGAACAAGGTCACGCTCACCATCGACCGGCCACAGCTCTCGCCGGAGGACGTGAAGAAGCTCCAAGCGGCGCAACGAAACAACCGGGTGAGCGAATAGAGTCTCCCGGCGCGCACCCGCGGTGGACTCGCCGTCGGGTGCGCGCGTTCCGGTCGGCCGTGGTGGTTGCCAGATCGACGGCCCCTCGAGCGCTGCCAAACGGGCTCCTCCCTGGCGTACGGAGGGTGATGGTCCCGGCGAAGAAGCCATGCAGGTGCAGAACCTCGACTGCGTGCACAACTGACGGCTTCCGCACCCCCAGGCACCGCAAGCGGTTTCGGCCCCGTCGACCTCCTCGGACGGACCGTCTGCGACATTCCTGGTCAAGCGGATGGCCCCGAGAGTGGCGCTCCCCGCGCCGCCCTCGGGTGAGGCCTTCGCGCTTCGCGCGCCCGGACGAGAAGGGCGATGCGTCGGGCGTCGATGCCCATCTCGCGGAGGTTTCCGGTGGGCGGGTTCGAGAAGCCGATGAAGTGGAGTCCGGGCGCCTCCGCCACTTCCGAGGCTCCGTGGCAGCGCGGGAGTCCGTCGCCGTCGAGGACCCCCAGGTGGCCGAGGAGCGGCTCGAGCGACGGGACGAACCCGGTCGCCGCCACGACCACGTCCGGCTCTATGCTCGCGCCCCCTCGCAGCCGCACCGAGGGCCCGTCGAACCCTTCTACGGCCGGCACCACCCCGATGTGCCCCGCCCGGAGCGCGGCCACTAACCCGACGTCGATGATGGGGATCTGCCGGTCGCGCACCATCTGCGTGTAGATCCCGCGCTCCGGAGCTGGAAGCCCGAGCTTGCGGGGATCCCCGATGGTGATCCGCGCCGTGGCACGGGCGAGGGCGTCCGCGACGGCGAGCGGGAGCTTGCTCAGGGCGAGGGAGACCAACTGGGCGGGAACGATCCCGGCGATCGTTCGCAGCACCACGTTGGGTGGGCGGCGGATGGCGAGGCGCACTCGAGAGGCGCCCTGCTCCATCAGGTCCACGGCGATCTCCGCCCCACTGTTGCCCGCTCCGACGACGAGGACGTCCCGCCCCCGATGCTCCGTGCCGCTCCGATACTCGCTGGAATGCAGGAAGCGGCCGGTGAACCCTCCCCTGCCAGGCCATTCGGGGAGCAAGGGCACCCGGTTCTGTCCCGTCGCGACCACGACGCTCGACGAGGCGAACGATCCCTTCGACGTCGCGACGCACCATCCGGCACCTTGCCGTTCGAGCCGCTGCACATCCGTGTCGAGGCGAACGTCGAGTCGATGGTGGTGGGCGTACTTCTCGAGGTAACGGATGAAGTCGTCTCGCGATACCCAAGTCCCCGCCCTTCGGGGAATGGCGAGCCCGGGGAGCCCCGAGAGCCAGCGAGCCGTGTGAAGGTGGAGGCGCTCGTAGTGTTTACGCCAGCTTGCGCCCACCGAAAGGGCCCGCTCGAGCACGATGGCCGGGATCCCCACCCCCTTCAGGGCGGCCGCCGCCGCGAGCCCGCCCGGACCGGCCCCGATGATGGTCACCTTGGTGCGCGTTTCGCCGGTCACCTGCGCCCCCGATCCCCCGAGAGGGGCGGGCACGTGGTCGGGATTCGCGCCTCCGGGCCGGGTCCGGCGGAGCAGGCGGGAGCGCGCGGGTGTCGGTGACCGGGTTCGCCCATGGGGTAGGCTCTAGGCGCGCCCATCCCACCTCGCCAATCAACGAGCATGACCGTCCCCCACAAGGTCGGCGGGCTCTCAGACATGATGGGAGGGGATCGCCGAGAATCGGCCGTACGGTGGTAGACAGGTCTTGACGCCCCCGGCTTCGAGCAGTGGCGGGAAGGGCGGCGTGCCGGGCGGCGCGGGAAGAACAGCCGGTCGGGCTCGCGCCCGGCAGGCAGGCGGGAGTACCGTGAACCTACTCGTCATCGGGGCATCGCAGGGAACGGGCGCCCTCTGTGTTCGCCGAGCCATCGCACAGGGCCACCGGGTCACCGCCTTCGCGCGTCATCCAGAGAAGCTGGAGTTCGAGGACCCCCTTCTCCGGAAGGTAGTCGGCGACTTTCATCAGGAGGCGTCCGTCCGAGGGGTGGTTCCCGGCCACGACGCCGTCATCATCACCGCTTCGGCCACGCGCCTCGGCGCCTTCCGGGAGAACCCCCGCTACTACTCCCAGGGCACCGCATTTGTCGTCGACGAGATGCGGGCTTCCGGGCCGCGGCGCCTCGTCGTGCTCAGTGCGCTCGGGGTGGGAGACAGCCGCGTCGTCCTGAACCCCGTCGCGCGGCTGCTCTTGGCGGGGTGGCTACTCCGGGTGCCGTTTGCCGATCACGAGGTCCAGGAGCGGCTCGTCCGCGAAAGTGGTCTCGATTGGGTGATCGCCCGTCCGAGCCGCCTGACCCACGGGCCGGCGCGCGGCAGGTACGTGAAGGAGACGAGCGTCAAGTCGATCCCGAGCGCCATCTCGAGGGAGGACTTGGCCGAGTTCCTGGTGGAGGCGTGCGCGAAGTCCACCTGGGTGGGCCAGACGGTGCTGCTCGGGGGCTGAAGCGCGTTCCCCCCAGGGTCGAGCGCTCGGCGTCTTCCGCTCCGGCGGGGTTCCTTTGCGGGAGTGCCCGTTCCTGCCTTAGGGGCAGGAGAGCGGCTGCGGCGGCTCGCCTCGAGCCCAAGGGCGAGGCCTCTGTAGCTTCGGTGGCATGCCGGGTAGAATCAACGGCCGTCCTTCCTGCCGGAGATCTCCGCCATGCCGCAATACCGCTCCCGTACCTCGACCCATGGACGCAACATGGCCGGCGCCCGTGCCCTGTGGCGTGCCACCGGAATGAGAGACGGCGACTTCGGCAAGCCGATCATCGCGGTCGTGAACTCCTTCACCCAATTCGTGCCGGGGCACGTGCACCTCAAGGATCTCGGGCAGCTGGTCGCCCGCGAGGTGGAGGCGGCCGGCGGAGTCGCCAAGGAGTTCAACACCATCGCCATCGACGACGGCATCGCCATGGGCCACGGCGGGATGCTCTATTCCTTGCCCTCGCGGGAGCTGATCGCGGACTCGGTGGAATACATGGTGAATGCGCACTGCGCCGACGCCATGGTCTGCATCTCCAACTGCGACAAGATCACGCCGGGAATGCTCATGGCCGCGCTGCGCCTCAACATCCCGGCCGTGTTCGTCTCCGGCGGGCCGATGGAGGCGGGCAAGGTCAACTGGGAGAACAAGGTCGTGGCGGTGGACCTCATCGACGCGATGGTCAAGGCGGGCGACAGCACGGTCTCTGACGCGGAGGTGGAGCAGTTCGAGCGCTCCGCCTGCCCCACCTGCGGCTCTTGTTCGGGGATGTTCACCGCCAACTCGATGAACTGCCTGACGGAGGCGCTCGGCCTGTCCCTGCCGGGCAACGGCTCGCTCCTGGCGACGCACGCCGCCCGCAAGGGACTCTTCCTCGAGGCCGGCCGCCTTATCGTCGATCTGTGCCGGCGCTACTACGAGCAGGGAGAGGACGGCGTCCTGCCGCGAGCCATCGCCACCTTCGCGGCCTTCGAGAACGCCATGAGCCTCGACGTGGCCATGGGCGGCTCCACCAACACGGTGCTCCATCTGCTCGCCGCCGCGCGGGAGGCGCAGGTGGCCTTCACCATGAAGGAGATCGACCGCATTTCCCGAAGCGTCCCCTGCCTGTGCAAGGTGGCTCCTTCGAGCCAGGTGTACCACCTCGAGGACGTCCACCGGGCCGGAGGCATCATGGCCATCCTAGGCGAGCTCGATCGAGCGGGCCTCATCCGTCGCGACGTGGCCACCGTTCATGCGAAGACGCTCGGGCAGGCGCTCGATCGCAACGACGTGATGCGCTCTCGGGACTCGAAACTCGCCGACTTCTACCGCGCCGCTCCCGGCGGGGTACCGACGACGGAGGCCTTCTCCCAGGACCGACGTTATCCCGAGCTCGATCTGGATCGCAGCCAGGGCTGCATCCGCGACAAGGCGCACGCGTACAGCCGGGAGGGCGGGCTCGCGGTGCTCCACGGCAATCTGGCAGAGCGCGGGTGCATCGTGAAGACCGCGGGCGTGGACGAGAGCATCTGGAAGTTCACCGGCCGCGCGCGGGTCTGCGAATCGCAGGAGGAGGCCGTGGCGAAGATCCTGGGCGATCGGATCGTCCCCGGCGACGTGGTGGTCATCCGCTACGAGGGGCCGAAGGGCGGGCCGGGGATGCAGGAGATGCTCTATCCCACCTCGTACCTGAAATCGAAGGGGCTGGGAAAGGCATGCGCGCTGCTCACCGACGGAAGGTTCTCCGGAGGAACGGCCGGCCTATCCATCGGCCACTGCTCGCCGGAAGCTGCCGCCGGCGGAGGCATCGGCCTGGTCGAGGAGAACGACGCGATCGAGATCGACATCCCGAACCGTCGCATCCACCTCGCCGTGCCTCCGGAGCAACTCGCGCGCAGGCGCGCCGCGATGGAGGCCAAGGGATCCTCGGCCTGGAAGCCGGCGAAGCGCGAGCGCTCCGTCTCCCCGGCGCTGCGCGCCTATGCGGCGCTCACCACTTCGGCCGACACCGGGGCGGTCCGCGAGATCGGGCAGCTCGACCGGACCGAGCGGTCCGGCGGCGGGCAGCGTTAGCGCCCCTCCTGGGCGGCTGGGGGCGGGGCGTCCTCTCCGCCCTCGTCCTTCCTCCAAACCAAGCCGTGCAGGAGGTCCGCGCGATCGACGATGCCGCTCAGCCGGCCGTCCGAGTCGACGACGGCCAGCACCTTGTGGCTCTCGCGAAGCATGGTGGCGATCGCCGCGCTCAGGAGCGTGCTCTCGGCAGCGCTGGGGACCTCCTCTGTCATAAGGTCCGCCGCGGTGCTCCCGGTCGCGTGGTGCTCGGATGCCGGTTTTTCCTTCGGCGAGTGCGCAAAAGGCAGGCGGTGCATCAGGGAGCGAAGCGCGCCGGGCCGCAGCGACGGCGTCAGGCGGTCGAGCAGATCGGCGTCGGTGACGATGCCCACGACGCGGCGCTCGCGGTCGACGACCAGCGCCCGGTGAAGCCGAGTGGCGATGATGGCCTGAAGGACCTCCGGCAGGGGGGTGTCCGGGTGGACGACCGGCACGTCGCGCCGCATGACCCTGGACAGGGGCGTGTCGCCGGCCAATCCCGGCTCCCAGGGCTTCTCCTCTCCGGGCTCGAATCCCCGGGCGGCCGTCCGGAGGAGGTCGACGCGGCTCACCATTCCAACGCAGGCTCCCCGCTCGTCGACGACCGGCAGTCGCTTCAGACGACCGTGGGCCATGACCTCGGCCACGCGAGGAAGCCGGGTGGCGGCGGTGACGGTGACCGGGCGAGGGGTCATGACGTCGGCCGCCACCTTGCCCGTGCTGGCGAGCCGCTCCAGCAACTCGTGGATCTCCGGCTTGTCGAGGCTGGCGAGGAGGTCGAGTCGGACCCCGAGGCCGCCCCGCTGGACCAGGTCCCCGCTCGAGATGATCCCGACCGGAACGCCGCGGTCGAGCACCGGGACGGTCCGGTACACCTTGCCGAGCATCAACTCCACGACGCGGCGGACGGGGGTGTCGCGCGTGACGGAGGTCACCTCCCTCTGCATCACGTCGGCGGCGGTGAGGATCTTCGGCAGGTCGCGAACCGGGCAAGGCTCGTAGAGTACGATCTCGGTCTCGTCGACCGTGATGAAGCCGTGCGGGACCATCTCCTTCAAACGGGGCAGCAGCCGCTCGACGCGCTCCGGCCGATCGACCCACTCCACGAGGATGGGGAGTTTGCGCGTCGCGTCGGGAAGGTGCGACACGTGGATCTCGCCGGTGGCGCCGAAGCCCTCGACGCCCCGGAAGACGGAAGCTCCTTGCGCTCCTTCGTCCCGCAGCAACCCGAGGATCACCTGGGGCGCCCACTTGCGTCCAACCCGGTCCTCCTCGTTGAGGTAGATGCGAACGCGCTTGGCCTTCCCGACGAGATCCATCCGCACCTCCGCAATGTCCGACAGCGGACCGCCGGGGAGGGCCCCGGACTTCTACCCACCGGCAAGTATACGCCGCCAGCGCTTCCTCGCCGCGGGGCGCGTCGCCGCGGACGGCGAGGAGCCGCACGGCGGGGGCTGTCCAAAGACGCCCGGCGTGCCATGATCGGGCCGGCATGGGGAAGCGCGGAAAGCCATCGCCGAAGGGCCCGGCGGCTCCGTTCAACGCCGCGCTGGCGGGCCTCGCCGCCAGGCTCGAAGGCGGCCCACGGGCGGCACCGCTCGCTCCGGGCGAGGCCGAACGGCCGCCTTCCCTCCGGGCCGTGGTCCGAATGGAGCGCGCCGGTCGCGGCGGGAGGACCGTGACCGTCGTGGAGAAGCTCGATCTGTCCGCGCCGGAGCTGGACTCCTGGCTCGCGGACTTCAAAGGCGAGATCGGCTGCGGCGGCGCAGTCGAGGGGGGAGCCCTGGTCTTGCAGGGAGACGCGCGCGATCGGGTGGCCCAGCTGCTGCGCGCTCGTGGGGTGAAGAAGGTGACAGTGGCGTGAGGAGAAACTCGAGCACGCCTCCGACCCGGCCGGCCGGAGCGCCCGCCGCGGCCGGTCGCGGCTTCTGCTACCCTCGTTGCCCATGGACATGGACGGTTACCGGCGTCTGCTCGACCACAACCGACTTTGGGTGGAGGATCGGCTCTCGGAGCGCCCGGACTACTTCAGCCGCCTCGAGGACCGCCAGGATCCGGAGTACGTCTGGATCGGCTGCTCGGATAGCCGAGTCCCCGCCGAGACCGTGACCGGCTGCCAGCTGGGTGAGCTATTCGTTCACCGAAACGTGGGGAACCAGGTCGTCCATACCGACCTGAACATGCTGACCGTCGTCTTCTATGCCATCGAGCGACTGCGAGTGAGACACATCATTGTGTGTGGCCACTACGGCTGCGGGGGTGTCCAGGCGGCCATGTCGCGTCACGACTTCGGTCTCATCAACCGCTGGCTCCAGAACATCAAGGACTGCGCGGAACGTCACCAGGCGGAGCTCGACGCTCTGCCCAACGAGGAAGCGCGGCTGCGGAGGCTGGTCGAGCTGAACGTGGTGGAGCAGGTGGATCACCTGGCCAAGACCTCCGTCGTCCAGCGGGCCTGGAAGGCGGAGGGCCGGCCCTGGCTTCATGGATGGGTGTATGACGTGCGCTCGGGCCGACTCAAGGACCTCGTGCGCCGCACGCCTGTCGACCTGCCGCACCCGGTCCACCGGTTTGACGCCGACGAGCCTTGAGTGCGGGAGTCCGGACAGAGGCCGCGCGGTCGGCTCTCGAAGCCGCTCGGGTTTCCCCACCTTCTCCTTACCCCACTGGGTAGTGCCCTTGCGGGGTAATGACCGCCACGGGCCGTGAGGACGTCACGGACGGAGTAGGATACCGGCCTGTCCCGAATTCCCTTTCAGGAGGAATGCATGCGAGTCCCCGCTCTCCGCTTCGCCGTCGTGACTGCCACCGTGCTGCTCGCCAGCGCGGCGCGAGCACAGCAACCGGCACCACAGCCCGCGCCGCCGAACCCGCTCGACACCGTTCCGGACAAGATGCCCTTCGACATCCCCTACGGCGAGCCCATCAGCCTCTCTCGCGCCCAGGCGGTCATCGCCGCGGCGCAAGGGGAAGCCGCGAAGCACGGTTGGAAGCTCAACATCGCCGTCGTCGACTCGGGAGGCAATCTGGTGGCGTTTGCGCGGATGGACGGAGCGCAGCTCGCCTCGATCGCGATCTCCGAGCACAAGGCACGCGCCGCGGCGTCCTTCCGCCGCGAGACCAGGGTCTTCGAGAACGGCATCCAGAGCGGCATGCACTACGTGGTCACGCTCGACGGCGTCATCGGCTCCCGCGGGGGCATCCCGATCGTCGACGGCGGAAAGCTCATTGGGGCGATTGGCTGCTCGGGCGGAACGGGCTCGCAGGACGAGGTCGCGGCCAAGGCCGGAGTGGCGGTGGTCGGCGCCCCGGCGAGCAAGTAGCGGCTCGAGCGGCGATTGCCGAGGGTAGGGTGCGGAGGCGGGATCCCCCTCCGCCCTGGACTCTCGCTCGGCTGGCCGGTGGCCGGAAGGGGGTCCGAGCCCCCGGGAGCAGGACCGGGGGGCGAGCCAGCTTTCTTCGGTCTGGACCCAGCGGCAGAATGCCTCGAGGCGGTAGGGGAAGCTCCGATGGCCAAGGTGAGCCGGCGTTCGTTCCTGGGAGCGGCAGCGTCCGTCGCCGCCTCAGGCGCCCTGCCGCGTCGGGCGCCGGCGGCCGAGCCGTCTACCGCGCGCAGGGCGGAGCCGGCCCGCCCGGTGGATGCGCCGAACGTGACCCGGGAAATGGCGCGCTGGGTCCTCCAAGTTCGGCGCGAGGACATGCCCGCCGCGGTGCGCAAAGAGGCGAAGCGGACGCTCGTGAACTACGTCGCGGTCGCCGTGGGCGGGTCCCGCCAGCCGGCCGTCGAGGCCGCGGTGGCCGCGCTGGCGCCCTTCTCCGGGCCACCCCAAGCCGGCCTCTTCGGGCGAAGCGAGCGGTTCGACATCATGACCGCTGCCTTCGTGAACGGGGTCAGCAGCCACGTTCTCGACTACGACGACACCCATCTCAAGACCGTCATCCACGCCGGCGGCCCGGTCGCCTCCTCCCTCTTGGCGCTCGCCGAGTACCGCTCGGTGGAGGGCAGCGCCTTTCTCGACGCCCTCGTCGTCGGCATCGAGACCGCTCTTCGCATCGGAGGCGCGGTATACCCGGACCACTACGATCGGGGCTGGCACATCACTGGTACCGCCGGAGTGTTCGGCGCCGCCGCCGCGGCCGGAAGGGTGCTCGGCCTGACCGAGCAGCAAATGGTCTGGGCGCTCGGCCTAGCGGCGTCGCAGCCGGTCGGGCTTCGCGAGTCCTTCGGCTCGATGAACAAGAGCTTCAACCCGGGGCGCGCCGCGAGCGATGGCTTGTTCGCTGCCGTCCTGGCGGCGAGGGGATTCACTAGCTCCGATCGCATGATCGAGGCTCCGCGCGGCTGGGCGAACACCCTCTCGACCAAGCAGGACTACCGAGAGCTCCTGGGGAGCCTGGGACAGCGATGGGAGACGTCGCTCAACACCTACAAGCCCTTCGCCTGCGGGGTCGTCCTTCACCCGGCCATCGACGCCGCTCTCCAGCTGCGAAGCCAGGCGCGGATCCAGGCAGCGGAGGTGGAACGCGTTGATCTGCGAGTGAACCCGCTGGTGCTCGAGCTCACCGGGAAGAAGGCCCCATGGACCGGGCTGGAGGGCAAGTTCAGCGTCTATCACGCGGTCGCGGTAGCACTGGTGGAGGGAGCCGCCGGAGAGAAGCAGTTCAGCGACCGGGCCGTGCGCGACCCGGCGGTGGTGGGGTTGCGAGAGAAGGTACACCCGGTCGCGGACGCCGCGGTGGGGCCCGAGCAGGTCGACATGACCCTCGAGCTGCGCGACGGGCGCAAGCTCGAGCGACACATCGAGCACGCCGTCGGCAGCGTCGAAGCACCCATGAGCGATCATGCCCTGGAGGCCAAGTTTGCCGATTTGGCCGACGGGATCCTGCCCCCTCAGCGAGTGCGGCGCCTCATCGATTCGTGCTGGGGCGTCGAGGGCCTGCCGAGCGCTGCCGAGATCGTCCGGGCCGGCGTGGTGGGTGCCGGAAAGGGGACACTCTGAGCGCCGGTCGACGGCGCCTCAGTACACGGCCGGTCTGGCATCCGGCGCGAGAGGGCTCTTATAGGCCTGTCCCCCGGTGGCCTTGGCGAACTCCTCCTGGGCCGCCCGGATCGCAGCCGGGTCCCGGAGCAGATCGACCGCCGACGCCGCCAGGACCTTGGAGGCGACTGCCATCCCCTTGAAGCCGATGGGGTGAACGGCGCAGCTCGTCACCGCCCAGTGGTGGAACGGGGAGCCCGCCGGCGCGGTGGCCACCTCGAACTCCACGAGCGGCGCCACGGCGCTCGTCTCGCCGATGTCGGAGGAGGCGGTGTGACCGTGGCCCGGGCCGTAGGGGACGACGGTGGTCGACAGCCCGCTCACCTCGATCCCCAGCTCCCTCTGGATGGCGCGCGCCTGGGTCTGGTCGCCGTCGTCCCAGCGCGGAGCTCCGACTCGCTCCAGCTCGCGCTGCACCACGGCGCCGAGGGCGTCGTTCGCGATGGGATCCCGAGTCTGGGCGAGGACGGTCACCTGGACCCGGGTCTCGGTGGCGGTGGCCGCGCCCTGAGCGGCAAGGCGCACCCTAGCCACCAGGTCGTCCACGCTCGCCCCGCTGGCGTCGCGGACCCACCACTGGACCTTGGCATAGTCCGCGATGATGTTGGGCACGCTCCCTCCCGACTTCACCACCCGATGCATGCGAGCCGTTGGGCGGACGTGCTCCCGCATGAGCGCCACCGCGTGGTCGAGGAGCTCCACCGCGTCGAGCGAGCTCCGCCCCAGCCAGGGATTGGCGGCCGCGTGGGCGGTCTTGCCGAAGAACTCGATGTCGAGAGCGCTGACGGCGAGCCGCGCCCGGTTGACGATCTGGTTCTCGCCCCCCGGGTGCCAGGCGAGCACCGCGTCCACGCCCTGGAAGACGCCGTCCCTCGCCATGAAGGTCTTCCCCAGGATCTTCTCCTCGGCCGGTGTCCCGAAGACGACCAGGGTTCCTGGGAGCCGGTCCGCGACCCGGGTCCGGTTGGCGGCCACGGCCGCGGATACCGCTGCGGTACCGAGGAGGTTGTGCGCACAGCCGTGGCCGGGAGCGCCCGCCTGGAGGGGTTGCTTCTTCGTGCCGCCTCCCACCTGGGAGAGCTCCGGCAGCGCGTCGTATTCGGCGAGGAAGGCCACCACGGGCTTGCCGGACCCGGCCCTGGCCACAAAGGCCGTCGCCATCCCCGCCGCGCCCCGTTGGACGGCGAACCCCTCCTTCTCGAGGAGATCGGCGAAGAGTGCCGAGGACTGACGCTCTTCCAGCGCCAGTTCGTGGAAGCCCCAGATCTTCCGAGCCGCCTCCTCCCAGCGACCGCGAGTCTCCTCGAGGTACAGGTCGGTGGCGGGAGCAGGCGCTCCCGCAGGCGGCCCACTGGCCTGCAAGAGCGACGCCCCGGCGAGGAGGAGAGCGCGAGCGGTCGACATCGGAGCTCCTTTCGGCCAGACCTTGAAGACCGTGGGCGGAGAGTAGGCGGTCGTCGAAGGTCCGTCGAAGGCCCCCGAGGGGGCGGCAACGCCTCGGGGCACCCCTCCCCAGGAGGCGGCGCGCCCCGGGAACGTGACAGCACGCCGGCCGGGCCGGTTTCGGTCGGTGGCTTTCCGGGTGTAGGGACAGCGGGACGAATCCGTGGACGCGCCCGGCAGATCAAGCCATGAGTAACGATGTGGGCCGCGCCACCGCATCACACGCCATCGAAGGGTCGCTCGCGCTCGCCGCGGCGATGGGGATCGGGCGGTTCGCCTACACGGCGCTGCTGCCCGCGACGCAGCGCGCCCTGGCTGCGGGGGACGACGTCGCGGGAGCCCTCGCCTCCGTGAACCTGGGCGGCTACCTGGTCGGGGTCCTCGTCGCCCGGCAGCTTGCCTCTCGCCCGGGGCGCGGCGTGGCCCTCCGCCTCGGCCTGGCGGCCACGGCCCTCGCGACGGCGCTCGGGGCGGCGACGACGTCGCTCGTGGCCTGGGTCGGGCTCCGGCTCACGGCGGGGATCGCGAGCGGGCTAGTGTTCGTCCTCGCGTCGGCGGCCGCCCTCGAGGGCGGCGCGGGGCGCGCGGGTCTCCTTTATGCCGGCGTGGGGGCCGGGATCGCGCTGTCGGGAACGGTCGCCGCCCTCACGCCCGCCGCTGCCGGGTACGGGGCTCCGTGGATGGGCCTCGCGGCCCTCGCGGCTGGCCTGTCGCTGCCCGCCTGGCAGGGCCTGGCGAGGGCCCCCGCGGCCTCGGTGCCGGCAACCTCCGGCTCGCGCGGCGTCGGGCTCGGCCTCTATCGACTTTCGGTGGCCTACTTCCTTGAGGGGCTCGGCTACATCGTCAGCGGGACGTTCGCCGTCGCTGCCGTCCGGCGCACCCCCGGGCTCGAGGCCCTGGCACCTTGGACCTGGGTTCTGACCGGCGTCGCAGCCGCGCCGTCGGCCGTGCTGTGGGCCAGGGCCGGTCGGCGCATGGGAACTCGACGGGCGCTCGCGACCGCCTACCTGCTGCAGGCGGTGGGAATGGCCCTCCCCTGCCTC
>DATJZG010000136.1:0-30298 GCA_035499295.1 Anaeromyxobacteraceae bacterium
CCTGCGCCGGAGGATCCGCGCCGCCCTTCTGCTTCGCGATCTGGGCATACCCGACCGCGCGGTACCAGCGGACGTCCGTCGACTGAGTCGCGGGCAGGCTCGCGCCGTCCTGCGCCTCCGCGCTGATCGTGACTCTCTCGCCATGGGAAGGTGGCGCCTGCCACGCCCATCGCCGTGGCTCGAGATAGGCCTCGGAGGTGGCAGGGACGCCGTACGAGGCATTGACCTGGATCGACGTTTGTCCCTCGGTTTCCCGGGCGAACGCCCAGCCTTAGGATAGTCGCGCGAGGTGCGAGTGCACAGCAGGCAAATCTTGCCGAGTTGGGGAGGGTCGGCGCCGCAGGGAAGGGCGGCGGAGCGGGGCAGCGACCGCGGCCCGGCCCCGAACCCGACGTCCGCCCTCGGGATTTCCAGCGAGCGCCGCTGGGGGCCATCCGACCCATGATGGATGGCCCGGCCTCACCCGTCCCCCGAGCGAGGGAGTCCCTCTAGCCGCCCGCGCCGGCCGTCGCCCCCTTGCTCCTCCGGGCGGCCGCCTTCATGGCGTGGAGGAAGCGGGAGCGGAGCAGGTCTCCCATGAGGGCCCTCTTCACCGGCGGGAGCCGCAGGAACCCTCCGACGACGCCGCGAACGAAAGCCTGCGACTTGCTTCCGGGATCGTCGAAGATCTGGTTCTGGAGGGTTCCCCTCTCCAGGGCCTGGAGGATCACGCGTTCGAACGTGCTCTCGGGGTGAAGTACCCGGCGAGCCCGCTTGCGAAGCTTCATCGCCCCCGACCTGCAGCGGAGCGTGCAGACCCCGCAGCCGATGCAGAGCGATTCGTCGACCCTGGGCCGCCCGTTCTTCCGGAACCGGAGGGCCGGGTCCGCTACCCGGTCGATCGCCCGCACCGGGCATCGCTTGGAGCACGTGCCGCAGCCCGTGCACCTGTCCACGTCCGAGGCCGCGAGGAAGCTCGAGGTGACGACCGCGTTCGGATAGCCGTGCTCGGTGATGCCGCGCAGCACGTTGCAGCAGCAGCTGCAGCAGTGGCACATGAAGCTCACGCCCCGCTGCACGTTGTCGGCGTTGAGGACGAGCCCGAGCTCGCGCGATCGCGCCAGGTTCTCGAGCATCTCGCTCTTCGTCACCTCCCGTGCAAACCCATGACGGACCATGAAGTCCACCGTGGTGGCGCCGAACGACGAGCAGTTGTCGAGCGGCGCGCCGCACGTCCTCTCGCCGAGGTGCTCGCGCTCGTGGCGGCAGGAGCAGATTCCCATGGCGAACCGGTCGGCGGACTCCACGATCTCGGTGGCCCTCTCGTAGTCGAGCACCTCCACGCAGTCCTCTTCGCGCACCGTGCCGTCGTGGGGAACGGTCCGCAGGACGGACACCTCCTGGCCGGAGCCGAAGTTGGCCCGGTAGAAGGACCCCTCCGCCAGGTAGTCGTGGAAGAGGTTCGCCCACCTCTTCCGGTCGAGCCCCTCGCCGGTGCGCATCATGGTGAACTCGAAGATGCCGATGACCATGGGCGACGGCGCGTAGTAGTAGCGACCGCCGAGGAGGGCGTCGAACACGAGGCCCCGCTCGCAGAGGCTCTCGAGCGGTCCCCGCAGCTCCGGCACCGGGACCTTCGCCACCCTGGCGATGCGCTCGATGGGCGAAAGGCCGAGCGGCATCTTGAGGATGAGCTCGGCCTCGGATTCCGAGTAGAGCTCCTTCAGGAGGGCGAAGAGGCGATCGTTCCACGGCGCACGGACGGTGAGCATGTCGATGCGCGCCCCGAGCTGGCGGTAGAGGTCCTTCCCGACGAGATGGCCCATGCGCTCCCCCTCGGATGGCGGGTCCCGAGGAGGTCGGAACCCACTTCCCCTTCTGCCCTCCCAGCAGGCGATCACCGCGCCGTCCGTGGCAAGCCCCTGAAGGGGGCCTGGGGTGCCAGGCCGCGGCGCCGAGCCGGCGACGTCGGGACGGTGCCGGCGGGAACGCAGGGTTGACTAGTAGTTCAGGTAGAGCGACTCGTGGACGGAGTCGAGCCCCCCGTTCAGCACCTTGTTCACGGCCGAGAGGCCGCTTCGCAGGTATACGTGGCGTTTGAAGAGCGATCGCGGCACCGGGTGGGTGAGGTCGATGTCTCCGCGGCGGCCGTCGAAGGAGAGCGCCCACTTGGCGCCGCGCCGGTTCAGGCGCTCGAGCATCCGGAAGAGCCTGGACGGCTCCAGGTCCGCGGCGTAGCGCTGGCGGCTGCCCGCGTAGGGGGGATCGAGGTAGGCGAGGTCCCCCCTCGAGGCGTCGGCGAGCGACTCCTCGGCGTCGCCGGCGACGAACCGCACCCCCGCGAGCCTTCCCGACCATCGGGCGACGACGGCGGCAAACCGGTCCGGGTCCATCCCGGGCCGCGACAGGTGGAAGGAGTTGTTGAACTCGCCCCGAGAGTTGAAGCGCACGATCCCGTTGACGCAGGTCCGGGTGAGGAAGTTCAGGTCGAGCGGATCCCGCGACCGGTTGAAGCGGTCGCGCACCTCGTAGAAGTAGTCGGGGCAGTGCGCCCTGAGGCCCTGCCACTGTTGGCGGTAGTTCGCGACGACGTCCCGAGGCGCGTCGCGCACCAGCGCCCAGAGGTCGACGAGGGGGCGATAGATGTCGCCCGCCACCGCGCCCGGGCGCGCCGCCAGGTAGAGGAGCGCCCCGCTCCCCAGGAACGGCTCGAAGTACCTGCGGTGGTCGGGGAGGAGGGCGTGGATGGCGCGAGCCTGGGATCGCTTGCTCCCCGTCCACTTCAAGAGCGAAGGGACGGCCGCGGGCGGCGGCGCGGCGCGCTCCTCGGCGGCGGCGGTCGCTCGCCTCACGGGCGTGCGGCGCGGAGCGGCGCCCCGCCGCCGGCCTCCGCCCCCAGGGCCGCCAGGCGGCGGCTCGCGATCCCGACGTACCTCTCGTCCGTCTCGAAGGCCACGAATCGCAGGCCGTGCTGGGCGGCGGCGACGCACTCGGAGCCCGATCCGGCGAAGGGGACGAGGCACAGGCCTTCGCGGGGCGCCGAGAGGGCGAGCATGCGCCGGAGCAGCCGGAGCGGCTTCTGGGTGGGATGCCGGCCGAAGGCCCCCTCGGACCTCTCCTTGTTGTTCGGCACGTCCCAGACGGTGCGCATCTGCTTCCCCGGCCGCTTCAGGGTGTCGCCGGGGCAGTCGACCTCCTTCGACCCCTGGTAGTCGAACCGGTACTCGCGCCTCCTCCCGGTGTGGGCCCAGAGGATCGTCTCGTGGCTCGCCGTGAGGCGGCGGCCGGAGAGGTTGGGGAAGCTGTTGCGCTTGTACCAGACCACCTCGTTGATGATCTCGACCGACAGGACCTGCAGCGCGAAGTTCACGATGCCGATGTTGTGATACGTTCCGTGAATCCAGAGGGAGCCACTCGGCCGGACTACCCGCTTCAACTCGGTGAGCCACTCCAGGGTGAAGCACAGGTAGTCGGCGAGCGAGTGGTCGTCCCAGGCCTGCATCGCCTTCTGCCAGCGCCCGCCAAACCCCGGCAGCGGGGTCGACCCGTCCCAGGTCCAGCGCCCGCCCTTTCCGAGGTTGTAGGGCGGGTCGGCGATCGCCACGTCGACCGAGGCGCCCGGCAGGCGGCGCATCCCCAGGACGCAGTCGAGGGGCGTGACGACGTCGAGGAGTTCCTCCGGAACCCCGGAGGCGGCGATCGCACGAGCCGGATGTGAGCGCGGAGCCAGTCCCTTCCTCGAGGTCGTCCCGACGCTACCTCTATCGCGCGCGGCTGACACGGCGCGCAAGGGCGAGGGCGGGCTCGGGTGGCCCGCGCGGGCGCGTCACTGCGGGGTCTTCGGGGCTTCCGCCCACCAGAACCCCCGCAGGTCGCCGAGGGCGTAGCCGAGAGCCCTGTCCGCCGGGTAGGCGCGCGCGAGCCACCTTCGCGTCCCGTCGCCGAGATCGGCAGCGCCGGCGTGGCAGGCGAGGCAGCGCTTTCGAATCTCGATGGGACGGAGGAGTCCCACCCGGTCGCCGAGGTCGAACACGACCGGGGCCACCTCGCGCGCCTTTTGGCCATCGGTCTCGGCGACGAAGGCTCGTGCCCACCCGGGAGGGGCGTTCCGGGGGTTGCGGAGGCGCGCGCTGGTGCGCCCGACCTCCACGCCCGGGACCGCGACCGCGCCCTCGCAGTGCGCCGCGTTCGCGTCCGGGTCGCCCTCGCCGAAACGCCTCTCGCTCTCGCACGCGGCGGCGCGGATCGCCTGCTCGGCGCTCCGGACGGGACGCTGGAGATCGCTCGGGACACGGTCCGGGGCGTATCGCGGCACATCCGGGGTCAGCGGGGCAGCGAGCAGAGCGAGGAGGAAGACAAAAGAGGGTTTCACACCCACCTCGGTGTCCGGTAATTAGCCAGGGCGCCGGACGCCCGCAGGTCCGCCCCGCCTTCCCGGCGCGGCGCGCCGGCCCGGAACGCCGGCTCGTCCGGGGCTCCTCCAAGGCCCTGGCGGGGACCACTCTCGGCAAAATCGCCTCGCTCCCGCATGGGTCCCGCCACGACTTCGCGGTGCACGGCGCGGAGAGGGAGATTAGCGGCACGGCATTCTCCGGAGGCCCCATGGCGCAGATACCCCGAGTGCTGGCCCTTTCGTTCGCATTCCTCGCGGCAACGCTCTCGCAGGCCCGGGCCTGGGAGCGCGGCCGAGCGACCGTGTTCGCCACGCTGCCGGAGGGAGCGTCCGGGCCGGAGGGGCTCGAGGTGGACGAGGCCGGGAACGCCTACGTGGCGACGTTCGGCTTCACCGCCACCGGGTCCGCGTCGGGGCCGGGCCAGCTCTTCGTCTACGATGCGTACGGCTTCCTCCTGCGCCAGCTCTCCGTCGCCGGCTCGAGCCCTCACCTGCTCGGGCTCCGCTTCCACCCCACCACCAAGGCGCTCCTCGTCATCGACTTCGGCGGCGGCATCGTGCTCGACGTGAACCCCGTGACCGGAGCCTCCACGACCTTCATGACGCTGCCCGCCCTGCCGCACCCGAGCCTGGGCGCGGGGCTCAACGACCTCACTTTCGATGCCGCCGGGAACGTCTACGTCTCGGACTCCTTCCAGGGGATCGTCTGGAAGACGGGGGCGTCCGGCGGCACCGGCGCCGTCTGGGTCGACGACCCGCTCCTCCGCACCACCGGAGTGCCGCCCTTCGGGGCGAACGGCCTCCGCTTCAACAACGAGGAGACCCTCCTCTTCGTCGCCAACACCGGGAACGACACCGTGGTGCAGATCCCGGTGGTGGGGGGACCGCCGGGGACGACGGGGGCAGCCGGGGTCCCGAGCGTCTTCACGAACAGCATCAACGGCGCCGACGGGCTGCTCGTCGACCAGGACGACAACCTCTGGATCGCGGCCAACCAGGCCGACGAGATCGTGGTCGTCGACAAGACCGGGAAGGCCATCGCCAAGCTCGGCGACTTCGAGGGGGTCGAATCCGGCCGGCCCACCCAGATGCTGTTCCCGGCCAGCCTGCGGTTCCACGGGAAGAACCTCCTCGTGACGAACCTCGCCCTCGATCTCCGCCTCTTCAGCCCGTCCTACGTTTCGGTCGACTCGCAGTGGTGTGCGGAGGTGACGCGCTACACCGTCGTCAAGATCAAGGCCTGCCTCCCGGGAATCCCCGGCCTCTCGGGCAAGTGGGAGGACTGCGAGCACGACTACCGGTTCCGCGGCGGCGGTTGGTAGGAGTAGGCGGCGCGGGAGGCCGCCGCCGGGCCTACGCGTCCGGCGGCGGCCTCGACTCGCGGAAGAGGGCGAAGGCGCTCGTGTAGCCGTGGAGGAAGGTGACTCCGCCCACCGGCCCGATCTCCCCGTTGCAGAAGAAGCCCCCGAGCGGTACCGGCCCGAGCGTTTCCTCGAACATGCCGGTGTCGTGGTCGGGGTGGCCGAAGAGCCCGGCGCCCCGGCCGGTGCAGGAGAAGAGCAGCGCCCCGCGGGCGCGCTTGCCGGAGTGGCGCCTGCGGTCGAGCATGCGGCGCAGGTCCTCCTCGGCCGTGTGCGCGTCGCGCAGCATGAACTGCACCACCTGCATGGGTCGGAGAGCGGCTCCGATGGCCACGGCGCCGCTCTGCTGATCCGCGCCCACGATGTTCCGCACCAAGAGCTCGTGCGGGTCGTACTCCACCCGCTCCTCGCGCATGTCCAGCCCCACGAACAGGGATTCCTGCATGAGCGCGCGGTCGCGGACGTCGAGGGACTGGAAGAGCTCGCCCAGGACCTTGAGCGGGGTCCCCCGGTCGAGCTCGTGGACGACGCCCCCGTGGCAGCGGGTGACGAGCATGGGCTGCCCGATGGGGCGGCAGCCCTGCGCGATGATCGTCTCCACCTCCACGTCTCCCCGGAGCGCGATGCCGACGGCGCCGCTGCGGTGGACGTCCCGCCCCAGCAGGAGCCGGTGGTCGCCCGCCTCCTCCCCGCCGCTCGCGAGCCCGCCCACCTTGGGGGCGCCCGGGTAGGCGTGGTCGAGTCCCTCGATGAGGGCGTCGGCATCGATGGTGAATGGATCGGCGAGCAGGAGGAAGCTGGGGCGCGAGTGGGCCGTCGCCCCCGAGATCCTCGTCCACAGGGAGATCTCCGCGTCCGGATCGGGCAGCGTGGTCATGTCCACGTGGAAGCCGGTGCACTCGACCTCGGGCAGGACGGCTGCCGTGAGGGCCACCGCCGGGACCTCCTCGGCCTCTCGGGCATCGCCGATGACGCCGTGCCCGGTGCAGCCGGCGAGGAGGGCGCCCGGGTAGCGCTGCGCCGCGAGCTCGCCCACCGCCTCGCAGCCGGCGGGATCGCCGGCCGACGCGAAGGCGAGCAAGAGGTCCGGGCTCGCGCCTCCGAGCCGCTCGTCGAGCTCCGCCGCGGCCTCCAGGAAAGCCGCCGGGGCCGGAGCCTTGCAGGAAAGGGCGGATGCCCATTTCATTTCGACCGGGTGATACCGGAGGCGTCGAGTGCGCGCACGCCTTCCCGTCCCCGGACCCGAGCGGGACCCTCGAGCCCGGCGAGATGCCTCCCGCCGCCCGCGCCCGGCTACCGCGCCTCGAAGACGTCGTTCGCGTAGTCGTGGGCGGCGAGGGTCCGCGCGTCGAGCTTGCCCGTCCGGACGCGCTCCACGATCTCCTTCCGCGTCAGGTCGAAGATCGCCTCGAGGAGCTGGGAGCGCTCGCGCGGGCTCGCCTGCCCGACGATGAAGAGCGCGCGGGCGCTGTGCTGGATGTAGCGGGGCGAGAGCAGCTGGCGCCTCAGGAGTTCCATGATGACCGGGGCCTTGGATCGGTCGAAGCGCCCGGGGTCGCCCCTGCGATCGAGCTCGGCGAAGAAGGCCGAGGTCCATTCGTTGTGGTAGGTCCAGACCTTCTCGAAGAGTTCCGGGGTGAATCGCGTGCCGGCCTTGATCGCCTCCGCGTTCCGGGCCAGGACCACCCCGTCCTCGGTCAGCGCCTGCCGCTGCAGGAAACCGTCCTTGGTGATGGTTGCTTGGTGGCGGACGAGCGCCCACAGCCACGAGACGTTGATCCGGTAGGTGGCGAGGTCGTTCATGAAGCGCAGCTTCAGCTCGTAGTCGTCGATGGCGGCGGCGAAGTTCCCGTTCAGGATCTGGAAGCCGTAGTTGGCCGCCATGTAGAAGGCGTGCTGGATGTGCTCGATGGTGACGTTCCCCTTGGGAACGCTGTAGATCGAGTCCCAGAGCGACGGGGTGAAGAGCTTCTCCGGCGAGTCGAGCGCCCCGGGCGCGATCACGTGCGGGGCGATCTTGCCCTGGGCGTTGAGCAGGCCGCGATCCCGCAACAGGGTGCGCTCCGCCTCGCTCAGGCCGCTGGCCACCGTCGGCACCGCCTTTCCCTTCACGTCCGCGGTGGCGAGCGGCGCATCCAGGATCGCCTGGAGCTCGGAGAGGCGCGCGCGCAGCGGCGCGTTCCCGGCGGCGACGTAGTCGACCTCCGGGCTCGCGACCCAGCTCTGGCGGTAGGCGTCGTGGAGCCGGCCCTTGACCTTGCCCGCGAGGATGTCCTCGAGGGTCGGCGGGGACGCCGGCGCCTGCTCCGGCACGAACACCAGCCCGAGCAAGCGCTCGCGGAGCTTGTCGACCACCATGGCGCGCAGGGCGAGGGGGTTGTACTGGGACCGACCGTACGGGTCGCTCGGCTGGTAGATCATCACCGCTGCCATGCCGCCGATGGGGCCGCCCTGGGCGAGCTCGCCGTTCTTCATGCCGGCCATGAGCATCATGAGCGCGTTGTAGCGCTGGTAGGCGATCATGTTGGGCGTGGCCATCCCGATCGTCTGTGGGTCGGGGAACGCGCCCTTGGGGTCGTCCTTCCACATCTCGATGATGCTCCCCAGGTAGTCCCAGCGGCCGACGTTCGTCCCGAGGAGGCGGCGTCGCAGCACCCAGACGATGGCGGGCAGGAAGCGCCCGGCGTTCCCCTCCTCGTAGAGCATCTTGACCTTGATGGTCCCGGGCGCGACCCCGATGATCCCCTCCAGCCGGGAGAGGAGCCTCTCGACCACGAGGGCCTCGCGGGGGGTCTGGAGCTTGGGGATGTAGAAGTAGACCCCGCTCCCGGCGCGCTTCAGGGAGTCGTAGTTGTTGAGGGTCCACAGGACGGTGATGGCCACCAGGCCGGGGGCGGGAGCGCCGTCGACCGTCACGTGGTCGTACCGCACGTGGAGGCTGGGAGGGCGCGCCAGGCGCGTGGGCCACTTGGCCATCGGGGTGGTGATCCGGTACTGGCGGCTCTTGCCCTTCTTCACCACCTCGTAGGGGCGGTCCTTCCAATGGCCCTCGTGGATCTCCTTGGCGTTGTGGAGCGCGGCAAACACGCCGACGGGCTCGGTCGCCGGGGCGCCGTCCGGCCGGAAGTGCGGGGGCGAGGCGTCCTCGAAGTCCGGCATGTTCATCGGCGCCGGGCTGTTGAGCGCGTTGAACGCCATGTCGAGCGGGTGCCAGGGGCCGGTGAGTTCCAGGCCCGGGTTCTTGAGCGGGTGGACGTGGTCGGGCACCGGCACCTCGTCGTTCAGCCTCCAGCGCCACTGGCTCTCGCGGCCGTGGAAGTTGTCGACGAGGCCCTGGATGATCTGGTGCCACGTCCAGGGCTTGCCGCTCACCGGGTCCTCGAAGGCGTCGTCCCATCTCGGCCAGGCGTACCGCTCGCTCACCGGGGCGGGCGACTGCAGGAGCGCCCGGCGCGCGGTAAGGACCGAGGCGATCTCCGGCGTCAGCTCGCGCGTGAGCGCGGTGATGGTCTCGTCGACATCCACGTCCCTGCCGTTCACGCGCTTCTTGCCGAAGAGCTCCGGGTACGTCTTGAGGATGTCGTCACGGATCATTGGGATGCCCTCGCAGGTCGGCGCGGGTCGCCGTGGCGGCGGCCGCTCTTCGCCTCGGACCGATACTCTAAGGCACTTCGCCCCGCCCGACGGGCCATTGTGCCGTCGCGGGCGAGGCCGCAGCGTGGCCCTTTGGGGCGTGGTCGGTTCGACCCGCGCAGCGCGTCGGCCGCGACCCGGGAAGGCGACGCGTCGCCGCGCGGCCGGGAGGGAGCCGGGTCCGGCGTCGGCTCAAGGCCTCCGCCACCACCGGGGTCGCTGGGTCTCGGGGAGCATCTCGAAGGCCGCCCCGAGCACCTCCTCGAGGTCCTCGAGCCGAGTCCCGAACGCCGCGCAGACGAGGGCGTCGACCTCCCGCTCCGCCGCCGCGAGGTCGGCACCCGGCCGGTGCGAGGCCGCGGCGGCCTCCTCGCGCGCCAGCAGGCTCCGCAGCCTCCGGACGGGGGCCGCCACCTTCCCGGCGCCCGCCTCGTCGAGGAAGGGGACCGGGAGCGCCCTCACGTTGTCGATCGTGAACTGAGGGTGCAGGAGCTTTCCCGAGGTCCACAGGAAGAACGAGTAGGCGGTGACGGGCGCGCTGCAGAGGACGGCGGCGAGGACCTCGGCGGAGAGCGCGCCCGCCCTCGGGCCCAGGTGCAGGAGGTAGACGGACTGGAGCGCCGGGAGGTCGTCGTCGCAGGGCGCGGCCACCGGACCGGCCCCCGTCTTCACGAAGCACACCTTCGGCCCGCGGTAGTACCTGGCGGGCTTCGCGAGGTGGGCCCGGGCGGCCTGCCGCGTTGGCGGCATCATGTGGTGCCGGCGGACGTCCGCCCCGGCGTAGATGGGCGTGCACCCCTCGTCGGCGACGCCGGGCGCCCGGCAGCGCCGGAGCGAGCCCTTCCCGAGCTCCTCGCCCCGGGTGATCCCCGCGGGGCCCTCCCCGGCGAGGAGGGAGGCGACTCGCCAGGGCGAGGCCTCCATGACGCGCCTCAGGCCGCGTGGTCCGAACCACCCGGGAGGCGCCCCGATGCCCCACGGGGAGCCGTCGCTCTCGACCGCCCCGGTGGCCAGGGCGCGGGTCCCGGTGACTGCGTCGCCGCCCCAGGTGTCGAGCCGGCAGCCGCGGTGATTCGGGGCCTCGCTCCTGCGCCCGACGACGACGACCGAGGAGACGCCCACCGCCCGCGACCCGCCCGCCGCAGCGCTCCGGAAGACGCGCCCCACGTGGCTGATGCTCGAGAGGCTGAGGTGGCTCGCCACCCACCGCCGCGCGTCGGCGTGCTCGTCCCGGGCGAGCAGGGCGTCGGGGGCGACGAAGCCGTGGATGCCACCGGGCCCGAGGAAGTCACGGACGGTGCGCTCGTAGAAGAGCTTGTAGAGGTCGGGTTGCCCGGCGCGGCCCAGCTCGTAGCGGGCGCAGATCGCCCGCTCCCCCTCGCGGATGAACTCGCCGAAGACGTAGGGCGGGTTCCCGACGACGAAGTCGAAGCCGCCCGATTCCAGTACGGGGGCGAAGCCGGTCGCTCCCTTCGGATCCCATGCACGCACCGGGTCCCGGCCCGCGCGAGCGATCCCGGGGAGCCAGCCGGGCTCGACGAGGGCGTTCCCGCAGCGGAGGTTGGAGGAGAGGTCGGGGAGGCGAAGGTCCGGGGACGGCTCGCCGCAGCCCTCCAGGATTCGCAGGCGGAGCGACATGTCCGCCACCTCGATCGCGCGCGAATCGAGGTCGACTCCGTGGAGGTGCGTCCGCACCAGCCGGCTCCGGAACGCGGGCCCGGCCGTCGCCGGGCCGCCGCCCCCCTGGCGGAGCGGATCGAGACCTCGCGCGGAGGGGTCCGGACGCCAGCGCGCCCGCTCCAGGTGCCAGTCGAGAAGCACGTCGAGCGTGGCGACCAGGAAGGCGCCGCAGCCGCAGCTGGGGTCGAGGAGGCGCATCCGCTCCACCGACTCGAGGTCGCGCCACTCGCGTCCGGCCATGCGGCCCGGGTCGGCGCGCTCGGCCGCGGAGGGGACGGGGCCGAGCCAGAGCCAGCGACCCAGGCTCCGCTCGAGCAGGTAGCGGACGACGGGAGGCGGGGTGTAGTGGACGCCGTCTCGGCGAACGCGCTCGGGGCGCTCGCGAGGTCTCGCCGCGCCGCGGGTGCCCCCGCGCAAGCCCAGCTCCTGCTGGTGGGCGAGGCCGAGCAGATCGCCGGGAAACGCGGCGAGCCGAATCCCGAAGGCGGGCGAGGCGAACCTCCGCGCGACGCCGAAGGCGCACCGGTCCGGCAGTTCGAGGTCGTCGAGCGGCTGTCGGGCGAACAGACCGCCCTGGTAGACGGGTCGCGTCCGCTCGAAGGCCGCGGCGATCCTATCGGCCGCCCCCCTCTCCCGCTCGCCCACGGCGCCTGCCAGGGTCTCGCTCCCCAGGAGCCGCGCCCCGCGCTCCTCGGCGAGCCTCAGGAACAGGAGCCGGTCGAGGAGGACCCGTGCGGCGCGATCGGGTTCCGCGCCCGGGAGCCTCGGCCGGGCGCGGTGGATCGCGCGGGCGGCGTCGCGCCTCGCCTCGAGGAGGCTTGCGAGGAGCGATGCGCCGGAGGCGCCGGCCGTGCCGCCTCTCGCCCGGGAGGTGGGTCGCGACCGGCGCACGCCGCGCTCGGCTTGTCCTACTTCCCGGCGATGAGCGCGCGCAGTGCCGCCCGGTCGGAGGCGAGCAGCTCCTTCAGCCGCTCCGGGTCGACGTCGGCGACGATGATCTCCCCGACCTCCTCCGTGACCGAGCGGAAGAGGCCCAGGGCCTTCATTCCCTCGGCCTGCCGCTGGTTGTCCTCGGTCGGAGTCACGTAGTGTACCGAGTAGACCTTGTAGCGGTGGAAGAGGAAGAGCTGGACGACCGTCATGAGCCGCTTCTTCCGCAGGCCGGTGTCGAAGTTGTTCTGATCGCGCACCGAGAGGATGCTGCGGCCGCGCCGGTCGTGGATGCTGGCGAAGACCACGTTCAGCTTCTTCTGCCCGTCGCTCGACAGCAGCGAGAGCTCGAGCAGGTCGGAGCCCGCGGTGAGGGGCTTGAGCGCGACCCGGAGCTTCCCCGGCACCCCGTGGTACTCGCGCCAGGCGTCGAGCCACTCCTCGAGCAGCTTCGGCGGGACCTCGGTCTGCACCAGGTGCTGGTGCTGGGTCGAGCCCTGGCCCATCGCCTTGGTGGTCGAGGTGCGACCGGAGATGGACATCAGAGCCGCGTCCGCCCTCGGCCCCCCCACCAGCGTCTGGGGGGTGCGGTACCCCGACTCGAGCAGCCGGAACTTCCGCTGCAGGCGCGCGAGCGCGAGCATGCCGTCCTGCCGGAGCGCGGTGGCGAACTCCTCCGCGGCCAGGCCGTCGATCTGGTGCCCCCCGTAGGTGATGAAGTTGAAGACGAAGCCCATCCTTCCGAGCTCCTCCGGGAAGCGCCGCATCTGCTCGTCGTTCATGCCGGTGGTGTCCCAGTTGAAGGAGGGGGACAGGTTGTAGGCCAGCATCTTGTCGGGGAAGGCGGCGTGGATGGCGTCGGCGAACTTCTTGGCGTCCGCCAGGTCGGCGGTCTTGGTCTCCATCCAGAGGACGTCGGCGAAGGGCGCCGCCGCCAGGGACTTGGCGATGGCGTAGTCGATCCCTCCGCGCACCTGGTAGTAGCCGTCCGGCGTCTTGGCGTGCTCGCAGTCCCAGGTGACCTGGATCCCGATGGAGCGGGCCTTCTCGCGGGCCTTGTAGAAAGGGATCCGGGAGGCGAAGGCCAGCCATTGCTCCTTGGTCATCGCCGGGGGATCGCCCTCGTTCTGGCGGAAGCCGATGGCGTCGCCCACCGCCTCCGCGAAGGTGCGGACGCCCGCCTCGTGCTGCCAGGCGTCGACGAACTTGTCGAAGACCCGGTCGAGCACCGCGTCCACCGCCACCGTCTTCTTGTGATAATCGCTTGCGGCGGCCGCGATGGCGGCGCGGAAGCCGACCCTCTCCAGCCAGGCGTCGGCGGCGGCGTACTCCTCGTCGCACAGGGCGTAGAGCTCGTGCCCGCTCAGCTCCTCCACGCCCGCGCGCTGGAACTGCCTCAGGATGGCGAGGAACGCCGCCCGGAAGGTGGGCAGCGAGACGTTGGTGGCGCCGAGGATGAAGGGCTGATCGCGGTCGTCGCTGCGCCCGTCGAGCAGGGTGGCCGACTCGGCGTCGGTGCGGGCGACGAGGATCCCGGGAACCCCCATGATGTCGAGCTGGAAGCGCGCCGCCGAGAGCCGCTTCAGCTGCTCGTCCTCGGAGACGAGCACCTTGCCTCCCTGGTGGCCGCACTTCTTCACGCCGGGCTTCTGGTCCTCGATGTGGTAGCCCGGAACGCCCACCTCGACGAAGCGGCGGATCAGGTTGCGAACGTGCGGGTCGCCGCCGTGGCCGGTGTCGGCGTCGGCGATGATGAAGGGCCGGAAGTCCACCTCGGGGGTGGAGCGGCGCTGCTCCTCGCTCATGCGCGCGCGGGTGTGGAACTGGTTCTTGTCGGCGGTGAGGAGGGCGCGGACGATGGACGCCGCCTCGTCGGGGACCTGGCTGAGGGGGTAGCTGGCGAGGTCCGGCCCGGGGTCCTCGTAGGAGGAGCCCTTCGCCGAGGTGGCCCAGCCGCCCAGGTAGATGCCCTCGATCCCCATCTTCTTCATCGCCACCGCCTGGCCGGGGGAGTAGGGGCCGAAGGTGGTGATGCACTTCTTCTGCTCGAAGAGCTGGCGCAGGCGGGTGTAGAACGCCTCGGCGGAGGTGCGAGCGACCGTGTAGTCGCGGCGGACGGTGCCGCGCTGCTCGTTCACCTCGCGGGCGGAGTAGACGCGCTTGATGCCCTTGAACCGGGGGCTCGCGAACCATTGCCCGAGCTCCGCGACCTCCTTCTCGAAGTCCATCCCTGTCTCCTTAGGACGGCGTGCCGCGGGTGTTCTCCGAGAGCGGCCGCCGCGCCCTGTCCATAGCCGAAAGACCATCGCGGTGTCACCACTTGCGTGAAGCGCCCGATCGCAAAGAAGTTCCGGCAGTCCGGATCCTTGCGAAGGCGGGGCGGCCGCGGAAACAGGCCTCCGGATGGGGCCTGGGTCCGAGGAATCCCGCTGCGGCGGAGGCGACGCTCACGCCCAGCGCAGCGTGCCGTCCCCGGTGAAGAGGAGGCCGCAGCGCACCGCGCCCGGGCCGGCCAGGCCGAGGCTCTCGAGGACGCGCCCGTAGCTCCGCACCTGCTCCAGGTAGGCGGGGTAGCTGGCGCCCACGTCTCCCTGCGGAGGCGCGTCCGTCTTGAAGTCGACGACCCAGAGACCGCGGTCGCGGGCGGCGAGGAGGTCGACGTAGCCTTCGAGCAGGGTCTCGCCGACCGCGGCCGCCACCGGGTACTCGAGCCGGAGGTCCGGTCCCGGAAGGCGGCGCAGCCCCTCGCGCTCGAGCGCGGCGAGCGCGCGGGCGACGTCCCCGGCTGCGGCGTCGAGGTGGTCCGAAAGGCCCGTCGCCCGGGAGGCGCGGGCGACCGCCTCCTCGGGCGCGACGTCGGGGCCGCGCAGCGCGATCCCGATGGCGGCGTGGACGGTGTCGCCGAAGACCCGGCCGAAGCGCCCGGCGCGGTCCTTGCGAGGGCCCCCGGCCTCTCCATCGGCCTCGGCCCGCCGGTGCGCCTCGGCGGAGATCCCCCGGGGCTCGAGGCTGGGACGCCCGGCCTCGGCGGCCGCGCGGGCCCATTCTTCGGAAAGGCGGGCCGCGAGCGCCGCGGCCACCTTCGGCTCCGCGCACGGGGGGGGACTAACTCCCCGCGCCCAGGGCGGGACCTCGCCGCTCGACCACGGCGCGAGCTCGTCGGTCGCGGGGGACGAGTTCCCGGCGAGCGCGCCCGTCACCCGTCCTCCCTTCCCGTCGTCCGCCACCGGCAGGAGGAGGAGATCCCGCGCCCGGGTAGCCGCCACGTAGACGAGGCGCCGCCGCTCCGCGGCGTAGTAGTCCCTCTCCCGGGCGAGCAGGCGTCCCTCCTCCGGCTCCTGGCACTCGAGGCCGTCGAGCTCGAGCGCCCACTCGGTGCCCTTCGGCCCCACGAACCACAGCGCATCCCGCTCGCGCGGCTCGAGCGTCGCCTGCGCGTCCCACCAGACGACCACCGGGAACTCGAGCCCCTTCGCCTGGTGGATGGTCATGATCTGCACGGCGTCTCCGGGCAGCGGCCGCGGGGGATCGAGCCCCACCGGGTCGACGGCCCATTCGCGCAGCCGGGCGGTGGCGCCGTCGAAGTCGAGCCCCTCCGCGGCGGCGATCCGCTCGAGCTCGAAGCACAGCTCCCGCAGCCGGTCCAGGCGCTGCCGCCCGTTGGGGCCGAAGGCGACGGCGCGCCCGAGGCCGGTGAGCTCGAGGAGGTCGCGCGCGGTCTCCGCCGGGGGCCGCTCGAAGCGCCGGCGCCGCAGCTCGACCACGAGCTCGCCGGCGCCCCGGGCCCGCTCGACTCCCTCGTCGGCGGGACCGTCCCCGGCCGCCCGGGCCCGCACCAGGTCGGCGAGGTCGAGCGCGAAGAAGGGCTCGCGCAGCAGCGCCGCGGTCGCGACCCCGTCGTCCCGGTCGGCGAGGGCGCGCAGGCCGAGCAGGAACTGCCGGTGAAGCGGGTCGGCGAGGAACAGCGTTCCCCCGCGCGCCGACCAGGGGACCCCGAGGCGATCGAACTCGTCGGTGAGCAGCCCGACGTGGGGGGTGGCGTGCGCCAGGACCGCGACGTCCCCGAACCTCAGCCCGGCACCGACCTGCGCCCGGATCCAGGTGGCGACGGCCGTCGCCTCCGTCGCCCGCTCGGCGCCGGCCCTCGCCTTCTCGCACGCGAAGCGGAGCACCGTCACGCACGTCGAGCGGGTCCCCGGGCGAGCCGGCTCGAGGCGCTGGTTCGCCACCGTTCCGGTCTGCGGGTCGAACTCGGGTCCCCCGTCGGCCTTCCCCAGGATCTCGTCGAAGCGGTCGTTCAGGTGGGCGACCAGGGCCGGCTGGGCGCGGAAGTTGGCGGTCAGGGAGGCGACGAGGTGGGGTCCGCGCATCGCGATCTCGCGCACCGCCTCGTACACGGCGATGTCGGCGCGCCGGAATCGGTAGATCGACTGCTTGGGATCGCCAACCAGGGTGAGCTTGCCCGGGGCGAGCTCGACGTCCCTCCAGTCGCCGGCGACCGGAGTCGCCTCGCACAGGAAGAGGAGGATCTCGGCTTGCAGCGGATCGGTGTCCTGGAACTCGTCCACGAAGACGTGGTCGAGAAGCCCCTGCATCTCCCGGCGCACCTCCCGGTTCGTGCGCAGGAGGTCGCGCAGCCGGAGGAGGAGGTCGAGCTGGTCCAGGGAGCGGCGGCGCGCCTTCACCTTCTCGTACACCGCGATCACCGCGGGGAAGGCGCGCACGAGTCGGGTCGCCAGGAAGCGGTGGAGGGGGCCGGTGATGCGCGCCCGCAGGCCGGGCTCGCTCCCGTCGCCCCGCCACGCCTTCCACGCCTGCCAGCCGTCCGGGTCCTCCGGGAAGTCCCGCTTCATCTGCAGGCCGTTTCGGGCGGGCGTATAGCGCAGTAGCTCGTCCACCCGGCGGTAGAGGACCACCGGGTCCCTCTCGTGGACGAGCGGCTCGAGGCGGCCCACGGCCCGCCGCATCCACCTCGAGCCCTTGCCGTCGCCGCTCGATCGCCGCGCGAGCTCGAGGAAGTCGGAGACGGCCCGGTGGAACCGGGGAGCGTCGAGCGGTCCGGGCGTCGCGGTCCGCGGCGGGACGTCGCGGTGCTCGATGAAGCCCCGGAAGAGGGCGTCGAGGCCGCGCCGTTCGCGCCACTGTCCCTCCCGGGTCTCGGCGCGGACCCCGGCGGCGAGGGCGGTCCGGATGCACTCGCCCGCCTCGGCCGCCAGGGCCGGGTCGACGCCGCTGCCCGCGAGCTCGTCGACCAGCCGACCGGCCTCCGAGGCCTGCAGGAGGACCTCGAATGCCTCGCGGGCGAGCTCGCCGATGTCCTCGACGATCTCGAAGGAGGGGCTCACTCGCGCCTCCACCGGGTGCCGCCGGAGGAGCCGGTCGCAAAAGGCGTGGATGGTGCCGACGAAGGCGGTGTCGACCGCGCCGAGCGCCGCGACGAGCCGAGCCTGGCGGACGGGGGGCACCCCTCCGGCGAGCCCGGCGAGGAGCCTCTCCCGAATCCGCAGACGCAGCTCTCCCGCGGCCTTGCGGGTGAAGGTGACCGCCGCGATGCGCTCCAGGCGGAGGGCCGGGGCGGCGTCGTCGGAGGGAGCGATCATCTCCACCAGGCGGTCGACGAGGAGCGTCGTCTTCCCCGTCCCCGCTCCTGCGTCGACGAGGACGTTCACGCCACGCGCCGCCCGCGCGCGCTGGCGTTGCGGCTCGTCGGGAGCGGGTGCCCGGTCCGTCATTCCGCCTCCTCGGGGATCTTGAGGTCGAGGAAGGCACGCACCGCGCCTTCCGACCCCGGTCGAGCCGCCTTGGCCCGCTCCCTCACCGGGACGCCGCAGATCGGAGCGAAGGCGCAATAGGTGCAGTCGTCGGGGACCGGGGTGGGCGGGAACGAGCGATCGGCGAGGAGGCCGGCGGCGACGGCCAGCCACCCGCGGGTGGCCCGCTCGAGGGCGGCGTGGTCGTCGCGGAAGGCCCGCTCCTCGCCGTTGTGCGCGTAGATGTAAGCCGCCTCCAGCCTGGCCGGGAGGCCCCACTCGGCGCGCTTCGCCTGGGCGACGAGCCCGTAGAGGCCGAGCTGGATGTCGCGGGCGGGGGTGGGCCCTTCCTCGTCCCCGGTGCGCGGGTGGTCGCTCCCGGTCTTGATGTCCCGCACGAGCCCGTGGTCTCCCTCCACGTCGATGCGGTCGATGTAGCCGCGTACGTGGAGGTCCCGGCCGCCGGCGTCGAGCGTCATCCCGTCGAAGGCCTTCTCCACCGCCACGAAGCGCGACAGGCGGAGCTTCCAGTCGTACTCGACGAACGTCTCGAGGTCCTGGAGCAAGCGGCCGCGCTCCTTTTCCTCCACGCCGCGCCCGACGAGGGGGTAGCTGGCGCGCAGCGCGGTGAAGGCGGCGTCGGCGATCTCCCGCATCACCTTCTTCCAGTGGGCGAGGGTCCCCCTGCGCGCGACGAAGTCGGTGCCGTGCTCGGAGTAGAAGCGCTCGCAGACGTCGTGAAGCGTGGCTCCGAAGGTGAGGGCGTCGAGCTCGCGGACCGAGACCTCGCCGGCGGGCTCCTTCCAGTTCAGCACCCGCTCGAGAAGGAAGCGGAGCGGGCAGGAGACCAGCGCCTCCAGTGCCGAGGCGGAGACGGGGCGCTCGGCGGCGAGTCCGGGAAGGACGGGGAAGGGCCCGCGGTGTCCCAGGATGCCGTCGGCGGGCCCGAGCGCCGTCCGCCGGTGGAGCGCGAGGATTCGGGGAAGGTCGAGGTGCGCTCCGGCGCGCCAGGAGGGCGGCACCTCGCCGGTCACGACCGCCCGGTCGAGCCACTGGACCGGAGTGAGGGGGTGCGCGCGGCGGTAGGCCGCGGCCTCCTCCCGGGCGGGTCCGAAGGAGGTCCGGGCGAGAGAAGGGAGGTCGGGGACGACGCCGCCGTTGGCGGCATCCGGCCGCCCGAGCGCAGCTCCCACCTCGACGAGGAGCGACGAGGTCTCCCGCTCGCTGCGTTCCAGGTCCCCGTGCGGCACCGAGAGGGCGAGCCGCGCACGGGCGGAGCGGATGGCGCGATCGAAGGCGTGGACCTCCGCCAGCACGCGGTCGCCGGAGAGGGGAAGGAGCGGGCTCGCCTCCTCACGCATGGCGTCAGGGAGCACCGCATCCTCGCGAGGTGCCGACGGCAGGGCCCCCTCGCACAGGCCGAGGATGCGAACGGCCTCGAAGTCGAGCCCGGAGGCGGAGGCGAGCGTTCCCACGTAGACGGCCGGCCGGCCGAAGCGGACGGTGGGAAGGGCGTGCGAGAGCAGGCGATCCTCGACGACCGCCAGCGCGTCGGCGCCGAGGACGGCGGTGCCCACCGCGTCGGTTCGGGCGCGGGCCAGGTCGTCGCCGAGCAGCGCGTGGATGGGCGCCCCCGGCCCGGGGTCGAGGTACCAGGCCTCCATGAAGGAGAGCAAGACCGGGCCGAGCTGCGAGAGGGGACGGCCCTCCACCACCCCCCTCGCCACCTCCACCAGCGCCGCGAGGGCCGGCAGCGCAGCGCGAACGGCCTCGAGATCCGCGCGGAGCCCGAAGCCCCCGCGCCTCTCGGCCTCGGGGCCGAGCGTCGCGACCGCAGCGGCGAGCTGGGCCTCCCTGGCGGCCGCCCCTTCCGACCACTCGAGAGCGCCGCGCGGGTTCGCCGGGCTCCCCCCCACCGTCCCCACCGACCAGGCGATCCGGGTGGCCTCGCCGGTCGACAGGTGCCCGCGCTGGCCGTGCCTGGCGCGCAGGGAGGGAAGGATCGCCGCCATCGACTCCGCCGGCAGGAAGGAGCGCAGCGCCCGCACGAGGGCCAGGGCTCGGGAGCCGCCGGAGGTGGCGACGAGCGGGATGCCGCCCGCGAGGTGAACGGGAAAGGGGCCGTCGCTCCAGGGGAGGCGGGCGATGCGGCTCGCCACCATGCCGGCGATGGGCCCCCGCGTCGGCACCAGCACCGCGACCTCGGCGAGGGGAGTCTTCCGCTCCAGGACCTCCCGGGCGACCCACTCGGCGGCGGCCTCGACCTCGGCCTCCACCCCCGCGTACTCCTCGAGGGAGACGGTGCCGTCCGGTCCCCGGCTCCTCGGTCGTCCCGCGTCGGCCAGGACCTCGGGGGACGCGAAGAGGTAGCCGGCGAGGATGGCGCGCTCGCTCGGGCCCTTCGGCGCAGACGCGGCGCTCGCGAGCGCCTGGCGCGCCTCGTCGCCGAAGAGCTGGGCGACGCGGCGGAGGTGGCGCTCGCGCACCGGGCGCGCCGCCACCGGCGCCAGGGTGACGTCCGGTAGCGCCCGGAGGAACCCGGCGAGCGCGGCGGACTCGCGCCCCGTCACCGCGGCGAGGATGGGACCGGTCTCGGTCCCGGCCCCGGATCGAAGGAGCGCGGTCGCCTCGCGGAGAATGCGCGCCGAGGTCCAGCTCCGGCCCGCGTCGCGGTCGAGCCTTCTCCAGAGGAGCCGGATGTCGCTCCAGTGGGGCGTGTGCGAGGGGATGCGCTCCGGGTCGAGACCAGCCTCCTCCAGGTCGTCGATGACGCCGTCGAAGGCCTCGGGCCAGCCGGGCGTGGAGCGCAGGAGCTCGAGGTCGAAGTGCTCGAGCGGAAGCCCCTCCTGGATGAGAGCGAGCAAGCGTGCCGGCCGGAGCTCTTCCTCGCCGGGGGCGAAGTCCCACCCCGCCGCGACGAGGATCTCGCTGGCGAGGGTTGCCGGGTCCACGAAGCGGGTCCCGGCAAGGATGCCGCGGTGGCCCAATTTCACGAGCGCCCGCCGCAGCGCGTGGGCGTGCCGCTCGCTCGCGACGACGACCGCTCGCACGGGCAGGGGGCCGCTGGCCGGGAGCGCGGCGACGGCCGCCGCCTCGTCGGCCAGGGACTCCAGGACCGGCCAGGGGGATTCCATCGAGAGGAGTCTACCGGGAGAACCGACACAGGTTGGCGAGAGTTCACGCCGGCGCCGCAGCCCCGTCACCCGTCCCCTTCAAGGTGCAAGCACGTGTTCGGGTGGGCGGCGGCGATGGTGGCGGCGGTGCTGGGCGCGGACGGGCGATCCGCCTGCGCCGCGGAGCTCTTCCGCCTCGAGCGGAGCACCAACGCCAACGTCGTCCTCTACGAGGTGAACGCCGCACCCGCCGGGGCCCTCGACCCCGCCGAACCCCTCCGGCCGGTCTGGCTCATGCTGGCGGAGGACGGGCGCCGGGAGGAGCTGACGGGCCTGGAGCGGAGCTTCGCCTACGGGGTGGAGCTGCGCCGGGCCACCGCGGACGTCGCGGTGGTGGCCTTGAAGGCCGAGCCCCGCCGGGCGGTGTCGATCCGATCGCACCACGGCTGCTTCGTCGCGATGGTCGCGATCGACGGCCGCGAGGCGCTCCTGCGGACCATCTTCGTCGAGGTCGGCGGAGGGCTCTTCCCCGCGGTCCGCTCGGTCGAGCTCGTCGGATCCGACCCGGAGACCGGGGAGGAGCTTCGCGAGACCCTCGCCGTCCGCCGCTGACCCGCGGCTCGCCGGGCCGGCCCCGCCCTAGATCCAGGCCCTCCGCAACAGCCACATCTTCACCGCCTGGGTGAGGAGCACGTAGAGGAACAGGGTCGCCACCACCAGCGGCCAGTAGAGCGGGGGGAGGGCGGTGAAGCCCAGGGCCGAGGCGAAGGGCGAGAAGGGGAGCCAGACGCCCACCGCCATGATGAGGGCGCTCGTGAGGGTGAGCTGCATGCTGGCGCGGCTCTGGATGAAGGGGACCCCGTTGGTGCGGATCACGTGGATGATGAGGGTCTGGGTGAGGAGCGACTCGACGAACCAGCCGGTCTGGAAGAGGGAGGCGCGGGAAGGCTCGTTCGCCTGGAAGACGAGGAGCATGAGCAGGTAGGTGCTGTAGTCGAAGACGGAGCTGCAGGGCCCGATGAAGAGGATGAACCTGGTGATCTGCTCCATCGACCAGGGGCGCGGGCGGGCGATCTGCTCGGGGTCGACGTTGTCGGTGGGGATGGGGACCTGCGAGAAGTCGTAGAGCAGGTTGTTGGTCAGGATCTGCAGGGGCGCCATGGGCACGAATGGGAGGAACGCGCTCGCGCCCACCACGCTGAACATGTTGCCGAAGCTGGAGCTGGCGCCCATGCGGATGTACTTGAGGATGTTGGCGAAGACCTTGCGGCCTTCCAGGATCCCCTCCTCGAGCACCATGAGGCTCATCTCCAGGAGGATGAGGTCCGCCGACTCCTTGGCGATGTCGACCGCGGAGTCCACCGAGATGCCCACGTCGGCGGCGCGCAGGGCGGGGCCGTCGTTGATCCCGTCCCCCAGGAAGCCGACCACGTGCCCGCGGCGCTGCAGCGCCTTCACGATCCGCTGCTTGTGGTTGGGGGCGAGGCGCGCGAAGAGCGTGACCTCCTCTGCCGCCACCTCCAGCTCCGCGTCCGTCATCGCCTCCACCTCGTGACCGAGGAGGACCCTGCCGACGGGGATGCCCACGTCGCGGCAGATCTTCTTGCTGACGGCGTCGCTGTCCCCGGTGAGGACCTTGGTGCCCACCCCGTGCCCGTAGAGGGCCTCGAGGGCGGGGCGAGCGCTGTCCTTGGGCGGGTCGAAGAAGGCGGCGTAGCCGCGCAGCACCAGCTCGGCCTCGTCGGCCTTGGAGTAGGTCGCCTTGGGCGCGAAGTCCCGGTAGGCGATGGCGAGTACCCGGAACCCGTCCGCGCTGAGCTTGTCGTGCTCGAGGCGCAGATCCTCGAGGAGCACGCGCTCCATGGGAAGCTGCTCGCCCCCGTACTCGAACTGGGTGCAGCGGCGGAACACCTCCTCGGGCGCGCCCTTGCAGATGAGGCGGTGGGTCCCGTCGGGCCGCTCCACCACCACCGACATCAGCCGGCGACTGAAGTCGAAGGGGATCTCGTCGACCTTGCGGTGGTCCGGGATGCGGATCCGCTCGTTCACGCCGGTATGCGCCAGGATGGCGCGATCGAGGAGGTTCTTGAGGCCCGTCTGGAAGTGGCTGTTGAGGTAGGCGAGGACCAGGACCTCGTCGTCCTCCTGCAGCTCGACGTCGCAGTGCTTCTCCAGGACGACCTGGCCGGCGGTCAGGGTCCCGGTCTTGTCGGTGCAGAGCACGTCCATCGCGCCCAGGTTCTGGATGGAGTGGAGCCGCTTGACGATCACCTTCTTGCGCGCCATGAGCAGCGCGCCCTTGGTGAGGCAGACGGTGACGATCATGGGGAGCATCTCCGGCGTCATGCCCACCGCCACCGCCAGCGCGAAGAAGAAGGCCTCGCGCCAGTTGCCCTTCGTCAGCCCGTTGATCACGAAGACCAGCGGGACCATGACGAGGATGAACCGGATCATGAGCCAGGTGAAGCGCGCCACCCCCTTGTCGAAGGCGGTCTGCACCTGCTCCCCGACGACGGCGCGGGCCAGCGCGCCCAGGTAGGTGCGCTCCCCGGTGGAGACCACGACGGCCGCGCCGGTCCCGGTCTCGACGCTGGTGCCGAGGAAGCCGATGTTGCGGAGCTCGAGCGCCGAGGTGCGATCGGGCGGCTCGGGGACGTCGACCTTCTCCACCGGCATCGACTCGCCGGTCAGCGTCGCCTGGATGACGAAGAGGTCCTTCGCCGCCAGCAGGCGCACGTCGGCCGGGAACATGTCCCCGGCGCACAGAGTGACCACGTCTCCAGGCACCAGGTCGGCGAGCGGGACGTCGCGCGGTTTCCCGTCGCGGAGCACGGTCGCCATCACCTTGATCATGGCCCGGAGCTTCTTCGCCGCCGTGTCGGCTCGGGACTCCTGCACGAACCGCAGCGAGACGCCCAGCACCACCATCGCCGCCATGACGATGGCCGCCCGCGCGTCCCCGGTGAGGAGCGAGATGGTGGCGAGCAGCGAGAGCAGCACGACGAGCGGATTGACGAGCGCCTTGAGCAGGAGCTTGACCCGCCCCGCCCCCTCGTCTTTGGCGACCACGTTCGGCCCGTGCCGCTCGAGGCGAAGCTCGGCCTCCTCCTGCGTCAGCCCGGCGGGGCCGCTCTTCAGATCGGAGAGGACGCTCGCCGCGTCCAGGCGCGCCGCCTTGACGAGGAGCTCGGAGGGACCGTTCGTCGCCCCGCTCCGGCGCGCCGTCCCGAACCGCCTCGGAATGGTGCTCCCGGCCCAGGGCATCCTCCCCTCCGTTCCTCCGGGCGGGCGCCCGGCGCCCCGCCGGCTCCGCCCGCGGCAGGGAGCGGGGGCTCCGCTCGCCGCATGGGAAAGGCCCGCGAGCCCAGGCTCGACGGTAGTCCGAAACGGCGCGCAGGATGTGAACGTCGTGTGACGAACGCTCCCGCGAGCCCGCACGCGGCGCCCGCCCAGCCGGTGCGCCGCGCCCTCTCCATGGGGTTGGCGAAGACCGGGAGGTACGCTACACCCCTCCCCGGCCGTGCTTCAACCGGAGAGCAGGACCATGGAGCGCCCTCGTGACGCACAGTCCATGAAGGCGGCGGGCACCCGCGGCCCGAGCGATCCCGGCGCGCGCGGGGCGCCGAGGGCCGGCGGCACTGAGAGGTTCCTCTGAGGCCGCTCGAGGAGGCGCTCGCGGCGGCTCGCCGGTTCGGCGAGAGAGCGGAGAGCCTGGAGGCGCGCTACCGCGCCGGCGAGCTTCGCTCCCGCGTCCCCGAGGTCCTCCTCGAGCCCGACCGTCCGCTGACCGAGGCGGTGGCGGAGGCGCTCCCGGCCTCGAGGGCGGCCCTGGAGGCGGCGTCGAACGGCCTCTTCTACTCCCTCCCGGTGGCGTTCGATCCAGCCGAGAGCTCCGGCCCCTACCTCGCCACCCTGGACCGGGACGCGGCGGGAGAGCCGTTTCGGTTCCTGGACCTCGGCGCTCTCATCGCCTCCCAGCCCTTCGGGGAGAACGAGCCGGACATGGTGGCGGCCGTGCTCCGCCGCCTGCCCTACGCGGTGGGACGCTCCGCTCACTCGGAGTACCAGACGGCCCTCTCGCTCGAGCTCAAGGCCGCCCTCGACGGCGTGGCGCCGGCGGGCACGCCCCGCCACTTCGTCGTGAACACCGGGGCGGAGGCGGTGGAGAACGCCATCAAGGCGGTCCTGCTCAACCGCGTGAAGACCCGGAGCGCCGATCCGGCGGGCGCTCCCAGGGAGGGGCCGACCCCGGGGCAGGGACTCTTCATCGTCTCCTTCGACGGCGCCTTCCACGGGCGGACGCTGGGAAGCCTCGCCGCCACCCAGCGCAAGCGGGCCCGCCTGGGGTTCCCGACGTTCGACTGGCCCCACGCGTCCTTCCCGGTGGAGGATCCGCGGTCGCCCTCGCGAACCCGGCGCCGCGACGAGAAGAGCCTGGAGCAGGTGTGGACGCTCCTCGTCACCGGGCGTTCGCCGGGCGCCCCGAGGCAGAGGGAGCAGTTCCGGAGCCTGCTGGCGGCGTGCGACGAGCTCCTCTCCCGCCTGCCGGCGGACGCGGCCGAGCGGTCGGCGCGCGTGCGGGCGTTCGTGGAGGAGCGGCGCCGCCTCGCCGACGCCGACTCGCTGCGCCGGGCGCAGCGGGCCGCCGGGGTACTGGTGGAGCCGATCCAGGGGGAGGGCGGCCTTCGCTTCGCCTCGGCCCACTTCTTCCAGCGCCTGCGGCTCCTCACCCGCGTCTACGACGTCCCCCTCCTCTTCGACGAGGTCCAGACCGGCTGGGGCGCGGCCGGTAGGCTCTGGGCGCACGACCTCTTCGACCTGCCCAGCCCCCCGGACGCGGTGATGTGGGCGAAGAAGGCGCAGAATGGAATCCTCTTCGTGAGCGAGGAGCTCGCCACCTTCTTCCAGGAGGAGAAGAAGTTCAACACCACCTGGGAGGGCGACTCGGTGGGCATGGTCCGGCTGCTCGCCTTCCTCCGCAAGCTCGACCTGGAGCGGGTGCGGCGCACGGGAGCCCTGGCGCGGGAGGGGCTCGAGCGGCTCGCCAAGGACTACCGGGGGCTGTTGCAGAACGTCCGAGGGGCCGGGTGCCTGCTCGCCTTCGACGTGGTGAGGTCCGACTGGCGCGAATGGCTCCGCGATCGCGCCTTCCGCCGCGGGCTCATCCTCCTGCCCGCCGGCGAGCGGGCCCTCCGCTTCTACCCGCGCTACGACATGGAGCCGGGAGCGATCGGGGAGGCGCTCGAGCTGCTCCGCCGCGCGGTGGAGGACCTCGTCGGCGGGAGGGCCTCGCCGTCCGTGGCGGGGCCGGAGATCCGCGTCGGCACGCTCGAGGCGCGGCCGGCCACGCTCCAGGCCGTCGACCTGGCCGGGGACCCGGAGGGGCTCATGCCCCAGGTCGCAGCGGTGGAGGTCGAGCGCTACGGCAACCTGGCGCTCTACCCGCCCGACGTGCTCCGGGCCGGGCGCCGGCCGCTCCTGCAGTACTCGGCCGAGACGCTCGCCTCGACCATGGCCAACCCCGGGGCGTGCGGGGTGGCGCTGCGCGACCGGGTCTCGCAGCGGCTCGTGGCCTACGCGCTCGGGAGCCCCCTCGAGAACCACGACGAGGTGGGGGTGCGGGACGACCCTCGCTACGGCGAGAACGACACCTTCTACCTCCAGGCGATGGCGGTCTCGCCGCTCCTCCGCAACCGCGCCGAGGTGGAGGCGATGGTCCTCGACCTCCTGCGCGAGCGGGTGCGGGAGCACGGCTTTGCCTGGATCTCGGCCCTCATCGAGGCCCGGCTCGCGGAGACCGGCCCGCGCTGGATGCGCGAGGCGACGGCGCTGGAGACGGTCGAGGACTACCTCCAGAGCGGAATCCGCTTCGCCTACCTGCGGGCGCCCTGCTGATCTCCGGGGTGCAACCCCGGTCGCTCGCCTCTCGCCGCTCGCGGGCCCGCCGCCGGTGTGGGTTCCGGTGCCTGGTTCGTGAGGGGAAGGTGACGATCCGCCGAAATCTTCGCGAACGGTCGTCGCGGAACTTCCTTCCCGGCCGCTAGCCTCTACCATGGGGATCTCGGGATGGCCCGGTCCGGAAAGAAGCGGCGCGCGGACGCCCTGCAGTGGGTGGCGGGAGGTCTCGTCTGGCGCGACGACCCCGACGGGCGGAAGCTCGCGGTCATCCACCGGCCGAAGAAGCGCGACTGGTCCCTGCCGAAGGGACGCCTCGAGGAGGGCGAGTCCTTCATGGCGGCCGCGCTCCGCGAGGTCGCCGAGGAGACCGGCTGCGAGGCGCGGATCGAGGAGTTCGCCGGATTCGCGCTCTACCCCGCGAACGGGGCGCCGAAGCTCGTGCTGTTCTGGCACATGGCCGTCCGGGGTGGGCGGTTCCGCCCGAGCGACGAGGTCGACCGCCTCGAGTGGCTCACCCCCGGCGAGGCGCTGCGGCGACTCGACCACCCGGCGGAGCGGCGGGTGGTGGAGAGCGTGGTGCTCGCCGGCGGGGCTTCCTCCGCCGCGTAGCCGGGGGCCGCGGCACCCGCCTCAGTACCTCGAGCGGTAGGCGTGCCACATGTCGTCGACGAAGGAGTACTGGGGAAACTCCCCCTGGAGCCAGTACTCGGTCTGGCCCTGACGTTCCCAGTCGGCGCTGTAGTCGAAGCCGGACTGGGCCAGGATGTCGGCCACTGCCTGGGCATCGTTCTCGGTCATCCAGCGGTCGACGTAGTCGAAGAAGGCGGGGTGGCCCCAGAGATCCCGGCCGCCGAGGATCTCCACCGCCAGCGCCTCGCCCACCCACGACACCGACGTGCAGCAGCGCCGGTAGGCCTCCCCGATCTGCTCGGTGGGAGTGTAGAGGGGCCAGTCCTTGGGCTGGAGCTGCTCGTAGGGCCCGTACATGCCGGGGCTGACCGGCGTTCCGCCGTCGAGGACGCCGTAGTGCCCGCCGTAGATGACGGTGGCACCCTGCCAGGCGACCGTGTAGCCCCCCGGGATCTGGGAGACGTAGACGGTCTGCATGTCCTCGCCGAACTGGTTGGGGTAGGCGGCGGAGGCGCCTTTCATCCCCTCGTCGCCGAGGAGGAGGCCGGCGAAGAGGATGGGCATCTTCCTGCCGCTGCGGTGGCCCCCGAAGGCCGGCCAGCCCACGCCGGCCTGGAGGCAGCCGTAGAGGTCGATGCCGTACTGGACGAAGTAGTTCGTGAGCGCCACCTTTTCGGAGGCCGAGAAGTCGAGGGCGAGGAGCAGCCCCACGTACGAGTCGGCAAAGGCGATGTGCTGCCCGTAGCTCGGCATGTAGAGCGCGGGAGCGTCGAAGAGGAAGGGGTTGGTGTCGATCCAGGGCCGGCGGAACCAGTCCTCGAACACCGAGAGGGGCGGGGTGGCGGAGGAGGTCGGGGGCGGGAGCGAGGGCAACAGGTCGCGCTGCAGGCTCCCCGCCCGGCGCAGCGTCTGGCCGCGGTCGCAGTAGGACGGCCGGAAGGCGTCTGCCGGCGGGACCGCGGAGAGAACGGTGAGGACGGAGACGCTCGCGACCGGGCTGGCGCTCATGTCCCCGGAGCGCATCACCTCGGGGACCGAGTGGACCTGGGAGAGGCTGATGGAGGACACGAGCGCGTCGCCCGCCCGGAGGGAGAGGGGAGGGTAGGAGCGGAGCGTCGCGTCGAACCACCACGACTCGTCGGTGCCGTCGTTCAGCCGCTGGTCGAAGCCGCTCTTGCCGTTCGACGTCGGCAGGTTCAGGACCGACCCGTTCATGTAGGGGGCGGCCGTCATGGGCGCCGGGTCGATGGCGGTGACCGTGACGGGACCGAGCACCCACCAGTCGCCGTTCACGAACTGGCCGGCCCGCACCGGGCTCGCGAAGGTCCAGGTGACCCCGTCCTTGGAGATGGAGGTGACGAGGCCCGGGGCGGGCGCGGTTGCGGTCGCCCCGCCCCCGGCGCAGCCGGCGACGGCAAGGGCGACGAAGATCGAGGCGAGCCCCCTGTCCATGGGACCTCCTTCGGCGAGCCCCGAGTCTAGCGATCGGCCCGGCGACCGCCGATGTGGGATTTCCCCCACTGTGCGCGCAGGCCCACAGCCGGCTCCCTCGCCGGACACGCGACCTCCTCGGCCCCGGCCGGCGACCGGAGACGCCCGCCGCGCCGGGGCGGTGCGGTTGCCGCGCCGGCCCCTCCTCCATTAGAAGCGAGGCGGAACCCTCACTGCCGGGAGAAGCCGATGAAGACCTCGATCGCCGCACTCGCCGCCGCCCTCGTCCTCGCCGCCCCCGCCCTCGCCGCCGAGGGCACCAAGGGCGGCACGCCGCAGACACACCACTGCGAGGTGCAGGGCAAGGAGGTCTCGAAGACGAAGAAGGAGTGCGGAAAGGCGGGAGGCACCTGGGCGAAGGGCGCGCCCACCCTGCCGCCGCCCGCGCCTTCGAAGCCGGAGGCTCCGGCCGCCCCCGCGGCGAAGTAGCTCGGCGGGCAGTGGAGCCTTCCTCGGGGCCGCGCCTCGAGCTCGGCGCTCCGTGGCTTCGCTCCCCGGCGCGGTCCACGCCGCTCGCGAACACGAAAAAAAGCCGAGCGCTCAGCTGAGGAGCGCTCGGCGGTCGGAAGCGGGCTTCGATTTCCCGACGCGCGCAGTCGCTGCGTGTGGGGCCGCGCTTCCTTGCAGGTGAGTATGTGCCTCCCACCCGGCGGTTGCTACGCCCCGCATGGTGGGCAAATCTCGTTTTTCACGGGGTGGCGCGGCGCGTCGGCGCGACATGCCCCTGCTTTCGAGGCGACCCCGCGAGCGGCGCTCGTCCTTTTGCGCGATGCCGGGAGGGTCGCTCGGGGCGTTGCGGCGGCGCACCTCCCTCCGTCGAGCCAGGAGAGATGCCGGGAGCGCCCCCGACGCTCGGGGATCGCTTGATCCGGCACAAGCGCCGTCGGAGGCGCGGGAGCCGGACGGTGCACGTTGCGCTTGCCTAACGCGTAGCGAAACGCTGTGCTTCGCTCCGCTCGGCCGCCGCCGGGGGAGGGAGATGAACATGCTCGCCGCGTTCGCCGCGTCACTACCGCTCTTCGTGCTCCTCATCGGGCTCCCGCTGCTCATGAAACCAGCCGTGAAGGTGGCGCCGGCCGCGTGGGCGGTGACGGTGCTCGTCGCCATCCTCTGGTTCGGGTTTCCGGCCAAGCTCACCTTGCTCGCCGCCGTCCAGGGAGCGCTCTTCGGCCTCTTCCCCATCATGTACATCCCCTTCGGCGCGCTCGTCGTCTACAACACGCTCAAGGCGACCGGCTGGATGGACAAGATGCAGGGCGCCATGGCGAACCTCACGGTCGACCGGCGCGCGCAGGCCCTCCTCATCGGCTTCGGGTTCGGCGCCTTCCTCGAGGCCATCTGCGGCTTCGGAGCCCCGGTGGCCATCCCGGCGAGCATCCTGGTGGGGCTGGGCTACGACCCCATGATGGCGGCCATCGTCTGCCTGGTGGCGAACACCGG
>DATJZG010000137.1:0-16330 GCA_035499295.1 Anaeromyxobacteraceae bacterium
GGGTGGTGGTCTCCTTCGAGGAAACCCCGCCGCTTCCCACGTACCTCGTGGCGCTGGTGGTGGGCCCTCTCGCCTCCTCCTCGCCCGGCGCGGCCGGTCCGGTCGCGGTCCGCACCTGGTCGGTCCCGGAGAAGGTCGATCTCACCGCCTTCGCCCAGGAGGCCGCCCTGGCGGTGCTTCCCCGGCTCGAGGACTACTTCGGGATCCCCTACGCCTTCGGCAAGCTCGACCAGGTGGGGGTCCCGGACTTCGAGTTCGGCGCCATGGAGAACGCGGGCCTGGTGGTGTACCGGGAAGCGGCCCTGCTCCTCTCGCCGGAGACCGCCGCTCTCCCGGTGAAGAAGCGGGTGGTGGAGGTGATCACCCATGAACTCGCGCACCAATGGTTCGGAAACTGGGTGACGATGCGGTGGTGGGACGACCTGTGGTTGAACGAGTCCTTCGCCACCTGGATGGCCTACAAGGTCGCGGACGGCTGGCACCCGGAATGGCGGATGTGGCTCGACTTCGACCAGGGGAAGGGCGCGGCGCTGCAGCTCGACGCGCTCCGCTCCACCCACCCCATCCGGGCGGAGGTGAGGAGCCCGGAGGACATGGGGGAGGCCTTCGACGTCATCACCTACGAGAAGGGCGGGGCGGTGCTGCGAATGCTCGAGGGCTTCCTGGGGGAGTCCCCCTTCCGGGAGGGAATCCGCCTCTACATGCGGCGGTTCGCGCGGTCCAACGCCGCCGCCGACGACCTGTGGGACGCCCTTCAGGAGTCCACCGGCGAGCCGGTGCTCGACCTCGCGAACGCCTGGATCCGGCAGCCGGGCTTCCCCCTCGTGGCCCTCAAGCGCACCGGCCGCGTTGTGCGCGTCTCGCAGAGGCGCTTCCTTTCCGAGCCTGGCGCCGAGGCGCCGGGGACCTGGCCGGTGCCCTTGGTCCTGCGCTTCGCCGACGGGCGCGGCGCCCGGGAGCAGCGGGTGCTCGTCCGCTCCGCCGACGCTGAGGTGGCGCTCGAGGCGGTTGGGGAGGTGCGCTGGGTCTTCGGCAACGGCGGCGCCTCGGGCTTCTATCGAGTGGACCACGGTGCGGAGGGCCTGGCCGCACTCTCCAGGCACGTGGCCGAGCTCGGTGCCGCCGAGCGGGTGGCGCTCCTCTCCGACGAATGGGCGCTGGTGCGGGCCGGCGCGCGCCGTGCGGAGGAGTTCTTGGACTTCCTCGTCGCCTTGGCGGGCGAGAGGGACCGGGCGGTCGTGGACGAGCTCGTGAGCCGGCTGGCGGTGATGGAGCACCGGCTGCCAGGGGACGATGCCCGGGCGCGGCTTCGGCGCTTCGCCGCAGTGCTCTTGCGCCCCTCCTTCCAGGACGTCGGATTCGTGGGCAAGGCGGGTGAGGACGACGAGGCGAGGCTCCTGCGGGCGGCGCTCCTGCGCGGGCTCGCCGTGGTGGCCCGGGAGCCGGAGATCATGGGCGAGGCGCGCGCCCGGCTCGATCGCTACCTGGCCGGCGATCGAGCGGCCCTCGAGCCGAACCTCCACGACGCCGCCGTCGCCGTGGCCGCGCGGGAAGGGGACGCGCGGCGCTTCGCGGAGCTCGAGCGGCTCTACCGCGAGGAGAAGGACCCGGCGTACAAGCGCCGCTACCTCTTCGGCCTGTCGCTCTTCGAGGATCCCTCGCTCGTTTCGAGGGCGCAGGAGATGCCCTTCGGCGACGCGGTGCCGCTGCAGGACCTCGCCTCCTTCGCCGCCGGGCTGCTCGGAAACCGGGCGGCGGCGCAGGGGTTCTTCCGCCTCCTGCGCGAGCGCTGGGGTCCCTTCCAGGAGCGGGTGGCGGAGGCTCCCCTCATCCTCCGGCGCGTGGTGGAGGCTCTCGGCTCGCTCACCGAGCGACGCGACCTGGAAGAGGCGGAGGCCTTCTTCGAGGCGCATCCGGTGGCCGCGGCGCGCCAGGGCCTGGCGCAGACCCTGGAGCGGCTGCGCCTCGACATCGCCCTGTGGGAGCGGATCGGCCCCGCACTCGCCGCCTGGCTCGCCCGCCGGGAAGGGCGTTCATGAGCGAGCATGTCGAGCCGCCGCAACGCTTCACCCCGCCCGCGCTCTACCTGCTCCTCGACCTGCCTTACGGGGCGGCGGTGGGGTATCTCTCGGTCGCCGTCCCCTTCTGGCTCGCCGCGCGCGGCATCTCCCTCGCCCAGATCGGCGCGCTCTCCGCCACCGCCTTCCTCCCGCACGCCATCAAGGTCCTCTGGGTGCCGCTCCTCGACATCGGCTCCCACCGCAAGCTCTGGTACCTCGCGATGGCGGCTGGCACCGGGACCCTGCTCGCCGTGCTCTCCGTGCTCCCGGGCCTCGTCGACCACCTCTGGCTCTACACCGCCCTCCTCACCGCCGCCCAGGTGACGGCCACCACCGGCCACGCCGCTCTCAACGCCCTCGTCGCCGTTACCACCCACGAGAAGGACAAGGCCAAGGCCGCCGGCTACTACATGGCGAGCAACGTCGGAGGAACCGGCCTCCTCGGGGCGCTCGCCCTCTGGCTCGCCTCGCACACTTCCCCGAACGTTGCCGGGGGGGTGCTGGCGGGAGTCGTCGTCGCCTCCGGAGCCGCGGCTCTCCCTATCTTCGAGCCCCGCCGCGTCGACGCGGCCATCGCCGCCGCGGACGGCGCCCTGCGCGCCCTGGCCCTGCGAGCCGCCTCGATCCTCTCCGACCTGTGGCGCACCGCCCGGAGCCGGGCCGGGTTCACCGGACTGCTCATCAGCCTGGCGCCGGTGGGCTGCGGCGCGCTCACCAACCTCTTCTCCGGGATCGCACCGGAGTACGGGGCGAGCCAGGAGGTGGTGGAGGTGGTGAACGGAATCGGCGGAGGGCTCGCCGGGGCGCTCGGCTCGCTCCTCGGGGGCTTCCTGGCCGAGCGGATGAACCGGCGCCTCGCCTACGCGCTGGCCGGGGGCGTGACCGCGCTCACGGCGCTCGCCATGCTGGCGGCGCCCACGTCGCCGACGACCTACGTGTGGGGAGTGCTCGCCTACAACTTCGCAAACGGCATCGCCTTCGCGACCTGGGCCGGCATGGTGCTGGAGGTGGTGGGGGCGGGCGCCGCGGTGGCCACGAACTACGCCCTCTTCGTCGCCACGTCGAACCTGGCCATCAGCTACGTCACCGCCCTCGACGGGTGGGCGAGCGAATTTCGTGGCCTCGGGGGCGGCTGGGCACACGCCGCCGGGGCGCGCGGTGCCCTGGGCTTCGACGCGCTCCTCACCTTCCTCGGGATCGCCCTGCTCCTGGCGATGGTGGCGGTGACCTCCCGGATGCGGCCGGCGGCGGTTCCGGCGAGTTCCTGAGGGACCGGGCGGTCTTCCCCGAGGGGCTCCGGGTGCGGTAGGGGGAGGGGTGGCGAAAGAAGGCGTCGCGCTCGTCCTCGCCGCCCGACCCGGCCGGGCGGCCATCGCCGTGCTCGCCGGCGCGGTAGAGGAGCACCCTGGGGCGAGCGCCCTTCCGGTCGTGGTGGCGGACTTCGCGGCGCTCGAGGCGGCCGTCGGCGAGGCGCGGGCGCGGGGCCCGGTGGTGGTGGGGTGGTCCCTGTCCTCTGCCGACTTCCGGGAGGCCGCCCGCGCGCGCGGCAACCTCCCGAGCGGCGGCGAGGTGCTGCACGTCGCGGGAGGACCGCACCCGACGGCGGACCCGCTCGGCACCCTCAAGGCGGGCTTCGACCTCGTCGCCCTGGGGGAGGGAGAGCATTCGCTCCCCCGCCTCCTCTTGCGGGTAGCGGCCGGCGCCGAGCCGCGCGGTCCCGGGCTCGCTTGGATGCGGGAAGGGAGGCTCGAGCGCGGTCCGGCGATGCCAGCCGTGGATCTGGACGCCGTCCCGCCCTTCGCGCTCCGGCTGCGCCGCTTCGGGCCCATCGAGATCACCCGCGGGTGCGCCCACGCCTGCCGCTTCTGCCAGACGACCCACCTCCACGGCGGACGGGTGCGCCACCGATCCGCTCGGGTGGTGGAGCGCTACGTCCGGGCGATGGCGCACCAAGGGATGAGGGACGTGCGCTTTCTCTCGCCGAGTGCACTCGCCTACGGGTCGGAGGACGGTGCCCCGAACCTCGCCGCGCTCGAGGAGCTGCTGTCTCGAGCGCGGGAGGCGGCCGGGCCCGCGGGCCGGCTGTTCCTGGGGAGCTTCCCCTCCGAGGTCCGCCCGGAGCAGGTGACGGCGCCGGCGCTCGCCCTGCTGCGCCGGTTCGTGGCGAACGACCACCTGGTCCTCGGGGCGCAGTCGGGCTCGGAGCGAATGCTCGCCGCCTGTCGCCGCGGTCACACAGTCGAGGACGTGCGGGGGGCGGTGCGGCTCGCCCTGGAGTCCGGGTTCGGGGCGAAGGTGGATCTCATCTTCGGGCTCCCCGGGGAGTCGGCCGGCGACGCCCGGGAGACGCGGCGGCTCATGCGAGAGCTCTCCGACCTGGGAGCCGAGATTCACGGCCACGCCTTCCTGCCGCTCCCCGGGACCCCGTGGCAGGGGGAGCCGCCGGGGGCGCTCGACCGGGAGACCCGGCTCGAGTTCGAGCGCCTGGCCTCGCGGGGGAGGGCGCGCGGCCAGTGGAGGCGGCAGGAGGCCCTGGGGCAAGCGCTCGAGGCCAGCCGGCGGGGCGGCGGGTGAGGCCTTTGGCCGAGGCGGTCAGGGCTCCGCGAGGAAGTCGAGCACCGCCCGCGCCACCCGGTCCGGCTGGTGGCGCATCATCATGTGACCCGCTCCGGCGATGCAGCGGCGGCGGGCGCGGTGGAAGCAGGCGACGCGCTCCTCCATGTCCGGGGGCGGGGGCATCTCGCTCTCCTCTGCCTCGAGAAGGAGCACCGGGCAGCGAATGGCGCGCCAGAACGCCTTCGCCTGGGCGAGGCGGTAGGGGGCGGGACCGCGGGTGACGTGGACCGGGTCGTGCTTGAACGCGCGACCGCCGGGGACCGGCAGGGTGCCTCGCTCGGCGAGGAAGAGCGCCACGTCCGGGGGGCAGCGCGGATCGAAGCGCCGGATGCGGTCCGCGCACGCCTCGACGGAGGGAAGCGCCCGCGCTCCGCGCTGCCGCGCCCGGCGGACGCCCAGGATCCACTCCACGGCGCGGCGGGGCAGGTCCTCGTCCTTGGCCTCGAGGACGTGGATGGACTCCATCGCCACCACCTTAGCGGCGCGGTCGGGAAAGGCGCCGGCGTAGAGCGCGGCCACGGATCCGCCCATGGAGTGGCCGACGATGGCGAGCCGCTCGCGGGCCAGTTGCTCGACGAGGTCCGCGACGTCGTGCACGTAGTCCATGAAGTAGTAGTAGCCGCCCGGGCCGACGCGATCGCTGTCCCCGTGCCCCCGGAAGTCGGGGGCGACCACGTGGTAGCCGGCTCGGGCGAATGCCGGCGCGACCGAGGCGAAGCCCCAGGAAAGGTCGAGGAACCCGTGCAGGCACAGCACCGTCGTGCTCCCGCCGCCGTCCCATTCGAGGAGGTGGTGGCGGAGCTCGTTCGCGACGACGTCTCGCTGAGCGGGCGGAGGATCCATCATGGGCTTTCGACCTCGGTCTCGGGGGTGGGAGTCTAGGCGCGCCCGGCGCGCTCTCGGTCACCTTATCCCTTCTCGGGCGCGCAGAGGCCGCCCGCGTCCCGGGTGGTAGAGTCGCGGCGCGGTCCGGGCGGGGGACCGCGTCCTCGCGCTCGCGCCCGCCGGCTGCCAGGCCGAGGCGGTGGCGGTGCCCTCCCGCCAGGCCTTCCCGATGCCGGAGGGGCTGACCTTCGAGTCGGGGGCAGCGCTTCTGGTGAACTACCTCACCGCCTACCACGTGCTCTTCCGGCTCGGCCACCTGCGCCCGGAGCAGGCGCTGCTCGTGCACGGAGCCGGTGGCGGCGTGGGGATGGCGGTGCTGGAGCTCGCCCGCACCGTTCCCGGGGTCACCGTGCTCGGGACCGCGTCGGAGGCCAAGCACGCCGCCATCGGAGAGGCCGGATGCCACCACCCCATCGACCCCCGCGCGCAGGACTACGCTTCGGAGGTGCGGAGGGTGACCGGCGGGAGAGGGTGGACCTGGTCATCGACCCGCTCGGGGGCAAGGACTGGCGCAAGGGGTACTCGCTCCCGCGCCCCGCCGGCCTGCTCGTGACCTGCGGCTTTTCCAACCTCGCCACCGGGGAGCGGCGCAGCCTTCCCCGGATCCTCTGGCAGCTCGCCCGCATCCCGCGCTTCTCGCCGCTTCGGCTCGTGAACGACAACCGCGCCGTCGCCGGAGTCCACCCGGGAGCCCTCTGGGGCGAGATCGAGCTCATGGGAGAGGAGCTCCGGGCGGTCCTCGAGCTCTTCGAGCAGGGGCGGGTCCACCCCCGCGTCGACAGCGTCTTCCCCTTCGCGCGGGCGGCCGACGCGCACCGGCGCATCCAGGAGCGGAAGAACGTGGGCAAGGTTCTCCTCGTCCCCGGCTAGCCCTTCGGCCCTCCCCGTCCTCCGGGTGCCTCCCCGAGCGCCCCGGCGAAGAAGTCGAGGACCCGCTCCTCGGCGAAGAAGCGGGGCGCCCAGGGCGGGCCGGCCACGAAGGCCACGTGCCCTCCCCCGGAGGTGACCTCCAGCGTCACCCGGGCGTTCGCCGCAGCGGCGGCGACGGGAAGGGCCGCCCGAGGGACGAGCGGATCGTCGTCGGCGGACAAAAGCAGGAGCGGGCGGCGCACCGCCGCCACGTAGGGGCCGGAGCTCGACCTCTGCCAGTAGTCCTCGGCGTCGGCGAAGCCGTGCAGGGGGGCGGTGACGAGCGCGTCGTAGCTCGCGAAGGTGGTGGCCCGCCGCACGCGCCGCGCGTCGATCGCTCCAGGGTGCGCTGCCGCCTTGGCGAGTGCCTTGCGGCGCAGGCGCCGAAGGAAGCGCTCCCGGTAGAGCCAAGGCCAGAAGCCCGGCCCGTCAAGGGCGCGCGCGCACTGGGCGAGGTCGAAGGGGGTCGAGATCCCCGCGGCGGCCCGGACCTCCGGGGGAGCGGCGTCGCCGAGCTCCCCCAGGTACTTCACGATCTGGTTCGCTCCCAGGGAGAAGCCGCAGAGGAGCAGGGGGCGCCCGGGCGACTCGGCCGCGAGCCGTTCCACCACGAGTCCCAGGTCCCCGGTGTCGCCGGAGTGGTACTGGCGCAAGAGCCGGTTCGGAACGCCGGAGCACCCTCGGAAGCTCCAGGCGGCGACCGCCCACCCCCGCCGGGCGGCCCGGGCGGCGAGCCCGCGCACGTAGGCGGCGCGCGAGCTCCCCTCCAGGCCGTGGGAGACGAGGACGACGGGGCGGGAGGGCTCGCCGGCGCCCGTGCGGTCCACGTCGAGGAAGTCGCCGTCCGGCAGCTCGAGGCGCTCGCGCCGGTAGCGGGGGCGTGGCCACGGGCGACCCACGCTCGCGAAGACCGTGGCGAGGTGCGGCCCGGGGAGCCAGCGGGCCGGGGAGAAGGGGGGGAGGGACGAGGAGCTGGGCAAGAGGGCTCTCACTCCGGGAACGGCGCGCTCCTCGCGCGGGCGGCCTCACGCCGCGCTCGCGTCCAGGCAGCGCAGCGAGCGCGCGCGCGAGACGGCGCGCCGGTGGACCTCGGCCAGCGCCTGCGCGGCGGCGCCCTCGCCGAGCAGGTCGAGGGCAGCGGCCACCGCCTCGAGGGTGGACATCCCGCCCGACACGGTGGGGCGCCGCAGGCGGTCCCCGGGGCGCGCGGCGAGAGAGAGGCGGGGGAGGGATCGCAGCTCCGGGATTCGCTGGAGCATGCGGCGCGCCTGGGCCCAGGTGCCGTCCACCACCACCAGGGTCTCGGGCCGCGGCGATGGCACGAACTCGCCCGCGGGGGACGGGAAGAGCACCGCCGCCCGCCCCGCGGAGATCCGGGAGGAGTCGAGGGGCGCGCCGGGGACGGCATGTTCGAGCAGCTCCGAGCGCAAGAGGGCGAGGGCCGCCCATCGCCCGGTGTTGGTGGTGCGGGTGCGCTCGGCGGCGTGGCGCACGAAGAGCACGCGGGTGGCGGTCTCGAGGCGCGGGATCTCCGGGCACAGGCAGGAGTCCGGCGGAAACAGGCAGCGTGGGCAGCGCCGCGACAGGTCGGGGATGCGGCAGCGCAAGGCCGCTATCCCTCGGAGGCGCCGAGCAGGAACAGGTTGACCCCGCTGCGCGCCCAGCCCTCCTCGGCGGCGACGAGGTCGAGGGTGAGGGAGGCGACGTCGTCCGCCGTGGGGTCGGCCCCGGGCGCCGACTCGAGGTAGAAGAGCTTCAGGTAGGCGCCGCAGGAGGAGCAGGCCTCCGCCTTGAGCCCGGCGCTCCCCGAGTCGAGTGACAGGTAGGAGATCCCACCGGTGGCGCGGCAGTGCCAGCACTGGACCCGCGGGAGGTTCCACTCGGAGCCGCACAGGGAGCAGGTGAGGTACCGGAGCTTGTCGTCGCCCCTCACCACGCCGGCCACGGGTGGCGACCCGCACACCGGGCAGCCGGCGGGCGCCCGGGCGACGAGCTCGGCGGGGAGCCGAGCCGCGAGCGCGGTGAAGTAGACCTGCAGGGCGGCGGCGACGAAGGGGGAGCGGGCGAGATCGGCGCCGGCAGGCGCCCCCGAGAGGATGCCGTCAGCGAGCGGCTCGAGCTCGTCGGGGGTCGCGCGGGCGAGCCGCTCAAGCGCCGCCGCCGCCTCTGCCGGCCAGGAGGAGCGGCGCAGGTCGCCGAGGAGGGCCTCGAGAGCGATGCGCCAGTCGGCGTCCCTCCTCCAGCTCGTGGCCCGCAGCGGCACCTCGCTCGGGAGCGCGCGGGACTGGGGAGAGGCGCCGATGCCGGCGACCGCCCGAGACTGCGCCTCCGAGAGCGTCCCGAGCGCCTCCAGGAACTCGCTCATGGGGTTGCCGGGCGCGAGCTCGCGGAAGCGCCGCGCGCGGCTCGCGAAGCACTCCGCCGGACGGGGAAGCCTGAGGTAGACGATCTCGCCCGGAACGCCTTCGGGCGGCGGGAGCGTCATGGATCCTTTCCCGTGATCTGGCGGAACCATCCGGGGTGGTGGTAGCGGGCCCAGGCCTGCGTCACGGTCCCCCGCACCATCGCCTGGATGGAGCCCTTGGTCCAGAAGGCGGCGTACCAGTGGATGCCGATGCCGACGAACATCACGAAGGCCATGGCAGCGTGGACGAGGCCGGCCAGTCGGCGCAGGGGCGCAGGGAAGCTCGGGGCGAACCACGGCTGCCAGAGCACGATCCCGCTCGCGAGCAGCACCGCGATGATGGGGATCATCGACCAGTACATGAGCTTCTGCCCCGCGTTGTACTTGCCGGTGTCGGTGAAGTGCGCGCCCTTCTTCATGTAGGCGAACATGTTCGCCACCCAGTTCGCGTCCGCCTGGGTCCAGCGATTGTCCCCGCGCAGGTTGAAGGCGTACGGGTAGAAGAGTAGCACCAGGACCACGCCGCAGAAGGGGTGGACGAGACGCATGAACTGCCCGCCGCCGAAGAGGAGCGAGAGCCAGAAGAAGAAGGGGGAGAACATCGCCAGCCCGGAGAGGAATAGGAAGACGAAGGCGATGGCGATGGCCCAGTGTACGACGCGCTCGCGGTTGTCGTGGCGCAGGATCTTGCCGTCCGGCAGGACGATGTCTTCGCCGCGATCGCTCATGGCTGGCCCCCCTTCGCCGGCGTTCCCTCGCCGTCCTCGCCGGGGACCTCGAGCGGCCCGTGGCGCATGTAGTGGAGGATGCCGGCCACGAGCACGCTGAACATGGTGAGCACTCCCAGGCTGCGGGCGACGGTCGACCGCCACAGGGCGAGCATGGGGCCGATCCTCGGATCCTTGGGCAGGCCGTAGGCCTCGGGCCGGTCTCCGTGCGGCAGCACGAAGAGGACGTGGGTGCCGCCCACGCCTGGCGGGTTGTAGACGGCCGCCTGCGAGAAGCCGCGCTCCTGCAGGTCAGTGAGGCGGTGCTCGGCCTGCAGGAGCATCTCCGGCCTCGAGCCGAAGGAGAGGGCCTGGGTGGGGCACGACTTGATGCAGGCCGGCTCGAGCCCCACCGCCACCCGGTCGGAGCAGAGCGTGCACTTGTAGACCCGGCTGTCCTCCTTGCGCAGCCGCGGGATGTTGAATGGGCAGCCGGCGATGCAGTAGCCGCAGCCGATGCAGTGGTCCTGCTGGAAGTCGACGATGCCGTTCTGGTACTGGACGATGGCGCCGGGGGAGGGGCAGGCCTTGAGGCAGCCGGGCTCCGTGCAGTGCAGGCAGCCGTCCTTGAAGATGAGCCAGGCGAACTGCCCGTTCACCTCCGTCTCGTTGAACTTCATCACCGTCCACGACTGGTCGTCGAGGTCGGGCGGGTTCGTGTAGCTCCCCTCGAAGGTCCCCACCACGTCGCGAAGGTTGTTCCACTCCATGCAAGCCGACTGGCAGGCCTTGCAACCGATGCAGCGGGAGAGGTCGATGAGCTTCGACACCTCCGGCTGGAAGGAGCGCGCGCTCGGGGGGACGGAGGTGGTGGTGGCCGACCGCGCCCGGATGTCCTGGGTCTCGAGAGCCATGGCGCGCTCCTAGGCCTTCTCGACGCTCACCAGGAACGCCTTGTACTCGGGCGTCTGGATGTTGGCGTCCCCGACAGGCGGGGTGAGGGTGTTCGTGAGGAAGCCCTTCTTGGTCTGGCCGGTGAAGCCCCAGTGGATGGGGAGCCCCACGACCTCCACCTCCTTTCCCTCGATGACGAGGGTGGGGAGCCGCCGGGTGACGAGCGCCTTCGCCTTGAGGCTGCCGCGCTTCGACTTCACCACCACCAGGTCGCCGCTCTTCAGCCCCTTCTTTCTGGCGAGCCCCTCGCTCAGCTCCACGAATGCCTGGGGCTGGAGCACAGCGGGGATGCGAGCGTGCTTGGTCCAGAAGTGGAAGTGCTCGGTGAGGCGGTAGGTGGTGGCGACGCACGGGAACTCGTCCGGCTTCCCGAAGGCCTTGGCGTCGCCGGGGAAGACGCGGGCCGCCGGGTTGTTGAGCGCCTTCCCGAACGGGTTCTTCGGGAGCGGGGTGTCGAAGGGCTCGTAGTGCTCGGGGAAGGGGCCCTCCGCCATGGCCGGGGCCCAAAGACGCGCCACCCCCTCGGCGTTCATGATGAAGGGGTCCATCCCCTCCGCGGGGGCGGAGTCGACCTTGAAATCGGGGACGTCGTTCCCCACCCACTTCTGGCCGTTCCACCAGATGAGCTTGCGGGAGGGGTCGTACGGCGTCCCGTGGGGGTCGCAGGAGGCGCGGTTGTAGAGGATGCGCCGGTTGGCAGGCCAGGCCCACGACCAGGCGGGGAAGATCCCGAGCCCGCTCGGGTCGGCGTTGTCGCGCCGGGCCATCTGGTTGCCGGCGGGGGTGTAGCATCCGGCGAAGATCCAGCAGCCGCAGGCGGTGGTCCCGTCTGCCTGCAGGACCGCGAAGGTCGCGAGCTGCTCGCCCGCCCGCGCGAGGAAGGCGCCCGGCTGCTTCGGGTCGGGAACGTCGGCGAGCGCCTGGCCGTTATACTCGCGCGCGAGCTCCTCCGGATGGGGCGAGCTGGTGATGCGGTAGCTCCAGGTGAGCTTGAGGATGGGATCCGCGAACGCTCCCCCGTCCTTGGCGTAGAGCTGGCGGATCCGGGAGAAGAGCTCGCCCACGATCTCCGGGTCCCCCTTGGCCTCGCCGGGGGGCTCGGCTGCCTTCCAGTGCCACTGCAGCCACCGGGCGCTGCTCACGAGCGACCCGTCCTCCTCGGCGAAGCAGGAGGAAGGCAGGCGGAAGACCTCGGTCTCGATCTTGGCGGGGTCGACGTCGTTGAACTCCCCGTAGTTCTGCCAGAACTCCGAGGTCTCTGTGGCCAGGGGGTCGATGACCACGAGGTACTTGAGGCGGGCGAGGCCGGCCGCCACCTTGGGCTTGTCGGGAAAGGAGGCGAGGGCGTTGAAGCCCTGGCACACGTAGCCGTTCACCTTGCCCTGGCTCATGAGCTCCACCACCCGCAGCACGTCGTAGGGAGCATCGACCTTGGGCAGGTAGGAGTAGGCGAAGTCGTTCTCCTTCGTGGCCGCGGCGCCGTACCAGGACTTCATGAGCGACACGAAGAACTTGGGGTAGTTCGACCAGTAGCTGAGCTGCCCGGGGCGCAGCGGCTTCAAGGTCCGCCGCTCCAGGTAGGTCTTCAGCTGCTCGTCGTCGTCGTTCGGGAGGGTCAGGTACCCTGGGAGCGAGTTCGACAGAAGTCCGAGGTCGGTGAGCCCCTGGATGTTGGAGTGGCCGCGCAGTGCGTTCACCCCTCCGCCCGACATGCCCATGTTCCCGAGGAGGAGCTGGATCATGGCGATGGAGCGGATGTTCTGGGAGCCCACGCTGTGCTGGGTCCAGCCGAGCGCGTACAGGCTCGTCATGGTCCGGTGCGGGACGCCGGTGCTCGCCACGAGCTCGCACACCTTCAGGAACTTGTCCTTGGGGGTGCCGCAGACCCGCTCGACCATCTCCGGCGTGTAGCGCTCGTAGTGCTTCTTCATCCGCTGGAAGACGCAGTTCGGGTCGGAGAGCGTCGGATCGACCCTGGCGTAGCCGTCCTTGTCGGTCTGATAGATCCAGGTCGACTTGTCGTATCGGCGCTTCTCGCCGTCGTAGCCGGTGAAGAGCCCGTCCTCGAAGACGCAGCTGGGGTTGATGAGGAAGGGGGCGTTCGTGTACGCCTTCACGTAGTCGAGGTGGATCTTGTCGCCGGCGAGGAGGAAGCGGATGACTCCGCCCAGGAAGGCGATGTCGGTGCCCGGGCGGATGGGCGCATAGAGGTCGGCGACGGAGGCGGTGCGGGTGAAGCGCGGGTCGACCACGACGAGGCGAGCCTTCTTCTTCACCTTCGCCTCGATGACCCACTTGAAGCCGCACGGGTGGGCCTCGGCGGGGTTCCCGCCCATGACCAGGATGACGTCGGCGTTCTTGATGTCGACCCAGTCGTTGGTCATCGCGCCACGGCCGAATGTGGGGGCCAGACCGGCCACCGTGGGGCCGTGTCAAACACGTGCTTGGTTGTCGAAGCAGACTCCCCCGAGCGCGCGGACGACCTTCTGGAAGATGTAGCCGGCCTCGTTGGAGGACGCCGAGGCGGCCAGGAAGGCGGTGGAGGTCCACCGGTTCACCGTCTGCCCCTTGGCGTTCTTGGCGACGAAGTTCCGATCGCGGTCCTCCTTCATGAGACGGGCGATGCGGTCGAAGGCGAACTCCCACGAGACCCGCTTCCACTCCGAGGTCCCGGGGGCCCGGTACTCGGGGAAGCGCAGCCGGCTCGGGCTGTTCACGAAGTCGAGCAGGCTCGCGCCCTTCGGGCAGAGCGTGCCGCGGTTCACCGGATGGTCCGGGTCGCCCTCCAGGTGGACGATGTTAGTCCGGGCGTTCTTGGCGCGGTCGCCGAGCCCGTAGACGATGACCCCGCAGCCGACCGAGCAGTACGGACAGGTGTTGCGGGTCTCGCTCGTCTGGGTGAGCTTGAACAGGCGGACGTCCGCGAGCGCCCTCCGGTGCGAGAACCCCAGCGCGGCGACGCTGGTGGCACCGATGCCGGATGCGGTGAGCTTCAGGAATCCGCGTCTCGTGACGTTCATGGAGGTCTCCGAGGGCATCGCGCGGCCGCCCTGTTCTCGATTAATCCCATCGGGATGCTCCCGCGCCATCGGGTGTTAGGGGACAGCCCGAAAGGGGCCGGGCCCGCGCTGCCGCGTCGCGTCAACGAAAAGGCCGCTCGACAGCGGCTAGGCAAACATTAATTCTCTCGCGCTGAGCTAACGACACCGGGAGCGCATGGCCGACGACCTCATCCTAGAGACGCGCGATCTCGTCAAGGAGTTCCAGGGATTCGTCGCGGTGAACGGGGTGTCGCTCCGGGTGAAGCGCGGCTCGATCCACGCCCTCATCGGCCCGAACGGGGCCGGGAAAACCACCGTCTTCAACCTGCTCACGCGCTTTCTCCCCGCCACGCGCGGGTCCATTTTCTACCGCGGCGACGACGTGACCAAGACCGCGCCGGCGAGCCTGGCGCGGCGGGGGCTCGTGCGCTCCTTCCAGATCTCGGCGGTGTTCCCGAGCTTCACGGCCCTCGAGAACGTGCGCGTGGCGTTGCAGCGGCGCCTCGGGACCTCCTTCCACTTCTGGCGCTCGGGGCGGAGCCTCGAGGTCCTCGACGACCGCGCCCGCGAGCTCCTCGCCGCCGTCGACCTGGAGGGGCTCGCGGGCACCGCGGCGGGCGAGCTCCCCTATGGGCGCAAGCGGGCGCTTGAGGTCGCGACGACCCTGGCCCTCGAGCCCGAGGTCCTGCTCCTCGACGAGCCGACGGCCGGGATGGGACACGAGGACGTGGGCCGGACCACCGACCTCATCGCTCGCGTCGCGCGGGGGCGCACGGTGCTCATGGTGGAGCACAACCTCTCCATCGTCTCCGACCTCTGCGACCGCATCACGGTGCTCGCCCGCGGCAGCGTGCTCGCCGAGGGGAGCTACCAGGAGGTGTCGAAGGATCCCGCCGTCCTCGAGGCCTACATCGGAGGAGCGACGTGAGCCCCGCCTTCCCCTCGGGAGCGGAGCTCCTGCGGGTGCGCGACCTGCACGCCTACTACGGCGAGTCGCACGTGCTCCACGGGCTCGACCTGGACGTGGCCGAGGGCGAGGTGGTGACCCTGCTCGGACGCAACGGCTCGGGGCGAACCACCACGCTCAAGTCGATCCTGGGGCTGGTGGGGCGCCGCACCGGTTCCATCCGGGTGAACGGCCACGAGATCATCCGCCTGCAGCCGCACCGCATCGCCCGCGCCGGAATCGGGATCGGATACTGCCCGGAGGAGCGCGGCATCTTCTCGAGCCTCTCGACCGAGGAGAACCTGCTGCTCCTGCCGCGGCTGGGGCGCGAGGGGCTCTCGCTCGAGGAGCTCTACCGCATGTTCCCGAACCTGTGGGAGCGGAGGCGCAGCCAGGGGACGAAGCTGTCCGGTGGCGAGCAGCAGATGCTGGCGCTGGCGCGCATCCTGCGAGCGGGGGCGAGGCTGCTGCTGCTCGACGAGATCACCGAGGGCTTGGCGCCGGTGATCGTGAAGACCCTGGGGAAGGTGGTGGGCGAGCTGAAGGAGCGCGGCTACACGCTCGTCCTCGTCGAGCAGAACTTCCGCTTCGCCGCTCCCCTCGCCGATCGCCACTACCTGCTCGAGCACGGGCGGATCGTCGACGCGATCGACGCCGGTCAGCTGGACAGCCGCATGGATTCGGTGCAGCGGTTCCTGGGAGTCTAACGGACACAGAAAGGGGTGGAAGAATGCATCGATGGATCGCCTTCGCCGTGCTGGCCACTTGTCTTCAGGTGCCGGCGCGGGCCGCGGAGGCCGCGAAGGGGAAGATCTCCGACGACGTGGTGAAGATCGGGGTCCTCACCGACATGACCGGCTACTACTCCGACCTGGCCGGGCCGGGCTCGTTGGAGGCCGCCAAGATGGCGGTCGAGGACTTCGGGGGCACGGTGCTCGGCAAGCCCATCCAGGTGGTGAGCGCCGACCACCAACTCAAGGCGGAGGTGGCCTCCACCGTCGCCCGCAAGTGGCTCGACGAGGAGAAGGTGGACGCGGTCGTCGACCTCGTCTCCTCCTCCACCGCGCTCGCGGTGATGCCGGTCGCGGCCCAGAAGAAGCGCATCACCCTGCTCTCCGGGCCGGGGACGACCGCCATCACCGGCGACAAGTGCACCCCCTACACCGTGCACTACGCCTACGACAACTGGGCCCTCGCCCACGGGACGGGCGGCGCGGTGGTGAAGCAGGGGGGCGACACCTGGTTCTTCATCACCGCCGACTACGTCTTCGGGAAGTCCCTCGAGTCCGACACCGCCGCGGTGGTGAAGGCCGCCGGCGGGAAGGTGCTCGGTGACGCGCTCTACCCGTCCCCCGGCACCACCGACTTCTCGAGCTTCCTCCTCCAGGCGCAGGCCTCCGGGGCCAAGATCATCGGGCTCGCCAACGCCGGTCAGGACACCATCAACAGCATCAAGCAGGCGAACGAGTTCGGCATCACCAAGAAGCAGAACCTGGCCGGCCTGCTCGTCTTCATCAGCGACGTCCACAGCCTGGGGCTCGCCACCGCCAAGGGCATGTTCCTCACCACCGCCTTCTACTGGGACCGCGACGAGGCCTCGCGGAAGTGGGCGAAGCGCTTCTTCGAGAGGACGAAGCGCATGCCGACCATGGTCCAGGCCGGGGTCGCCTCCGAGGTGGGGCACTACCTCCGGGCGATTCAGGCGGCCGGGACCGACGACGCCGACGCGGTGATGGCGAAGATGCGCGAGATGCCGGTGAACGATTTCTTTGCCCAGGACGCCCGGATCGGTCCCGACGGCCTGCTCC
>DATJZG010000138.1:0-23722 GCA_035499295.1 Anaeromyxobacteraceae bacterium
GGAAGCGCTGGGCAGGTGACCATTCGCTGGAGCGCCCCAGAGGGACGCGTACAGGCCGCCGACGGCACCCGGTCGGTCGTCCAGGCCTTCGAGATCTATCGCAGCACGGGAAGCGCCGGTCCCAAGCTCGTGGCCCAGGTCAAGGCGACCGACACTGCGTTCGTGGATCAGGTAACCGCCTCCCAGTCGTACCGCTACGACATCTATGCAGCCGACCAGTACGGGATCGGGCAGGCGGCGAGCGTCGACATCCCCGGCAGCGGCAGCGTGGTCGGAGGATGCTCGAGCGCCGAGTCGCTCGTCACGCCGGTCGGGTTGGCGCTCGTCATGGGCGCGCTCCTGGGAAGGCGTCGCCGGCGCGGCGTCCCAGGCTAGCGATCACCTGCTCCATCCGCTGGCGGTGCGAGCCCGGCCAGTAGACGCGCCTGCAGACGGGGCAGCGACGGAACTCCTCGTGGCGCTCCCGGACGCGCGGGGGCAGGGCGCTCGCCACCTCCTCTTTCGGCGCGGTCTCGAGGAGTGCATTGCAGCAGAGGCAGCGGCTGAGTGGAACGGCGGAGCGAAGCAGGTCGAGGCGGCGGACGACCTCGGCCAGCTGGCGCCGGGGGTCGACCTCCCGGACGCGGTACCCGTGAGTCACCACCCGGCGCTTGAGCAGGCCCGAATCGCGGGTGAGGACGATCCGGTGCTCCGCGGCCGCGACACGGGCGATCTCCTCGTCGCCGGGGTCGCGCCACCAGAGCGCGTCGAAGCCCAGCATCCTCAGGCGGCGAGCGAGGCGACCGAGGTGCCCGTCGAGGACGAACCGGACGGTGCGAAGCGGCTCGGGCCGGACGCGCGTGAGCGGCGCGATGTCGAGCGCCTCGAAGACGGGATAGACGCTCACCCGCGCGCCGTCCTTCAGGGTCCAGGAGAAGTCCACCGACTCTCCGTCGGCGAGGATCAGGTCGACCTCCGTGTGGGGGACCCCGAGCGATTCGATCACGTCCTTCACCGCCGGAGCCCCGTTGAAGTCGCGGGGAAAGGGGACGCCGCGCCGCCAGGGCGCGAGGAGGTCGTTCAGCTCGGCGTAGAAACGAAAGGTTGCGCGGCTCATGGCGGATCGAGGGCCGAGCGGCTCGGCCCTTCCCTCCGGATCTACTTCACCCGCGGGAGCTCGCCCGTCGACCGGAACCCGAACCCGGAGACGAGGTTCATGAGTCGATCGGCGAGCGCCATGCCGCTCGACCGCAGCCGCGTGCGCTCCCGGACGGTGACGCCGACCCGGCGCATCCAGGCGAGCTCGTCCTCGCTCATCGGTCCGAGCTCGAGAGCGCGGATGGCCCCGTCGAGCTCCTCCCCGTTGCTCGCGCCACTGTAGCAGGCGTCGACGTACGGGCTCGTGAGCGCGAAGCGATAGCAATCGGTCGCCGCCGGCACGCGCTCCCCCTTCGGGACGAGCGCGGGGTCGAGGAGCTGCCTCCAACTGGTGGTGGTATAGGCGACGATTCCCGGCCGGTCGACCGGGAGGTGGGGGAACACGTCGCGCTCGGCCCCCGGGTGGGCGGCGTTGTAGCGGACCATGAGGAGCCCGAGGCGCGGGTCGCGGGCGAGAGCCGGGAAGGTCGGGCGGTGGTGGCAGGAGATCATGAGGTGTCGCGCGCGCCCCCGCCGCACCAGCTCGGCTGCGGCCGCCAGGATGCCCTTGGGAGGGGGAAGGTTCCACCAGCCGAGCAAGAGGACGTCGGTGTGATCGACCCCGAGCTCCCTCAAGGCCTTCTCGAGAGAAGGCGCGAGGCGCGAGGGCGAGCGGGTGTAGGACTGGATGACGGTGACGACATCGCCGCGCGCTCGCCCGGCGATGCGCTTCAGCGCCCGGCCGAAGTCGGGCGTTCGTCGCGAGCCCCAGTAGAAGAGGTTGAGCCCCCGCTCGAAGGCGCGCTCCACGTCCCTGCCCGCGATCCCGTAGGAGGAGGCGACCCCGAGCGGCACGACCCGCAGATCGGTTCGACCGAGCTTCACCGGTGTGAAGGAGCAGGCCACGCGACCTCCCGGGGGACCCCCGATCGCATGTTAGAGCGCCCGCGGTCTCGGTGGCGAAGATCGATCGGGGAATTGCCGCCCCGCCGCCCTCCCTCGCCAGCCCGACGAGGGCCGGTCCGGATCCCTTCCGGGTGAGCAGGAGGGGCAGCGGCCGCGGCGGAGCAAGGTTGCCCGCGGCCGGACACGGCCCTGTGGCGCGAGGCGCCTGGACGCGGTGGAGTCGCCCCCTGGAGCGTGAGAAGGTGGAGAGGGAAGGTCGGCGCGATGCCGTGGCCCGGCACACCCGAGGAGCTGGTGCGCGAGCAGGAGCGGCTCGCGGCCCTGGCGTGCGAGCCCTGGCAGCCGTCGAGGGCGCCGCTCCTCGGGGCCTGCGCGGTCGTGTCCGGCCCCGCCGGCCGCGAGGACGCGCTGTGGGCGGCCGCGCTCCTCTTCTCCTCGGGAGAGACGATGGCGACGGCCACCGCCGCTGCGCGAACCGCCGAGCCGTTCCGGGCGGGCAGGCTCGCGCTGCGCGAAGGGCCCGTGCTCGAGGCGGCGGTGCGGGCGCTCGCCCGGAGGCCCGACGTGTTGCTCGTCGCCGCCGCCGGCCGAGATCACCCGCTCCGCGCCGGGCTCGCCCTCCACGTCGGGGCGCTCCTCGACCTGCCGACGGTCGGAGTGACCGACCGGCCTCTCCTCGCCACCGGAGAGGAGCCGGGTGCAGAGAGGGGGGCGGTCGCCCCACTCCGGCTCGGGGGTGAGGTCGTCGCCTCCTGGGTCCGCACGCGCGGCGGCGCGAGGCCGGTCGTCGCGCACGCGGCGTGGCGGACCTCGGCCGAGACCGCCTCCGAGGTCGTCCTGGAGAGCTCTCGCACCGGGCGCTGGCCGGAGCCGATCCGCGCCGCCCGGCGGCTCGCTCGCGACATGCGCGCGCGAGCTGCGGGGTGAGGCGACCTCGGAGGACGATCGGTCGCCCCGCGCCGAGGCGCGGGCCGTACAATCGCCACCGTGGCCGAATGGAAGCGAAGAGAGCCAGACCTCCCCTCGCGGGGCGCGACGGTGCGCGAGGACCTGCGGGCGGCGCTGCTCGAGGGCCCGGCCACCGCGCGCGAGCTCTCGCGGCGCGTCGCCGTTCGCGAGAAGGAGGTCGTGGAGCACCTCGCCCATCTCGCCCGGTCGCTCGAGCGCCGTCGTGAGCGCCTCGTCGTCGAGCCCGCGGACTGCCTGGCGTGCGGCTTCGTGTTTCGCTCCCGCGAACGCCTGACGCGTCCCGGCGCCTGCCCGAAGTGCAGGTCGACCCGGATCGAGCCACCGGTCTTTTGCGTCGAGCGGGGAGACGACCAGGATCAAACGAGCAATCGATCTCCTCCCTGGTCCAGACCGCGGCGCGGGCCGAAGAGGAGAAGGTGATGGCCCGAGTCCCAGGGAGGCCCCGGCGCGTCGCGCGAGGCCCTATCCGACGAACGAGGACCTCCCGGCATCCGTCCGGGACCACCTCCCCCGCATGCACAGGAAATCTACCGCGAAGCGTTCAACCACGCCTGGGAGCGGTGCGGGGGCGATGAGCCGAAGGCGCACCGGATCGCCTGGGGAGCGGTGAAGCGGGCCTGCGTGAGGCTCGGGGGCGCGTGGGTGAGGCGCCCCTGCTCTCGGCCCCCCCTTCCCCCGGCATCCGCCCGGGATCCGGACCGAGCCGGTCGGCCACGAGCCGAAACGACCCCGTTTGGGTCGGAACGCCGCCGTTCGCGGCGAGAGGCGCGATCATCGCCGTGGGAGATCGCCATGGAACTCCTCTCCGTTGCCATCGAGAAGCCCGACGACGTGAACATCATTCTCGGCCAGTCCCACTTCATCAAGACGGTGGAGGACCTGCACGAGGCGCTCGCCGGCGCTGGCGGCACGCTCCGCTTCGGGATCGCCTTCTGCGAGTCGTCCGGGCCCCGCCTGGTGAGGCAGTCCGGGAACGACCCGGAGCTCACACAACTCGCCGCGAAGAACGCGCTCGCCGTCGGTGCCGGCCACAGCTTCGTCATCCTGTTGAGGCAGGGATTCCCGGTGAACGTGCTGAACCAGGTGAAGGCCGTGCCCGAGGTCTGCGGGATCTACTGTGCCACCGCCAATCCGGTGGAGGTGCTGGTGGCGAAGACGGGGCGCGGTCGCGGCATTCTGGGAGTGGTGGACGGCGAGCCGCCGCTCGGCGTGGAAAAGGAGACGGACATCCGCGACCGGCACGCGCTACTGCGAAAGATCGGCTACAAGCTCTGAGACCGGGCCCTCCGGGTCCGTCGCGATCGCGCGAACGATCGCTTCGCTGCCCTCGGGGCCCGAGTCCTTCGCTGCAGACCTGCCGGCCTCGAGGGCCGTCCGGCTCCGAGGGCGAGGGTACGGCTCCGGCCCATCGTCGTCCTCACCCGGACTGGCGACGCATGGGCACGAAGACGACCGGCGCAAGCCTTCTCTCTCGGGGACCGCGGGCCGTCTTCGTGACGAGCACGAGCATCTGCCCGAGGGCGGCGGCGCCCTTGGGGTACAGGAGGCGGCCGCCCTCGGCGAGCTGTTCCCAGAGAGGCGGGGGGATCCGCTCTGCCTGGCAACTCAGGAGGATCGCGTCGAAGGGGGCCGCCTCCGAGATCCGGCATCTGCAAGTCGTCGCCGGGAACGGGGAGGCGACCGACCGTCGAACGGTGCGCTGTCCCGTCCACCTCCGGACGGTGGCGCTCGAGCGTTGCCTCTCGTGCTCCGAGAGCGGTGGCATCGCGAAGGCGGATGGCAGGCGCGCCGCCGCGGCCTCTTGCTGCCGGGCGGCGGGGGCGCGGGCGGCAGGGCGAGAGGGCCGCGCGTTGCTCGAGGAGACGCCGGTGTGGGCGGTGATGACGACCCAGGTGCTCGCGGTGCGGCCCGACGTTCCCCTGGAGGTCCTCGCGAACCTCCTCCTCGACAGGGTCATCAGCGGTGTGCCGGTCGTGGACGCAGAGGGGTGCCCGATCGGCGTCGTCTCCAAGACGGACCTGCTCGACGAGCGGTTCATCGCCGCCGGCACGGCGGAGGCATTCGCGAAGGGTCGGCGGAATCCGAGCGCCGATCCCATCGAGCGCGAGCCCAGCATCCACGTGGAAGCACTTCCCTGCGACACCGTAGCCGACGCGATGACCCCGGGGAGCCTGAAGGTGCTCGAGACCGCACCGGTCGCGAAAGCCGCGGCGCTCATGGCGTCGCGAGGAGTTCATCGGCTCGTGGCGGTCTCCGACGACGGCAAGGTCGTCGGGATCCTGACGACCGGCGACATCGCGCGCTGGGTGGCGCAACTGGCCGGCCACCTGCCGCCGGACGCCTGACCCGCTGCAGGGCGAGACCGGGGACGGCCCGTTCTCTCAGGGCGTCAGAAGTACTGGCCCAGCCACACCTTGGTGCTCAGGTTGCTCTGGACCTTTCCGATGTAGTCGATCGCCCCGGCGTCGTACCAGCCGCCGCTGTACCACTGGCCGATGCAGCCCCAGAAGTCCCCCGGCCCGTAGGCCGGCAACCCGGCGGTGCCCGGCGCGGACAGCCACTCGATGTAGCCCTCGTAGCAGGTTCGCCGCCAGGCGAGCGCGGCGTCGACGTTGAAGGCGGTGCTGTCGCGGGAGATGGGCCAGGCGGACTTCCAGTAGGTCCACTTGATCTGGAGGAGGCCGTAGCTCTGGTAGCAGTCGCTGGCGTCCTTGCAGGTGGCGTCGGGCGGCCAGAGGGTGGTGTCGCTCGTCAGGTCCCCGGCCGCGTCCTGGTGCCACCAGCTCTCGGTGGCGGCCTGCGCTCGGATGACGTCCGCATCGAAGCCCCACTTGCAGGCGCCCCACTGGATGATCTCGTCGGTCGTTCCGCTGAAAGCCCCGGTGACCCGCTGGCGCAGGACGGAGTTGGCGGCCGCGGCGACCCCGCCCCATGCGTCGGCGTGAAACGTCTGAAGCTGAGAAGCGGTCGGCTGACTGTCGTTGGCAGTCGCGTTGTCCGGTCGCGGTTCCCAGGACGACTTGGCGACCCGGGCGGCGCACTCTGCGTCGCCCGGGAGAGGAGACCCCGGCGGCAGCGTCGCGCCTCCCGCAGCGGCCGTGGACCCCGTGCCGCCGCACGCTACGAGCGCCGAGGCCGCGGTGACGAGCGCAATCCGGGGGAGCACGGCATTGGATTGTACTCGACGCCGAACACCTGGCCTCGCCCGGAGGCGGGGTGCGCGGTCGCCTCGTGCACACCGGAGCAGGAGCTGCGCGGTGGTCGCACCTCCTCGCACGCCCGGTTCGCACGGGGCGCTCGCTCCGGGGATCTCCCGTGAGCCCGCTAGTGCGTGAGCGGAGCCGGACCTCCTGCCGGAGCCGAGGCGTAGCGCGCCGCCGACTGCACGAAGTCGAGCAGGTCGGCGTTGAACTCGTCCTGGTGCGTGGTGGCGAGGCCGTGCGGGCCGCCCGCGTAGACCTTCAAGGTCGCGCTCGGCACGAGCTTGGCGGAGAGGAGGGCGGAGGTGGCGATCGGTACGATCTGGTCGTCGTCTCCGTGCGCGATCAGCGTCGGCACGTCGAACCTCCGCAGATCCTCGGTGAAGTCCGTCTCCGAGAACTGCTTGATGCAATCGAGCTGGCTCTTCAGGGACCCCTGCATCCCCTGCAGCCAGAACGCATCCACGGCGCCCTGCGAGGTCTTGGCGCCCGGCCGGTTGAAGCCGTAGAAGGGCAAGGCCAGGTCCTTGTAGAACTGCGACCGGTTCCGGAAGGTGCTGGACCGGATCTGATCGAACACCTCGAGCCCGAGCCCGTGCGGGTTGGACCGGGTCTTCAGCATCAGCGGCGGGACCGCCCCCAGGAGCACCGCCATCGCCACCCGCGAAGTGCCGTGGCGGCCGATGTAGCGGGCCACCTCGCCGCCGCCGGTGGAGTGACCGACCAGGACTGCGTCGCGGAGGTCGAGGGCCTCGAGCAGTTCCGCGAGATCGTCGGCGTACGTGTTCATGTCGTTGCCGGACCAGGGCTGGCTCGACCGCCCGTGCCCGCGGCGGTCGTGCGCGATGACGCGGTAGCCCCGCTCGCCGAGGAAGACCATCTGCGAATCCCAGGCATCGGAGGTGAGCGGCCATCCGTGGCAGAAGACCACCGGCTGCCCCGAACTCCAGTCCTTGTAGAAGATCTCAGTTCCGTCTCGCGTCGTGATCGTGTTCATGGTCTCGGCTCCTCTCGCAGGTCCGCGGCGGCGCGAGCGAAGATCGATCCGCACCGGCGGGTCGCCCGATGTCGCTGCCCTGGGCGTTCGTGTGGCTGCGCCGCGCTCCCGACGTCGAAGGACGTACCTCATCGGACGTCGAATGGCCGTCAAGCCTCGGCGGGGCTCCTCTCAAGGTGCGCTTACAGCCCTCTTGGGCGAACGCAAGCGCGGAGCGCGAAACCTGCGTGCTCCGTATGAGCGCGCCCGGCGACCTCCATGCTCCTGAACTGGAGGTGCGAAGCCCAGGTTGCCCCCGGGCCGATCCGTCGCCTGGGAGCCCAGAGCGGAGCGTCATCATGGCCGATCACCGTCCCAGCGACAGCGGACCGATACCTCCAGGAAGCTCGGCGAACTCCGCCAAGCACGAACCCGCGCCGGTCTCGGAACCCGAGCCGATCCTGCCGGCCGTCCTTCTCGGACAGACCGTCGTGACGGGGCTCGTCGACTCGGTAAGTTTCCTCGCGCTCGGGCACGTGTTCACCGCGAACATGACCGGAAACATCGTCTTCCTGGCGTTCGCGTCCGCCGGGGCGCCGGGTCTGTCGATCCCGCGCTCGGCCCTCGCGCTGCTCGCCTTTCTCGCGGGCGCCGTGGCCGGCGGCCGGTTGGCGGCCCGGATGAGCTCCGGGTCGCGGAGGCGCTGGATCGGAACGGCGCTCTCCGCGGAGACCGCCTTGCTCGTCGCCAGCGCGGGGGCGTCCATCGGTACCGGGGAGGGATCCTCCGACACCTCGCAGTACGCGGTCATCGTCCTCACCGCCCTCGGCATGGGGGTCAGAAACGCCACCGTGCGCCGGCTCGGGGTGCCCGATCTGACGACCACCGTGCTCACGCTCACCCTGGCCGGAGTGGCGGCGGACTCCTCCCTCGCCGGGGGTTCCAACCCGCGCTGGCGGATCCGCATCGCGTCCGTCGCCTGCATGTTCCTCGGCGCGGTCTTCGGCGCCCTCCTCCTCAGGAGCTCGCTCGCGGCGCCGCTCGTCGCGAGCGCCATCCTCTCGGCTGGTTGCACGGCCACCGCCTTCCGGCGGCTCCGGGGCAGCCCTGGCTGAGACAGGCCGGACAACTCGGACTCGCGGCGGCGCCCGGAAAGAGGGCACCTTCGGCCGCGCTCTTGAAACAGCTCTCGCGAAACATCTATGGTGGAACCCTGCGGCACTGCGGCCCTTCGAGTGCTTCGAAGGGGGAACGTCGGTGCCGGTCAGATCCCATCCGTGGAAGAGAAGGTGGAATCGAGCGTGAAGCCCGCGATTTCAGAGCCCGCCCCGCAGATGTTCGAGATCCGGTGGCACGGGCGCGGCGGGCAGGGTGCCGTGACCGCCGCGAAGATCCTCGCCGACGCCGCCTTCCGCAGCGGTTTCGCCGGGGTCGCCTCCGCTCCCTCGTTCGGGTCAGAGCGCCGCGGCGCGCCCATCACCGCCTCCACGCGGCTCTCGTCCGCGCCGGTCCGGCTCCACTCCCAGGTCAGCGAGCCGGACATCGTCATCGTCCTCGACGACACGCTCCTGGGGGTTGCGAACGCGGCCCGCGGTCTCCGCCCGGGCGGGGTGCTCATCGTCAACACCGCGCGCCCCGCCTCCGCGCTGGAAGTCCCCGGCAACGTCCGGGTGGTCACCGCCGACGTCTCCGCGGCTGCCCAGGCAGCGGGTCTGGTCGTCGCCGGCGCGCCCATGGTGAACACCGCGATCCTGGGCACCTTCGCCGCTGCCACCGGGCTCGTCAGCATGGAGCGTCTCCGGGACGCCATCGCCGCCTCCTTTCCCGGGCCCGCGGCGAAGAAGAACTACGAAGCAGCGGTCATCGCCCACGACGCCACGCGGGCCTGAGAGGAGCCATCGGTGGGGACGAGCAACTGCGGCCACGAGATCGCGATGTCGAGCCCCAGCGCCGGCGAGGCGGGGATGACGCGCGACTGGCGCACCGAGCGCCCGGACCTCGCTCCCGAGCTCTGCCTGGCGGTGCGGCAGGGAAAGGAAGCGTGCCAGCTCTGCTGGGTGTACTGCCCGGACGTCTGCGTGGCCCGGGGCGTTCCGCCGGTCCTGGACCTCACCTATTGCAAGGGCTGCGGCATCTGCGCCGAGGTCTGCCCCACCGACGCGATCCGGATGGTCCCGGACGACCGCGGACCGTCCCTGCCCGAGGTGGTGCGATCGTGAGCGCCACCGACTCGGTGGTCATCACCGGGAACGAGGCCGCTGCGATCGCGGTCCGGCTCGCCGGGGTGCAGGTCGTCGCCGCCTATCCCATCACGCCCCAGTCCCCGGTGGTGGAGACCCTCTCCAAGTGGGTCGACTCCGGGGAGCTTCGGGCCGAGCTGGTGCGGGTCGAGAGCGAGCACAGCGCGCTCACGGTGTGCATCGCGGCGGCGACCGTTGGCGCGCGGGTCTTCACGGCCACGAGCGCCAACGGCCTCGCCTACATGAACGAGCAGATCTGGTGGGCGGGAGGCGCCCGCCTTCCGGTGGTCATGGCCTGCGTGAACCGGGCCCTCGCCGCGCCCTGGAACGTCCTGAACGACCAACAGGACTCGATGTCGGTCCGCGACGCCGGCTGGGTCCAGATCTACTGCCGCGACAACCAGGAGATCCTGGACTCCCTCGTCCAGGCCTACGCCATCGCGGAGCGCGTGCAGCTCCCGGTCATGGTCTGCTACGACGGCTTCCTGCTCTCCCACACCTCGATGCCGGTGTCGGTGCCGGCGGCGGAGGCGGTGCAGGCCTTCCTCCCCCGGCGCCCGCCGCTGCCCATCGTCGACCTCGATCGGCCGCGCAACATCGGCCAGGTCACCTTCGCCGACCCCCGGGCCGACGCCGCGGGCCAGCTCTGCCACGGGTACATGGAGCTGCGAGCCCTGCACCAGGAGGCGCTGGAGGGGGCGCTCGAGGTCATCCCCCAAGTCGGCGAGGCCTTCGGCGCGCAGTTCGGGCGCGAGGGCGGCGGACTCGTCTGGTCGCACCTGCTCGAGGGCGCCGAGGTGGCGTTCGTGGCGGCGGGCAGCGTGGGGTCCGAGCTCACGGTCGCCGCCGAGATCCTGCGGGCGGAGGGGGTGCGCGCCGGGGTCCTCGGCCTTCGCGCCTACCGCCCCTTCCCGGCGCAGGCCGTCCGCGAGGCCCTGGCCGGCAAGGACTTGGTGGTGGTCGTCGACAAGGCCATGAGCTACGGCTACGAAGGGCCGATCTGCTCCGACGTCCGCGCCGCGCTCCTCGGCTCCGCGTCCCCGCCGGCGGTGTTCGGGACGGTGACCGGCCTGGGCGGGCGCGAGGTCGACACCCGGCAGCTCGTCGAGGCGGCGCAGCGTGCGCTCGGCGACTTCCGGGCGGGCGTGCGCGTTCGCCGCGCCGACTGGATCAACCTCAAGCTCCGGGAACCCGCATGACGAAGCTCGTGGACCTGCCGACCGCTGAGCACATGCTGCCCGGCAACCGGGCCTGCGCCGGGTGCGCCCTGGGCATCGGCCTGCGCGCCATCCTCAAGGCACTCGACGGCAAGGCGGTGATGACCGTCCCCGCCAGCTGCCTCACCGTCATCGGCGGCATGTACCCCATCTCCTCGGTGACGGTGCCCTGGCTCAACGTCGCCTTCCCCGGGGCCGCGGCCGCGGCGTCGGGGCTCGCGGCCGGCTTGCGCGCCACCGGGAGGGCGTCGGAGATGACCGTCCTCGCGATGGCGGGAGACGGTGGCACGGCGGACATCGGTATCCAGGGCCTCTCCGGGGCGGCGGAGCGCAACGAGGACTTCATCTACGTCTGCTACGACAACGAGGCGTACATGAACACCGGCACGCAGCGCTCCGGGCTCACGCCGGTGGGCGCGCGGACCACCACCACCACGCGCGGGAAGCGGGAGACTGCGAAGGACATGCCGCGCATCATGGAGGCCCACGGCATCCCCTACGTGGCCACCATCTCCGCCGTCCATCCGGACGACGTCTACGACAAGGTCGCCAAGGCGCGGGGAATCCACGGCCTGCGCTACCTTCACATGAGCACTCCCTGTCCCTCCGGCTGGGGCTTCGAGCCGAGGGACGCGGTCAAGATCGGCCAGCTCGCCGTCGACACCGGCGCCGTCGTCCTCTCCGAGGTCGAGGGCGATCGGTTCCGCCTCACCGGGCGAAGCAAGACCCTGGCGAAGCGCGGCGGGCGGAAGCCCGTGCGCGAGTACCTGGCGCCGCAGGCCCGCTTCCACGGCACGAGCGACGCGGAGGTCGCCTCCCTCCAGGCGTGGGTGGACTGGCGCTGGGACGAGGCCGTGCGCCGGGATGCGGCATCGGAGGGGCGAGCGGCGAGCTGAGGACGAACCGGGCCTCACCGGCATCGGGCGGCGCAGGCCCCGCCTCGCCCGGCCGGCTCGCCCGCGATCCGGCTCAGACCGGGTTCGGCAGGCTCACCATCCACTGCACGCCGAAGCGGTCCATGCACATGCCGAAGTAGGGGCCCCACGGGGCGTTGGCGAGCGGCATGTGGACCTTCCCGCCGGCGCTGAGGAGCTCGAAGGCGCGGTCCGCCTCCGCCTTGTCGCGGGCGACGATCGAGATGTGGAAGTTGTTTCCCACCCGGAGCGGCACCGGCGTCATGCCCTCGATGCTGTCGCTCGCCATCAGGTGAACCGTCTCGGTGATGGGGAGCTGAGCGTGCATGACCTTCTTCTTCGCCGACTCCGGGGGGTTCTTCACGAAGGGCGTGTCGCCGAAGGTCTGCAGGGCGACGATCCGCGTCCCAAAGACCTTCTCGTAGTAATGGAGGGCCTCCTCCGTGGTGCCGGGGAAGTTGAGGTAGACGTGGACGAGCTGCATTCCGTTCTCCTTTCGGCTCGGGGCGGGTGAGGCGATCGATTCGCGCCCGGGTGTAGGCGGCCTCGGCGGGCGAGTTCGAGAGCATGGCAGGTTGCCGGCGACGATCCACTACGTCCGCCTCCGACATCGCGCCCAATATAAGAGGGTTCGCCGCCCGATGACCCTCGGCGGCCAGATCGGCTCGAGCCCCGTACTCGGGACGATCGCGCGGTCGGAGAGGAAGGGGAGGCCCCGCGGACACTGCGTCCGGAACGAGCTGAGGAGTGGACGACCCGGCGGGGGCGCTCGCCTTCCACGGGAGCGCTGCGCTTGGCCCATCGGACGATGCGGAGCCCATCGGGGGCGGACCCGTGATCTGCAGCGATGGCGTCGCGCGCGGCAGTCGCGGACATTCCTCCCGCCGCGCCCCACTCGCTCCCCTGCGTGCGAGTCGGGGACCTCGACGCTACGATCTCGCGTGCCCAGCCACTCGGCGCGGCGATCCCCGCGCCGGCCGTCGGCGCCCCGGGAATCGGGGCCCGGAGCTATTCGGGATCCTCTCCGTACCGTGCTCGCCTTCATGAAGCCCAACCCCGCATGAACACAAGGTGACACCATGCAGAAGATCAAGACCTTCCTCTCGTACGCTGAGGGCGCCGAGGAGGCAGTGAACCTCTACGTCTCCCTCTTCCCGAACTCGCGGATCACAGCCACCACCCGCTACGGAGACGCCGGCCCGGGCCCTAAGGGGTCGGTCATGACCGTGGCGTTCGAGCTCGACGGCCGCGAGTACGTCGCGCTGAACGGCGGGCCTCACTTCACCTTCACGGACGGCGTGTCCCTCCTCGTCACCTGCGAGACGCAGGAGGAGCTGGATCGGTACTGGGCGAAGCTGTCCGAGGGCGGCCAGGAGGTGCAGTGTGGCTGGCTCAAGGACCGCTTCGGCCTCTCGTGGCAGGTCGTCCCGAGCGCGCTCGGCCAGTACCTGAGCGACCCCGACCGCGAGCGATCGGGGCGGGTCTTCGCCGCCCTGATGAAGATGAAGAAGCTCGACATCGCCGGGCTCAAGAGGGCGTACGAGGGGCGCTGACGAGCGCGCGATCCGGCCGCCGGCCTGCGCTGCGGGTCGCACCTCGCGCCGCGCTGCGTCGTCGGGTCCGATCCGGATCATGTCACTCGTGGGGGGTCGGGTTGATCTTCGGGGCGGGCGACACCAAGCATCCCGGGTACCCGCACGCCCCCGCCCCAGCGCGCGCCGGGTGGGCGGCGGAAGGAGCACGCCATGCCCGCCATCGCCCTCGAGGTCAACGGAAAGCGTGTCACGGCGGAGGTCGAGGCGCGCCTCCTGCTTGTCGACTTCCTTCGCGAGCGCCTCGGCCTCACCGGGACGCACGTCGGGTGCGACACCAGCCAGTGCGGAGCGTGCACCGTCCACGTCGGCGGCCGCTCGGTGAAGAGCTGCACCATGCTCGCGGTGGAGGCGGACGGCGGCAGCGTGACCACCATCGAGGGGCTCGCGACCAACGGGACTCTCTCCCCCATGCAGGAGGCCTTCCGCGAGTACCACGGCCTGCAGTGCGGCTTCTGCACCCCGGGGATGGTGATGAGCGCCACGGACCTCGTCCGGCAGAACCCGGGCGCGAGCGAGGCGCAGATCCGGGAGTGGCTCGAGGGCAACCTCTGCCGGTGCACCGGCTACCAGAACATCGTCAAGGCCGTGCAGGCCGCCGCGCGAGCGGGAGGGAGATAGCCATGGCCCAGGGTGGAATCGGCGCCTCGGTGAAGCGGAAGGAGGACGCGCGCTTCCTGCAGGGAAAGGGCACCTACACGGACGACGTCGTGCGGCCACAGCAGGCCCACGCCGTGATCGTCCGCTCTCCGCACGCGCACGCGCACATCCGCGCCATCCGCACCGAGGCCGCGCGGCGCTCTCCGGGCGTGCTGCTCGTCCTCACCGGGGCCGACCTCGCCGCCGAGAAGATCGGGAACCTCCCCACCGGCTGGCAGGTCTTCAACAAGGACGGGACACCCATGGTGGAGCCTCCCCACGCCGCTCTCTGTGCGGAGGAGGTGCGCTGCGTGGGGGACCAGGTGGCGCTCGTCGTCGCGGAGACCAAGGACCAGGCCCGGGAGGCGGCCTCGCTCGTCGAGGTCGACTACCAGGACCTGCCCGCCGTCGCCAACATCGCCCAGGCGATCAAAGCGGGCGCGCCGCTCGTGTGGCCGCAGGCGAAGGGCAACACCTGCTACGACTGGCACTTCGGCGATAAGGCCGCGACCGATGCCGCGTTCGCCAAGGCCCACCGGGTGGTGAGCCTCGACCTTGTCAACAACCGGCTCATCCCGAATGCCATCGAGCCCAGGTCCGCCATCGGCGAGTACGACCGCGCCACCGACGACACCACGCTCGTCACCACGAGCCAGAACCCACACCTGACGCGGCTGCTCCTCGCCGCGTTCAGCTACGGCATCCCCGAGCACAAGCTGCGGGTCGTGGCCCCCGACGTGGGAGGTGGATTCGGCTCCAAGATCTATCACTACCCGGAGGAGTTCCTCGTCGTGTGGGCGGCCCGGAAGCTCAGTCGGCCGGTGAAGTGGACCGCCGTCCGCTCCGAGTCCTTCGTCTCCGACGCGCACGGGCGCGACCACGTCACCCACGCGGAGCTGGCGCTCGACAAGGACGGCACCTTCCTCGGGCTGCGGGTGAGGACGCTCGCCAACCTCGGCGCCTACCTCTCCACCTTCGCGCCCGGGATCCCGACCTGGTTCTACGCGACCCTGCTCGCCGGCTGCTACCGCACGCCGGCGATCTACGCCGAGGTGCGGGCCCTCTTCACCCACACCGTCCCGGTGGATGCTTACCGCGGGGCGGGAAGGCCCGAGGCCACCTACGTGCTCGAGCGCATCGTCGACGTCGCCGCCGGGGAGATGGGAGTCGACCGGGTCGAGCTCCGCCGGCGGAACTTCATCCGCCCCGACCAGTTCCCCTACAAGACGCCGGTCGCGCTCGAGTACGACAGCGGCGACTACGTCGCCACGCTCGACCTGGCCCTGAAGAAGGCCGACTGGGCCGGCTTCGAGAAGCGCCGATCCGAGGCGAAGGCGAGGGGGAAGTTGCGCGGGATCGGTATCTCGACCTACGTGGAGGCCTGCGGGATCGCTCCCTCGGCCGTGGCCGGGTCGCTCGGCGTCCGCGCCGGCCTCTACGAGACGGCGAACGTACGCGTCCACCCGACCGGCAGCGTGACCATCTTCACCGGAACCCACAGCCACGGCCAGGGGCACGAGACCACCTATGCGCAGCTCGCTGCCGAGTACCTGGGTGTCCCGTTGGACAAGGTGGAGGTGTCGCACGGCGACACCAGCAAGATCCCGTTCGGGATGGGGACCTACGGCTCGCGCTCGCTCGCGGTGGGCGGCTCGGCCGTGGTGAAGGCCCTCGAGAAGGTCATCGCCAAGGGCAAGAAGATCGCGGCCCACCTGCTCGAGGCGAGCGAGGGCGACGTCGACTTCAAAGACGGCAAGTTCACGGTGAAGGGCACCGACCGGTCGAAGACCTTCGGGGAGGTCGCGCTCACCGCCTACATTCCCCACAAGTACCCGGCCGGGCTCGAGCCCGGTCTCGAGGAGACCGCCTTCTACGATCCCAAGAACTGGACCTACCCGGCGGGCTGCCACGTGTGCGAGGTGGAGATCGACCCCGAGACGGGCGTGACGCGCGTCGTGGCCTTCACCGGGATGGACGACGTCGGCCGGGTCGTGAACCCGATGATCGTCGAGGGCCAGGTGCACGGCGGGGTGGCGCAGGGGATCGGCCAGGCGCTCCTCGAGGGGGCGGTCTACGACGACAAGGGTCAGCTCCTCTCCGGCTCGTTCCTCGGCTACACCGTCCCGCGCGCGCTCGACCTCCCCGCCTACGCCGTCGGCACCCACAACACGATGTGCACCCACAACCCGCTCGGCTCGAAGGGGGTGGGGGAGGTGGGGGCCATCGGCTCGCCGCCGGCGGTGATGAACGCGGTCGTGGATGCCCTCGCCCACCTGGGAGTGCGGCACCTGGACATGCCCGCCACGCCGGAGCGGGTCTGGCGAACCATCCGCGACGCGAAGAAGAGCTAGCGAGGAGGCTCCCGTGAACGACTTCGCATTCCATCGGCCCAAGGACCTCCCCACCGCGGTCGCCGCCCAGAAGAAGGCGACCGACGGCAAGTACCTCGGCGGCGGCCAGAGCCTGCTTCCGGTGATGAAGCTCGGGCTCGCGGCGCCCACCGACCTGGTGGCGCTCTCCGGTCTCGCCGAGCTGAAGGGCATCCGGCTCGACGGGAAGGAACTCGTCGTCGGCGCCGGCTCGACCCACGCGGAGGTCGCCGCGTCGGCCGAGGTGAAGAGGGCCATCCCGGCCCTGGCGGCGCTCGCCGGCCACATCGGCGATCCCCAGGTCCGGAACCGGGGCACGCTCGGCGGCTCCCTCGCCCACGACGACCCATCGGCGGATTACCCGGCGGCGGTCCTGGCCCTCGGGGCAACCGTGGTGACCGATCGCAGGAAGATCCCGGCCGACGGCTTCTTCAAGGGCATGTTCGAGACCGCTCTCGCTCCCGACGAGGTGATCACCTCGGTCCGCTTTCCGGTGCCGGAGAAGGCCGCCTACGAGAAGTTTCCCCATCCCGCCTCGCGGTTCGCGCTCGTCGGCGTCTTCGTGGCGCGAGGCCCAGCGGGGGTCCGGGTAGCGGTGACGGGGGCTGCGCCGTCCGTGTTCCGGGTGGCGGACATGGAGAAGGCGCTCGCCTCCCGGTTCGCCGCCGATGCCATCGCCGGCGTCTCGGTGCCCAGCGCCGGGCTCTCCGGCGACACCTTCGGGAGCGCCGAGTACCGGGCCCACCTCGTCGGCGTGATGGCACGCCGCGCGGTGGCCGCGTGCGGCTGACCGCGTGAGCCCGGCGAGGCCTCTCCCGGAGTCGGTCGACGCGGTCCAGGCGCTGCTCGCCTCCGCCGACTACATCGCGGACCGGGCGCTCTCGACCGCGCTCTTCCTCTCGCTGCGCCTCGGCCGCCCGCTCTTCCTCGAGGGGGAGGCGGGGGTGGGAAAGACCGAGCTCGCCAAGGTGCTCGCCGCCGGGCTCGACCGGCGCCTCATCCGCTTGCAGTGCTACGAGGGGCTCGACGTCTCCCAGGCGGTCTACGAGTGGAACTACCCGCGGCAGATGCTGGAGATCCGGCTCGCCGAGGCCGCCCACTCCCTCGACCGGGCCCACATGGAGGGGGACCTTTTCTCGGAGCGTTTCCTCGTTCGCCGGCCCCTGCTCCAGGCGCTCGAGGCGGACCCCGCGGGGGCGCCGGTGCTCCTCATCGACGAGATCGACCGGACGGACGAGCCCTTCGAGGCCTTCCTCCTCGAAATCCTCTCCGACTACCAGGTGACCATCCCGGAGGTCGGGACGCTCCGCGCGGCAGCCCAGCCGCTCGTCGTCATCACCTCCAACCGCACCCGCGAGGTGCACGACGCGCTCAAGCGACGCTGCTTCTACGCCTGGGTCGACTACCCGGACGCGCGCCGCGAGCTCGCCATCCTGCGCGCCCGGGTGCCGGAGGCCGCCGACCGGCTGGCGCGCGAGGTGGTCGGCTTCGTCCAGAGGCTTCGCGCCAAGGACCTCTTCAAGGCGCCCGGGGTCGCCGAGACGCTCGACTGGACCCAGGCGCTCATCGCCCTCGACCGGGTCTCGCTCGAGGAGGACACCGTCGACGCCACGCTCGGGATCCTCCTCAAGTACCAGGACGACATTGCCCGCATCCGAGGGGCGGAGGCGGCGGCGCTCCTCGCCGGGGGGCCCGCGGAGCCCGGCACGTGACCGACGGCGGCCAGATCGCCGCCCGGGTGGTGCAGTTCGCGCGCGCCCTCCGGGCGGCGGGCCTGCCCATCGGCCCCGGGCGGGTGCTCGACGCCGTCGGCGCCGCCGCCGAGGTCGGCCTCGCGCGGCGCGAGGACTTCTACAGCGCGCTCCACGCGGTGCTCGTGTCGCGCGCCGAGGACCGCGCCCTCTTCCGCGAGGCCTTCGAGCTCTTCTGGCGCGCGCCGGACGACGAGCCCGAGGGCCTCGACCTCCTGTTTCCGAGCCCGCCGGACGAGCCCCCGCAGGGCTCCCAGCCGACCCGGCGGCTCGCCGAGGCGATCGAGGGGCTCCGGGCCTCCGCGGTGGTCACCGATCCGGGACGCCGGGAGGTGGACGCGATCCTTGCGTGGTCCGACCGAGAGGCGCTCCGGACGCGCGACTTCGAGCAGATGACCGCGGCCGAGGTGGCCGAGGCGGAGAGGGCGATCGCCCGGATGCGGCTCCCGGTGCGCGAGGTCCCCTCGCGGCGCTCCCGGCCCGACCCCTGCGGCGGCCGCATCGACGTGCGCGCCACGCTGCGGGCGGCGCTCCGGGCCGGCCCGGATCTCATCCCGCTGCGGTTTCGGGAGAGGTCCACCCGACCTCCCGCGGTGGTGGCCCTCTGCGACGTCTCCGGCTCGATGATCCGCTACGCCCGCATGCTGCTCCGCTTCGTGCACGCGCTCGCCTCGGACCGGCCGCACGTCCACGCCTTCACCTTCGCCACTCGCCTCACCGACGTCACCCGGTCCCTCCTCGACCGGGACGTCGACGCGGCCCTCGCCTCCGTGGGCCAGGTCGTGAAGGACTGGGAGGGAGGCACCCGCATCGGCGACTGCCTGCGCGAGTTCAACGTGCGCTGGTCGCGGCGGGTCCTCGGCCAGGGCGCCGTTGTGCTCCTCTTCACCGACGGCCTCGACCGCGGCGACACCTCGGTGCTGGCCACGGAGACCGAGCGCTTGCGGAGGTCGTCCCGCCGTCTGGTGTGGCTCAACCCGCTCCTCAGGTACCAGGGCTTCGAGCCTCTCGCCGAGGGCATCCGCTCCATGCTTCCCCACGTGGACGAGTTCCGCCCCGTGCACGCCCTCGACAGCCTCGCGGCCCTCGCCCGCGCGCTGTCCGACGGAGCCACTCCCCGTCGCGCTTCCCAGGCGGGAGCCACCTCCCCGGCGGGGTGACGGACCCGCGCGCTCGCGAGGTCGGATTCGGCGGACCGGAGCCTTGCCCGAAGGGCTCCGCCGACATCCGCGCCTCGGTGACCGGCCCGACCCGAACCTTGCGGCGTCAGTGGCCTTCCCCACCGCGGGAGGCGGCGCGCGCCCGCTCCAGATCCTCGGGGACGTCGACGTCCGCGAGCGCAACCGCCGGGAAATCCACGTACGCCGCGCTCTCCCGGTGGCGTCGGACCACCTCGCGGCCGCGCCCCTCTCCCTCGCCTCCCACGAGCTCGGGAAAGAGCGACCGGGCGTAGAGAATGGGTGGAGCGGTCGTCCCTCCGTAGCGGGCGGCGACGAGCGGCGCCCCGGTCTCGCCTTGGCGGGCGACGACGGCGCGGATCATCTCGGCCTCCACGAAGGGCATGTCGGCGAGCAGGACCACCGCGGCGGCCGCCTCCGAGGGGAGCGCCGAGACCCCCGCCGAGAGCGAGGTGCTCTGGCCGAGCGCCCAGGCGGGGTTCCCGACCGTGCGGCAGGGGAGCCCGGCGAGCGCTTCCCGCGTCCGCTCGGCGTCGTGCCCGAGGACGACGAGGAGCGGGGCGAGCCCTCCGTCGAGCGCTCTCCTCGCGGCCCGCCGGAGCAGGGGCTCGCCGTCGATCTCGAGGAGGAGCTTGTTCTTTCCCATCCGCGTCGCAGAACCCGCTGCGAGGAGGATGCCCGCGATCGCCATGAGTCGTATCTACTGCATCGGCACGGCCTTCGTGAAGCCATGGAGGCTCTCGCCAACGCCCATCGGCGGGATCCTCGACGAGGACACCTGGCGCTGCACCCCCCGCCCCCCCCGTTAGCGCCGGCGATAGTGCAACGCCACGATGCCCGATTTGAGCCGTGTCGCGGCCACGAACTTGAGGCGCAATGATGGCTGCAGGCCGGAGAATAAGAACGGGCCATGCCCGGCAACCACGGGGTGGACCACGAACCGATATTCGTCCACGAGGTCCAGGCGCTGGAGCGCGGCCGAAAGCTTGGGGCTACCTACCAGCAGCCCGCGCGGCGTGGCCTTCTTCAACGCCTTCACCGCCCTGTTGAGGTCCGCCTCGACGCGATACGTGTTACTCCACGGGAAGTCGCGGCGCGTCGTCGAGACCACGTACTTGGGCTTGGCTTCGAGCTTCTTCGCCCAGTCCCGGTTCGACGGTGTCGCCTTCGGGTCTCGCGCCACCTGAGGCCAGGCGTCCTCCATCAGCTCGTAGGTCCGGCGCCCGAAGAGCATCGCTCCCGCCCCGTCCATCAGGCGCGTCCAGTAGCGGAGCATCTCGTCGTCGGCGACCATTTCGCGGTGGTCGCAACACCCGTCCAGCGTCACGTTGAGCGCGAAGGTCAAGAGCCCCATGGGCGCTGACTCTCTCCCAGGCCGCGGCTCGCTTCAACCTGGTGGGATCGGTCCCAAGGAGGGCTGACCCTCGGGGCGGGACGGGCGGACTGGGGTACGGCGCCGCGCATCCCTATCCCACTGCTCCCTCACGAAGATTTCCAAATCCCGGGATCAGCGGCAGATCGAGGGCGGAGATCAATCCCGGCTCGGCAGCGCACACCGCCGGGATCGCCTGGACGGCTCGCATCCCCGTCGCAAGACAGCCCGCCCGGTTCGCGTCGCGGGTCGCCGCGTCGCGAAGCGCGGTCTCCTGCTCGATGCACGGCTCGCCCTCGACGACGACGCGGTACACGTCGTGCTCGTACATCTTGCCCTTGGGCCAGTGCGGGGCCGCCGCCCGGGTCACGCGGTTGCAGTGCTCGAGGATGATGCGCGGCTCGCCGGCGACCCATCCCCGGATCTCGAAGCGGATGGCGGCACAGGAACCGGCGGGGATCACGCCGTGCGGGTAGCGGATCTCCTCGGGCGTGGCCCACTTCTCCCAGACCGAGTCGATCTTCTCGAGATGAACGCCCAGCGCATCCGCTAGCATGGGAACGGTCATTCCCCAGCCGAACTGCAGCACCTCGGAGTTCTCGAGGATCGCGCGATACTCCATCGGCTGGCCCAGTCCCATGGGCTTGTAGTCGCCGGTGTACGATGCGTAGTCGAGGATCTCCTGGATCCGCACGCGATCCACCCGCCCGCAGACGCCCATGAGGGTCATGGGGAGCAGGTCGTTCGCGAAGCCGGGATCGATTCCCGTCGTGAAGCAGGTGCGGCCGGTCCGCCGGCAGACCTCCTGTAGCGTCCCGGCGATGGCGGTCGGACACGCCTTCGGATAGACGAGCGGGGTCATCGACGTGGAGACGACGTCCTTTCCCATCTCCATCGCGAGCGTCAGGTTCGAGAGGTTCTCGCTCAGGTACTCCGCCGTCGGGCCGAAGTAGGCGACGGCGTGTGCCTCTCTTGAAAGCACGGCGCGCGCGTCACGGGATGCCTTCCACCCGACCGGCGCCACTCCGCAGAGCGTCCCGACGTCCACCCCGTCCTTCTCGGCGGAGTGGACGATCACGCCCACCAGCTCGAAGCGCGGGTGGTCGAGCAGGATGCGGGTCACCTGCTTGCCGACGAAGCCCGTGCCCCAGACGATCACCTTGTAGCGAGGGGCGTCGCGGACGAGCACTTTCTCGCGCCCTCCCGGGAATCCCTTCCCGGCCTTCAGCAGGAGCAGGAATCCCAGCAGTTTGGCCTGCGTGTCGAACACGCGGGTTCTCCATGAACGAAGGCCTTCGAGCACGCTCATTCTCCTTCGGCTTTCAGGGAAGGGATGGAGGCAGGGCGGGGAGCGAGATGCCGCGCGCGCGGAGCAGCTCGAGGCTGAGCTGCCAGAGGCGCTCGCCGTTTCGCGGATCCGACGATCGCGCGTCCGGGCTGGCGACGTGGCGGAGGTAGAGGTAGAGGCCGGTCTTGCCCTCGAAGGTCTGGCTCGCGGCGCAGTAGATGGCTGGCCACATCGACACCTTCGGATCGACGAAATACGCCGTCATGAGCTTTCCGACGATGCCGGCCTCGCGAGAGATGTTGCTCCGCACGGCGCCCGGGCAATACGAGAACACCGAGACCTGGGGCGTCCCGCTGGACCCCGCGAGCCGGCGACCGAGCTCGCACGCGAACGTCTGCACGTACACCTTGCTGTGGCCGTACCAGGTCGTTCCGTCGAGGAGACCGAAGTCCGGAAACCGTCCGAACCGGTCGAAGTCGATGGGGGGACCGTGCCGGTGAGTCTCGGAAGACGTGATCACCACCCGCGGCACGCCGCGCGCTGGCGCCGGGCCCCTGCCGGCGAGCGCGTCGCCCGGCAACAGGCCGTCGGCGAGGAGCCGGTTGACGAGGAGGAAGCTGGCGAGGAAGTTGACCTGGAAGAGCTCGGCGAGGCCGTCGCGCGTGAGTCGATTGCCGAGAGGCGCGACCCCGGCGTTGCTGACGAGGAGGTCGATCTTCACCCTGTCGCGCGCGAGCCCGTCGCAGAACGCGGTGACGCTGGCTAGGTCCGCGAGGTCGACCTCGCGCTGCGAGACCTCGGGGTTGCCCGTCTCGCGCCGGATGTCCTCGGCCAGTCCCTGGTGCCCCTTGCGACACGCGAGGACGAGACGGCCCCCGCGCCGCGCCAGCTCCGGGGCGATGGCGCGGCCCAGGCCCGAGCTCGGGCCGGTGACGAGGCAGGTCTTGCCGTCGAGTCGATCGGCGTCCGTCAGCGGCGGCAGCGTGTCACGCTCGAGGTGGTGGTCGACGACGGCCTTGAGCCCCGAGAGAATGGGGTCGATCCTTCCCGGGCTCTTCGATCGGAAGGGCGTCATCAACGGCTCCTCGCCCCACCGGGGTGGAGCGGCGTCACCTTACCCCAGCGCATTTCGATCGGAAACGGAACGCCGCGGGCTGGGGGCCACCCAGGGTGCGCGAGGCGCTCCCCCCGAGCACGCGGGCGACCGTAGAATGCATTCCCTCCCCCGGACCGAGGGACTCCGGGGGAGGGCGCGGAGCGTCGACCTTCACGCGGTACCACACGCCGTTCTCTCGAGGAGGTGGCGATGAAGACGATCCAGCTGTGCGCGCTCGTGGGACCCCTCTTGACGGCGCTCGCCCTCCCCGCCGTGGCAGAAGGCCCTGGCGACGCGGCCAAGCCGCCGCGGTTCGCGCCGCTCACCTACGAGCAGCTGAACGCCTACCAGAGACCCCTGGGCGAGCAGGTCCTGAAGGTGTCGAGCGTCGGCCTGGGAGGCCCGTACAGTCCTCTCCTTCGCAGCCCGGTGCTCGGGCAGCGCATGTTCGATCTCCTGTACTACCTGCGCTGGAATTCCTCCCTGCCCTTGCGGCTGAACGAGATGGCCATCCTCGTCACCGGCCGGTACTGGCGCTCGCAGGTGGAGTGGTATGCCCACGCGCCCCTCGCCCTCAAGGCGGGTCTCCCGGCCGAGGTCATCGCCGACCTGAAGGCGCAGAAGCGTCCGGCGAACATGAAGCCGGACGAGGCGGCCGTCTACGACTTCGTGACGGAGCTCTGGACCAAGCACGCGGTCTCGGACGAGACGTTCGCGCGCGCCAAGCAGATCCTCGGAGAGCAGCAGGTCGTGGACCTGACCACCGTGACGGGGACCTACGTGACACTGGCCATGCTCCTGGCGATGGCCGAAGAGGGGGTCCCGCCCGGGAAGGAACCGCCCTTCAAGCCAGGCGACCCCTGAGCGGGCGACGGAAGTGCCGGTTCGGCGGCGGCCGG
>DATJZG010000139.1:0-7471 GCA_035499295.1 Anaeromyxobacteraceae bacterium
ACGAGACATGCCGGTTCACGATGCGTTCTACTACGCCGCGCTCCACTGGGGCGCCATCATGCCGACGGGGGCCGTCCTCAGTGCGAGCGCCGGCGGCTCGGGCGACGTGGTGCTCGGCACCCCGGTGGCTGGCGCGGTCTATCAGGTGACCGCGTCTGTCGGGGCCTACTTGCACATCGGAGGCCCGGCGACCTCGGGCGCCGACTACTACCTCGCGGCCGGGGCGCCGGTCACGCTGGTATTGTGCAACGAGGACGTCGTCGCGCCGAACTTGCCGACCGCGCACGCCTACATGACCGGGGCCGGGACCGTGTGCGCCGCGCAGATGAGCCTGCCGAACCTCCAGGCGCGGTCCGCGGGGCTCGGCTTCTCCGAGGCTGGCGTGGCGGTTGATCAGCCTACGGCAGCGGGCGGGCGGCAGACCGCGACACCGGGCGTCGAGGCGCAGGGCGCTCCCGCTGACGCGCTCGCGAGCACGAAGAACTCGCCGTGACCTGCCCGAGTCAGCGCCGGCGCCTGCGCGCGAGGAGGGCCCCCCCACCGGCGACCAATAGGGCGATGACGCCAGCGGCCGCCGGATCGAACTCGGGCACGCTGCGCGGCCGGGGCACGGCCGTTGGCCCGGGGGTTTGGGCGGACGCGACCCCCGCGAGCAGCGCGACGCCGAGGATCATCGCGAAAACAGATGCACGCACGCGCCTCATCGACTCCTCCTACTGAGGGAACTGCGCAGAGCGTGATGTGGGCAGATGTCGCCGTCAACCACCATGTCCTGTAGACGCCTTCGCGGTTGCCTCGAAGGGTTCGAGCGCAACGGGGCGAGGGTCACAAGGGACCCTCGTTCGTGTGCTTGCCGGGGCCCGGACTTCTGCACGTTCAGTGAAATCGACCGCGGGACGCCCCGAGTGGGGTCCGGCTCCGGCGGCGCCACCGCCGGGCGCGGTCGGGGGCTTTCCTCTCCCTTTCCCCCCCGGTCGCGCCTCGGCGCTTCTTAGGCCCCGCGGCGGCGGTACCACGACGCCGAGGAGCCGGGGCCGCCCGGATTGGCCGGGCGGCCCGCCTCTTCTCTGCGGGGGGTCTCGGGCCGACCGCGCGCCAGGCGCCTCCCGTTCGCCGCTTATTCACGGCCTGCCCACGCGGTTTCCACGCGGTATTTCCTCGTGGTTTCCTCGGTTCTCCATCGAACTTCGACAATGAGGCTCATGGCCGAAGTGTGCTAGAGCTTCACCGCCGTTTCGCCGTTGCGGGTCCGCTCGAATGGAGCGGTGTACGCGGAGGCGACGGCGGTGACGAGACGCAAGAAGGTCGCGGTCGAGTTGTGGCTCGCGCTGGCGGCTTGGAAGCACGGCGTGGCCCTCTCGAATCCCAGAATCACGGCGATGCGAGCGGATGCGCTCCTCTACGTGAGCGACGGCATGCGCCCGCGGGAAGCGGTGAGGTCGGCGGAGGTCCACGCCTTCCACCTCCACGCCGTCGAGGGCTGTCCCGCGCGCCGTCGAGTCGTGCGGCACCCGGCGAACCGCGGGTGATGATCGACTCCGGGGGCCAGGTCGGGCGAGAGCCCGCACCCGGGCGCCGCGTGCCGACACTGCGACCACACGAACGCGAAGACGGGCCGGCCCGGGTGGCCGGGCGGCCCGTCTTCTCTGTGCGGGGGGGTCAACCCCACGCGCACTGAGAGTGAGAGTCTCCGTCCTGGTCCCGGCAACCCGTCGACTCACAGTCCGGATCTCCCGTACCCCATTCCTACCCCACTTCCGGGGTCCACCTGGGTCCGGATATGTCATATAAACTCCTGAATTCACGAGCTATGACGCCGCAAACGGGGAACCCGGGATCCGGTTCGTAATCAGTAGGTCCCCAGTTCAAATCTGGGTGTCGGCTAAAGGGTTGCTCCGTATTTCCAAGTAGTTCCGCAGCACATCATAATTCACGATGTCCCGCGAGAGACGAGGAGTCTCGTCGTAGGTGTCCCGCGGGTGAGCTGGTCTACGGCGCTCTCCCCGCCCTCTTCGGCTCGACTTCCGCCCACCACTCGGCGTGGACGCCGGACCGGCGCCTTCGAGGAGCGGTGTGGGTGGGGTTCACCTGGCGCGAGCGCGAGCCGGCGTGGTCCGGGGCCACCACGTGCAGCGCGGCGCGGCATCCCCCCTTCCCGCGCAGCTCGTCGCGGGATTAGGGCGCCCCCTTCATCGTGGGCCCCGCGGCGGGACAGACCTGAGCTAGGTGCTGTACCTCGGCCTGGCAGTTCTGCTGCTGGGCGAGAGCCTCGTCCCGGGTGCGCCGCAGTACATCTGACCGACGGATAGCGGCTGAGTCGCCACTAGGCTGGCCTCCCTGTCTCTCGGCTGCCGGCGAACGTGCTAGGGTCTGCCCGATGGTGGCCGCCCTCCTCCTGGCGCTGTCACTCTCCGCCCCGCCATGCGCCGGCCATGTCGCCCCCAGGAGCAGCGAGACGAGGAAGCAGTTCCGGCTGGAGCATCCATGTCCAGGTGGGCCTGACAAAGGCTCCACCCGCCACTGCCGTGGCTACATCATCGACCACATCTGCCCGCTAGTCTGTTGCGGCCTCGACGCGCCCCAGAACATGCAGTGGCAGACCGAGTCCGCAGCAAAGGCCAAGGACAAATGGGAGCGGCACTGCGTGACGTGCGGGCCCGGGGCGCCCACGGGTCAAGACGGCGTTGGCCCCGAAGAGGCGGTGGGGCAGACACCAGCACCGAAGAACGACGAGGGCCAGCCCTCAGCCGAGTGCAGGGACGGAACGTTCTCGTACTCGAAGCACCACTCCGGCGCTTGCTCTCGGCACGGAGGCGTGGCCGAGTGGCTGGACCAGTGAGGCGCCAAATCGCCTGAACTTCCAGGTGGCCTTGATGAGCTGGGACCCGGCGTTCTCCCTGTCCAACGTGCGCAGCGTTGAACGCCTGCTGATGTTCGCCTAGCATCGAGGCCACTTGACCCATCCATACGTACAGGCTTGGCGGGAGTTCGTCCCATCGTTACCACCCTTTCTGCCAGACGGTGACGACGCTCTTCGCGGTGTCTCATTCCTGGTCCAGCCGTCGCCAAGCGACGCGGGTGGTGCTGACGGCCAACAGGTCGCGGAGGACTCTTCCTTCCACCTCGGGTTGCTCCCTCAGCCGTTCCATGGCCGAGTCGAGGACGCCCGCATCTACGTCTTGATGCTAAACCCTGGTTACAAGCCGAGGGACTACACCTGGGAGTCCGGGAAAACCGGGTATAGAGACTCGCTTGTCGAGGGCTACTCCGGTCGAACGCCGATGCTCTTCTTGAACCCAACGTATGCCGAGCATCCTGGCTACCGGTGGTGGTGGGTCAAGAGTGGGTTGCGCCACATAGTCCAGCGTCTAGCACGCTCCCGAGCCATCGCCGCAGCGGAGGCTCAACGTGAAGTCGCTTTGAAGCTGGCCGCAGTCGAACTGTTGCCCTACCACTCGCGGAGATTCAGGCATCGCGAACTACTAGGGGAGCTGCGTTCGGTGGTGCTGGCCCGACAGTTCATCCATGAGTATGTGCTTCCCCGGGCGCATCAGGGTGAGTGCGGTGTTGTCGTCGCTCGTGGCAACTGGGGTTGGAACCTCAAGGAGACGGACAACGTCGTTGTTTACTCAGGCGCCGAGCCCGTGAGTGCCCATCTCGGCCCCAACACCCGAGGCGGCAAGCTCATCCTGCATCTGCTCGGAGCCGAGTAGGCAACTTCACCTACCGGATACCGACAAAGGCAGGCTTGTGGCGTGCGAGCGTCTCAGGTTCATACCGGGGGCTCGCAAGCCTGGGAACAGCAGAGTTCCCGGCGCGTGTTCACGGGCATCGTTCCGAGGTACCGAGCAGCGTTGCTGGTCTCCTGCCAACCAAACCAATCAATCCACGCGCACACGCGCTCGCTCTCGTAGCGAAGTGGCGGCAACCAGAACCAGCATTCCGGCGGCTAGCGCGAATGATGAAGTGAAGCGGCTCAGTGCCAGACCCCCGTCCGAGCGTGGCTTTGTGAGGGAGTCGCCCAGCGTGGCTCCGAGTGGCCGAGTCAGGACGTAGGCAGCCCAGAAGAGCACAGCCTTCGGCGCGCGCGTGAACAGGTAGCTCGCGGCGATGACCGCGAGGAGGGCCGCGAAGACGAGCGCGCCGCGCTCAAACCCGAGCCCCGTCGTCGTAGCAACGAAGTCACCTAGCGCGGTGCCGAGCGTGTTCGTGTCGGTTTGCAGAAGCTATGGACCCCGGCCGCCTGAGTTTTGCAGAAGAATTCCCCCCTTGGCGCTGAGGTTTTGCAGAAGCATTCCCTCCCCCATCGGCGTGACCAAGCTGCCAGGCTGCGCCCGTCCACGGACGGGAGGCGGCAATGGCGTTTCGAGAGGTCACGATGGTGGAGGTCAAGGAGATCCTGCGGCTGTGGCTGATGGGCGTGTGGAAGAAGCGCATCGCCCAGCAACTCGGCTTCGATGTGAAGACGGTGCGCCGGTACCTCGCGATCGCGAGGATGCACGGGCTCGAGCAAGCGCACGGACTGGCGGCACTCGATGACAACATCGTTGCAGCAGTGGCCGCGGCAGCGCAGCCGGGTAAGGGACGCACGCGTGGCGAGGGTTGGTCGGTTTGTGAGGCGCACCGAGAGTTTATCGAGCAGCGCCTCGAGGAGGGAGTGCGGCTCACCAAGATCCGCAAGCTGCTCCTGCGGCAGGGCGTGGAGATCGAGTACCCGACGCTTCACCGCTTCGCGGTGGCGCAGCTCGAGTTCGGCCGCCTCCCACCGACGGTCCCTGTTGCGGACGGCAAGCCGGGCGAGGAGATCCAGCTCGACACCGGCTGGATGACGCTGCTCGAGCCGGACCTGTTCGGCAAGCGGCGCAGGTTCCGCGCTTGGATCTTCACTCCCGTCTTCTCGCGTTACCGGTTTGTCTACCCCATCTTCCGGGAGACGACCGGGACCGCCCTCGAGGCCTGCGAGGCAGCCTGGGAGTTCTACGGCGGGGTCTTCCGCGTCCTCATTCCCGACAGCACCAAGGCGATCGTCGCCCAGCCCGACCCGACCGACCCGAAGATCGTAGAGGGCTTCCTCGAGTACGCGCAGGCACGCGGTTTCGTGATCGATACCGCTCGGGTGAGGCACCCCCGGGACAAGGCTCGGGTCGAGCGAACCGTACCAACTGTACGGGAAGACTGCTTCGGCGGGGAGTGCCTGCAGACCCTCGAGGACGCTCTCACGCGCTCCCGCCACTGGTGCCTGGAGGAGTACGGGATGAAGCGGCACGGCCGCACCCAGCGGCTGCCTCGCGAGCACTTCGAGTCGGAGGAGAAGGCGGCCCTCCTCCCCGCGCCCGCCGAGCCCTATGACGTCCCGCTCTGGGTGGACTGTACCCCCGGCCTCGACCAGCTCGCGGTGGTCGCCTACGCGTTCTACTCCCTGCCGCTCGCCTTCCGCCGCCGCAAGCTGCGCGCCCGTGCCGACCGCCAGCTCGTTCGCTTCTACCAGCACGGGAAGCTCGTGAAGACGCACCCGCGCAAGGCCCCCGGCCAGAAGTCCATCGACTCCGCCGACTATCCCCCGGAGTCCTACGCCTGCTCGCAACGGGACACGGCTTACTTCGTGCGCCAAGCGCGCGAGCACGGCGAACACGTCGGGCGGTTCGCGGCCGCGCTCGTCGACAAGGAGCAGCGGCCCTGGATCCGCATGCGGCTGCTCTTCAAGCTCCTCGGCCTCGCCCGCAAGTACGGCGGAGGCCGCCTCGACGCGAGCTGCAAGACCGCCCTCGACGCCAGCATGCTCGACGTCGGTCGCCTCGCTGACCTGGTGCGGCTCGACACCCGTCTCGAGCCGCCGCCGGCGAGGGTCATCCCGCTCGCCCGGTACCTGCGGTCCCCAAGCCAGTACGCCCTTCCGCTCGCACGGGGCGGGCGGAGCAACGAAGGAGACGAACCGTGAATCCCGACCTCATCTCGCCTGAGCTCAAGACCGTGCTCAAGCGGCTCAAGCTCTCCCGCATGCTCGACACCTTGCCCGAGCGCTTTACCCTGGCCAGGCAGCAGAAGATGCCGCACCAGGACTTCCTCCTCCTCGCCCTCGGCGATGAGGCCTCGCGACGCGACGGCCAGGCGACGACCCTCCGCGCTCAGCGCGCTCACCTCGACCCGGACAGCCAGCTCGAGCGCTGGGACGAGACCGCCAAAGTGCAGTTCGACCGGACGCTCCTCAACGAGCTTGCCTCCCTGCGGTTTATCGAGGCCCACCACCACGTGGCCATCGTCGGGCCCGTCGGCGTGGGGAAGAGTTTCCTCGCCCACGCCCTCGGGCACATCGCTTGCCGGCGCGGCTACTCCGTCCTCGTTCTCGGTGCCGACCAGATGCTGAAGAGCCTCAAGCACGCCCGCCTCACCCAGACGCACGAGAAGGAGCTGCGCTACCTGCTTTCGGTGGATCTACTCATCCTGGACGACTTCGCCCTCGACGCGATGGACGCGCAAGAGAGCCGGGACGCCTATGAGATCATCTTCGAGCGCCACCGTGCTGGCTCCATGATCGTCAGCTCCAACCGCGGCCCCGACGAGTGGCTCGCCACCTTCGCCGACCCGATGCGCGCTCAGGCCGCCATCGACCGCTTCACCAGCAACTCCTACGACCTCGTCCTCGAGGGCGAGTCATACCGCGCCAGGCTCAAGCCAGGCCGTACTGGACAAAAGGGGGAGAAGCGAGGCAAGTAGATACGAGCCACGCCGATGCGGAGCCGGGGGGGAATGCTTCTGCAAAAGCGGGGTCCCTTCCTTCTGCAAACTGACAGCCTGCAGGCGTGATTTGCGCTGTTCTCCCTGCGCTACGAACCGCTCGACTTCGGCGAGGGGGATGCGTTGGTGCTGACCCACCAAGACGGTTTTGATTTGCCCTTCGTCGATGAGCCGGCCCAAGGTCTCGTCGCGGTCTATCCCGATGATGCGGTCCGCCGCTCTCTTGGAGAGGAGCTGGGCGGTTGGGCGAGAGCGTACGGCCGACCGTACTTCGGCCCGCAGCTTCCTGATCTTGAAGTGGACCCCGTTTTTTGGACAGGTGGCTTAGGTAGGGTTGAGGCTCCGCTCTGGACGGAAAGGAGCGGAGAGCAATGGTACGGAAGCGGAGCAAGCATCTCCCGGAGTTCAAGGCGAAGGTTGCGCTGGCGGCGGTCAAGGAGGAGCAGACCGTCCCCGAGCTCGCGAGGCGGTACGGCATTCACCCCACCTTGGTCTTCCGGTGGAAGAGGCAGTTGCTGGCCCGTGCGGAGGCGGCCTTCCTGGAGGAAGCGGCCAAGGCCCACGACACCGGACCGAGCCGCGATGAGCTGCTGAGGAAGATCGGCGAGCTCACGGTGGAGCGCGACTTCCTGGCCCAGGGGCTGCACCGCCTGGGTTGACGACGCGCCGAGGTCTCGTGCAGCGGGAGGGAAGCCGCCTGTCGATCAGTCGCCAGTGTGCAGCCCTCTCGCTGCCG
>DATJZG010000140.1:0-72390 GCA_035499295.1 Anaeromyxobacteraceae bacterium
GCTCGGCCTCGCCGTCGCCCTGCTCCTCGCCGCCACCCCCGCTGCGCCCGCTGCTTCCCCGGGGCCGCACTCTTCCCGAGCGCCCGAGAGCGAGGGGACGGGAGTCCTGCAGGGCGACTGGCCCTCCACCCCGTCGGGCAAGAGGGTGTCGATCGACCGCAAGGTCAGGGTGGACGAGGCGCTCCAGAAGATCGCGGACGCCGCCGGCTGGAACCTGGTCGCGAACACCGGGAAGGTGGGAGACGAGACCCTCGTCCTGCACCTGAAGGACGTGCCGGTCGAGGCCGCGCTCCAGGCGGTACTCTCCGGCACCTCGCTCTCCGCCAGCCGCCGCGGCGACGCGGTGAGCGTGGCCCCGCGCGCGGAGCCGGTGGCGGACGTGCCGGTCCTGTCCGGATTCGACCCTCCCGGCGGGAAGAGGGTCTCGGCCGACTTCACCGACACCCCCGTCGACAAGGCGCTCCAGAAGATCGCCGACGCCGGGGGCTGGTCCATCGTCCTGCCGCCCGGCCTGCGCGGAGCGGTGACCGCCCACTTCCACGGCGCGCCGGCCGAGGAGGCGCTCCGGGCGGTCCTCTCGCAGGAGGGTCTGGCGGCTGCCCGGGAGGGGTCGGTGGTGACGGTCTCGCGGGCCTCCGGGCCGGGCGTCGTCGTCCGCGGCGGCAAGCGCCACTACGTGTTCCGGCTCCCCTCGGTCGAGGGCTCCCTGCCGTCGAAGGAGGAGATCGCCCAGATGAAGGAGGACGCCCGCGAGGCGGCCGAGGAGGCGCGCCAGGCGGCGGAGGAGGCGAGCGCCGACGTGCGCGCCGCGGTGGGCCCGAGGCGGAAGGACCGGGTGCACGCGGGGAACGTCACCGTCGGCCCCGGGGAGAGGCTGCGCGACGTGGTCGCCATCCACGGGAACGTGCGGCTGTCGCCGGGCTCGTCGGCTCGCCAGGTGACCGCGGTGCTCGGCTCCGTGGAACTCGAGCCCGGAGCGACCGTCGAGCAAGAGGCCGTCGCCGTGGGCGGCAACGTTCACGTGGCGCCGGGAGCCCGCGTGTCGAAGGACGTGGTGAGCGTGGGTGGCGAGGTGGTGATCGACCCGGGCGGAAGCGTGGACGGGGAGCAGGTCTCGGTGAGCGTGCCCGGCCTCTCCTCGCTCGTGGGCCTCGCCGGGACGAGCGGGTCGAAGGGCGCCCTCTCCCCTCTCCTCCGGATCGCGCACGCGCTCGCCAAGTTCGCGGTCTTCTTCGCCCTGGCGCTCCTCGTCTGGGTCTTCGCACCGCAGCGGCTCGAGGGGGTGACCTCCGCCATCGGCAAGCAGCCGCTCAAGGTCCTGCTCGCCGGCCTGCTCGGGACCCTCGCCATGCCCGTCCTGACGGTGCTCCTCGTCGTCACCGTGGTCGGCATCCCGCTCATCGCGGTCCAGGTGGTCGCGATCCTGGTGGCCGCCATCGTGGGGTACAGCGCCCTCGCGCTCTACGTCGGCCGAGCCTTTCCGGTGGCCTCCGCCAAGGCGGTCCTGCAACTCGCTCTCGGCACCGCCCTGGTGGTGGTGGTGAGCGAGGTCCCGGTGGTGGGCCCGATGGCGATGGTCTCCGCCTGGCTCCTCGTCTTCGGCGCGGTCCTGCGCACCCGTTTCGGGCAGGCGAGCGCGGCCTCGCCCATGCCGACCACGCCGGCCGAGCCTCCCCGGCAGGCGGCCTAGGGAGCGCCGGCGCCTGCTACCGCTCCCTCCCCGGCCCCCGGGAAGGGAGCCGGGCGAGCGCCTCCACGGCCGCGCGCCGCACGTCCGCGTAGTAGTCGGCCCGCAGCGCCTCGAGCCAGGCCGAGGCGGGCTCGAAGTGGAGCCGCCCGACCGCGCGCGCCGCGGCGACCCGCACGGACGGGCGATCGCTCGTCAGCTCGGCCTGCAGCGCCTTGCCGGCCTCCGGCGTGGCGCAGAGCGCGAGCGCCTCGATGGCCTCGGCCCTTCCGACGGCCTGGCGGCGCTCGAGGAGGGAGAGTAGCGGCACCGCCGCCTCGCGGGTGCCGAGCCGGCCGAGCGCCGCTCCGGCACTGGGAGCGGCCGCCCCCTCGAGGAGAGTGGAGAGGGGCGGCACCGCCTCGGCAGCCCCCGTCTCCCCGAGCGCGTACGCCACCGCCTCCCTCCACTCCTCCGGATCCGGATCCGCGACCGCGAGCGCCCTCGCGAGCGCCGGCACCCCCTTCGCCCCCTGCCGCCCGAGCGCGGCGACCGCCGCCCTGCGGACCCCCGGCGAAGGGTCGGCGACGAGCGACGCCATCCGCGCCCGCGCCGCCTCGTCCCCGCAAAGGCCCACCGCCTCCGCGGCGCCGGCGCGAATGCGGCCGTCCGGGTCGGCGAGGAGCCCTGCGGCCAGGGCCGGCGCCTTATCGGCCTTCAGGCGGGCGAGCGCGACGGCGACGGCCGCCATCTCCTCGGCGTCGCCCGGGTCGAGCGGATCGACCCATCTCGGCGTCGCGATCGCACCGTCCCCCTTCCCCCGATCGGGCGGGGGTCGCAGCGCGACCTCCTCCGCCGCCGGCGGCCCCTTCTCGAACCCGGGCGCCGGCCCCGAGGCCAGCGGGCCGCTCACCCAGGGCTGGCGCGCCTCGCCGATCCGCTCCTGGAGCGCCTGTGCGCGCCGCTCCAGGACAGGGACCGCGCGCGCGTAGCCGGCGAGGCCGAGCGCCCGGGCCGCGGCCGCCCGCACCGCGCCGTCCCCGGGCGCCTGCAGGAGCGCGAGAGCGCGGTCGGCGGGCGCCTCCAGCCGATCGGGGGGGAGCCCGAGCGCGCCGAGCGCCGCCAGGGCCGCGAGCGCGTCGTTGCCGCGCCGGCCGATGCGAGTCGCGAGCGGCCGCTCCGGGCAGTCGCCGCCCGCTGCGCGCGCGCCCCTGCCGGCGAGCGCGGCCACCTGGGGATCGAGCGTCCGGACCGTGATCTCGCACAGGGCCACGCCCACCTCGGGTGCCCGTGGAAGCGCGAGGAGGGCGTTCACGCAGGCGAGCGCCACGCGCGACGGGCCCGTCGCCCCCGCCTCGGCCAGGGCCTCGGCGGCCGCCGGGTCCCCGAGGGCCGCGAGCGCGGCCGCGGCGGCCTCGGCGAGCGAGGCATCCCCCTGGAGGAGCGCGTCCTCGAGCCTCTCCCGCCCGGAGCGATCGCCCGCCCACCCCAGCCCCCGGGCGGCGGCGGCGGCGAGTCGGGAGTCGCGCGCTTTCGAGTCGGCGAGCGGGAGGAGGAGCTTCACTGCCTCGGCCCGGCCGCTGCGGCCGATCTCCTCGGCGGCGCCGGCACGCTCCGAGCCGGACTTGCCGGCGAGGCTGCGGGTGTTTCGTTCCCAGAACTGGCGCGCCTCGGCCTCGATCGCCTCCCTGAGGGAGGCCCCCACCGCGGCGAGCGCCATGGCGATCTCGGCCCTCCCGCCGCTGTCGGCCCGGCCGTACGCCGCTGCGAGCGCCTGGGCGGCCTGCTGCTGCAGCCCGGCGGTGGCGCGGGCGTCGGCTCCGGGCGAAGCGGACGAGATGGCTCCGAGCCCCCGAGCGGCGACCGCCACCACCTCCGGGTCGGCGTCGAGCAAGAGCCGCGACAGGCCCTCGATGGCGCGGCTGCCGCCCCGGGTGGTGAAGGCGCCGGCCGCCGCCTTGCGGACAAGCGGGCTCGGATCCTGCTGCGCCACGAGGAGGACCGCGAGGTCGCCGTCGTCCCGGGCCAACCCGAGCCTCGAGACCGCCGCCGCGCGCCGCTCCGGGTCGGCGGACTCGAGGTCGCGCCGGGCGCCACCGCCCCCGCAAGCGGCGAGCGCCAGAGCGGCGGCGGCGAGAGAGGCGCGCCTCATCGGCGCTTCCTCGCGCCCCGACCGCGCATCGCCCGGGGGGATCGTTCCGGCTGGGGGGCCGGCTGGGGGGCCGGGGCGCCGTGGCCGTGCCGCCGTGCCGCCTTGGGCAGCTCCCCTGCCGGCAGGCGCGCGGGGGCCTCTCCCGGGGCGAGGCCTGCCGAGCGGCGCAGGAGCGCCACCTCGTCCTCCCCGAGCTCGCGGAACTCCCCCGGCCGCAGACGGGCTACCGTGACCCCTCCGAACTCGGGGCGGAACAGGCGCAGAACGTTCAGGCCCACCGACTCGCACAGTCGCTTCACCAGGTGCCGGCGGCCCTCCCCCACGACCACTCGGATCCAGGTGTTCTTGTCGGCCCGCTCGTGGACGGCGCTTTCGAGCGCGCGGGCCGGCCCGTCGTCGAGGCGGACCCCCGAGGCCATTCGCTCCAGGGCCCCCGCCGGGGGGTCCCCCTTCACCTTGACGAGGTAGGTGCGCCGGTGGCCGTAGCGCGGGTGGGCGAGGCGGTTCGCGAGTTCCCCGTCCGTGGTGAAGAGGAGCGCCCCCTCGGCGTCCCAGTCGAGCCTCCCCACCGGGAAGACCCGCTCGGAGACGCCGCGCAGGTACTCGAGGGCGGTGGGCCGCCCCTGCGGATCGGAGAGGGTGGTGACGCAGCCGGGCGGCTTGTAGAGGAGGAGGTAGCGGGGGCTGTCTCCCCTTCGGACCTCGCGCCCGTCGACGGTGACCCGGTCGGCGGGAGAGACCTGGATGCCTTGCGCCTGCACCACCGCCCCGTTCACCGAGACGCGCCCGGCGGCGATCATCTCCTCCGCCTTGCGCCGGGAAGCCACCCCCGCGGCGGCGAGGAACTTCTGGAGCCGCTCCTTCACCCGGCCCCGCCGGAGCCGGCGGCAGGGTCCGGCTCGGGCTCGGGCCGCTCCTGCTCGAGAGCCGAGGTAGCCGCCTGGCTGCGCTCCTCGGCGCGCTCCATCGCCTGCTCCAGCTCCTCGAGCGCGGCGTCCCCCTCCTCGCGCTTCTGCTCGAGCGCGGCGCGCAGGTTCGGATCGGCGAGCTCGGCCACGAGCCCCTCCAGCTGCGGCGCCGCCGGCGCCGGCGTCTCCTTCTCGACGATCTCGCGGTGCTCCTCGCTCAGCTCGTGGAACTCGCGCAGGGTCGGAAGCGAGGCCAGATCCTTCAGGGCGAAGAACTCCAGGAACTCGCGGGTGGTGCCGTAGAGAATGGGGCGCCCCGGCTCCTCCTTCTTGCCCAGGATCTTGATGAGGCGCCGCTCGAGGAGGGCCTTCACCACCGCGCCCGAGTCGACTCCCCTCACCTCCTCGATCTCCGGCCTCGTCACCGGCTGGCGATAGGCGACGATGGCGAGCGTCTCCAAGGCCGCCCGGGTGAGCCGCTGCGGCTTGACCCGGAGGAAGCGGCGCGCGAACTCAGCAGTGTCCGGCGCGGTGCGCAGCTGCCACCCTCCTGCCACCTCGTGCAGCACGATGCCGCAAACCCCCTCGCGGTAGTGGCCGGCGAGGTCCTCGAAGATCTTCTTCACCCGGTCGCGCTCCAGCCCGGTCGTCTGGCGCACCTCCTCGCAGCTGAGGGGCCGCTCGGCGAGGAAGAGCAGCGCTTCCACGATGGCCCGGGCCCGCTCCGCCGAGATGCGCCTCGCCTGGGCGGCGAGCTTCTCGAAGGGCTCGTCTCGCTCGGCCCCCGCCTCCGGCAAGTCGATGGAGGCGGCCTCCACCTCGTCGAGGGAGGGGTCGGCCTTCGCCTCCTCCGCCGACTGCAGGTCCCGCAGCTCCTCCGGCGACGGGCCGGGCCCGGGCCCCTGGTTCTCGGTCATCGGTACTCCTCCACCCCTTCCGGCCCCGAGAAGCCGCTCCCCAGGGTCTCGCTCGCCTCCACCACGATCTCCCCTCCCGCCCCGCTCTCGCCGGCCGCCTCCTGGAACACCCGGAGGAGCCGCAGCCGCGCCATCTCCAGCACCGCCAGGAAGGTGGCGATGACCGCGGTGCGCCCGGCCGCCCCGGCGGCCCCGAGCAGGTCCGCGAAGGAGGCGCGCCGCCGCGTCCGGAGGATCTCCGCCACCCGGCTGATGGCGTCGGTGATGGAGAGGCGGTCGCCGGCGACCTCGTGGGCCGCCTCGGGGGAGGCGTGGGCGAGCGCCCGGTCGAGCGCCTCGATGAGCTTGAACACCGAGATCTCCGCCAGGCCGTCGGGCCCTTCCGGCTGGGCCACCTTGGGAGCGCGGGCGCGCCGCGCGAAGACGTCGCGATCGAGGATGTCGTGGCGCCCGAGCTCCTCGGCGGCCTCCTTGTACTTCTGGTACTCGAGCAGCCGTCGCACCAGCTCGGCGCGGGGATCGCCTTCGTCCTCGGTGGCCTCGGCGTCGTCGGCCACCTCGGTGCGGGGGAGAAGGAGCTTCGACTTCATCAGCATGAGCTGGGCGGCCATGGGGAGGAACTCCCCCGCCACGTCGATGTCGAGCTCTCGCAGCGCCTCGAGCGTCCCCAGGTAGGCCTCGGTGATGCGGGCGATGGGGATGTCGAAGAGGTCGACCTCGTGCTCCTTCACGAGGTGCAGGAGGAGGTCGAGGGGTCCCTCGAAGGGCGGTTCCCCGTCGCGGACCGGCGGCAGGGTCACGCGGAACGGCTGCGGGGGCGAGGGCTCGCCCGCGACGGCGCCGGAAGGTGTCGTGTCCCTCGTCATCCGCGCCGACCTCGGCCTCCTCCCCGCGCCTAGAGGTTCAGGTCGAGGCTCATCGCCTTGCGGACCTGCTCCATGGTGCGAGCGGCCTCTTCCCGCGCGCGCCGGTTCCCGTCGCGGACCACGTCGAGGACGTCGTCCGGGCGCGCGAGCAGCGACTCGCGGCGCTCCCGCAGGCGCTCCTGGTCGGGCACGAGCTTCTCGAGCAGCTTCCTCTTGCAGTCCACGCAGCCGATGCCGGCGCTGCGGCAGTTCGAGTCCACCCAGGCGACCGTGTCCGGCTCGCTGTAGATGCGGTGCAGGTAGAAGATCCCGCACACCTCGGGGTTGCCGGGGTCCTGGCGGCGCTTGCGCGCCGGGTCGGTGACCGCCCCCATGATCTTCTTGGTGGTCGACTCGGCGCTCTCGCCGAGCTCGATGGCATTCCCGTAGCTCTTCGACATCTTGCGCCCGTCGATGCCCACCACCTTGGCGGCTTCGGTGAGCAGCGGCTTCGGCTCCGGGAAGACGTCGCCGTAGTGGTGGTTGAACTTGCGCGCGATCTCGCGGGTGAGCTCGAGGTGAGTGACCTGGTCCGCCCCCACCGGCACGTGGGTCGCCTTGTAGAGGATGATGTCGGCGGCCATGAGCACCGGGTACCCGAGGAAGCCGTAGAGGGCGAGGTCCCGGTCGGTGATCTGCTCGCGCATCTCCTTGTAGGAGGGGGAGCGCTCGAGCCACCCGAGCGGCGTGATCATGCCGAGGAGCAGGTAGAGCTCGGCGTGCTCCTTCACCTGGCTCTGGATGAAGAGGATCGACCTCTTCGGATCGATTCCGGCAGCGAGGAAGTCCACGAACATCTCGAGCTCGGCCTGCTTCAGCTTCTCGGTCTCGTGGTAGCTCGTGGTGAGAGCGTGCCAGTCGGCACTGAAGAAATGGCACCTCGCCTGATCCTGGAGCTTGAGCCAGTTGGCGATGGCCCCGTGGAGGTGGCCGATGTGGAGGCGCCCGGTGGGGCGCATGCCGGAGACGACGATGGGGAGCTTGGGGTCGGGCATGGGTCACACGATGGCGCGCAGGAGTCGATCGAGGATGCTGATCCCGGCGCCGATGGGGACGGCGATGATCCTCCAGCCCAGGAAGACGATGGCGAGGAGCAGGAAGGGCGCGAAGCGCGAGAACGCCTCCCACTGGGGGCGGAGCCTCGAGGGCAGGAGCGCGTCGACGACGCGGCTCCCGTCGAGCGGGGGGAGCGGGAGCATGTTGAAGACCGCGAGCGCTACGTTCATCTGGATGGAGATCTCGAGGAAGGCGACGACACCATGGACCTGGTCGGCGGTGTCGGGCGCGAAGCGGTAGAGGAGGCCGAGCGCCACGGTGGAGAGGACGGCCATCCCGACGTTGGCGAGCGGGCCGGCGAGGGAGGTGAACATCATGCCCGTCGTCATCCGGATCTCCCGGCGGAAGCGGGCCGGGTTCACCGGGACCGGGCGGGCCCACCCGAACGGAACTCCCAGCAGCGGAAGGAGGAAGGTCCCGATGGGGTCCGCGTGCGCGAGCGGGTTCAGGGTGAGGCGGCCGAGCCGCTCCGCCGTGTCGTCCCCGAGTCGGCGAGCCACCCAGCCATGGGCGAACTCGTGCACCGTGAGGGAGAGCAGCAGGACGGGCAGGTAGAGGAGCAGCCGCTGGAGGATGCCCTGAAGGGAGAGATCCAAAGGAAACCTCGGAAGGAAGGACGGTTGAGTAACACCGCGCGCTCGAAGGGTCAACGAGCGCGGGCGGCGAACCGCTGACCGCGCCCCAAGGCCCCTCACGCCCGCGGGTGGTGGCGCGCGTGCAGCCTGCGCGCCTGGCTGCGGTCCACGTGGGTGTAGATCTCCGTCGTCGTCACGTCGGCGTGCCCCAGCATGGCCTGGACAGCGCGCAGGTCGGCGCCTCCCTCGAGCAGGTGGGTGGCGAAGCTGTGGCGCAGCTTGTGCGGCGAGATGGGGCGGGCGATGCCGGCGGCGCGCGCGTAGCGCCGCAGGAGCTTGAAGAACCCCTGGCGGGACATGCGGCCGCCGCGGGGGGTGACGAAGAGGTCGCGGCTCTTGCGCCGCCCGAGGAGCGTGCTGCGCGCCCCGCCCAGGTAATGGCGGAGCGCGCGTGCCGCGACCGCGCCCACCGGCACGAGCCGCTCCTTGCCCCCCTTCCCGCGCGCCAGCAGCACCCGCGATTCCAGGTCCACCTGGTTCACGTCGAGCGAGACGAGCTCCGAGACCCGGAGCCCGGTGGCGTAGAGGAGCTCCAGCATCGCCCGGTCGCGCACGCCGGCGGCGGTCCGGAGCCGCGCCGGAGCGGCGAGGAGGCTCTCCACCTCGGAGCGGGAGAGGAGCTGGGGAAGTCGGCGGGAGCCGCGGGGCGCGTCCACCTCGTCGGTCGCGTCCTCGGCCGCGAGCCGTTCGGCGAGCAGGAGCCGGTGGAGCCCGCGGATGGCGGAGAGCGCCCGGGCCTGGCTGCGGGCGGAGATCCCGAGCTCGAGGAGGTGGGCGAGGTGCTCCTGAACGTCGCCGCGGGTCACCGAGCCCCAGTCCTTGCGCCCCCGGGCGGTGAGGTGAGCGAGGTAGCGGCGCACGTCGCGGGCATAGGCCTCCACCGAGTTCGCCGCGAGCCCCTTCTCGACCCGCAGGTGGGTGAGCAAGAGGTCGAGGGCGAAGGCGAGCGGCCCCTCGGGGGGGCCTGCCGCCTCAGAGGTCGGAGGTGTCTCCCTTGCCAACGCGCACCACCTTGGGCTCGGGTCCGGTGAGGTCCACCACGCTCGACGGCTCGTTCGGCTGGTAACCGCCGTCGAGGACGAGGTCGAGGCCGTGCCCGAGCCGGTCGCGGACGTCTCGGGCGTCGATGAGCACTTCGCCGTCGGGCGTGGCCGCCGAGGTGGACACGACCGGGTGTGCCAGCTTTCGCACGATCTCGAGCGCCACCGGGCTCCCCGAGAGGCGGATGCCCACCGTCTTCTGTCGGCGGAGCGCCAGGTCCGGGACGAGCCGGGTGGCGGGGAGGACGAAGGTGAAGGGCCCGGGCGTCTTCCGCCGCAGCACGCGGAAAGCGGCGTTGTCGAGCATGGCGTAGCGCGCCACCTCGGAGAGGTCGGAGCACAGGAAGGAGAGTTCGTGGGTCTCGGGAAGCTGCTTGAGCTGGTAGATTCGCTCGATGGCCCGCTTGTCGAAGAGGTCGCAACCGATGGCGTAGTAGGTGTCGGTGGGGAAGGCCAGCAGCCCTCCCGAGGCGAGCACGCTCACCGCCTTCTCGATGACCCGAGGCTGCGGATGCTCCGCATCGATGCTCCAGATGGGCGCCGTCATCGCCGTCCCCGGCGCCCGCGATCCTCGAGCAGGCGCTCCACCTGCGCAAGCACCGAGGTGAGGTCGAGTGGCTTCAGGAACAGGGCGTCGAAGCCCGGCGCCGGCTCGGACGCGTCGCGCCCGGCGCAGGCGAGCGCGGGCAGGAGCGCGTCCCCGGCCCGCAGCTTCTCGAGGAGCCCGGCGCCGTCGAGGTCGCGCACCTCGAGATCGAGGACGGCCACGTCCGGCGGGCTCTTGTGTGCCTTGGCGAGCGCGTCGGCTTCGTCCCGGGCCAGCACCACCTCGAAACGTCCGTGCGCCTTGAGGAAGGCCTCCAGGATCTCCGCCAGCGCCGGCTCGTCTTCGACGAGCAGGATGCGCTGCGGCGGGCTGCGCGGCGCTCGCGGCGAGAGAGGCTTCATCCGCCGGCGAGGTTACCAGCGGTCGACGATCGGTCAATTCCGCGTCAGCGCCTGGGTGACCGCCTCCTCCACCCGCTGCACCTCGCTCCCCTCGATGCGCCCCCCGCTGGCGTTGCGGACGTAGAAGGCGTCGGCGGCCCGGTGCCCCTCGGTGGTGATGCGAGCGAGGTCGACCGAGAGCCCAAGGTCGAAGAAGGTCCGGGAGAGCGTGTGGAGCAGGCCGACCCGGTCGGCGGTGAAGACGTCGATGACGCTGTGGTCCCGGGCGCTGTTGTTGTCGATGACGACCCGGGTGGCGAGGCGCGGCAGGGGGCGTTGCGGGAGCGGCGACGCCTTGAGGCGCCGGGCCATCAGGTCCTCGAGGGCAACCTCCCCCTCCAAGACCCGCTGCAGGTCGGCGCGCGCCGCGTGCCAGCGCACCGGCTCGAGCGCACCGCCCTCGGGGCCCCGCAGCTCGAAAAGGTCGAGCGCCCTCCCCGCGAGCCATCCCAGCGCCGGCTCGTCGTTGGGTGTCGAGAACACCTCGGCGTGCTGGATGTCGATCTTGTGGGAGGCGAGCACGCCGGCGATGAGTGCCAGGAGGCCGGGGCGGTCGGGCGCGGTGAGGGCCAGGTCCGAGAACCCGAGCGGGGGACGGTGGCGGACGACCGACGCCACCGAGTGGCGCCGGCCGAGCTTGAGCAGGCGCAGGTGGCGCGGCGCGAGGGAGGGGGGCTCGGTGAGGAAGTAGCGGGCCGTCATGGCGGCGATGAAGCGGTCGCGCTCGTCCGGGGGCACGTTCCTCGCCGCGAGCGCCTCCGCCACCGCCGCCCGCCCCTGGGCCTCGTGGGTGCCGGGGATGGGCCGGGTCCGCTCTGCCCCCGCCTCGAGGAGCGCCCGGGTCTTCTCGTAGAGCTCCTTGAGGAGCCTGCCCTTCCACTCGGTCCAGGTGCGCGGCCCGACGGTGGCGATGTCCGCGTAGGTGAGGAGGTAGAGCTTGTCGAGCCGGTCGAGGGTGCCGACCTCCTCGGCGAAGGCGTGGATGAGGTTCGGGTCGGAGAGGTCGCGACGCTGCGCCAGGTTGGCCATGCGCAGGTGCTTCAGCACCAGCCACTCCACGTCGGCGGCGTCGGCCGGGTCGATCCCCATGCGGCCGCAAGCGGCGGCGGCGATCTCCGCCCCCCGCTGCGAGTGGTCCTTCCCGGACCCCTTGCCGATGTCGTGGAAGAGGATGCCGAGGAAGAGGCCGAGCGGGCGCTCGAGCCCCGCCATGAGGTCGGTGAGCCCGTCCACCTGCAGGTCCCGGTTGCGGAGCGCGAAGAGGCGGCGGGTGGCGAAGAGGCTGTGCACGTCGACGGTGTAGACGTGGTAGAGGTCGATCTGGCGTCGGGCCTTCACCCGGGCGAACTCGGGAAGCACCCGCTCCAGCGTCCCCAGGTCGTGCATGAGGGTGAGGAAGCGCCCGCGGGTCCCGGGCCTCGTGAACATGGCGAGCAGCTCGTGGTTCAGCTCCGGGTCGCTCGCCGCCTCGGCCGGGAGCTCGTTGGCCGCCTGCGCCGCCATGTCGCGCGCGTACGGATAGAGGTCGAGCCCCTCGCGATCGGCGGTGGCGAAGAGGCGCACCAGCGCGGCCGGGGACTTGTGGAGCACCTCACGGGCAGCCACGGTGAGCCGCCCTCGGAACACCTTGAACTCGCCGCCCGGCAGCGGTCGGGCGTCCGGGCTCGGGCCGCTGCCGTTCTCGGCGCCGGTGCGGGAGGCGGGCGCGTCGGCCCGCCGCCAGGGCTTGCCGCGGGCGGGCTCGAGGCAGCGGTCGACAATGGCGTCGGAGGCGACGGTGATGGTCTTGGCCGCCAGGTAGTAGTGGCGCATGAACTCTTCCACCGACCGATCCCCCTCCCCGTACCCCATGAAGGCGGCGAGCTGGGGCTGCAGGTCGAAGGTGAGCTGATCGGTCTTGCGCCCGGTGGCGTAGTGAAGCTGGTTGCGCACCCGCCACACGAAGTCCCGCGCCCGCCGGAGCTCCACCACCTCCGGTTCGGGCAGGAGCGCCTTGGCGAGGAGCTCGGTCACCCCCGCCACCTTGAACTTCGCCCTCGCCGCCCACAGGCCGTTGGCGAGGTCGCGCAGGCCGCCCTCGGACTGCTTCACGTTCGGCTCGAGCAGGTAGAGGGAGTCGCCGAAGCGCTCGCGGCGCTCCCGCGTCTCGCGCATCTTCTCGGCGATGAAGGCGTCGACCTTGGCCTGGGACAGGCCGTGCAGCTGGTCGCGCTCCAGGTCCCGAAAGAGGGTGCGGTCGCCGGAGAGGTAGCGGAGGTCGAGGAGCGCGGTGCGGGCGGTGTGGTCCTCGTTGGCGAGCTGCTCGCAGCCGCGCATGTCGCGCACCCCGTAGCCGACCTCGAGCTTGAAGTCCCAGAGCGAGTAGAGGAAGCGCTCGCTCGCCTCCTTGACGAAGGCGCCCGGCTCCCGCTTCTCGTGGAGGACGAGCAGGTCCACGTCGCTGAAGGGCGCGAGCTCGCGGCGCCCGTACCCGCCCAGGGCGATGAGCGACACGGGCGTGGGCGAGTGCTTCTCGCGGGCGGCGGCGAGCGCCTTCTCCCACAGAGTCGTCACCACCCGGTCCATCGCCGCGCTCTGGAGCCGCACCACCGTGTGACCGCTCCCCCCGGCACGGTGCACTTGCTCGACGAAGCGGCGCAGTGCCTGGTGGTCCGCCCGGACGTCTCCGCTCGCGGCCGGGAGCTCCTGGAGCTTCGCCTCGTACTCGTACGGGGCCGCCTTGGGGAGCTTGGTGAACGATGAGTCCTGGACGAGCATCGGGGACCTATATCCGGACGAGTGCAGCGACGCCGGGGATGGGGGAAGACTCCTTCGACGGGGCCGGCGAGGCTACCGGATCGCCGGGGGACGGAAAAGGGCGCGCGGCGCGGGTCAGCGCGCCGCCACCCGCGACTCCCGCCCGGCGAACTGGGCCACGGCGCGGGTGACGCTCTCGGCCACGATCTGCTGGTAGGCGGGGCTGGCCAGGCGGGCCTCCTCGGCGCGGTTGGAGATGAAGGCGGTCTCGACGAGCACCGCCGGCATGCGGGCCCCGAGCAGGACGTAGAAGAGCGCGTGCTTCACCCCCAGGTCGCGCACCTCGCCCTGCGTCTGCCGGATCCGGCCGGTGAGCTCCCGCTGCACCATCTGGGCGAGGCGCCGCGAGGCGTCCGAGCTCGCCCGCGCGTCGAGGTCGGTGAGGATGCGCTGCACGCCGCGGCCGCCCTCCTCCCCCTCGAGCGCGCCGTTCTCCCGCGCCGCCAGCCGGCGGGCGTAGCGATCGTCGGTGACGTTCAGGAAGTAGGTCTCGACGCCGTTCCGGTCCCGCCGCGGGTGGGCGTTCGCGTGCAGGGAGACGAAGAGGTCGCCGCGGGCCATGTTGGCGATGGCGGTCCGCTCCTCGAGCCGGAGGTAGCGGTCGTCGGAGCGGGTGAGGATGACCTCGAACCCCGCCGCGCGCAGCTGGCGGGCGAGGCGGCCCGCCATCGCCAGGGTGACGTCCTTCTCCCTCACGCCGCGCGGTCCGATGGCCCCGGTGTCGTGCCCCCCGTGCCCGGCGTCGACGATGATGCGCCGCACCCGACGGTGGCCCTCGCCCTCCCCTTCGTCGTCGGAGCCCGCCGGGCCGGGCTCGAGGGCCTTGGCCACGGTCTCGCGTTGAGCCTCCCTCGTGCCCACGTCGACGATGAGCCGCGGGGGATCCTCGAGGGTGAAGAGCTGGTAGCCGTCGCGCCCGGCCAGGTCCAGGACCACCCGCACCGTCTCGGGGTCGAACTGGGCCGCTCGGACGCGGTGCACGAGCGCGTCCGCCACCGGCTTCTGCAGGGCCTGCCCGTCGAGGACCGCGGGCTTGAGGTCGAGCGCCAGCCGTCGGGGGTGGTCGCGGTCGGCCTCGAGCTCCTGCTTGTCGAAGGACACGTTATGGGAGAGGTAGACCGCGACCCGCGTGTAGTCCGTGTTGGACCAGGCGCGCACCTCGGAGACGTGCGCCGGCCCCTCGGCCGGCGCCTTGGCCGTGCCTGGGGGCGCGCTCGCCGCCGGCTTTCCGTCTGCGTCCGCCACGGCCTCCTCCAGCACCGGGTCCGCCGACTCCTCCTCCTCGTCGGCAGGGCCAGGCGCGGCGGGGGCGGCCGCGGGCGGACCGGCGCGGACCGCGACCGGGCCGGGCGTGGCCGCCGCCGCGAGGGCCTTCCTCTGGGATGGCCCCTTCGTCGCCTTCGCCCGCGGCTCGTCGTCTCCCGCCTCCCGGCGGACCGCGGCCGCGAAGTCGGCAGCGGCCGGCGCGCCGGCGGCACTCGCGCGGGTGGCGAGCGCGAGCGCCTTCTCGCGGTCGGCCTCCACCGCCGAGAACCGGTAGAGGGCGTAGCGGGCGCGCGCGGCATCGAGGAGCGCCGGCCCAGTGTCGGGCCCGCGCGCGGCCCGCTCGAGCTCGCGGATGGCGCGCTCCCAGTTGTGTCGGTAGCGCCGCTTGACCGGGTTTCTCTTCACGGCGGCGAGGTCCGCCCGAGCCTTCTCGAGCGCGGCGGGGCCGGCGGCCGCCTTCGCCGGACGCGCGGGGGTGCGGCCGCTCGCGGCCCTCCCGATGCGGGAGGTCGCCTTCGGCTGCCTCGCCGCCGCCCCGAGGGGGGCGAGCGCGGCAATGGCGAGGAGGAGGACGATCCGTGCCCGTGTGGTCATGAGGACCACACGACCCTACCTGGGCAGATATCGCAGTCCAGTTTTCGTCGTGCACTCGCAAGGGGAGCCGCGCCTCCGGTGGCGAGCGTCGAGTCGCTCTCGCTCGGCTGCCCGGGGCTCCCGCACCGGCAGGAAGCTGGATGCGGCGCCTCGCCCTCTCTCGCGCGAGCTGCCCCTCCGCACGAGGTCGAAGGCGCCGCCGCGCTCGCGATCTCGCCTCTCGCACTTCTCGACGCCGCGTGATCTCGATCAAGGCGCACCAGGGCCTCTTTCGCGATGCTCCCGCCGCCGTGAATCTCTGTCTTCGGCATTCCGTCCGGCAGGCAGAGCGACAAAAAAGAAACCCCGGGCCGCCGGCACGGACCGGAAGTCAACCCTGGAAGGGGGATTACAGTGAAGAAGATCCTTAGCGCCCTGTTCGCCGTCGCCTTCGTGACCGCCGCCACCGCGGCCTTCGCCGCTCCGCCGCCCACCGAGGTGGTGCTGAACGCGAAGGAGGGCAACGTCACCTTCAACCACAAGGCTCACCAGAGCCAGGGCTGCAAGAACTGCCACGGCGAGGGCAAGCCCGGCAAGATCGAGCTCAACAAGGACAAGGCCCACAAGCTCTGCATCGACTGCCACAAGGAGAAGGCGAAGGGCCCGGCGGACGAGAAGGCTTGCACGAACTGCCACAAGAAGTAGGCCTTTCTCCGCAGAGAGCGATTCCCAGGAGGGAGCCGGGAAACCGGCTCCCTCCGTTCATTTCTGGGGGCTCTGCCGCGAGCCGCTACCCGAGGAGGCGCTTCCAGGCGGAGAGGGCCTGGAGCGCGGCGAGCGGCGTCATCTCGTCGATCGCGAGCGCGCGGATCTCGTCCCGGAGCCGAGCGAGTTCCGGGTCGATCGCCCCGAACAGGCCAAGCTGCGCCCCCCCCTCCCTTGCGCGGCGGCGCTGCCCGCCGCGCGCGAGCGCGGCGTGCCCACCCTCGTCGACCTCCAGCGTCTCTAGGTTCTTCAAGATCTGGCGCGCCCGCGAGAGGACCTCCGGTGGGAGGCCGGCGAGCTTCGCCACCTCGATCCCGTAGCTCCGCGACGCCCCTCCCGGGACGAGCTTCCGCAGGAAGACGACCTTGTCCCCAACCTCGCGCACCGCCACCGTGAGGTTCTTCACCCGCGGGCGCTCGCGCGCCAGGTCCTGGAGCTCGTGGTAGTGGGTGGCGAAGAGGGTCCGGCAGCCGGCCTTGTCGTGCAGGTGCTCCGCCACCGCCCAGGCGATGGAGAGCCCGTCGAAGGTCGAGGTCCCGCGGCCGATCTCGTCGAGCACCACGAGCGAGCGGCGGCTGGCGTTGTGGAGGATGGCGGCGGTCTCGGTCATCTCCACCATGAAGGTGGACCGCCCCCGCGCCAGGTCGTCGGACGCTCCCACGCGGGTGAAGATCCGGTCGACGACGCCGATCCTGGCGCGCGCGGCGGGGACGAAGCTCCCGGTCTGGGCGAGGAGCACGATGAGCGCCGCCTGGCGCATCACCGTGCTCTTGCCCGCCATGTTGGGGCCGGTGATGACGAGCACCTGGCCCGGCCCGTCATCCCCGACGGCGCTCGACGCCACCGAAAGGTCGTTCGGCACGAACTCCCCCGACTCCTTCGGCAGCATGGCCTCGACCACCGGGTGGCGCCCCCCCGCGATCTCCAGGACCTCGGAGTCGTCGAGCAAGGGGCGCGAGTACCCCCGCTCCGAGGCCAACCGCGCGAAGGAAAGGATCGCGTCCGCGTCGGCCACCGCCGAGGCGGCGCCGCGCAGCGGTGTGGCGAGCGCGACCACCTTGCCGCGCAGCTCCTCGAAGATCGCCTCCTCGAGCGCGCAGCGCTTCTCCTCGGCTCCGAGCACCTGCTCCTCGAGCTCCTTCAGCTCCGGGGTGACGAAGCGCTCTCCTCCCGCCGTCGTCTGTCGCCGCTGGTAGTCGGCCGGGACGAGCTTCAGGTTCGCCTTCGTCACCTCGAGGTAGTAGCCGAAGACCCGGTTGTACCGGACCTTCAAGGAGGCGATACCGGTGCGCTTGCGCTCGCGGGCTTCGAGCGAGGCGATGACCGACTTGCCGTTCTCCGCTAGGTCGATGAGCCGGTCGAGCTCGTCGGAATAGCCGCGGCGGATGAGGCCTCCTTCGCCGAGGGTCGCCGGGGGCTCGTCCTCCACCGACCGCTCGAGCGTCGCGGCGAGCTCCTCGAGGCCGTGCATTCTCGAACCCGCCTCGCCGAGGAGCGGCGCGCCGCCTTCCTCGAGGAGGCTGGCCGCCTTCGGAAGGGCGAGGAGCGACGTCGCGAGAGCGCGCAGGTCGCGAGCGTTGCCCTGGCGGAGCGTGAGGCGAGAGAGGAGCCGCTCGACGTCCGCCACCGGCTTCAGGGCCGCGGTCAGGTCTTCCCGGAGCACCGCCCGGGCGACGAGCGCCGCCACGGCGTCGAGGCGCCGGTCGATGGCCTTCACGTCCCGCAGCGGATAGCGCAGCCATTCCGACAGCCTGCGCCCCCCGGCCGAGGTGACGGTCCGGTCGAGGAGGCCGAGGAGGGAGCCCGACCGCTTTCCTCCGAAGAGCGTCCGCTCCACCTCCAGGTTCGCCCGGGTGCTCTCGTCGAGGAGCAGGCGGTCCTCGGTGGCGAGGGCGCCGATGCGGTCGACGTGGCGCGGCGCGCTGCGCTGCGTCTCCTCGAGGTAGTGGAGCGCAGCGGCCGCCGCGCGGACGCCGTGGGGCATCCCGGCCACCCCGAACCCGTCGAGGGCGTCGACGCCGAAGTGCCGGCAGAGGCGCTCCTCGGCCCGGTCGAAGGCGTGGTCCTCCACTTCCGCCACCGGGGCCCCCACCGCGCGGGCGAGATCGAGCGCGCGAGCCTCCCCCGCCGAGGATTTCGACAGGAGGAGCTCGCGGACCCCGGCCCGCCGGAGCTCCTCGGCGAGCCTCGAGTCGTCGGCGAGCTCCCCGCACCGGAACTCGCCCGTGGTGGCGTCGAGGAGCGCCAGCCCTCCCCCCCGCTCGCCGAGTGCCACCGCCCCGAGGAAGCTCGGCTCGCGAGGATCGAGCACCTGGTCGTCGAGGACGGTCCCGGGGGTCACGACGCGGGTGACCTCACGACGCACGATGGCCGAGCGCCCCGGTTCCTCCATCTGGTCGCAGATGGCGACCTTGAAGCCCCTCTCCAGGAGCCGGGCCAGGTAGACCCGCGCGGCGTGGTAGGGCACGCCGCACATCGGGACGCGGTCGTCCCCCTTCGACCGGGAAGTGAGCGTGATCTGGAGCGCTTCCGACGCCTTCAGCGCGTCCTCGAAGAACATCTCGTAGAAATCGCCGAGCCGGAAGAAGAGGATGGCATCCGGGTACCTCGCCTTCGTCTCGAGGTACTGGCGCATCATCGGGGTGGCCGGCTGGGAGATCTCTGCCACCCGCTGCTTCTAGCACGGGGGGCCGCCAACTTGGCGGCCGGCTGCCCGGGGCGCGCGGCCCGCGGCCCGGTCTTCACGACGGCCGGTCGACCCTGGCGGGCCGCCCTCGGCGGGGCTCGCTGCACCTTCGCGGCCCCCTGCTCGGGGCTGAGGGGAGTCGACGCACTGCACCGTGGGTCAAGGGGGGGGGGCAGGTCAGGCCCCGCGCCCGGCGCGCCCAGGCCCCATGGGGCGTAAACGTTCGCTCCACGAGAGTCGGCTGGGGTTTTCGCGATCGGACGAGCCAGCCCCCGGGTCCCGAGCGACTTCCGGCAAGCGAGGGCGCATGGGCCAACCCCGCGCCGGCAAAGGGCCCGGTCCCTGGCCCGCACCGTGCTCTCCGTGACGACGCATCGAAGCCCAACCCGGGAAGGAAGTCCTACATGACCATCCGTCGACTCCACCCTGCGCTCGCCGCGCCCATCCTGCTCGCCCTGGCCTGCACCTCGGGGAGTTCGAGGTCGTCGTCGTCCTCCTCCCCCCAGGCGGGCATCGCGCTGCCGCGCGAGGTCTCCGCTCTCCCCGCCCAGCCCGGAGCAGCGGCCCACCTCGTGCCCGCGGCCTTGCGCGCCGTGGCGCTCCAGGGCCCACCCGCCGGGTCGGACTACGCGAGCGCGGTCAAGGTCCGCTACGTGAACGAGCAGCCCCTCTCCCAGTTCGACATCCTCAACACCATCTTCGGGGCGCTCGCCGAGACGCACTATGCAGACCCGGCCAACGTGGGCCAGGGCACCTACGGGGCCATGGTCACCTGGATCGACGGCGGCGACTCCGAGGCGAAGACCGTGAAGTCGTGGGCAGTCGACTCGGAGATGGTCCAGGGCGTGAACGAGGTAAAGCTGTGGATGAAGGACATGATGAGCAACGGCGGCCCCCCGGTCATCGTGGCCAAGGTCGACATCCTCGCCGCCCCGGCCCAGAACACGGACGGCTCCTACTCCGACTACGGCGCGTGGCGCATCGACGCCCGCTTCGACGACACGGCCCACTCCTACTTCCTGGCAGCCGCCGACCACGATGGCGCGAACTCGCGGGTGATGATGCACCAGGTCGATCCCTCCAGCGGGGAGACGCTCGGCATCCTCGAGCGCTCCCCGTCGTCGGGCTTCGGCCGCGTCCGCTTCCCCGATCAGAACAACTGTCAGTCGCAGCCCTGCCCGATGGCGCAGGTCGCCTACGTTTACAACTCGTCCGGCGTCGCGCTCCAGTTCTACGACGCGTCCGGCAGCCCGGTCGGCTCGCCCATCTACCAGGACCGCACCCAGACCGTGGACGTGGTCGACCAGTACGCCCTCTACGACGCCGCGACGGGCGAGGACGTCTCGAAAAGCCACGTGTTCGGCTTCCCCATCTCGTACTCCGATGCCTCCGGCCAGCACTGGGCGTACTACGGCGCCTGGCAGGGGCGACACCAGGTGTGGGGGAACGGCCAGGGGGTGCCGCCGGGCACGACCGTCATCCGCCAGACGTTCTCCGGCGGGGCCGGCGAAAGCTACACCACGAGCGCGGTCTTCGCCGGCATCCTCGTGAAGCGCCACCTCGTCGCCGCCGACATCTCGGACCTCGAGGGCCTCGTTCTCGGGACGTGGCTCAACGAGAGCGTGAGCCTCCGCTGGTCGGCCGCGACGGGCAGTTTCGCGGCCTGCGTGAACCCCGACTACTCGACGAACCCGCCGGCCTGCGACCCCGCCTCGTCGTCCTTCGACCTCACCACGCTCGCCTCCGACCCGACGGTCGGACGGACCGTCTCGCTGAGCGGCTTCCCGCATGGGGTGAGCCAGCCCGTCGCCCTCACCTACGGAGGGAACGGCTCCTTCGTCGTCGCCGCGACCGGCGCGCCCTGGGATCCGGTGGCGAACCCCGGCGACATCTGGGCGAACATCGGGACCCCGGCCTACGTCACCTGGAACGGGGCGACCGCGCAGTGGACGCAGAAGAAGATCGTCTCCTACGACTCGCAGACCGGGACCGCGAGTTTCGACCCTGCCGGCGACGCGGCCGTGGTGCCGCCGCTCGGGCAGCAGGTGTACCTGAACGACCAGGGGACGAACTACGTGGTCACCCGGACCGGAGACCCCTCGGCCGGCGCCGCCGCCTATGCGGTCGAGATCGAACAGCAGAGCGTGGCGAACCCGGTGAACGCCGCGACGTTCGCGCCGTCGAGCGTTCTCTTCCAGCGCCAGTGGGGCGGCGACACGCAGTCCACGTTCCGGTTCGACGGCGACTCCACCTCCGCGACCTTCATGAAGCTCGTATTCGCCTCGGTCGGCCCGCAGGACCAGGCGGCAGGGTTCACCACCGGCCAGTCGCTCACGAGCGGCGAGTACGGGCTCGCACTAGTAGGCGCGGCGACGACGAGCGATCAGTACAACTGGGAATACCCGGTCGCCGGCCAGCCGTCGAACGGCTACGGGTCCCAGCAGTTCCTCATCGACGCTGGCGGCAACTACAAGGTGCTCGACAACCCCATCCGGCTCGCCGCCGTCTCGCTCGCCGACCACTCCGGCGTGGCGCGCCGCTACGCCCTCACCTTCGACGGATCATGGGTGAACGGCCTGCCGAATGTCTCGACGGCGCTCCAGGGCGCGGGCGGCTTCATGTCCGCCGAGCTCGCCGCCACCGTGGTCGTCATCCCGGACGGGACGCCCGTCGCCGACGCCGACACCGGCGAAACCTACCTCTTCAAGGCGCTGCGCGTGGGCGAGTACCTCTACACGCTCTCGTCGGCTCCCTCCGGACTCGACCTCGCGCCAGCCGCGGCCCTCGACCTGTCGGTCATCCCGGCCTTCGAGGACCCCGGCTTCGCCGCGAGCATGCCGAGCGTCCCGGTGAAGTATGTGGAGGGAAACCCCGTCCCCTGAAGCAGGCCTCCGGGCGTCGAACAGGCGGCTCCCCGCGCAAGGTCCGGCGCAGGAGCCGCCCTCCTCCTGCAAGAAGGGCGGAGCGAGAACCGGCGACGACCGGGGACCGGGATCGGAAGGCACGGACTCGAGGACGAGAGGGCCGAGCCCACCCGGCGGCCCTCCGTTCCGCTGGGTGAGTCCACTAGACCTTCACGAACTCCACCCGCCGGTTGTTCGCCCTGCCCTCCGCGGTCTCGTTCGTGTCGATGGGCTTCGTGGCGCCAAGCCCCTTCGTGGTGAGGCGCTTCGCGTCCACTCCCTGGTTCACGAGCCACGTCTTCACCGCGCCGGCGCGCCGGTCAGAGAGCGGGCCGTTCACCTTGGCCCCCCCCTGGTCGTCGGTGTGACCCTCGATGGAGAAGCGCAGCCCGGGATCTTCCACTAGGAGCGAGAGGATCGACCGCAGCGTCGGCCCGGACTCGGGCTTGATGACGTCGGAGCCGGTGTCGAACAGGATGCCGTGGGTGACGATGCGCCCCTCGCCGGCGAGCATCTGCTTCGCCGGCTTCCCGCCCTCGGCGAGGCGGAACGTTGCGATCATCTGATGGTCCGCCATCTCGTTGCTCGGCTCCGGAAACTCGATCCCCAGTCGGGCGATGGGGCGGACGACGCCGTCGGGGTCGGCGAGCACGCGCTCCCCTCCCACGTAGAGCTTCACCTGGGTGCCGCTCACCGCGATGGCCACGTGCTGGACGCCGCCCGCCGCGTTGAATCGCCCGTTGGAGTTGTCGCTCCGGCAGATCCCCGGCTGATGCCCGGAGCCGATCTCCACCTGATTCCCTCCCCAGCCGTGCGGGTCGGTGAAGAAGAAGGTCACCGACCCGGTCACGTCGGCGTCGAACTCGATGGTGAAGTTCTTCGGCATGTCCCCCTTGATGGGATAGCGCAGGAACTGCAGCGAGGAGTCCTGGTGCTGGCCGGCCTGGTAGCGGGACTTGAGGAAGCGGCGCTTTCCGATCTCCACCACCTCCACGGCGTTCCCTCCGCCGGCGTTGTGCCCGGGGATGGCCCTCACCGTCCACTTGGCGGGGTACTCGCCCACGTCGGTGTCGGTGAAGTCGTCGTAGACGAGCACCTTGTCGCCCGGCACGAAGTCGTAGCGGTTGCCGTAGACCCCTCCCGGCCCGCCCGGGGGCGTGGAGGCGGCGGTCGACGAGCTTGTCTGCGAAGGAGCTGCCGGGGACGACGCCGTGGTGGCGGGCGCGCCCGGGGCCTGCTGCGGGGCGGGCTTCGCCGGCTCCGGCGGCTTCTTCAAGGCGTCCTCCGCCGCCTTCTCCGCGGCGTCCTCCGCCTTCTTCTGCGCCTGGTTGAGAAAGTCGCCGAACTGGGCGTGGGCCGCAACCGGCACGACGAGGGCGATACCGCAGGCGGCGGAGCGAATGCCACGAAGCGCGCCGGTCATGGAGCCTCCTCAGCGGACTCGGGGAGTGTAATGCCGGTGGGCGCGCGCCACCCCGGCAACAGGTGCTGCCCCCGTTCGGGAGGGACAGGAGGCGAGGCGTCCGCGCCCTCCCCCCCGGCCTGCCCGGAACGGGAGTCAGTGGCGCCGGGTGAAGGCGGCGGGGGCGACCCGGCCCGGGAGGGCTGCCCAGCGAAGGGAGGCACGGAAAGCCCCTTCGTGGCGGCCCGATCCCCCGGGTGCTAGCATCCGACGTGGGTGCTCCGCGACGCCATACAGGACCTGAACCGGCTCCGCCAGATCTCCTCGGTCATCGCCCGCCACGGCTTCGGGGCCTACCTGGAGCAGGTGAGGCTCGGGGGCGCCGTGCGCGCCAGACCGGTCCCCGTCGAGGGCGTCGGCCCCTCGCAGGACGAGGGCACGTCCGAGCCGGCCCCGCCCGACGGCGGGGCCCGCAAGGCTGCCCGCTTCCGGCAGCTGCTCGTCGACCTCGGCCCGACCTTCATCAAGCTCGGCCAGCTCCTCTCCACGCGCCCCGACATCCTCCCGGCGCATTGGATCGAGGAGCTCTCCCGCCTCCAAGACGCGTGCGAGCCCCTCCCCGTCGCCGAGGTGCGCCACGAGATCGAGCGTGGGCTCGGGCGTCCGCTCAACGAGCTCTTCCTCTGGCTCGACCCGGCGCCGGTAGCGACCGCCTCCATTGCCCAGGTCCACCGGGCCCGCACCCACGCCGGGAAGGACGTGGCGGTGAAGGTGCAGCGCCCGCGCATCCGGGAGCAGATCGAGGCCGACCTGGGGCTCCTGCAGTACGTGGCGCGCCTCCTCGAGGCGCTCGTGGAGGAGACCGGGATCTACACGCCCTCGGACATCGTCGACGAGTTCGACCGCGCCATCCACGAGGAACTCGACTTCCACAACGAGGCGCGGAACGCGAAGGACATGGCGCAGGCCTCGCGCGAGCTTCCCTTCCTCGTCATCCCCCGGGTCCACGACACGCTGTCGTCGTCGACGGTGCTCACGCTCGACTACGTGGAGGGGCTCAAGGTCACCGACGTCGCCGGGCGGGAGGGGTACGATCCCGAGCAGGTCGCCCGCAACATCATCGAGGCCGCCTTCCGGCAGCTCTTCGGCGAAGGGATCTTCCACGGCGATCCCCACCCGGGGAACGTGCTCGTCCTGCCCGGGAACGCGGTGGCGCTGCTCGACTTCGGCCTGGTGGGGCGGCTCGCTCGCCCTATGCGGGAAGCGCTCGTGACCCTCATCATGGGCGTGGCGCTCCGCGACCCGGAGACGGTGGCGCGCATCCTCTACCGCATCGGGGTCCCCGAGGGGGAAACCGCCATCACCTCGATGCGGGACGACATCGCCGGGATCCTCGATCGCTACCTCGGTCTCAAGCTCGACGAGATCCGCTCCTCCACCCTGCTCCGGGACATGCTCGACCTCGCCGTGCGCCACAAGATCAAGGTCCCCAAGGAGTACGCCCTCCTCTCCAAGGCCTCGGTGAGCGTGGAAGGGCTCATCCGCCAGCTCTACCCCGACCTCGACGTGATGGAGATTGGCCTGCCCTACGCGAAGGAGATGCTCTTCTCGCGGTTCAACCCGAACGACGCCTCCGGCACCCTCATGAAGTCCATCCTGAAGCTCCAAGGGATGGCGGAAGACGTGCCGACCCAGCTCTCCCAGATCCTCTCCGACCTCGAGGGCGGGAAGTTCCGGGTGCACGTCCGGGCGGAGTCGCTCGAGCGAATCGCCGACAACGTCCGCTCCCTCGGCCTCACCATCTTCCTCGGGCTCGTGGCGAGCAGCCTCGCCATGGGCGGACTCCTCGTCGTCTCGCGGCAGCTCGGCGAGTCGCGCGGCCTCATGATTCTGGGCTTCGCGGCGCTCCTCCTCGCGGGTTTCCTCTTCGGGGCCGCGCTCACCACCTACTGGGTGGGGGGACGGCTCCCGAAGCTCTCCATCCGGCGCATCCTCGGACGGGGTGCAGGGCGCGAGTAGCTCCTGCCCGGGAGGGGAGCTCCCCGGTTTTCCGCCGCCCATCGACCCTGTCGTCGTAAGAATCATCCGCCGGGAGGGGCTCGAGACGGGCGGCGACCCCCCCCGGGAAGGGCCGATGGCTGCGAGAGCGCTCGGGCCGGACGAGCTCTGCCGCCGTTGCGACGGCGCCCGCCTGCCGTTCGCCACCACGGCGGAACTCGATCCCATCGAGCCGCCCCTCGGCCAGGACCGGGCCGAGGAGGCGATCCTCTTCGGGATGGGGATCAAGCGCGACGGCTTCAACGTCTTCGCGCTCGGCCCGCCCGGCGTCGGGAAGAGGAAGCTCGTTCTCCGGCTGCTCGGCGAGCGAGCGCGGAAGGAGGCCGTCCCGGACGACTGGTGCTACCTCTTCAACTTCAAGGAGCACCAGCGCCCGGTGGCGATGCGAATGCCCGCGGGGCGGGCAATGGCGCTGCGCGCCGACATGGACCGCCTCGTCGAGGAACTGCGGGCGGCGATCCCCGCCGCCTTCGAGAGCGAGGAGTACCGCACCCGCCTGCAGGCCCTCGAGAAGCAGTTCGAGGAGCGCCGCGAGGAGGCGATGCGCGGCATCCAAGAGAAGTCGAGGGAGCGCGGCATCGCGGTCCTGCGCTCGCCCGTCGGCCTGGCCCTCGCGCCGGTCCGCGACGGCGAGGTGATCGAGCCCGACGAGTTCCGCAAGCTGCCGGAGGAGGAGCAGAGGCGCATCCAACGGGACGTGGCCGAGCTGCAGGAAGGGCTCGCCGAGGTGCTGCGCTCCATGCCACGGCTGGAGCGGGAGCACCGGGAAGCGGTGCGCGGGATGAACCGGGAGGTGGCGCTCTACGCCATCGGCCACCTCATCGAGGACCTGAAGAGACGCTACGCCGGCCTCGCGGACGTCCTCGGCCACCTCGAGGCGGTCCAGTCCGACGTGGTCGAGAACATCCACGAGTTCCTCGCGTCCTCGGAGCCGGAGGACGCCGCCGGGCAGGTCCGTCGACTGTTCAGCGAGACGCCGGCGATGCACCGCTACCGGGTCAATGTGCTCGTTGACCGCTCCGGCGCGACCGGCGCGCCGGTAGTGGTGGAGGACCTGCCGAGCCACGCCAACCTCACCGGGCGTATCGAGCATCACTCCCACCTCGGCACCCTCGTCACCGACTTCACCCTGATCCGGCCCGGCGCGCTCCACCGGGCAAACGGCGGCTACCTGGTTCTCGACGCCCGCCGGGTGTTGGCGCAGCCCTTTGCCTGGGAGGACCTGAAGCGGGCGCTGCGCGCTCGCGAGCTCCGGATCGAGCCTCCGGAGAGGCTCCTCGGCATCACCTCCGCCGCGTCGCTCGAGCCGGAGCCCATCCCGCTCGAGGTCAAGGTGGTCCTTGCCGGGGAGCGCTGGCTCCACCAGCTGCTCACCGCCGCCGACCCGGAGTTCGCCGAGCTCTTCAAGGTGCCCGCGGACTTCGAGGACGAGATCCCCCGCGACGAGGGGGAGATCGCCTACGCGCGCTTCGTCGCCTCCGTCGCCCGGGCCGAGAGGCTCCACCCCTTCGACCGCGGCGCGGTGGCTCGGGTCATCGAGCGGGGCTCCCGTCTCGCGGGCGACGGGGACAAGCTCTCCGCACACCTGCGGGCCGTGGCCGACCTGCTCCGGGAGGCGGACCACATCGCCTCCGGCGCGGGGAAGGCGGAAGTGACTGGCGCCGACGTCGAGGCGGCCGTCTCCGCCCAGCTGCGCCGCACCGACCGGGTGCAGCGGCAGATCCTCGAGGCCATCGCCCGGGGCACGATTCTCATCGACACCTCCGGCGGCCGGGTGGGACAGGTGAACGGCCTCGCGGTTTACGAGGTGGGCGGCCGGGCCTTCGGCCGGCCGAGCCGGATCACCGCGCGGGTGCGGCTCGGGCGCGGCGAGGTGGTGGACATCGAGCGGGAGGTGGAACTCGGCGGCCCCATCCACTCCAAGGGGGTCCTCATCCTCTCGGGATTCCTCGGAGCGCGCTTCGCCGCCGACCGCCCCTTCACCCTCTCCGCCAGCTTGGTCTTCGAGCAGTCCTACGGGCCAGTGGAGGGGGACAGCGCCTCCTGCGCCGAGCTCTACGCCCTCCTCTCCTCGCTTGCCGGCCTGCCGGTGAGGCAGTCGCTCGCGGTCACCGGGTCGGTGAACCAGCTCGGACAGGTGCAGCCCATCGGCGGCGTCAACGAGAAGATCGAGGGCTTCTTCGACGTCTGCCGGGCTCGGGGCCTCACCGGGGAGGAGGGGGTGCTCATCCCGGCGGCGAACGTGCCGCACCTCATGCTCCGCTCCGAGGTGGTGGAGGCCGCCCGGGCCGGCTCGTTCCGGGTCTACGCGGTGGAGACGGTGGACGAAGGGATCGAGCTGCTCACCGGCGTCCCCGCCGGCGCGGCGGGAGCGGACGGCGTCTTCCCACCCGGGACCGTGAACGCGCGGGTGGCGGCGCGCCTCGCGGAGCTCGCCGAGAGGTCGCGGGCCTTCGCCGCCGAAAGACGCGGCCCGGAGGCCTGATGAGGACGGGCGCGGCGAGCAGAGCCCCCATGCGCCGGATCCTGGTGGCCCTCGACGCTTCCCGCGCCAGCCGGGCTGCGCTCGAGTCCGCCGCCTTCCTCGCCGCGCGCCAGGGCGCCCTGCTCGAGGGGCTCTTCGTCGAGGACGTCGACCTCCTCCGGGCCGCGGCCCTGCCCTTTACCGGGCAACTCGCCTTGCCGGCCGGGCTGCCGCTCCCGAGTTCCTCCATCCTTCCCGATCTCCAGGCGCTCGCCAGCCGGGCCCGGGCCGCGCTCGAGGACGCGGCCGCGGCGCGTCGGCTGCGCTGGTCCTTCCGCATCGCGCGCGGGCGCGTGGCGGTCGAGGTGGTCGCGGCCGCGCTCGAGGCGGACCTCCTCGTCCTCGGCCGCGGCAGGGGGATCGGCGCCGGCCCCTCTCCGGGCGCAACTGCCGCCACTGCGGCCGCCCGGGCCACTTCCCCGGTACTCGTGACGCTCGAGGAGGCCGCCGAGGCCCTTCCCCTCCTCGTCGCCTGGGACGGCTCCGAGGGCGCCGAGGCCGCCCTGGACCTCGCCCTCCGCCTCTCCGACGCCGGCGCCCGGGCTCCGGCGCTCCTCGTCGCCGCGGAGGGTCAGGCCGCGGCCGAGCGGCTCGCCGCCGCCGCGGCCGCGCGGGCCGGGCACCCGCTGCGCTGGCGCTGGATCGGCGGGTCGACGCCGGGAGACCTCCGCCGCGCCGCCCCCGCCCGATCGGTGCTCGTCGTCGGCACCTCGAGCCCGGCCGCAGGAGGCCCGACCGGGCTCGAGCGCCTACTCGCCGAGGCGCGCTGCCCCGTGCTCCTCGCCCGCTGACCCTGCCTTTCAGGCCCGGGCGGGCTCCTCGGGGGCCGGGTCCGCTCCGAGGGCGAGAACCCCGATCGCCGAGAGGCGCCAGAGCTCGGCGGCAGCGGCGAGGAGAGCCAAGAGCGCAGCGAGGAAGAGCTGGGAGCCCGCGAGCAGGAACCGGGGCGCCCCGGTAGCGAAGGTGGCCAGCACCCCGAAGAAGCTCTGGACGGAGCCCACCGCGAGGGCGGTGGCGACGAGGACGCCCAGGGCAGCCGCCAAGAACGCCGCCGGGCGCCTCGCGAAGGCGAGCGCCGACCTGCCGACCGCGCGCCCCGGCGGATCCCCGGCGAGGGCCGCCCGGGCGACGGCCCCGTCGCCAACGACGGAGAGAGACGCTGCGGCGAAGGCGGAGAGGGCGACGGCCGCCGCCACGAGGGCCCCGGTCGCTGCCGGGGCGTGCAGCTCCCGCGCCCTCGAGGAGACGATGACGGCGCCGATGAGGGCGGAACCGAGCGCCGCCTGACCCGCGAGGTCGAGCAGCAGGGCGAGGAGCGCCGAGCCGAGCACGCGGCCGAAGCGGTACGCCACCCCGGCCGCGAACCGCGGCGAGCCGTCGGTCACCCCCGAAAGGGGGCTACCGAGGGCGGCGAGCGATCCCGAGATCCAGGCCACCCGGACCGCCCCCCAGAGGAGCCATCCCGAGAGCCACAGGCCGAGGGCGATGGCCATCACTCGCGGGGAGGCGAGGATGGACGCGGCGAGGGCAATCGCCTCCTCCGGCGTGCTGCCGCTCGCGACCGCGCCGCGGAGCGAGAGCCAGGAGAGGGCCGCGAGAAAGGCCGAGGCCGGAACGGCGCACGCGCCCCGGAGGAGGGTCACGGCCATGCCCAGGCTCGCGAGCCAGCTCTCCCCGAGCACCGCCCGGAGGCTGTGGCGGAGGGCGCGCCCGGTCGAGGTTCCGCTCGTCATCGCGGCGACGCTAGCACGACCTCCCACCTGAACGCCTGGCTCACTTCCTTGCGTCTGAACACCCGGTTGGTATACTTGCGTTCAGGAGGCCTTCCGATGGACGCCCTCACCGACCGCCAGCTCGAGGTCCTGCGCTACATCACACGCCAGATCGAGGACCAGGGGTACCCTCCCACCATCCGGGAGATCGGGGAGGCGCTCGACATCCGCTCCACGAACGGGGTGAACGACCACCTCAAGGCCCTCGAGCGAAAGGGGTTCCTGACGCGCGACCCGGTGAAGTCGCGGGCGCTCATCCCCACCAGCCGAGCCCGGGACGCGCTCTCGAGCCGCGGAGGTGCCCAGGTGATCTCGCTCGCCTCCCGGGCTCCGGCGCGCGCCCCGTCCCGTGTGGTGGACGTCCCCATCGTCGGGCGCGTCGCCGCCGGCCAGCCCATCCTCGCCGAGGAGCGGATCGAGGACACGGTCCAGGTGGACTCCTTCTTCCTCGGCGCCGGGCGCAAGGTCTACGGCCTGAGGGTGCAGGGCGACTCCATGATCGGCGACGGCATCCTGCCCGGAGACTACATCTTCGTGCGCAAGCAGCTGAACGCCGAGGACGGCGACATCGTCGTGGCCATGATCGACGACGAGGCCACCGTGAAGCGCGTCTACTTCGAGGGCGACCGCGTCCGCTTCCAGCCCTCGAACCCCCGCATGGCTCCCATCTACGTGCGCGAGGAGGACTTTCGCTCGACCATGATCCTCGGCGTGGTGGTGGGGATCTACCGCAAGCTGCGCTAGGCAGCGCGCCCCCCTCGCTCAGCCGCGCGTCTTCGCCTGGCGGATGTAGCGGTCGAGGTCCTCGCGGTCGATGAGGGAGAGGATCTCGACGGTGTTCTGCCGCTCGGCGCGCCGGTAGATGAGGCGCACGTCGGTCGCCACCCGCACCCGGTAGTACCCGGGCAGCCCCTCGAGCGGCAGGGCGCGCAGGCTCGGGTGGCGGTGGTCGAGGGCGAGCAGGTGCGCCTGCTTGAAGGCGGCGCGCTGGATACGGCGGTCCCATCCCTCGAGCGAGTCGTAGAACTCCCGCGTGTAGACGGGGAGGAGGAAGGTTGCCTCGGCCTCTCCCACCTCCGGGTTCGCCTCCTCGCCGGCGCGGTCCGGGGGACGGGCGGCGGCCGGATCGGCGGCGCCCCGGGCCCGGCCGAGCGCCGCCTCGAGTTCCTCCTCGCGCGCGAGGGCGCGCTCGAGCCGTGACTCGAGCGAGTTCACCCGCCCGGCCAGGTCCCTCCCCTCCGAGCGGAGCCTCTGCGACTCGAGGAAGAGATCGCTCTCGCGCAGCGCCTCCACCTCGGCGCGCAGCCGCGCGGCCTCCTTCTGGGTCTCGGCGGCCTCCTCCCGGGCACGCGCGGCCTCCTCGGCGGCGTGCGACTCCCGGGCGCGCGCCTCCCGGAGCGACGCCTGCAGCTTGTCCCGCTGCTCCTCTCCCTTTCGCCGGGCCTCCTCGACCCGGCTTTCGGCCCGGCTCCCGGACTCGCGGATCCGCTCCTCTGCCCGGGCCAGGGACTGCTCTAGCTCGGCCACCCTCTCCGTCGGCTCCACCGGTACCCCGCGCTCCTCCGCTCGCTCGGCGCCCTCGGGAAGGGGCTCGTAGTAGTGGCGGGCGAGCTCGTCCAGGATGGGCCGGGCGCTGTCGCGCACCTTTCCGTCCCGGTCCGAGAGCACCCGCCAGAGGGTGAGCGGGAGCGCCGCATCGGTCGCGCAGGAGCGAAGAAGCTCCTGCCAGGCGGGCGGGTCGAGCGCCTCCCGGCCGAGCGGGGGCGCTTCGAAGGCCTTCCCGAGGGCCCGGTGCACCGGCGCCGAGGAGGGCGGGTGCGCGAGGATCTCGTCGGCGAGGACGTCGCAGCGCTCCACGTCGGTGAGAGCCTCGGTGCGGAACCCGGGCACGGAAAGCCCGAGCTCCTTCACCAGGGCCCGGGTCTCCTCCGGCAGGAGCGCCACGTAGAGGAACACCGAGAGCTGGTCGCGGGAGAGCTCGTGGAGCGGGGCCTCCCTCACCCGGGAGGCCTTTGCCCGGCTGCCCTTGGTGTCGGCGCGGGCCGCCATTCGCCGGCCTAGCGCGGCCCCTCTCGCGTCTCCGCCTGGTAGACCTCCCCCGGCGCGATGCGCCAGGACTCCGCCACCGGCAGGTCGAAGCGGAAGGACGCGGCCGCGCTCGCCCCCGCCTGCCCGTGGGACTCGACCGGGACGGTGAGCACCAGGCGGGCCGCCTCGCGCGGGAGGGCGTCGAGGTACCAGGTGCCGAAGAGGATCCCGGGCGGAAACTCCTCGATGAAGCGCTCCGGGTCGCCGAGCTTTTGGTAAGGCTCGCCCGGCCCGGACATCTCCGCGTAGGTCTTGCCCTTCTCGTCCAGGATCTGGACGTCGAGCTGCTTGAAGGCGAGACCCACCACGGTGTGGAGCGTGGCCCGCCCGCCGCCGGGAGCCACGTCCCTCTCGAAGCGGCGCGGCGCCCCCCACAGCGCGAACTCCACCTTGACGGCGCGGCCGCCTCCGACCGGGTTTTGCGCCGGCTCAAGGGAGAGCAGGTCGAGGTGCAGGCCGTGGTCGGCCGCGGAGGCGAGGGGCTCGTAGCGGCCCTCGGTGAGGAGTCGGAAGCGCTCCTCCGCGTAGCGCTGCCACTCGGCGCGTGCGCCCTCCTTGTCCTTCTCCCTCTCTCGCGCAGCCCGGGCCGCCTCGGCCGGGGCGGCCAGGCCCGCCGGGAAGCGGCTGCGAACGGCGGCAAGCTCGTCCGCGTACCAGCGGGCGAGCCCGCGCACCTCCTCCCGCCACTCCTTCGCCTGCTCGCCCGAGAGCTCGCGGGCGGCGAACGAGCGCTCCAGGAACTCCCGCTTCAGGTGCTCCCGCGCCAGGCGGGCCTCGAGCTGCTGGCTCGAGCGGCGCCAGGAGCCGAACACCCAGACGCCGAGGGCCAGGGCGACGACGGCGGTCAGGAGGACCTTGAGGGCCGGCTTCATGCCGCTGAGGGATACCGCCCCCCCGGGAGAGAGGCAAGGACGCGGCGCGCGCCTAGTGTGCGGCGGTGAGCGCCTGGACGGAGCGCACCCCGCCCCGGTCCACCTCGTAGAGGTAGGCCCGGGCTCGCCGCACCGGCTCGTCCGAGACCCGGCCGGCCGATCCGGCGCACAGGACCGGGGTGGTCCCAGCGGCCCCGGGGAGGTCGAGCCGGAAGGCACAGTGGCGGTGGCCGTGCAGGATGCCGGCCACCCGCAGGTCGGCGATCATCCGCACCACCTTGTCGGCGTCGGCGAGCGGCATGCGCGCCACGGCCGCGTCGGAGGGGATGCGCTCCGGCGGGAGGATGAGGTGGTGGTGAAGCGCGAGGATCACCGCCCTCCCCTCCTTGGCGTGCTCGCGCACGAGCTCGCGGCAGCGCTGCAGTTGGGGCGGGCCGAGCCGCCCGGGGGTTTCGCGCGGGGCCTCGCCGTAGCGGGCGCTGTCGAGCGCCACGATGGCCACCTCCGGTGCCGGCACCACCGCGAACGGGTAGGCGGCCGCGGGCCGCCGCATGCCCCGCCCGTCGGGACCCACCATCCGCAGGAAGCGCGAGGTCTTCGAGGCCTCCGCGGTCCAGACGTCGTGGTTGCCGGGCACCACCGTCAGCCTTCCCTTCTCCGCCCAGGGGCGGAGCAGCTCGGCGGCGCGCTCGAACTCGCCCGCCTCGGCGGAGAGGGTGAGGTCCCCCGTCACCACCAGGTGATCGACGCGGGCGGCCTCCAGGTCCTTGAGGAGTCGCTGCGCTAAGCGGGGCGAGTAGCGGTCGCAGTCCTTCGCGGCGAAGCCGTTGCGGGGGTAGCGCCGGCGATCGGCGAGGTGCAGATCGCTGAGGTGACCTAGGCGCAAGCGACGGGGATGCTATCGGCGGCGCGGCGGAACTGTCAAACCAGGCGGCGCCCGGGGGGCACTGCGCTTGACCCCGCCAGATCCGGTCTTAAATGGACTCCATGACTCGCAAGCGCGTCTGGTCGCCCGCCGACGGACCCCAGCCGGCACCGCAGCAGAGGCCGCCCGCCCGGTTCGAGTACTTCGACGACGGCGAGGTGGAGAACGAGCTCGAGGGGCTCTCGACCCCGAGCGAGGGGCCTTTTCACTCGGAATACGCGGGGCCGAGGAGGCGGACGGGCCCGGCCGTGTAGGTGGGTCGGCGCTCGTCTCCCAGGGAACGAATCCCCCCGACCGGGGGTTTCCCCTCTGGTATCCTCAGCCGCCGCGACATCAAGGGCGTAGCGGGCTCTGGCGGAAGGAGCAGGCCATGTCGGAGAAGGACAGGAAAGCGTCGGGCGCACAGGTGGCGCCGGCCATGGGTCCGCCGGCTCTCATCAACAAGGAGGACATCCCCCAGGTCCTTCCCATCCTGCCGCTGCGCAACTCGGTTTTCTTCCCCGGCGGGGTGCTCCCGCTCGCGGTGGGACGGCAGAAGACCATCGCCCTCATCAAGGACGCGGTGCGAGACGAGCAGGTCATCGGCGTCGTCACCCAGCGCCGCGCCGAGGAGGAGGACCCGGGCGCCGCCGACCTTTACACGGTCGGCACCGTGGCCCGCATCGTGAAGCTCCTCAAGATGGGCGAGGACAACTACTCGCTCGTGGTCCAGGGGCTCGCCCGGGTGCGGGTGCTCGACCTGGTCCAGGAGACGCCCTACCTCAAGGCCCGGGTGGAGCCGGTCGAGGACCGGACCTCGGTCGAGGACGTGGAGGTGGAGGCGCTCGCCATCAACCTGAAGAAGCTGGCGCGCGAGGTCATCGAGCTCATGCCGGAGCTGCCGACCGCAGCCACCGAGCTCGTCGATTCCATCAGCCACCCCGGCCACCTCGCCGACCTCATCGCCGCCAACGTCGACGTGCCCATCGAGGAGAAGCAGCAGGTCCTGGAGACCGTCGACCTGAAGGCGCGCATGAAGCTCGTCCTCGAGCTCCTGAACCGCAAGCGCGAGATCCTGAAGCTCTCGAACAAGATCGACAGCGCCGTGAAGGGCGAGATGTCGAAGACGCAGCGCGAGTACTACCTCCGCCAGCAGCTCAAGGCGATCAAGGAGGAGCTGGGCGAGCTGGGGGAGGAGGAGGAGGAGCTCGACGAGCTCGGCGAGCGGCTCAAGAAGGCCGGGCTGCCGCCCGAGGTGGAGAAGGTGGCGCAGAAGGAGCTCAACCGGCTGAAGAGCATCCCCACCGCCAGCTCCGAATACACGGTCGCGCGCACCTACCTCGACTGGATCGCCGATCTCCCCTGGTCCAAGCGGACCGACGACAATCTGGACATCGAGAACGCCCGCCAGATCCTCGACGCCGACCACTACGGCCTGGACAAGATCAAAAAGCGCATCCTCGAGTACCTGGCGGTCCGCAAGCTCAAGAACGACATGCGCGGCCCCATCCTGTGCTTCGTGGGGCCACCGGGCGTGGGCAAGACCTCGCTCGGTCAGTCCATCGCCCGCGCCACCGGGCGCAGGTTCGTGCGCCTCAGCCTCGGCGGCGTGCGCGACGAGGCGGAGATCCGCGGGCACCGCCGCACCTACGTGGGCGCCCTGCCCGGCCGGATCATCCAGTCGATGAAGAAGGCGACCTCGGTGAACCCGGTGATGATGCTCGACGAGATCGACAAGCTCGGCGCCGACTTCCGCGGCGATCCCAGCGCGGCGCTCCTCGAGGTGCTCGACCCGGAACAGAACTACAGCTTCTCCGACCACTACCTCGACGTGCCCTACGACCTCTCCAAGGTCATGTTCATCGCCACCGCCAACCTGCTCGATCCCATTCCCAGCCCGCTGCGGGACCGCATGGAGATCCTCGAGCTCCCTGGCTACACCTTCGAGGAGAAGGTGCGCATCGCCCAGAAGCACCTCATCCCCAAGCAGCTGAAGGAGCACGGCCTCTCCGCCGAGACCATCGAGATCACCGAGAAGGCGCTCATCAAGATGATCATGGCGTACACGCGCGAGGCCGGCGTCCGCAACCTGGAGCGGCGCATCGCCGACGTGGCGCGCGCCATCGCGGTGGAGGTGGCGAGCGGCAAGATCGCGTCGGGCACGAAGCGGCAGGTGGACGAGTCCGACCTCGCCGACATGCTCGGTCCGGAGAAGTTCTGGAACGAGACGGCGGAACGCACCGAGATCCCGGGCGTGTCCACTGGCCTCGCCTGGACGGCCGCCGGGGGCGACATCCTCTTCATCGAGGCGACCCGGATGCAGGGCAAGGGGACCCTCACCCTCACCGGTCAGCTCGGCGACGTGATGAAGGAGTCGGCGCAGGCCGCCCTCTCCTACCTGCGGTCGAAGTCGGAGCAGCTCGGCATCCCATCGAACTTCCTCGAGCGGACCGACCTGCACATCCACTTCCCGGCGGGCTCCATCCCCAAGGACGGCCCGAGCGCCGGCGTCACCATCCTCACCGCGCTCGTCTCACTGCTCACCAGCGTGCGCGTCCGGTCCGACGTCGCCATGACCGGCGAGGTCACGCTGCGGGGGCTCGTCCTTCCGGTCGGCGGCATCAAGGAGAAGGTGCTCGCCGCCCACCGGGCCGGGATCAAGCGCGTCATCCTCCCGGCCCGCAACGAGAAGGACCTGGCCGACGTGCCCGAGCAGGCGCGAAAGGAGCTCGAGTTCGTCTTCGCCACCCACATGGACGAGGTGCTCGCCGCCGCCATGGAGGAGAACGTGGTCGGCCGCAAGCCCCCCTCCCCACCGCCCGAGGGCGAGGGCAAGGGCGGCAAGGAGAAGTCGGCCGAGAAGCCCCCCGAGGTCCGGGCCTAGCGGGCTGCCGCAAGCCCCCGAGAGAGAGGCGCGCCGGCCACCGGGCCGGCGCTTTTCTTTTCGTCGCGCTACAGTGCCGGGATGGCGCGCGTCGCCCTCGTCACCGGATCGGAGGGAGCCCTCTTCGAGGCGGCGGCCGCGGAGCTCCTTCGCCGGGGATTCGAGGTGCGCCGGGCGGAGCCCTTCCCGGCGGGCGAGGGCTCGCTGCGCGCAGGCGCGCGCGGAGCCGAGGTGGTGGTGCACACCGGGGTGCGCACTCCGCGCGAGTGGAGGGAGGCCGAGCGGGCGCGACAGGAGGCGGAGGCGGCGCTCTACGCCGCCCGCGTCGCGCGGGAGGCCGGGGCGCGCCGCTTCATCCTCGTCTCGACGGTCTCCGTCTACGGGCGCCCGCGCCACCTTCCCTGCGGGGAGGGGGAACCCAAGTCCCCGCGCAGCGCGTTCGAGCGGGCTCGCTGGGGCGCCGAGCGCGCCGCCTGGGCTGCCTGCAGAGATGGCTGCCCGCTCGTGGTCCTGCGCCCGGCTCTCGTCTACGGGCCGACGCTGCGGCGCGGCCCGGTGAGGGCCCTCGCGCTCGTGGCGCTCGTGCACGCCGGGCGCAGGCACGTTCCCATCCTCCGGCGCGGCCCGGTCACCCACCTCGTCCACCTCGACGACGTGGCCCGGGCGGTGGCGCACGTGGCCGAGCACCCCGACGACGGGGACGTGGTGGGGCGGGCCTTCAACGTCGCCGACGACGCGCCCCTCCCGCTCGCCGAGCACGCGGCCGCGGCGCTCGCGGCCATGGGACACGAGCCGGGCCGGATCCTGCCCTTCTCGCCGCGCCTGTGGGCCGCCGCCACCTGGATCCTGCGCCACGTGCCGGACCGCCTGCTCCTCGACCCGGTCAACCGGCGCCTCGCGGCCGCCTGGCGGGCCATGGCGCTCCGCCACGGAGCCGACCCCACCTTCGCCCCGCGGCTCGACCGGGAGGCACTCCACTGGCTCGGGGCCGACCACTACTATGACACCCGCCGGCTGCGGGACCTCGGCTTCCGGCCCCTCCACCCGGTCTCGGTGGACGCCATCCCAGCGACCATCCACGGACTCCTGGAGCGGAAGCTCCTCCCGGTGGGGCCTCTCGGCGCGGTGCCGCGAGATGGTCCACCCGTGTCATCCATGTCATAGTTGGCGCCCCGGATGTCAAAGCCGACGCCAAAGGAGCGACCTCCGGTCCGGCGCATCGACCGCTACGAGCTCCTCGACCAGGTGGGGACGGGCGGGATGTCCGCCGTGTACCGCGGACGGGACACCGCCCTCGACCGCGAGGTGGCGGTCAAGGTGCTGCACCCGCACCTCGCCTCCCGGGCAGAGTCGAGGGCCCGCTTCTCCAGGGAGGCCCGGGCGGTGGCGAGGCTCTCGCACCCCAGCATCGTCGAGATCTACGACTATTCGGGGGACGGCGCGGAGGAGAGCTGGCTCGTCACTGAGTTCGTCCACGGCCGGACCCTGCGCGCCTTCGCCGACGAGGCGGGGATCTACTCGCCGCAGATCGGGGCGCTCCTCTGCCGCCAGCTCGCCGACGCCCTCGCCCACGCTCACGCCGCCGGCGTCATCCACCGGGATCTCAAGCCCGAGAACGTCATGATCTCCGAGGAGGCGGGCCGCCGGGCGGTGAAGCTCGCCGACTTCGGCATCGCCCGGATCCTGGCCCTCGACGACAAGATGACCATGACCGGGGCGCTGGTGGGTTCTCCGAACCACATGGCGCCCGAGATCATCGAGGGGGGCGAGGCGGACGCCCGCTCCGACGTGTTCTCGCTCGGCACCATGCTCTACTGGCTGTGCACCGGGACCCTACCCTTCCAGGCTCCCAATGCCACCGCCACCATGCGGCGGGTGGTCGACGGCCACTACCCCGACCTGCGCGTCGCCGCCCCGGCCATCGGGAGCGAGCTCGCGCGCGTCGTCCGGCGCGCACTGGAGCGCGACCCGGACAACAGGCAGGCGAGCGCCGCGGAGCTGCGCGACGACCTCGACCGTGCGCTCGCCGCCGACGGGCTCGAGCGCCCGGGAGAGGAGCTCTCGGCATTCCTCGAGGCCCCGGAGGCCTACAAGCGGGCCCTCCCGGCCCGGGTGGTGGCGGCACGCGTGGAGCGCGGGGAGGCGGCCCTGGCGCGGGGGGAGACCACCGCCGCCCTCGACGCATTCGACGGTGTCCTGGCCCTCGAGCCCGGCCACCCGGACGTGCTCCGACACCTCGCCCGCCTGGCGCTCCTCTCCAGGTGGAGGCGGATAGGTCGCATCGCCGCCGCGCTCCTCCTGCTGCTCCTCCTCCTCTCGGGCGGGCTCCGCGTCCTGCGCCGCTTCCCCCGCCCGGCCGCTCCCGGCCCGCCGCAGGCGGTGGTCGCGACGCCTCCCCTGCCCGCTCCCTTGCCGCCCGCGCCTCACCCGCCCGCGAGCGCGCCCCGGGAGGACTCGCCGCCCCCGCCGAAGGCGGCGGCCCGCGCGGAGCCGCCCCGCGCCGCGGCGCCCAAGGTCGCGCCCGTGGCGCTCGCGGTGCACGTGCGCCCTTACGCCCAGCGAGCCCTCCTCGACGGCGTCGAGGTCGGGCGCGGCGAGCAGCGGGTGGTCTTCCAGCTCGGCCCCGGCCCGCACCGGATCCGCATCGAGCACCCCTGCTGCGACGCTTACGAACGGGAGATCGACGCCACCCAGGCAGCCAAGCTCGGGGAGCTCAAGGTGCCGCTCGCCCCCCGGCCGGCTTTCCTCCGGGTGGAGGGCCCAGCAGAGGCGAGGGTGTTCATCGACGGTCAGTTCGCCGGCACCGCCGAGGACTCGCGCCGCAATCCCTTCCGGATCCCGGTCCCGGCCGGGGCCGAGAACCCCTACGAGGGAGAGGTGGCCCTGCGCATCGAGGTGCCCGGGCAGGCACCGGTGGACGCCCCGCTGCGGATCCGGGCCGGGCAGGAGATCACCGTACCGGCGGTCGTCCAGCAGGCCATGCCATGACCGCCCTGCTCCTGGCCATCGCCCTCGCCACCCCCGCCACCGACCTCAAGCGGGCGAAGGACCGCTACGAGTTCGGCGCCTACGCCGACGCCGCCGGTGCGGTGCGCCAGGTGTTCGTGCAGTACCCCGACCTGCCGGAGCCCCAGGCGATCGAGGCCTGGCGCATCCTCGGGCTCGCCGAGTTCCAGCTCGGGGACCAGGCGGCGGCGCGCGAGGCCTTCGTGCACCTGCTGTCCATCGACCCGGACCACGCCCTCGATCCCTTCCTGGTGCCGCCGAACATCGTCGACTTCTTCGACCGGGTGAAGCGGGAGGCGGAGCCGCAGCTCCAGCCGCTGCGGGAGAGGCGGAAGCAGCTGAAGGAGGAGGAGCGGCTCGCCGAGGAGGCTCGACGCAAGCTCCTGGCCGAGGAGCAGGCCCGGTCGGGACCGCCGGCGAAGCTCGTCATCGTCCAGGAGCGCGTCTACATCATCAACTTCCTCCCCTTCGGCGCCGGGCAGTTCCAGAACGGCGACCGGACGAAGGGCACCATCCTCGCCGTAACGCAGGTCCTCTTCGGGGCCGTGAACCTGGGCGCCATCCTGCTCCACAACGCCATCGCCGACGACCCCTCGCGGCGCTGCTCGGTGACGAGCACGACGAACTGCAGCAACCCGCCCATCCCCGACTCGGACCGCGCGCTCCTGCAGAACATCGACGTGGTGAAGTACGTCTCCGCCGCCCTCTTCTGGGCCACCTACGCCTACGGCGTGACCGACGCCCTCATCAACTACGTGCCGCGCGTCGAGACCGAGGTGACGCCGACGAAGGCGGCGCTGAAGCTCTCCTGGCAGTTCTAGCCCCGGGCGGACGAAAGTGGCGGAACTCCTCGTCAAGACCCCCGACGGAAAGCGGCGAAGGCTCTCGCTCGACCGGCGCATCACCACCGTCGGGCGGGACCCCGCCTGCGACATCCCCGTCGACGACCCGCTCCTGCCCCCCACCGCGCTCCACATCCACTTCGACGGCAAGACCTACACCGCCGCCTGCCACGACGGCGCCGACCTGCTCGTGAACGGGCGACGCCGCAGCACCTGCCGGCTTTCGCCCGGCGACGTCCTGCGCCTGGGCTCGGTCGAGCTCCACTTCTCGCCCCCGGCGGGGTCGCAGGAGACCCCGCTCCCGGAGAAGCCGCCTCGAGAGCACGCGGTGCACGCGCTGGTGCGCTTTTCCCGCCGACTGCTCGGGGCTTCCGATCTCGCCGGCCTCCTCGACGCGCTCCTCGACGCGCTCTTGGAGGTCACCCACGCCGACAAGGGCTTCGTCATCGAGCTCGAGGACGGCGCCATGACGGTGAAGGCGGCGCGGAACCTTTCGCAGGGGAGCGTCGAGGACGCGGTGGCGCGCGTCTCCGACTCCATCGTGCAGAAGGTGGTTCGCACCCGGCGCCCGCTGGTGGTGGCCGACGCGCTGCACGACGAGGAGTGGTCGAGCTCGTCCTCGGTGGTGAACCTGAAGCTCTGCTCGGTGATGTGCGCTCCCCTCACCGCCCGCGGGGAGGTCTTCGGCGTCATCTACCTCGGGAACGACAGCGTCGTGAACCTCTTCGACGTGAAGGGGCTCGAGACGCTCACCATCTTCGCCGCCCAGGCCTCGCTCCTGCTCCAGAACGCCCTGCTCCTGCGCGACCTGCGCCGGGAGAACGAGGTGCTGCGCGAGGCGGTGGAGAGCCGGCGCTACGGGGAGCTGGTGGGGGCCGGCGCCAGCATGCGCGAGGTCTACCGCCGCATCGAGAAGGTGGCCAGCACCGACGTCACCGTGCTCCTGGAGGGAGAGACCGGCACCGGCAAGGAACTCGTGGCACAGGAGATCCACCGCCGCTCTCCGCGGGCCAAGGGGCCGTTCGTGGCGGTGAACTGCGCCGCCATCCCCGAGGGGCTGATGGAGAGCGAGCTCTTCGGCCACGTGAAGGGCTCTTTCACGGGCGCGGTCGCCACCCGTCCCGGGCGCTTCCAGGCGGCGGCCGGGGGAACGCTCCTCCTCGACGAGGTCGGCGAGATGCCGCCCTCGCTGCAGGTGAAGCTCTTGCGGGCCCTGCAGGACCGCGCGGTGGTCAAGGTGGGCGACACCCGCCCGGAGGCGGTGGACATCCGGGTGGTGGCGGCGACGAACAAGGTCCTGGAGGAGGAGGTGAAGAAGGGCGCCTTCCGCGAGGACCTCTACTACCGCCTCCACGTGGTCTCCATCCGCCTGCCCCCGCTGCGCGACCGCGGCGACGACGTGCTCGTCTTGGCACGCTGGTTCCTGCAGCGTGCCGCCCGCGAATTTGGCTCCCGAGCCCGGGGCTTCGCGCCGGCCGCGGTCGCGGCCATGCGGAAGTACCACTGGCCGGGCAACATCCGCGAGCTCGAGAACCGCCTCAAGAAAGCGGCGGTGCTGGCGGACGGCCCTCTCGTCACCGCCCAGGACCTCGACCTGCGCCCCGAGGAACTCGAGCCCGCCATGCCGCTCGCCCAGGCGCTCGAGGAGTACCGCAAGCGCTACATCAACGAGATGCTGGAGCGAAACGGCGGCAATCGCACCAAGACCGCGAAGGATCTGGACGTCGATCCGCGCACCGTCTTCCGCCACCTGGAGAAGCTGGAGGCGGAGCGGCGGACACAGGGGACCGAATCGCAACCGGGACCGGAGAGCGACACTTGAGCACTTCGACGAAGAGGCTATCGATCGGGCTCGCGCTGGTGGCCGCGGCGGCGCTCGTGGGCGCCTGCCCCATCCCGCAGCCCCTTCCGGGGGTGGGCTCGATCGACGCGGGCCTGACCATCACGCCGCCGCGGGTGGCGACCGGGAGCGCGCGGCCGGCGTTGGCGCTCACGGCCTACGGCCCCCCGGCGTCCTGCGACGGCGGCGCCGCCTTCCAGGTGTCGGCGAGCGTCATCGACGACAACACCGGCGAGGTGGTCGACGTCCGCTGGTTCGCGGACTACGACCCGACGAGCCAGGCCCACATCGCTCCCCTCTCCACGCAGACCCTGCCCGCCCCTGCCAACTCCACCCAGGTGTTAAGGACGCCGGACCCGGTGGTGTTCCACCCGAGCGACTACGACGCCGACCTGCCGGCACCGCGCACCCACGTCGTCGAGATGGTCATCTCGAACGGGTTCGAGCCGGCCCCCGATGGCGGCTTCCAGCCCTCGCTCGACGGCGGCATGCCCTACCGGGAGCCGGCGCAGAACTACGAGGTGCAGGAGTTCCGCTGGACCTTCGAGCCCCAGGCGGACGGGGGCTGCGGCCCTTAGCGGCGCGCCCCGAGCGGCCGGCTCCCCTCGCGCGACCGGAGCGCCGCCTCGCGCGCGTGCTCCATCGCCTCCGCCGCAGCCGTCGCCAGATCGGCGTGCTCCTGGGCGAAGCGGTTCACCTGCGCGGTGTAGGCGCGGTGGAGCGCCAGCATGGCATCGCGCGCCGCCGCCATGTCGGCGCGCTCCGACGACCACTCGCCGCCGGTGGCGTCGAGCGCGCAGCGCTCGCTCACGTCCTCGAGTTGCTCCTCCCACTGCGGGGCCCACTCGTTCCAGAGCGCCAGGGGATCGTGCCCCTCGAAATGGGTCCCGAGGGCCCAGGCCCGCTCGTTCTGCTCGCGGTAGAGGGTGTCGAGGTCGTCCATGCAGACCCGGAGCGACGCGCGCGTGGGCAGCGTGCTCGCGGCCGGGAGCGGTTGCCTCCTCGCGTGACCGGACAGGTCCCTGAGGACGCTCACCACGAAGAGGCCTACGAGCGAGGCGATGGCCCCGAAGTAGAGGAGCCAGGCGAGCACTCGGTAAGGGCGGTAGCGGGGGTCCCTCTGAGCCACGGCCGGCAATCTGCCACCCCCCTTCTGCGACGTCCAGTCATTGCAAAACTGAAATTTACATTTCAGCGATGAAAGCGATAGCGTTGTACGGTAATGTAGTCAAACGGAGAGTGTGACGTAATTTCAGCAGGTCTCACGGCCGCTTTGGTTGGCCCCCGAATTGCTGATGCCAGTTCAGAGGCGCAACGGGCCGCCAAGGGAATATCCCCCCCGCACCCCTCTGGCGACCGCGTTGCGCTTCATTTTTTCGCCCTGGGAGGGGCTCTCGGCTCGGCCGACACCTCGTCCGGCAGCTCGATCGCCTGCCGAGAGCCCGCCCGTTGTCACCTTCGACCGACGCGCCGCTCGAGTTCCGCGAGCGGGACCTCCACCACGACCGGCCGGCCGTGCGGGCAGCGCGCCTTGAAGTCGACGGCGTCGAGGCCGTCGAGGAGCGCGCGCGCCTCCTCCCTCGACACGTCCTCGTGGGCCCGGACCGCGGCGTGGCAGGCCATGGTGGCAAGGAGGTGCTCGAGCGCCTCCTCCACCACGCCTCCCCGCGAGGACTGCTCGAGCTGCTCTGCCAGGTCGACGAGGAGCGGCTGCATGGGCACCCCCGCGAGCAAGGCGGGCGCGCCCTTCACCGCGAAGGAGTCTCCACCGAAGGGCTCGACCTCGAGCCCCGCCTGCGCCACTTCCGCGAGGGAGGCCTCGAGCGCGCGCGCGAGCGGGCCCGGCAGCGTCACGACCGGGGGGACGAGAAAGGGTTGGGTCTCGAGCCGCCGCGCCGAGGCGGCGAGTCGCAGCCGATGGAAGAGCAGGCGCTCGTGGCTCGCGTGCTGGTCGATCACGACGAGCGCTCCCGAGGGCGCCTCGCACAGGAGGTACGTGCGGGCGTGCTGGCCCACGTAGCGTAGCGAGCCGAAGTACCCGGAAGCCGGGGCGGGCTCCGCCGCCAGGAAGGCTTCCCCTGGTGGGGCCTCGACCGGCGGCGGGAAGACGAGCCCCGCCTGGGGTGGCTCGGGAGCCGGGCCGCCCGCGGCCCGGAGCACCCCCGCCACCTCTTCGGCCGCCGGTCCCGTGAGCGCCGCCGCTGCCGGCGCCCCCTCCGGCGGCGGGGCCCGGTGGCGAAGCCACGGGGACGGCCGCAGGGCCTCGCAGACGGCCTGGTGGAGCGCGTCGTACACCTCGCGCGAGTCCCGGAATCGAACCTCCAGCTTCTGCGGGTGGACGTTCACGTCCACCCGCTCGAGCGGGACCTCGACCATGAGCACGCCCGCCGGGTAGCGGCCCGCCGGGAGCGAACCGGCGTAGGCGCGCAGCACGGCGAAGGAGGCTCCCCGGTCGCGCACGAAGCGGCCATTCACGAAGAGATAGAGACCACGGGAGGTGGTGCCCGAGTGATCCGGGGAGGCGACCACTCCCTCGATCCGCACCTCGCCGCGCCGGGAGTCGACCGCGAGGAGGTGGCGGTGCACCTCGCGGCCCAGGGCGGCGGCGGCCCGGTCCGCGAGCGGTGCCCCGGCGGGAGAGGCGAGCCCCACCCGGCCTCCCGAGCGCGACGTGAAAGCCACGTCGCGCCGGGAGAGGGCGAGGCGCAGCACCGCCTCGGAGCAGTGGCCGGCCTCGGCGGGGGCGGACCGCATGAACTTCCGGCGCGCCGGGGTGTTGAAGAAGAGGTCGCGGACCTCGACCGTGGTGCCGCGCCCCCGCGCCACCTCCCCCACCTCGACGACCTTGCCTCCCTCCACCACCACACGCGTCCCGGCCGACGAGCCCGCGTCCGCGGCCGCGGCGGTGTCGATGCGGACCCGGGCCACCGAAGCGATGGCCGGGAGCGCCTCGCCACGGAACCCCATGGTGGAGATGGTCGCGAGGCCGGACGCGTCCCGGAGCTTGGAGGTGGCGTGCCGCTCGAGCGCCAGCACCGCGTCCTCGCGCTCCATGCCGGCGCCGTCGTCGGACACCCGCACGAGCGAGAGGCCACCTTCCTCGATGTCCACCTGGACGGCGCGGGCGCCGGCGTCGAGCGAGTTCTCGACGAGCTCCTTCAGCACCGACGCGGGCCGCTCCACCACCTCCCCGGCCGCGATCTGGTTCACGAGCCCCGGCGGGAGTACCTGGATGAGACGCACCGCCGACTCCTACCACGCGCGTCCGACCGCGCGCCCGGGTGAACCCGTCGCGCCCCGGCCCCGCTACTGCGGCGTGAACGCCCCGCCGACGAGGGAGCAGGTCTCCCAGGCCGACTGCGCGGTGTACGCAGGCGAGTAGTAGCGGATGAGCGTGCCGGTGATGAGGACGTTGGTGGAGCCAGTGCACGTCCCGACGAGGTCGACGCCGGTGCAGGTCCCCGGCTGGTACTGGCCGCCCGTCCCTCCGACGCCCACGCAGGCCTGCAGGGTCAGGGCCCCGGTGGCGCTCACGGGGTAGTCGTAGCAGTAGTCGGCGCCGTGCGAGCAGCTCGCCGGGACGGGGCTGCTCGTTCCGCACCCGGCCAAGAGCGCGGCGGCGATGGTGAGGCGGAACCTCTTGCGCATCCGTGGCTTCTCCAAACCGTGGGCCCCTTCGGCCCGCCGAACGAGCGTAGTTAGCGCGGATCGGGCCGGGTGTCGACTGCTCCCTGGCGCCGCGGCCACCCGCGCCCGGGCTGGAGCCGCTCCCGCGACTTCGGCGTTTGACGGACCGGCCGGCCTTGTGTATGGAGCCGAGACGCATGCCACGGAGACCCGCGAAGGGCGCGCACGCCGCGCGAAAGACGCGCGAGCGGCGCCCCGTCCTGGGAAACGACCCCTTCGAGCGCGGGGCCGCCGCCCGCGCCGTCCCGGCACCCGACGCGGCTCCCCCGCCGCCGCCGCCCCCGCCGCCAGCGCCGGCGCCCGCCTCGAGCACGCTCGAGGAGGCGTCGGCCCGCCTCGATCGCCTGGAGGGGCGCATCGAGGAGACCTTCGACGGCGCCGAGGCCCGACTGGCGGAGCTCGCGCGCCGCACCGGGCCCCAAACCTACGCCGAAGAGCTCCGCGAGCTGCTCGTGCGCTTGTTGCCCGCCCTCCGCGACCGCCTGAAGCCGCTCGCGTCCCTCGCCCGGCTGTTCGCGTCCCCTCGCGGCCTCGACCGCTACGGCATGGACGAGCGGCTCGTCGAGGGGGCCCGGCCGCTGCTCGACTTCCTCTTCGAGTCCTGGTGGCGCGTGGAAGTGCGCGGCATCGACGCCATCGCCGAGGGGCCGGCGGTGCTGGTGGCGAACCACGGCGGTGCCCTTCCCTGGGACGCGATCGTCCTCCGCATGGCGCTCGCGCGCCCCCCCCTCTCCCGCGACCTCCGCCCCCTCGTCGACGCCTCCACGCTCGCCCTTCCGGTCGCCGGACCGCTCGTGAACCGGCTCGGGGCGGTGGCCGCCACCCCCGGGAACGCCTCCGGTCTCCTCTCCGACGGGAAGCTCGTGGGGGTCTTCCCCGAGGGAAGCGCCGCGCGAGCGAAGCCCTGGATCGAGCGCTACCGGCTGCAACGGTTCGGTCGCGGCGGCTTCGTCCGGGTGGCCGCCCGCGCCCGGGCGCCCATCGTCCCCTGCGCCCTCGTCGGCGGCGAGGAGACGAGCGCCCCCTTCGGGCGCCAGGGCTGGCTGGCGGAGGCGCTCGGCCTCCCCCTCCTCTCCCTCGCCCCCGGCCTTCCGTTCCCGCCGCTCGCCTGGTTTCCCCTGCCGGCGCGCTGGTCGGTCCGGCTGGGGCCACCGCTCGCCCCTCCCTCGCCCCAGGCCGCCGACGACGACGCGGAGGTCGCCCGGGTCGCGGACGAGGTCCGCCACGCGCTGCAGCGTCTCCTCGACGAGGGCGTCGCCGCCCGGGGTTCGGTCTTCCTCTGATTCGCTAGCGGCCGGGGGCGGCGTCCGGCAGGCGCGGCTCGAGCGACTCTCCACCCACGGCGATCCCGTCCCGGATGCGCCGCGGTGGCGTGCGCAAGTCCCAGACGATCCCCAGGGCCGACAGGGCGCGCAGGAGGTAGTAGCTCAGGTCCACCTCCCACCAGAACCACCCCTGGTTGGCGGCGCTGGAATAGAAGTGGTGGTTGTTGTGCCAGCCCTCGCCGAAGGTGAGGAGGGCGAGGATGACGTTGTTGCGGGAGTCGTCGCCGGTCGCGTAGCGGCGGTAGCCGAGGACGTGCGCCACCGAGTTGATGCAGAAGGTCACGTGCCACACCATCGTGACCGGGACGAAGAAGCCCCACCCGAGCCAGGGCAGCCCGCCCTTGAGGAACAGGCCCAAGGCGAGCGCGCCGGGGACCACCATGCCGTAGCGGTCGAGCCAGCGCAGCTCGGGGTAGCGCGCGAGGTCGTTCACGCGCTCGAGACGCGTGGCGTCGTAGCGCTCCGACAGGATCCAGCCGACGTGGCTCCACCAGAACCCGCGCTGCGCGGGAGAGTGGACGTCCTCCGGGCCGTCCGAGTAGCGGTGATGGTGCCGGTGGTGCGCCGCCCACCACAGCACGCCCTTCTGCGCCGAGAGCGCGCCCAGGGCCGCGAGCACGAGCTGGAACGCCCGGCTCGTCCGGAAGGCCCGGTGGGAGAAGTAGCGGTGGTACCCGGCCGTGATCCCGAACATGAGGACGGCGTAGGCCACCGCGGCGAGGAGGAGGAGGCGCCCGGTGGGCGGGACGAGGAAGGGGGTGGCGAGTGCCGCCGCGTGCATCCCGAAGAAGGGAAGCGACTTCAACCACTGCGGCCGATCGGGGTCGTGTCCTCTCATGCGCACGGCGTCTCCTTTGCGAGGCTCTCGCCCCGGGGAAGACCTCTAGCCGGCCCGTGTCACCGGCGCGTCACGGGCAGTGGGAAGCCCCGGGGCGCTCGCGAAGGCGGAACCGGCGGCGGGCCACGGCCGCGTAGGCGGCGTCGGCCGCCTGGCGCACGCCGGGCAGGTAGTAGGCTCTTAGGAGGCAGCCCACGGGCCCACCCCGCAACACCTGGACCACCGCCTCCGCCCCGGAGAAGACGCGGCCGTCCGCGCGCACCACCTGGAGCGCGCGCTCGCAAGCCTCGGGCTCGACCCCGGGGAAGCGCTCCAGGGCTCCCGGGGCACGGAAGGAGATCGCCTCGACGCTCTCCCGGGGCAGCCGGCGAAGGAGGGCAGCGGCGGACCTCCGGCAAAGCGCGCAGGCCCCGTCATAGAGGAGGACGTCGCGCTTTCGCGGCGGAAGGCCCATGGGCGATCCCTAACGCGGGCGGCGCGCCCTCGCCCTCCTCGCTATCTCCACCCGGCGGTGGATCTCTCCACGGAAACGCGCACGGCGCTCCGGCGCGGAGAAGCGCTCTACCGCCAGGGCCGCTACTTCGACGCGCACGAGGCGTGGGAGGAGGTCTGGCGGGTGGAGCACGGGGAGGTGCGCGCCCTCCTCGGAGGGCTCATCCAGGTCGCCGCCGCCCTCCACCACGCGCTCGTGCGCCACCGGGCGATCGGAGCCGCCCGCCTGTTCGCGGCGGCGCAGGAGCGGCTCGCTCCCCTCGGCCCCCGGGCGGATGGACTCGATCTCGAGCGGCTGCGGGACGAGGTGCGCCGCGCCCTCGGGGCTGCGCGCCGCTGGGAGCGGGGTGAGGCAGAGGGTTTCCCGGCGGAGCTCGCTCCGCGGCTCTGAGAGAGCGCGGAGGGCGGCGCCCTCTCGCCCGCGGCCTCTCCCGCCTTCCCCGGCCCCGGCCGTTTGCGCTATCTTCCCCCGACCTCGAACCCGAAAAGGATCCCCTCCAAGATGGCGCGTGCGTTCATCGGAAGCGTCTCCTGTCAGGTACTCGTCGACCGCGACCTCGGCGAGAGCTGGGCGGTGTCCGTCGTCCCGCCGCCTCCCGCCCGCCCGGGCGAGGCCCCCCTCCCGCCGCTCGTCGTGAAGCTGCAAGGCGAGGACAAGGAGAAGTGCACCCAGGGGGCGCTCGAGATCCTGCAGAAGGCCGGCAAGATCGACCGCTTCGAGATGTAGCCGGCGCCCGCGGGGGCGCTCTTCAGAGCCCCTCGGTCCTCACCAGGAGCTCGGCGGGCAGGGCCGCGAGCACCGCGCGCGTCGCCTCGAGGACGAGCGCGCGCTCGCGCCCCTCCAACGTCACCCGCACCCGGTGATCGGCGTCGTCGAAACGCGGGTAGCTTCCGATCTCCACGCGCGGATGGGCCCGCGCCACGTCGTCGAGCGGGCCGGCGATGCGGTCCTCGCCCGCCAGGAAGTAGAGGCAGACGAGGTGGAAGGGCGTGCCCCCGAGCAAGCGCGCCACCGCCTCGAACTGGTGGCGCAGGAAGGCGGGGACGCCGGGCAGCATCACCACGTTCGCCGCCACCGGCGTCGGGAAGGCCGGGTCCCCGAGGAGCCTCGTCCCCTCCGGGAGGTCCGCCATCCGCAGGGCCACCTCGGGGAGCTCGACCCCCGGGTGGTGGCGGGCGTGCATCGCGCGCAGGACCGCGACCATCTCGGGGTGCCGCAGGAGCGGCCGGCCGAGCGCCCGGGCCACCGCCGGCAGGGTGAGGTCGTCGTGCGTCGGCCCCACCCCCCCGGAGGTGAAGAGCCACTCCACCCGGCGCTGTTCCCAGACGAGCGCCTCGACGATGGCGTCCATCCGGTCGGGGACGACGTGCATGGCGCAGAGCTCCACCCCGAGCTCGTGCAGGCGCCGGGCCAGGAACGGCCCGTTCTCGTCCACGACCTTTCCCGAGAGGACCTCGGTCCCGATGACGAGCACGGCGGCGTTGCGCGTCGTCACCGGAGTACCCGCTCCACCGCGCGGGCGACGAGCCGGCTCACCTCTTCCACGCGCCGATCTCCGGGGATCTCCACCACCCGCTCCCGCCCGAGGCGAATGGCGCGCCGGTAGGCGCGCTCCACGCGCCGCTGGAACGCGGGCACCTCGTAGATCTCGCGGTCGGACGAGGCGGCGTAGCGCCGCCCGAGCGCCACCGACGGGCTCACCCCGAGGAAGAGGGTGAGGTCCGCCGGCGGGGCCTTGCGGTTCAGGTCGGCCACCCAGCGGATGTCCCCGGTCGAGACCGCCTGGTAGGCCAGGCTGGAGAGGACGTAGCGGTCCGACACCACGTCGACGCCGGCCTCCAGGCGCGGCTCGATCTCGCTCCGGAAGTGGTCGAGGCGGTCGGCCGCGAAGAGGAGCGCCACCGCACCCTCGTCGAAATCCTGGCCCCCGCCTCCCACCACCCGCCGCGAGAGCACCTGCCGCAGGATGGCGCCCACCGGCCCGCGCGAGGGCTCGGCGGTGAGGTGCGCCTTCCGGCCCCGCTCCCGGAGCCAGCCGGCGAGCCAGTGGGCCTGGGTGGTCGTCCCGGCGCCGTCGAGCCCCTCGAGCGCGAGGAAGATGCCGCGGCGTCGGCGCTTCACGTCCCGATCCCCAGCTTCTCCCGCACGCCCTTTAGCTGGGCAAAATCGCGGTCCTCGACGCGCATGAGCCGCCGGGCCCGCGCGAACGCCACCGCGGCCAGGGTGCCGAGGACGAGCGTGGCGGCGAGCGCCAGGACCACGAGCACTGGGAACTTGAGCTTCGGGGGCACGTGGCGCGGCCCGAAGCCCCATCGGTCCCAGGCGAACTTGACGGTGAGGCCGGTGGTCACGGCGCCGAAGAAGACGAGGTAGGAGCCCTTTCGCACCTCGTCGATGGAGCGGCGCGCCGCCACGCGCTCCGCCAGGCGATCGTGCTCCGCCCGCAGGTCGGCGAGCTCCTCGGCTCCCCCCTCCGGCCCGGGCCCGCCATTCGCCGGCGCGTTCACCGGGTGCCCCGCCCGAAGCGCGCCGCGACAGCGTCCTGCACCGCGCCGAGCGTCGCCGGCAGCTGCACCGCCTGATTGCGGAGCTCGGACCTCACCCCCGGGAGCGTGCCATCGTGGTAGCCGACCTTGAAGTCGGCGAACTTGAGCCCGTGGGCGGTCGAGATGACCACCACCCGCTCCTGCCGCTTCACCGCCCCGCGGGAGGCGAGCTTCTCGAGGGCCGCCAGGGCCACGCCGGTGTGGGGGCAGGCGAAGGCTCCGGCCCGGTCGGCCCGGGCGGCGGCGTCGGCGAGCTCCTGCTCGCTCGCCTGCTCCACGAGCCCGTCCATCGCCTCGAGCGCGCGCAGTGCGCGGAGCGACGACACCGGCGCCCCGATCTGGATCGCCGAGGCGAGCGTCCGCTTCGCCGTCACCGGCTCCACCTCGACGCTGGCGCTCGCCCGGCCGGCCTTCTGCACCGCCCGGTAGAGGGGGTTGGCGTTCTCCGCCTGGGCCACCACCAGGCGTGGCAGCCGGCGGACGAGCCCGAGCTCCCGGAGGAGGAGGAAGCCCTTCCCCACCGCCCCCGCGTTTCCCAGGTTCCCCCCGGGGATGACCACCCAGTCCGGGGGTTGCCAGCCGAGCTGCTGCACCATCTCCACCGCGATCGTCTTCTGCCCCTCGATGCGCAGCGAGTTCATGGAGTTGGCGAGGTAGATGTCCTTCGTCTCCGACAGCTCCCTCACCACCCGCATGCAGCCGTCGAAGTCGGTGTCGAGTTCGAGGACGAGCGCCCCGTTCGAGATGGGCTGGACGAGCTGCGCGGTCGAGATCCTCCCCCGCGGGAGCAGCACCACCGACGGGATGTCGGCGGCCGCGCAGTAGGCAGCGAGCGCGGCGCTCGTGTCCCCGGTGGAGGCGCAGGCCACCGCCCGGATCGCTACGCCGCGGGCGCGCATCTCCTTCACCGCCGAGACGAGCACCGTCATGCCCAGGTCCTTGAACGACCCGGTGTGGGTGACGCCGCACTCCTTCAGCCACACGTCGTCGAGCCCGATCTCCCGCCCGTAGCGCTCCACGCGGAGGAGCGGGCTCCCTCCCTCGTACATGGAGACGACGTTCTCCGCCGCCAGCTGCGGGTACACCCACTCCTTCTTCCCCCACACGCCCGACCCGAGTGGCCAGGGCCCGAGCCGGAAGCGGCGGTCGAAGAGATCCCTCCACTCCTCGGCGCCCCGGGTCCTGAGCGCAGCGAGGTCGTGCTCGACCTCGAGCAGGCCGCCACAGCGCGGACAGCGGTAGACCACCTCGGTGAGCGGGGCGCGGAAGTCGCAGTCCCCGGCGCAGCGGAAGCGGGCCGAGTACGGCTCGGAGGTCATGCGCGTTCCGCGTGCGCGCCCACGACCGGTCGGGAGCCGCGCAGGAACGTCTCGATGCGCTCGGCGGCGAGCCGGATGCGCGGCTCGTCCTCGATGAGGGCGATGCGCACGTGCCCGTCGCCGGCCTGGCCGAAGCCGACGCCCGGTGCCACCGCCACCCCGGCCTCGTCGATGAGCCGCTTCGCGAACTCGAGCGAGCCCAGGGCGCGGAAGGGCTCGGGGATGGGGACCCAGGCGAACATGCTCGCCGCCGGCGGCGGGACCTTCCACCCTGCCGCGCCGAAGTGTCGCACCAAGGCGTCGCGCCGGGCCCGGTAGCGCTCCCGGATGACGGCCACGTCGCCGTCGCACTCGTCGAGCGCCACTACCGCGGCCCGCTGCACCGCCCCGAAGAGCCCGTAGTCGAGGTAGCTCTTCACCCGCGCCGCGGCGGCCACGAGCGCCGCGTTGCCGGCGGCGAAGCCCACGCGCCACCCCGGCATGTTGTAGCTCTTCGAGAGCGACATGAACTCGAGGGTGCGGTCGCGGGCCCCGGGGACCTGCAGCATCGCCGGGGCGGGCCCGCCGTCGAAGACGATGTCGCAGTAGGCGAGGTCCGAGATGATGAAGAGGTCGCGGGCCTCCGCGAAGCGCACGATCTTCTGGAAGAGGTCGGGGGTGGCGATGGCGGCCGAGGGGTTGCCGGGGAAGTTCACCACCAGCCCGCGCGGGCGCCGCTCCGACTTCTCGGCCACCGCGAGGAGGGACTCCATGAAGTCGACGCCGGGGCCGACCGGCACCGGGATGGTCTCGGCGCCCGCCAGGATGGCCCCGAAGGCGTGGATGGGGTAGGTGGGCGTGGGCGCGAGCACCGCGTCCCCCGCCGAGAGGAAGGCGGTGAGGGCGTGGCCGATCCCCTCCTTCGAGCCGATGGAGATGAGGACCTCCCGCTCGGGATCGACTTCCACTCCGTGGCGCCGCTTCCACCAGCGCGCTGCCGCGCCGCGGAGTTCGGGGATGCCGCGCGGGTTCAGGTAACGGTGCATCCTGGAGTCGCCCGCCGCGGTGCGGAGCGCCTCCACCACCCGCGCGGGCGTGGGCTGGTCCGGGTTCCCCATGGAGAAATCGACGACGTCGACCCCGCGGGCGATGGCGGCGTCGCGCAGCCGGTCGGTAATGGTGAACACGTAAAGCGGCAGCCGCTTCACGCGGGCGAAGGTCTCGGGATCCGTGAACGTTTTCATTGGGGGCCGACCAATTTGCCCGGAACCTTCCTCCTTGGCAAGACCTGGGAGGCGTCCCCGCGGCGACCGACGGTGGCGTCCCCTAGCGCGCGGTGCGGACCCCGCAGGCGATGCAGACCGTCCCCAGGGTGGGGGTGCCGCAGGAGCGGCAGGGAACCGGCACCCTCGCCGCCTCGGCGGCCGTGGCCGCCTCGCGCGGGAGCCGCATCCCGCAGCGGAAGCAGAAGATCTCGGTGGGCGGGGCCGGGGTGCGGCAATACCGGCAGGCGAACGCCGCCGCCGGCTCGCGCCCATCGTCCGGGACGGGCTCGGCGAGCGTGGGCTCGAGGCCTGCGAGGGGCTCCACCGCGGGGTTCACCCGGGCCGCGAGCGTGGGCTCGACCGCCACCGGGTCCGGCGGCAGGTCCCCGGCCTGCACGTACCGGGTGGGCTCCACCTCCGGGAGGCGCTCCCCCTCGGCGGCCGCCCCGGCGAACAGCGTCGGCTCGAGGCCGGGCAGGGGCTCGACCTCGACCCGGGTGCCCGCTCCGCCCTCGAGCCGGTGACCGCAGACGGCGCACTCTCCGCCCTCTCGAGCTTCGGTCTCGCAGACGGGACAGGCGGGCATCGAGGTCGAATGATACCACCGCGCCGCCTCGGACAGCCGTCCCTGCGGTTCAGTGGAGGGCGGGGCGGGCGGGGACGAGGGGGACGAAGCGCACGGGCAGGATCTCCCGCACCGACATCCTCCCACCTTCCCCCTTCTCGACCGAAAGGAGCTCCTGGACGCGGTCGGCGGGCCCCACCGGGACGACCATCCTTCCGCCCGGGGCGAGCTGCGCGAAGAGGGCCTCGGGCACCTCCTCGGGCGCCGCGGTGACGAGGACCCGGTCGAAGGGAGCCTCCTCCGGCCACCCGAGAGTGCCGTCGCCGACGCGGAGCCTCACGTTCTCGAGCGCGAGCGCCCCGAGCAGCACCTCGGCGGCTCGGGCGGCGAGGTCGGGGACTACCTCCATCGACAGGACCTGCCCGGCGAGGAGCGAGAGCAGCGCCGTCTGGTAGCCCGAGCCGGTGCCGACCTCGAGCACCTTCTCGCCGCCCCGCAAGCCGAGTTCCTCCGTCATCCGCGCGGTCACGTAGGGTTGGGAGATCGTCTGGTCGTGCCCGATGGGGAGCGGCCGGTCGTCGTCCGCCTCCAGGCGGAGCGCCGGCGGCACGAAGAGGCGCCGCTCCACCTGCGCGATCGCCCACAGCACCCGCTCGTCGCGGATGCCTCGTTCGAAGAGCTCCAGGGCGAGCGTCCGGCTCATCGTCCCCGCACCCTACCCGACCCGGGCGAGGGAGAGCCGCTCGGCGAAGCGGGCGAGCGCCTCTCCGGCGGCGCGGTGCTCCGGGCGGGAGAGCTCAGGGTCGGTACTCGCCAGGCGGAAGGCCTCCTCCCGGGCCTCGTCGAGGATGGCCTCGTCGCGGTAGAGGTCGGCGACGTCGAAGAGCGGGAGGCCGGCCTGCCGGGTCCCCAAGAGCTCGCCCGGCCCGCGGATGCGCAGGTCGGCCCGGGCGATCTCGAACCCGTCGTGCGAGCGGGTCATGGTGCGCAGCCGCTCGCGCCCCTCGTCGCCGGCGCGCGCGTAGTGGGCGACGAGGAGGCAGTGGCTCTGTGCCGCTCCCCGCCCCACCCGGCCGCGCAGCTGGTGGAGCTGCGAGAGGCCGAAGCGCTCGGCGTGCTCCACGATCATCACCGTGGCGTTCGGCACGTCCACCCCCACCTCGATGACGGTGGTGGCGACGAGCACCCGGGTCTCCCCCTGCCGGAAGCGCTCCATCGCCTCCTGCTTCTCCTCCGACCGCATCTTCCCGTGCAGCAGCCCCACCCGGAAGGGGTGGAGGACGCTCCGGAGCTCCTCGGCCCCGCCGGTGGCGTCGGCGAGGTCGCTCTTCTCGGACTCCTCCACGAGCGGGTAGACGACGAAGACCTGGCGGCCGGCCTCGAGCTCCCGGCGCGCCACCTCGTAGGCCTTCTTGCGCTGGCTGTCCCCGAAGGCTCGCGTCGCGACCGGCGTCCGGCCGGGCGGGAGCCCGGTGATCTTCGACTGGTCGAGGTCGCCGTAGAAAGCGAGCGCCAGGGTGCGCGGGATGGGGGTGGCGGTCATCACCAGCACGTCGGGGCGGGCGCCCTTGCCCATGAGCCGGGCGCGCTGCAGGACGCCGAAGCGGTGCTGCTCGTCCACCACCGCGAGCCCGAGCCTCTCGAATGCCACCTCCTCCTCCAGGAGCGCATGGGTGCCGACGGCGATGCGCGCCTCCCCGCTGCGCACCGACCGGCGCGCCCGCTGCTGCCCCTTCCCCCGCGCCTGGGCCGCCACGAGCGCCACCTCCACCCCGGCCGCCTTCGCCCAGGCGGTCAGGTTCCGCGCATGCTGCTCGGCCAGGATCTCGGTGGGCACCATGAGCGCCGCCTGGAAGCCGGAGCGGACGGCGAGCATCATGGCGAGGAAGGCGACCGCCGTCTTGCCGCTCCCGACGTCGCCCTGCAGGAGCCGGTTCATCGGCTCGGGCCGGCCCATGTCGTCGGCGATCTCCTCGAAGGCGCGCGCCTGCGCGGGGGTGAGCTCGAAGGGGAGGAGGCGGAGCGCCTCGGCCCGCCGCGCCTCCGCCACGTCGAAGGCGATCCCCGGCTCCCGCCTGAGCCCGCGGCGGCGAAGCGCGAGGGAGAGCTGCAGGAAGAACAGCTCCTCGAACACCAGCCGCCGGAAGGCGGGAGTGGCCCGGGCGGCCGCCGCCGCCTCGTCCGTCCCCGACGGGGGAAAATGGGCCTGCGCGAGCGCCTCGGCCCGGGCGAGGAGGCCGCGCCGGGCCCTCACCTCGGGGGGAAGGTCCTCGACGGCGAGCGGCGCCCACTCCTCGCAGAGCCGCTTCATGAGCTTGCGCAGCGCCGGGTGCTGGTAGTCGGCCGGCCCGGAGTAGAAGGGCACGATGCGCCCGAAGTTGGCCGAGTCGCCCTGGGAGAGCTTCTCCACCTCCGGCTGCGCCATCTGCCGGGTGCCGCCGTATCCCTCGCTCACCGCGCCCGACACGAGCAGCGAGTCCCCCGCCGTGAACTGCTTTTGGCGCCAGGGTGGCGGGTTGAAGAAGACGAGGTCGAGCCGACCGCTCGGGTCCGAGGCCGTCACCTTGATCATCGGCTTCCCGTTCCGCATCCGGGCCTGCCGGACCGCCTTGACGGTGACGACCGCGATCCCATCCTCGCCGGCGCGGAGCTCCGCCACTGCCCGCATCTCTGTCCGGTCCTGGTAGGACTTGGGCCAGAACCCGAGGGCGGCCTCCACCGTGGCGCGCCCCCGCTCCTCCAGGAGGGCGCGGGGGGCGGGGTGGAGCCCGACGACCGAGTCGAGCGGCGTGGCGAGCCGCGCGCGGCGCTCTTCCCGGCCCGCGGCCGAACCGGGGTCGGGTAGCGGCTTTGGCGGCGGGGCCGCCCGCGGCTCCCCCTCCCGCCTCCTCGGCGGCGGGCCTGTTCGCGCGGCCGCGCTGGCGCCCTCCTCCGCGGCGGTGGCGAGGCGGGCGCGCCTCGCCAGGTCCTCCACCTCGGGGGGGACGGGCACGAGCGACGCCAGGCTCGCGGCGATGCGGCAGAGCGCGTCGCGGCGCCTCGGCCCTGGGAGCCGGTCGAACTGGCTCGCCTCGGAGGAGAGCCGCGACAGGGCGGGGCTCTCCGGCGCGCCGGCGGCCCGGGCTCGCTCCACCACGCCGCGCACCGTGTCCCCGAGGTGGCCGAGCCGGGCTAGCCCCTCGGGGTCCTGGCGGGCGGCGAAGCGAAGCGGCGCGACGAGCGCCCCGAGCTCGCGAGCGCCCGCCGGGGTCCCGGCGGCTTCCCTCGGCGCCATCGCCCTCCCGACGGACGGGGCCTACGCCGGCTGGGCCGGGAGGTCCTCGTCGACGAACTCCACCGAGCAGATCTCGTACTCGCGCACGCCGCCCGGGGCCTGCACCTTCACCACGTCTCCTTCGCTCTTGCCGATGAGAGCGCGGGCGATGGGGCTCGTGATGCTGATCTTCCCCTGCTTCAGGTCCGCCTCGAGCTCGCCGACGATGCGGTAGAGCACCTCGTCCCCGCCCTGGCTGTCGGAGAGCGTCACGGTGGCGCCGAACACCACCCGGTCGCCCGAGAGCCGGGAGATGTCGATCACCTCGGAGGTCGCGATCCAGTGCTCGATCTGGGCGATGCGCCCCTCGATGTGCGACTGCTTCTCCTTCGCCGCGTGGTACTCGGCGTTCTCGGAGAGGTCACCGTGGGAGCGAGCCTCCGCGATCTCCTTCACGATGCGCGGGCGCTCCGCGGCCTTGAGGCGCTTCAGCTCTTCCTTGAGACGCGCCAGGCCGCCCTTGGTAATGGGCTGGCGGGAGTTCGACATTCGGCTTCCACCTTCCGAGTAAGGATGTCACGACCGCCCTCGGCTATGTGGCAAAGCGGCCCCGCTTCTATTCATAGCGCGGCGGCGACGTCGCGCCCTGTCATCGCCGCATTGGACTGCGAGGTCCGCGAGCCTCCGGCTCGCCCCTTTCTTCCGCAATTCCGGGCGGTTCCGCCGACCGAGCCGGATACAGAGCGCCCCCATGAGCTCCGGGCGCCTTTCCCTTCTACCCGCACTGCCGGGCCGCGTCGACATCCGCGCCAGGGTTCTCCCGCTCCTAGCCCCCGGCGGGGCGATGGTACTCCTGCAGCGTCCGCACGCCCGGACCCTTCCCGCGCGCTCCCTCCATGGCGCCGAGCGCCGCGCGCGCTCCGGTGAGCGTCGTGAAGTAGGGGATGCGGTGCATGAGGGTCTCGCGCCGGATGGAGTAGCTGTCGGCGATCTCCGTCTTCCCGGCGGTGGTGTTGATGACGAAGTGCACGTCGCCGTCGATGATGCGGTCGACGATGTTGGGACGCCCCTGCCCCACCTTGAGGACCGGCGTGGACGGGATCCCGCGCGCCCCGAGGAAGTGGGCGGTCCCGGCGGTGGCGAGCACCTCGAAGCCCAGGGCGACGAGGCGGCGGGCGAGGTCGGCCGCCACCGGCTTGTCCGCGTCCTTCACCGACACGAAGGCGCGCAGCCGCTCCCCCGCCCGGGGCAGGGGGAGCGTGTTGCCCGCAGCCGACTGGGCCTTCCAGAAGGCCCCGTAGAACTCGCCCGAGATCCCCATCACCTCCCCGGTGGACTTCATCTCCGGCCCGAGCACCGGGTCGACCCCCCGGAAGCGGGCGAAGGGGAACACCGCCTCCTTCACCGAGATGTGGGTGGGCCTCGGGCTCCTCGTCACCCCCTGCTCCCGCAGGCTCTTTCCCACCATGGCGAGCGCCGCCACCTTGGCGAAGGGAACCCCGGTCGCCTTGCCGACGAAGGGCACCGTCCGGCTCGCGCGCGGGTTCACCTCGAGGACGTAGATGTCGGTCCCCTGGATCGCGAACTGCACGTTCATGAGGCCGACGACGCCGAGCTCGCGCGCGAGCGCCTCCGACTGGCGCTCGATCTCCCGCACCACCGCCGCGGCCAGGCTGAAGGGGGGGAGCGCGCAGGCCGAGTCCCCGGAGTGGATCCCCGCCTCCTCGATGTGCTCCATCACCCCGCCCACCACCACGTCGTTGCCGTCCGAGACCACGTCGACGTCCACCTCGGCGGCGTCGCGCAGAAAGCGGTCGACGAGCACCGGCCGCTCGTTCGAGGCCCGCACCGCCTCGGTGAGGTAGTTCCTCAGATCGGTGTCGTCGTAGACGACCTCCATCGCCCTGCCGCCGAGCACGTAGGAGGGGCGCACCATGACCGGGTAGCCGATGCGGTGCGCCACCTCGAAGGCCTCCTCGGCGCTCCGCGCCACCCCGTTGGCGGGCTGGCGCAGGCCGACCTTGTCGATGAGGGCCGAGAAGCGCTCCCGGTCCTCGGCGCGGTCGATGGCGTCCGGCGTCGTGCCGAGGATGGGGACGCCCGCCTGGTGGAGCGGTACCGCCAGCTTGAGCGGGGTCTGCCCCCCGTACTGGACGATGAGCCCCTCGGGCCTCTCCACCCGCACCATCTCGAGGAGGTCCTCGAGCGTGAGCGGCTCGAAGTAGAGCCGGTCGCTCGTGTCGTAGTCGGTCGAGACCGTCTCCGGGTTGCAGTTGACCATGATGGTCTCGAACCCGGCGTCGCGCAGCGCGAAGCTCGCGTGCACGCAGCAGTAGTCGAACTCGATGCCCTGGCCGATGCGGTTCGGCCCCCCGCCCAGAATCATCACCTTGCGGCGGTCGGTGGGCTTCGCCTCGTCCTCCTCCTCGTAGGTGGAGTAGAGGTAGGGGGTGTAGGCCTCGAACTCGGCGGCGCAAGTGTCCACCCGCTTGAAGACGGGGTGCACCCCCGCCGCCCAGCGCGCCTCGCGGGCCTCGCCCTCCGCGGCGCGCGCGAGGAAGGCGATCCTCCGGTCCGAGAACCCCTTCCGCTTCGCCTCCCGCCACGCCCCTGCCCCCGCGGGCAGGCCGCGGGCGAGCTCCCCCTCGTAGGCCACCAAGGCCCGGATCTCGCGCAGGAACCAGGGGTCGATGGCGCAGAGCCGGTAGATCTCCTCCACCTCTAGCCCGGCCCGGAACGCCTCGGCCACCCAGAAGATGCGATGGGCCCGCGCCACCCGCACCTGCTCGCGGATGCGGATCCCCTCGGCCTCGGTGTAGGAGTCGCCCGGCCGCTTCCCGAGGGGGGAATCGAAGCCGCTCTTGTCGATCTCGAGCGCGCGGAGCGCCTTCTGGAGGCTCTCCTGGAAGGTCCGCCCCATGGCCATCACCTCGCCCACCGACTTCATCTGGGTGGTGAGGGTGTCGTCCGCCCCCTTGAACTTCTCGAAGGCGAAGCGCGGCACCTTGGTGACCACGTAGTCGATGGTGGGCTCGAAGGAGGCGGGGGTCTCGCGGGTGATGTCGTTGCGAATCTCGTCGAGCGTGTAGCCGATGGCGAGCTTGGCGGCGATCTTGGCGATGGGGAATCCCGTCGCCTTGGAGGCGAGCGCCGAGCTCCGCGACACCCGCGGGTTCATCTCGATGACCACCATCCGCCCCGTCTGCGGGTGGGTGCCGAACTGGATGTTCGAGCCGCCGGTGTCCACCCCGATCTCGCGAATGATGCGGACGGCGGCGTCCCGCATCCGCTGGTACTCCTTGTCCGTGAGCGTCTGTGCCGGGGCCACGGTGATGGAGTCGCCGGTGTGGATGCCCATCGGGTCCACGTTCTCGATGCTGCAGATGATGACGACGTTGTCGGCCTTGTCGCGCATCACCTCGAGCTCGTACTCCTTCCAGCCGATGATCGACTCCTCGCAGAGGATGGTGTGGGTCGGGGAGAGCTCGAGGGCCCGCCGAGCCAGCGAGTCGAACTCGTCCCGGTTGAAGGCGGCGCCGCCGCCCTCCCCGCCCAGGGTGAAGCTCGGCCGGATGATGATGGGGAAGCCGATGCGCTCGGCCACCGCCCGGGCCTCCTCGAAGCTCGTCGCGTACCCGCTCCTCGGCATCTCCATGCCGATGCGCCCCATGGCGTCCTTGAAGAGCTGCCGGTCCTCGGCCTTCTCGATGGCCTCGAGCGACGCGCCGATGAGCTTCACGCCGTGGCGGGCGAGGGCGCCGCTCTTGGCGAGCGCCACCGCCAGGTTGAGCGCCGTCTGCCCCCCGAGGGTGGGCAGGAGCGCGTCCGGCCTCTCGCGGGCCAGGATCTCCTCGGCCACCTCGGGCGTGATGGGCTCGACGTACGTCCGGTCGGCGAAGCCGGGGTCCGTCATCACCGTCGCCGGGTTGGAGTTGAGGAGGACGACCTCGTACCCCTCCTCCTTGAGCGCCTTGCAGGCCTGCGTCCCGGAGTAGTCGAACTCGCAGGCCTGGCCGATGACGATCGGCCCCGAGCCCACCAGCATGATCTTCTTGATGTCTGTTCGGCGCGGCATCGGCGGCGGACCCTAGCACAACGCTCGGACGGTCGAAACGCATCCCAAAGGTGCGCTAGGCTTCGTCTTCCATGCTCCCCCTCCTCCCTCTCCTCGCCCTGCTCCGGGCCCAGTCCGGGGCGCCGCCCTCGCCCGACGCACCTGCCGACCGACCGGCCCCCGCAGCCGTCCCGGCGGAGGTGCCGCCCGAGGAGCCCTCCGCCCCGCCCCGGAAGGCGAGCGAGCCCGCCGCGCCCTCCCCGGAGAGGCCACCCCCCCCGGCCGCCGAAGAGACGGGGGGTGCCGGACCTCCGGCCGAGGCGAGGCCTGCCCGTTCCCTCCCGCTCCCCGCCCGCCCCGCCGGAGGCGGCGCTACCGCCGCGGCGGCCCCGGCCCCGCCCGGCCCGGCGAAGGCTGCCCCGGCCCCGAAGGGACCCGGGCGCGCCCCGGAGCGAGTCGAGGTGGCCGCCGCCGCCTTGCGCTTCGCCCAGGCCCTCGCCTCCCGGCGGGCCACCGAGGTCGCCGGGCTCTGCGCCCAGAACTTCTCCTTCGACGGGCACACCACCTCGGGCGCGGAGGGCGTCCGGGCGCGCTGGCAGGAGATCCTCGGCTCCCGCGAGGGTGGTCCGGAGGCGCTGCTCGACCTGGCCGTGCTGCCGGCGAGCGAGGCTCAAGCCCGGCTCGGGAAGCCCCCCCGGCGGATCGCGCCCCTCGTCACCGGGGCGTCCTGGGTCGCCGTCGCGAACCTCTCCGGGCGCCCGGTCGTGATCGTCTTCGGCCGCCAGGGCGGCGGCTGGGTGGCGACGGGGATCGACGGATAGGCGGCCGCCCGCGCGAAGGAGGGCCACTCGACCGATCGGGCGGGATGCCGCCTGCTAGCGGAGGCTCTTCACCGCGGCGGCGATCCGGTCGACGCCCTTGTCGATCTGCTCGAGCGAGATGGCGAACGAGAGCCGCATGTAGCCCGGGGCCCCGAACGCGGAGCCGGGGACGGCCGCCACCTTGTGCTCGTCGAGCAGGTAGGCGACGAACCGGTCGTCGGTGCCCACCGGCTCGGAGGCCCCTGGGATCTTCCGCCCCAGGACATTCCCGAGGTAGGGGAAGGCGTAGAAGGCGCCGCCCGGGTCGAAGCAGGTCACCCCCTCGATGGCGTTCAGCCGCTCGACGATGTGGCGGCGCCGGTCGTCGAAGATCTTCCGCATGCGCTCCACCTCGTCGTCGATGGGGAGCGTCAGCGCCGCCAGGGCCGCCTTCTGGGAGATGGAGGTCGGGTTGGAGGTGGAGTTGTCCTGGAGCTTCTGCATCGCGCTGATGAGCGGCTGCGGCCCGGCGGTCCAGCCGATGCGCCAGCCCGTCATCGCGTAGGTCTTGGAGACGCCGTTCACCAGCACCACCTGGGGATGCAGCCCCGGGTCGACGGTGAGCACGTTCTCGAACTGGCCCTTGTAGACGAGCCGGTCGTAGATGTCGTCCGTCACCACCACGATGTCCTTGCCCTTCACCTCGGTGATGATGTTCTGCAGCGTGGCCCGGCCGAAGACGGCGCCGGTCGGGTTCGAGGGGCTGTTCACAATCACCGCGCGAGTGCGCGGGGTGATGACCATGCGGATGGCGTCGTGGCTGGGCTGGAACCCGTCCTGGTGGCGCGTCTCGACGATGACCGGGACGCCGTCGGCCAGGCGCACCATGTCGGCGTAGCTCACCCAGTAGGGCGCAAAGATCACCACCTCGTCCCCGGGGTTGAGCAGGCCCTGGAAGAGGTTGTAGAGGGCGTGCTTGCCGCCGCAGCTGACGAGGATCTCCGTCGCCTTGTAGGAGATGCCGTGGTCCTGGGCGATGCGCTTGGAGATGGCCTCGCGCAGCTCGGGGATGCCGTTCGTGGGGGTGTACTTGGTGAACCCCTCGTCGATGGCCTTCGTCGCCGCCTGCTTGATGGCCTTCGGGGTGTCGAAGTCCGGCTCGCCGGCGCCGAAGCCGACGACGTCCACGCCCTTCGCCTTGAGCTCCTTGGCCTTGGCCGTGATGGCCAGGGTCGGGGAGGGCTTCACCGCATCGAGCCTCTTGGCGAGCCGCATGCTCGGGTCTCCTTGACGGATGTCAGGCTGCTCCGGCTCGTGCCGGAGGGGGGCGGGAGAATAGCAAGCCGGCCCGCTCTTGGGAACCGGCCGTGCCCTTCCCCGCTACTTCCTCGGAAACTTGCGCGCCAAGCCGGCGGCGACGTTCGCGGGGACGAGGCCGCTCACGTCCCCGCCGTAGCTCGCCACCTCCCGAACCAGGCTGCCGGTCACGTAGAAGTAGTCCTGGCCGGTCATCACGAACACCGACTCGAACTCCGGGTCGAGCTTGCTGTTCATGTTGGCGAGCTGGAACTCGTACTCGAAGTCGGAGACCGCCCGCAGGCCGCGCATGACGGTGTGGATCCGCCGCCGCTTGGCGTAGTCGACGAGCAGCGTCTCGAAGTGGTCCACCTCCACGCGCGGATCGTCGCCCACCGCCTCGGCGATGAGGCGCTTGCGCTCCTCCAAGGTGAAGAGCGGCTTCTTCGCCGGATTGTTGGCCACCGCCACCACCAGCCCGTCGAAGATCTTGAGGCCGCGCTGGATGAGCGAGAGGTGGCCGTTCGTGAGCGGATCGAAGGAGCCGGGGTAGATGGCGAGGCGCGACATCGCGCGGAGTATCCCCTACTCCTTCGCGTAGATCGAGATCCCCGTGTCCCCGTAGGCGCGCCGATCGACGAGGGCGAGCCGCCCGAAGCGGTCCGCCGGCGGCCGGCGCCGGTCGTGCTCGGCCACCGCGCGCGCCCCGGCGGTGAGGAGGCGAGGGAGCGAGGCGAGGGACTCCCCCACGTCGAGCGCGTACGGGGGGTCGAGGAAGGCGAGCGCGAACGCCTCGGGCTCGAGGACCCGGAGCGCCGCCTCCACCGTCTCGCGGCGCACCTCTACCCGGTCGGCGAAGCCGCAGGTGAGGGCGTTCTTGCGCAGGACCTCCGCCGCGAGGCGGCCCGACTCCACGCACACCGCGCGCTCGCAGCCGCGCGAGAGCGCCTCGAGGGCCAAGGCCCCGCTCCCGGCGTAGAGGTCGAGGACCGCCCCTCCGGCGAAGAACTGCCCGAGCAGGTTGAAGACGGCGCCCCGGACCTTGTCGCTCGTGGGGCGGGTGTCGCCTCCCCGGGGAGCGAGGAGGCGACGCCCGCGCGCCGTTCCCGCCACCACCCGCACCTCACTCCTCCCGCGCCCGGCCCAGGGCCTGCGACAGCGCGACGGCCGAACCCTCGGCCGGAACGGCGTCGAGGAGCGCCGCCGCCTCGGCGTAGGCGCGCGCCTCCGCTCGCACCGGGTCGGCGCTCGCTGCGGCGGCCGCCGCAGCCGCCCCAGCGTCGTCCGCCGCGCGGAGCAGGCTCGCCCCGACGAAGCGCAGGACCCTGGGCGCTGCGCCCCGGAGCGAGAGCGCCACACCGGCAGCCGCCTCCTCGAGCTCGGCCAGCCGGGAGAGCAGGGCGTCGGCTCCGGCCGCGCCGCCGCGTCCGTAGCGCACCCCGGCGAGGTCGGGCGCGGCCCCGAGGGAGCCGAGCTCTCCCAGCAGTCCCGCCACCTCGGAGGGATCCGGCAGGAGCTCGCCGCCCGCCGGCAAGAGGCACTCCACCCCGAGCCCCCGCTCCAGCGCCGGCTCCGCCACCCGCGCGAGCTCCTCGGCGCGGCGCTCGGGCGGGAGCAGGTCGAGGTCGAGGGCGAGGTGCGTGAACCCGGCCTCCACCAGGCGCTGGAGGTGGCGGGCGGCGCGTCCTTCCCCGACGGGGTCGGGGCGGAGCGCCACCGTGGCCCCGAGGAGGAGGGGCAGCCCGGGGGCGAGCTCGTCGGCGACCCCGGTCACCGCCTCGAACCATCCCTCCGGCCCCTCGCCCTCCGGCAGCGAGAGGCCGAGGACGCTCCGCGCCTCCTTGGCGGCGACCAGGGCGGCGCTCGCCACCGCCACCGAGGGCGCGGCGACGAGCGGGATCGTGAGCGCCTCCCCGAGGAGACCCCCCACCGCGTCCCGGAGCGCGAGCGGGCAGGCGCAGGAGCCGCGCCGCAGGCGGTTCACGGCGCTGGGGGGCCGGAAGGCGAGCGCGGGCCAGTCGACGGGGATCACGGGGCGGCGCGCCGGTTCGGCTCGGTCTCGTGCACGTGGTCGTACAGATGGGCGTAGTCCGCCGACTCGATCTGCAGAGTGGTGTGGTCGATGGCGAAGTGCTCCCTCAGGTATCCCTTCACCTCGGTGAGGATCTCGTCGTTGCGACCCATCTCCTCGAGCGGCACCACCAGGTGCGCCGAGAGGGCGTAGAGGCCGCTCGAGATGGTCCAGATGTGGACGTCGTGGACCGCCACCACCCCCTCGGTGGTCTCCATCGCCCGGCACACCTTCGAGAGGTCGAGGTGGCGCGGGACCGACTCCATCAGGATGTCGGCGATCTCCAGGCTGAGCCGTAGGGCTCCCCAGAGGATGAGGAGCCCGATGCCGAGGGACAGGACCGGGTCGACCCAGGTCCAGGAGGGCTCGATCCACATCGCCACCGCCGCCGCCAGCACCACCGCGGAGGAGACGAAATCCCCGAGGACGTGCAGGAAGGCGGAGCGCGCGTTCAGGCTACGGTCGTGCCTTAGCCAGCCGAGCACCACCAGGTTCCCGAGGATGCCGACGACGGCCGTCGCTCCCATCAAGGGAAGCGCGACCGGCGGGTGCGGGTTTCGGAGGCGGTCCACCGCCTCCCAGGCGATCCACCCGGTGAGCAGCACCAGCGCCGCCGCGTTCACCTGCGCCGCCAGCACCTCCAGCCGCTGGAAGCCGTAGGTCCGCTTCTCGTCCGCCGGGCGGGCCGAGAAGGTGACGGCGAGCATCGCCAGGGCGAGCGCCGCCACGTCCGTGAGCATGTGCCCGGCGTCGGAGATCAGGGCGAGCGATCCCGACAGCCAGCCGCCCAGCGCCTCGGCGACCAGGATGGCGAGCGCCACCCCGAGCGCGAGCCCCAGGCGGCGCGCGCCGTGCGCCTGCCCGTGAGCGCGATCGTCGTGGCCGGCGTGCGACCCGTGGTGGTGGTGGTGCGCGATCCCCATTCGCGGCGCTCCGCTTGGATCAGTCTACTGCAGATCGTCTACCATCGAGCACGCGCGCCCATCGCCCCCCGAGCTCGAATTGACCCAACCGCGCACCCTCCTCGCCCTCCTCGCCGTCGCCGCGCCTCTGCTCGGGCGGGCCCAGCCCTACGATCCCGCCCTGCGCTGGTTCACGCTCGAGACGCCCCACTTCCAGGTCCACTACTACCCGGGCGAGGAGGCGCTCGCCCAGAGGACGGCGGGAGCCCTGGAGCGGTCGCGCGAGCTCCTGCTCCCGTACCTGCCCTGGGATCCGGGCCGGACACAGGTGGTCCTCGCCGACAACAGCGACAGCACCAACGGCTCGGCCACCCCCTTCCCCTACAACACCATCCGCCTCGTCGCCACGCCCCCGGACTCCCTCTCGGAGCTGAACGACTACGCCGACTGGGTCTTCACCCTCTCCGCTCACGAGTACACCCACATCCTCCACCTCGGGCGGGCCTCGAAGATCCCGGCCCTCATCGACCTCGTCTTCGGCCGCATCTGGCTGCCGAACGCCATGGTGCCGCGCTGGCTCACCGAGGGCATGGCGGTCCTCCACGAGTCGGGCCCCGGGCACGGCCGGAACGCGAGCGCCCTCTTCGACATGTACGCCCGCGCCATGGTCCTGGAGGGCGGGCTCTTCCCCCTGCCCGAGGTGTCGAACCAGCCCCTCGACTGGCCCCTCGGCGACATGTGGTACCTGCTCGGGGGCCGCTTCCTCTCCATGCTCGCCGAGCGCTACGGGCCGGGGGCGCTCACCGCCTTCGTCGACGAGCAGGGGGCCTGGGTCTGGCCGTTCGCCATCGGCATCGTGGCGGAGCACCACTTCGGCGGGCGCGACTTCGTCGACCTCTGGGGCGACTTCTCGCGGGAGCTCGCTACCCGCTACGAGGCCGAGCTCGCCCTGGTGCGGAGGCGCCCGGTCACCAAGCCCGCCTGGCTCACTCGCCGCGGAGCGGAGGTGTTCCACCCGCACTGGTCTCCGGACGGAGCTTTCGTCGCCTACTGGGACGAGGGGCTCGACAGCCCTCAGGGGCTCCGGCGCGTCAGCCCGGACGGGAAGGACCTGGGGCTCGCGGTGGAGGTGAACGCGGACGGGACCTTCGCGCTCCGCTCCCCGCGCGAGGCCATCGTGGCGGTCGCCGACTACTACGAGTTCTACTGGTTCTACAGCGACCTCTACGCCATCGACCTCGAGACCGGCAGGCGCGAGAGGCTCACCCGGGGAGAGAGGGCCACGGAGCCGGACGTGCGGCCGGGCGGCGACTGGGTCGCCTACGTGGCGCGGGTCGGCCCGGGAGAGCTGGCGCTGAAGCGCCTGTGGCTCCCGTCCGGGCGCAAGGAGACCCTCTTCCACGAGCCCGGCGCCCAGGTCGGTCACCCGAGCATCTCGCCGGACGGGAGGCGGGTCGCCTTCGAGATCCAGGTGGGCGCGCGGCGGGACATCGCGGTCTGGGAGGACGGGCGGGTCGTGCGCGTGACGAACGACGACGCCATCGACGTCTCCCCGGCCTGGACCCCCGACGGCCGCCTCCTCTTCTCCTCGGACCGAAGCGGCATCTACAACCTCTACGCCTTCGACCCCGACGGCCCGACCTCCTTCTCCGCCCCGGTCGAGGTCCCCCTACCCCTCTCCGGCCCCTCGCCGTCGACCCTCATCTCCCTCGTGCCTCCCGTCCCAGAGGCGGAGGCCCCACCTCCTGCGCTCCCCGGTGCCGGCGAGGGGCCAGCGCCCCAGACGGTGGCGGTGGCACCGGGGCGCGTGAGGCAGGTGACGAATAGTCCCATGGGAGCACTCGAGCCCGACGTGTCGCCGGACGGGAAGCGGGTCGTCTACGTCTCCTACTCTCGCCGGGGCTACGACCTCGCCTGGGCCCCGCTCGACGAGGCGAGCTTCCTCGAAGCGGCCCCGGCGCCGACCCGCCCCGCGGGCGTCGAGTACCCGCGGGACCCGTCTTACCCCTCTCACCCCTACGACCCGCTCCCCACCCTCTTGCCCCACTACTGGCTCCCCACCTTCGGCTGGGACACCTCCGGCTTCACGCTCGGGCTCCTCACCTCGGGCAGCGACGTCGTCGGCCTCCACTCCTGGGCCCTCAGCTTCGAGTGGAGCTTCGGGGTGGAGTCGCCCGAGTACGACCTCGGCTACGTGGGGCAGTGGCTCCGGACCCCGCTCGTTCTCGACTCCAACCGCTACATCGCCAACGCCCCGAACCTCCCCGGCGTGCTGGAGGAGGTGTGGACGCCGCTCAGCGCCTCGGTGCTCGTCCCGGTCCGCGAGCTCTACCGGGAGCTCGACCTCCAGATCGGCTGGAGCGGGACGTTCTACCGCGCCCTTCACCCCCTGCCCGGGCCGCTCCCGCTCCCGAACGGCTTCCGCAGCATGATCGCGGCGAGCCTGTCCTACAGCGACGCGCGCAGCTTCGTGAACAGCATCTCGAACCTCATGGGCGTGCAGGCCTCCGCCTTCGGGGCCATCACCTCGCCCGCGCTCGGCAGCGACTACGACTACGCGCTCGCCGAAGGGGACTTCAACGGGTACCTCAGGGTCCCCTTCACGAAGCAGGTGGTCTTCGCCCTCCACCTCGCCGCCGGGACCTCCCAGGGGTACTTCGGGGGCCAGCTGCCCTTCACGCTCGGCGGGATCCCGTCCGTGAACGTCGCCAGCTTCCTCCTCGCAGCCCTGGGATTCGCCCAGACCGGGGCGCTGCCGAACCAGCTCCGCGGCTATCCCTACGGAATCTTCTCCGGCAGCCACCTCGCCTCGGGCACACTCGAGCTGCGCTTCCCCATCTTCGCGCCGCAGTGGGGCATCAGCACCTGGCCCGTCTACCTGCAGCGCATCTCCGGCGCCCTCTTCGTGGACTCCGGGATCGCCTGGGTCCCCTATCCCGGGGTCGACTGGTGGCAGGGCCTGCGCTTCGGCGCCGGAGGGGAACTCCGCGTCGAGCTCGTGCTCGGGTACTACCTCCCGGCGGTGGTGCGGATCGGCGTCGGCCAGGGGCTCGGGGCGCCGTTCGCCCCCGGTCACCCGGCCGACCCGTACGCCGAGACCGAGTTCTATGTCACGCTCGGGGAACCCTTCTGACCAGGAATGGCCATCCGCTCGGCGGTTTGCGGCGCCGTGCTAGGATTCCACCGGGCATGACCCGCGCGAGGCTCGACCAGTGGCTCGAAGGGCGCCTCCGCCTCCGCCCCGGCGAACGCAATCCCACCCTGCTCCTGCTCCTCGGCTGCTTCTCGTCGGTGGGTGCCTTCGTCGTGTCGCGATCCGCCCGGGACGCCCTCTTCCTCTCCCGCTTCTCCATGCACGGGGTCCCGTGGCTCTACGTGGCCTCCGCGGCATCGGTGGCCCTCGTCGGCGCCGCCTTTGCCCGAATCTCGGCGCGGATGCGCCCGGAGGAGCTCGGGCCGACCTTGGGCGTGCTCCTCGGCGCCACCATCGCCGCCTTCCGGCTCCTCCTCGAGCTCGGCGGATCCTGGACCTACGCGGCCCTGTGGGTATGGGTCGACGTGGCCGGCTCGCTCACCGTCATCCAGTTCTGGAGCGTGGTCAACGATCTCCACGACGCCCGCACCGCCCGGCGGACCTTCGTGTGGATCGCCGCCGGCGGCACGCTCGCCGACGTGGTGATGGGGTTCGCCATCTCCCGGCTCGCGCCCCACACCGGCGCCGAGAACCTCCTCCTCTTCGGCAGCGCCCTCTTCGTCGCCGCCGGGGCCTTCCCCGCGGCCGCGAGCCTGCGGGTGCGGCCCACCCTCGTCCGGGCGCGCACTCCGCGGCACCGAGCCATCCACGGGGCCGGCTTGCTCGCCTCGCCCTACATGCGCTCGGTGGCCTTCCTCACCGTCCTCGCCTTCGCCGCCGTGACCTTCGTCGACTTCCAGTTCAAGGCCGGAGCGTCGGCGCGCTTCGGCGGGGACCAGGCGGCGATGGCCAGCTTCTTCGGCACCTTCCACGCCCTCGCCGGGGCCGCCGGGCTCGCCGTCCAGCTCGCCGTCACCGGGCACGTCCTCGACCGTCTGGGGGTGGCGGCGTCCCTGTCGGTCCTTCCGCTCGCCCTGGGGGGCACCTCGCTCCTCGCAGCGCTCGTTCCCGGGCTCGCCTCGGCCTCGCTCGCCAAGGGCTCCGACCACGTCCTGCGCTTCAGCGTGACCGAGTCCGCCTCCCAGCTCCTCTTCCTGCCCCTCGCCCCGGGCCGGCGCCAGGAGGCGAAGGCCTTCATCGACGGGGCGGTCCGCCCCGCCACCGTGGCCCTCGCGGGCGTGGCGCTCGCCCTCTGGAGCCCGGCCTCGCCCGCGCTCGTGGCACTCGCCGCCGCCGGCCTCGCAGCCCTATGGCTCGCCGCCCTCGCCCGGCTCGAGCCCGAGTACCTGCTCTCCCTGCGCCAGGGCCTCCGCTCTCCCCCGCTCGCCCCGGGCCCGCTCCCGCAGGCCGAGCAGGAGGCGATCAAGGATGCGCTCCTCTCCGGAGACCCGGCCGCGGCGCAGGCCGCCCTCGACCTCGCCGGGGCTCGGCGCGCCTCGGTGGGCACGGAGGCCGCGTCCCTGCTCTCCAGCGAGACCCCGCAGCTGCGCGCCATGGCCTGCGACTACCTGGGACGCACGGGGGAGCGGCGCTATGCCATGGCCATCCTGGAGAAGATCGACGACCCGGACGCCGCCGTCCGGATCGCCGCGGCGCGCTCCTTCTGTGCGCTGGCGCGCGGCGACGAGCTGCGAGCGGTCGAGCCGCTCCTCTCGCACCCCGACTCGGGCGTGCGCGCCGACGCCGCCGCCGCGCTCGTCCGCGGTGGCGAGGAGACCGCCGCCCGCGCCGGCCGGGCCGCGCTCGAGACCCTGGCGGCGAGCGACGAGCTCTCCGAGCGGGAGCACGCCGCCCGCGCCATGGCGCTCGCCACCTCTCCCGACCTCCGGCCGCTCCTCTCCGACATGCTCGACGATCCCTCCGCCGTCGTCCGCCGGGCGGCCATCCGCGCCGCCGCGGAGCTGCGGGCACCGGAGTTCGTCCCCGCCCTCGTCCGCTCCCTCGCCGACCAACACACGGCCGACGTCGCCGCCGACGCGCTCGGCAGCTACGGGCCCGGGATCGAGGGACCCCTGCGCGAGGTCCTCGCCGATCCCCAGTCTCCCGCCGCGGTGCGCCGCGCCATCCCGAGGGCCCTCGGGAGGCTCGCCACCCCGGCGGCGGCGGCGGCGCTGGCCGAGCACCTCGACGAGCCGGACGCCCGGCTTCGCAAGGCAGCGGACCGCGCCCTGGGAGCGGTGGCTCGCACCCACACGGACACGCCGCTCGACACCGGCCGCCTCCGCCGCGCCTGCCTGGTGGAGCTGGAGAAAGGGTACCGGGCGCTCGCCGCCGCCGAGGCGCTCGGCCTCGACCCCGCCCCTCGCAACCGCCTCGCTCGAGGGCCCGAGGCGTCCGCCACCGCCCTCGCACTGGCACTCGCGGAGCGAGCCGAGCGCGCCGGACGACGCGCCGCCGGCCTGGTGGGGCTCATCCACCCCGAGGCCGACCTCGCCCCGGTCCTGCTGGCGCTCGACGACGAGGTCCCGGCGCACCGGGCGGGCGCCCTGGAGATCCTGGACCACGTGCTCGAGCCGAGGCTCCGGCGCCTTCTCGTCCCGCTGCTCGATGGCCGGTCCCGCGCCGCGCGGCTGCGGGAGGTCTCGGGCATCCTCCGGCTGCCACGCCGACCGCGCGACGCCTGGCTGCCGGCGCTCGCCGCGGACGAGGACGACTGGATCGCCGCGGCCTCCCTCCACTACGCGGCCGCGAACGGGATCTCCCTTCCCGGGTCCGCCCTGGCTTCCCTTCTCGAGCACCAGACCCCCTTCGTTCGCGAGGCGGCGCTCGCGGCGGCCATCCGCCTCTTCCCTCCCGCCGCCCGGGATGTTGCGTGCCGACAGACGGCGTTGGATCCTCATCCGGCAGTGAGGGCGCTGTCGCGGCGCGCCATGGGTCTCGCCAAGGAGGGATCCCGCTGATCGCCACCGTCGAGAAGGTCCTCTTCCTCGGGGCTGCCGAGCTCTTCGCGGCGCTCCCCGGAGAGGACCTCGCCCGAATCGCGCTCCTCGCCGAGGAGGAGCAGCGCGGCGCCGGCGAGGAGATCTTCCACGAGGGCGAGATCGCCGACGCGCTCTACCTGATCGTCGAGGGCCGGGTGCGCGTCCTCAAGGCGAACTCGGTCGTGGCGGAACTCGGCGAGCGCGAGGTCTTCGGGGAGATGGCCCTCCTCGACCCTGCGCCCCGGAGCGCCACCGTGCAGGCCGCCACCAACACCGTCCTGCTGCGCATCCGCAGGGAGGACTTCCAGGACCTGCTCGCCGAGGAACTCGAGGTCGCGCGCGCGGTCATCCGGGTGCTCGCCCGTCGCCTTCGCGCGGCCATGCCCCAGACCCCGGGATGACGCCCTTGCGATGGGCAGCGCCCAGTGCTAGAACGCCCCGGTTTCCTGGGATCCTGCCGACATAGCTCAGCTGGTAGAGCAACTGATTCGTAATC
>DATJZG010000141.1:0-14592 GCA_035499295.1 Anaeromyxobacteraceae bacterium
AATGTTGCCCCGAGTATGGCCGGATCGAGCTAACGGGTCCTCTGCGACGTGTGCGGCATTGCGGGAGTGGTGAGCCAATCTCCTGATCGGCTCGAAAGCACGCGACATCTCATCGCCCGCCTTAATCACCGCGGTCCCGACGAAGGAGGCGAATTCGACCGCACGCCGTGTTCCCTCGCTATGCGGCGGCTCAGCATCATTGATGTCGCGGGAGGTCATCAGCCCATCTTCAACGAGACGCGCCGTCTTGTCTGCGTGTGCAATGGCGAGTTATACAACTTCCAAATCCTCGCACGACAGTTGAAAGACCTGGGCCACAGTTTCGCCACCGGTTCCGATGTCGAGGTCGCCGTCCATGGCTACGAGAGCTGGGGTGATGATTTCGTCACGAAAATAAATGGCATGTTTGCGCTCGCGATCTGGGATGCGGATCGACAGCGCTTACTCCTGGCCCGTGATCGCCTTGGCAAGAAGCCGCTGTACTACGCCCAGTTGGGGGGTTCGCTCGCGTTCGCATCCGAGCTGCGCAGCCTGCTCGCGTTCCCTGGCGCGGCGTGGACCGTGGATCGCGATGCGTGTCGTGCATTTTGTTCATTGGGCTACTTCCCCGCCAACCGAACCCCGATCTTGCAGATCCGCAGGCTGGCGCCCGGACACATGGCATCATGGGAGAATGGCAGCCTCGACATCCGTCCATACTCGGAGCCCCAGCCCACGCCACCCCCCGAGAGCGAAGCGGCGGCCGCGAATACGCTCATGGAGCTGTTGCTGGATGCGGTCCAGCTGCGCCTGATCAGCGATGTGCCGCTGGGCGCCTTCTTGAGCGGTGGTCTCGATTCGAGCGTCATCGTCGCGATCGCTGCCGGCCGACTCGGCGCCCGGATTCCGACGTTCAGCGTCGCTGTTCCCGGCCACGACTACGACGAGGCACAGTTCGCCCGACGTGTCGCGCGGAAGTTCGGGTGCGAGCACCACGAGATTTCGCTCGAGCCATCGTATTTCGACGACTTGGGAAGTCTCGTCTGGGCCTTGGACGAACCCCTCGCAGACCCCGCCGCGCTGCCGACGCTGCTCCTGAGCCGGGCTGCCCGGGCAGCGGTCACCGTCGTACTAACGGGAGAAGGGGCGGACGAGGCGCTAGGCGGATACGAGCGATACTCCTTGGCGTTGCGCGGGTCCGCCCTCGCGGGCAGGGTTAGGCCTCTCGGCTCTTTAGCGGCTGTCGCCCTCCGGCTCCGGGGGCGAAGGGGAACGGACGACTCGAGAGTATCGCGGATGCTGCGAGGAGCCGCCACTGGTGGTTCGTCCCCCATCGCCTGGAGCCGCGCCGTGGCCATCTCCGTGGCGCTGGCGGACGATCCGGACTGGACGAGCGTCGAAGCGTTGCTCGCGCCCCCAACCAGCGTTCCTGCGACGAACGGAACGAACCGACTCTTGAGGCTTCAACTGGATGACTTTGCTGCGATGCTGAGCAATGGACTCCTAACCAAGGTGGACCGAATGACGATGGCGGCCTCGCTTGAAGCTCGGTGCCCATTTCTCGACTACCGGATCGTGAACTTCGGCCTCGGGCTTCCGGACTCTTGGAAGATCAGCGGGAGCACGAACAAGGTGGTGCTCCGCAACGTGGCGCGGCGCGTCCTCCCAAAGGAAATCTCCGAGCGGCCCAAGCATACGTTTCGCGTTCCGCTCGCTGAATGGCTGCGCGGGCCGTTGAAGGGTCTGGCGCGTGATGCCGCGTCGTCGGCTCTCCTTTCTGCCCTGGGAATTTGCAGCAGCGAACGCGCTCGCCGTCTCGCTGACGATCACGCGTCGGGACGGGCGGATTTTAGCCGAGCACTCTGGGCGCTTATCACATTGCATCTTTGGTTGACGGAGGCGAGCTCCCGTGTGTCCTTGGGTCGAGCGGAGTGACCGACCCAGCGGCCGAGTCGCTTCAGAGTGTTCAGCGGCAGCTGCTCGCTACTGCCCCGTGGCTGCGCTGGCTCAAGCCGCCGAGCCCGACGATCAATACCGGCCGCCTCCTCCAACGAGTATTGGCTACGTATTCGCCGGCTACGCATCGTGTTCTCGATCTCGGGTGCGGCGAACGTCGCCTCCCGGGTGCGGTGCGCTGCGATCTCTTTCTCGGTTCTCCAGGGATTCGTGCAGACGCTGCGCGGCTTCCGTTTCGGTCGGGCGCGTTCGATTGCGTCGTGTCGACCGCCGTCCTCGAACACGTTCCGTATCCCCGCCGAGTGATCCGCGAGGCGTACCGCGTACTGCGGCCACGAGGCGTACTCTACGTCGAGGTCCCGTTCCTCGAGGGGTTCCACGCCGACCCGGACGACTACCAGCGATTCACCTTCCGCGGACTTGATGTCCTGCTCCATCGATTCGAGGTACTCGAACGCGAGGTTTGTGTGGGGCCGAACTCTGCGCTTGCTTGGATGCTCCGGGAGTATCCTGCCGCATGGTTCGGGAATCTGCGGCTCGCTCTCGCAGCCAAGTTCGTTGCCGCTTGGGTCACGGCCCCGATCCGGTATCTCGATTGGCTCATGGCGAACCGCGCCGGTGCGTTCCGGATCGCGGCTGGCTTGGCCGTGCTCGCGCGGCGGAAGTAATCGATGAGTGGCTTTCACAGCCGCCGAGCGTTTATCGGAGCCTCCCTCGGTACTTCGCTCCCGCTTATCGGCGCGCACATCGGGGCCGTGATGCCGCCGTCCGCAGCGGACGGGCAGCAGCAAGCGATCCGTGGTATCAACGTGAAGGAGTTCGGGGCAAAGGGCGACGGGGCCACGGACGACACGAAAGCGTTCCAGGCCGCGATCAACGCCGCGGACCAAGCACGGGACGCGGTGCTGGTGCCCGCCAGCACGCCGAACTACCTGATCGGGGCTCCCCTCGCCCTGGTTCCGGGCATCGCAGTTCAAGGGTTCGGCGGTCAGCGCCCCATTCTCCGATTCGCGGGTGACGCCACCCCCCTGTTCGGCTTTCAAGGATCGAATGAAGCCGAGGGGTTGAATGCCGTTCTGGCCTATCTCACCCTCGACTCGGCATCTCCCGGCAAGGGGACCGCCCTACGGATTCAGAACTTCAGCAGCGTGTTCCTGTATCATGTCGACATCAATCATTTCAACGTTGGATTGTCGGCGGCTTGGGGCATTGGCGTGCACTTGTACGCTTGCAGCTTCGTTCACAACCGTCGGGGCCTAGAGGTCGGGGGACCGGGGGAGCCCGGCGGGATTCGCGGCGCGGGGCGCGAAGCCGATCCGTTCATGGACACCGTGGTTGTCGAGGATTGTGTGTTCTCCCAGAACGGGCTGGACATCAACGACATGGGGAGCACCCGTTCCCTGGGAGGCCTCGTCATCAGGGGCTCTTCTTTCTTCGAGGCATACGCGAACCCCGTCCCGGGGAAGCAGCTTTCCATTCGGATTGCGAATCGGAAGGGGCTCACCTTGTACGGGAATTGGTTCGAGGGAGGGCAGCCGTCGCGGACATTCGTGTACCTGGGTAGTGAAGACGAAGAGCGACGCGGTACCGGCCGTTGCTACGGCGCCGCAATTTTCGCCAACGACATGCTGCAAACTGGGCACAGGGAAACTGTTGGCATCGACCTGGCAGACTGCGAAGCGGCAACTGTGTTCGCCAACTGCTTCGAGTTTTGGCCCGGTAACATCCCTATCAGGTTGTCGACGAGCGGTGGCGCAAACACAATCGGTCAGAACGCATACCTGACTTACCCGGACCAACCGCGTTACGCCAACCCCGTTGTCGGCGCGCTGGGCAAGCACCAGGTTCTCGATCCTGCATTGCCGACGACCATTGGCGAATTGCAGGTGGACAGGCGCATCGCTTCCGGAGTAGTCTCGCTGGCATTCGCCCCGCAACTTGTCACAGACGCGACAAGTGCAAACTACTTCATCGTTTCGGTCACCAATGGAACGTCATTTAGAATGGAAGACCCCACCGGCTCAGCCCCCGGCCAACATCTTACCTATGACATCCGCAACGACGCGGGCGGGGACATGGGCGGAATCTCCTGGGGCGCTTCGTTCAAGCTCGCAGGAACGTTCACGAACCCGATGAGCGACAAAAGAAGGACGATCACCTTCTGTTACGATGGTCAAGCATGGGTCGAAATCGGGCGGACGACGCACGACATCTGAAGCCTTATCCCCGCCGCCCTTTCGCGACGCGTCCCGCTTTCCTGTCATCTGTCTTACCGTCATCGGTCTTGCCGCGTATTCGTGGTGAGGCAGCGTCGTAGTACGCCTCGAGTGTCGCACTCGCCATGGTATCCCAGGAGAAGTCGAGAACTCGGTGGCGCCCGCGACCAACGAGGTTGTCACGGAGGGATTCGTCGCTCCAAATGCGGTTCAACGCATCCGATATCGCGGATTCATCGTGCGGACTGGCGTAGAGAACCGCATCGCCGCCCACTTCCGGCAACGATGAAGTATTAGCAGCAACGACGGGGACTCCAGCGGCGAGGGCCTCGAGCACCGGAAGACCAAAGCCTTCCGACGTCGACAGATACGCAAAGGCGCGCGCGCCGCGATACGCCGCATGCAATTCCGCCTCGTTCAACTCGGGATCGAAGCGCACGTCCTGTGACAACGACAGACTCGACACCTCTCCTCGCAGCGCTGGCGACCCCGTTCCCACACCGGCGAGCCAGAGATACGGTCCGTTCCCTGGAGAGGAGCCGTTGGTGGCCCGGAAGTTTCCGAAGGCACGGACGAGGCGTACCAGATTCTTGTGTGGCCGATCCACGCCGACATAAAGAACGTAGGATCGGGTTGTCCAATCCCCGCCGCCTGCGCCGGCGCCCCCGTGGCCTTGAGCGTCGCCCGCCCACGCGAGCGCATCCACGCCCAATCGTATGGTGCGCAATTTGTCCGCGGATTCGGGATAACACTCTGCGACGCGGTGTCGGGTCGCATCTGAGATTGTTATTACCGCACGGCTCCTGCGAAGGGTGCTCCCGATCATTCTGCGAGCCACGGGCCGCTTGATGTTCGCGAGGCGGCGGAAATAGTGCGGATGGAGGATTGGATTGAGGTCGTAGATGGTGACCAAAGAGGGGAATCGCGAGTAGGGCATGTCCAGGAACGGATAGTGATACAGGTCTGGCCTCAGACGCTCCAGGACGTACGGAATCACCACCCACTGGCGGATTGTCGCGATCCGCGTATCGACGTAGTGAATTCTTGCACCAGCATCGGCAATCATTCTGGGTACTGGTGTGGTCTTCATCGCGGGAAGCAGTAGCACATCGAGGGCGAGATGCTCGGCGAGGGCAGGAAGACGCACTGCGAGCTCGACGATGTAACGACCGGCGCCGGTCATCCGGGGAATCATTCCCCGTCCATCCAACACAAGTCTCACGGGCGGATGGTGTCGTTCCTAGCTCACCAACTGCCAGCGGTGACCGAGCGCGAGCAGCGCAACCAGCACAATGAGCCCAACCGCAACTCCACTGACGGCGACCGTGACCAACTCCGCGAGGGAAGACGCGCCAATGCCCATGGTACCGTGCAACAGGGTGACCGCTGCGAGGGCCAGACCCGTGGCGATTGCCGTGCGTATGATCAACAGGAGCATCTGCCTATCCATGACTCCCAGGCGACGGGACGCATACGCGAGCAAACCAATACCTCCAACCAGCGCGCTCAGCGACGACGACAGAGTCAACCCGAACACCCCGAGCCTTGGGACGAGGAGGTGGTTGCACAGCCAATTCACCGCCAGTGCCCCCCCGAATACCAGGACATACCCCTTGAGCTGCCCGCGAAGAACCATGGTGCGATGAAAGATCTCGACAAGTGTCAGCCCAATCATTCCAGGAGCAAAGCCCAGCAGGGCTGCACCGACGAGCTGAGCGGCTCGATCGTCGAACGCATGGCGCTCATAAATGAGCGCGACAATCTCACGTCGGCATGTGATCAGGAGGACGACGAGCGCTGCTGTGGCAGGGAGGAGCCAATTCAGAGCTTGTACGATCGTTCGTCGAGCTGCGGCGTAGTCGCTCTTCTGAAGGAAGTGCGCGATTTGGGGATACACGAATGCCCCTGCGGTCACGACGAGTGATTCGTACATCGCGTTCTGCACCTTGCTCCCGAACTGCGACGCCGCCAGCTCACCGGTTGGAAGCGTTGATCCAAAGCCGTAGGTCAGCATCACGCAGGCTTGAAAGTACACCTGCATGACGAGTGCTCGATACACGACGCTCACTCCCAGGTCTTCAACCCAATCGGGCGCGGTGCCCGCGGTAGGAGACATCAGTGTGGGGCGAGTCATCGCGATCGGTCCGACGATCGAGGTCCAAGCCGCAGCGACAAAGGCCCATACAGCAGCGGCGGCGCCGTAGTGGGGCGTGCTCACGACAACCACTCCGAGCCCAACGATGCTGCTGATCACGAGCCACACATAGACGGGCAGGAACCGCCCGTCGGCATACAATCGCCCATTACAGATGGCCTGCAGAGCGAGTGCCGGAATCGCGAGTGCGCCAATTCGCGTGAGAGAGGCGGCCTCATCAAGTCGCGCGGGATCCAAGCCGGGCGCGTAAAGGCTGACCACGATGTGCGCCGTGGCCGCGAGCGCGAGGGCAAGGACGGCACCTGCGCCGAAACCCAGCATCACGACCCGCGAGTAGAATGACGCGGCCTGTTGCGACGCATGCAACCCCCGCAACGCGGACAGCCGCGCCGTGACCCACATCGAGAACGGGAGAGCGCCGAGGCTGTAGACGAGGGTCGGCATTGCCAGAGCCAGGTAATAGCCGTCGGACGAGGCACTTGCGCCAAGTTGCGAGGCCACAAACGCCTCCCGCAGAAACGAAAGCCCCTTGCCGGCCCCAACAAGGGCGATGATGACCGGGAGCGTTTTCCAGCGAGCACGCCAGGATTCCGCCACATCGGCGCTGGGAGACGTCAAATCGGAGGTCAGCGTACGCGCTGGAACGAACGAGTGCTGTACGCGAGAGACAGGACGGCGATAAAGATCAACATACCCGTTTGCGTCATCTCGAAGAAGAAATTGTAGACGGCGATGACGGTCGCTGCCGCGAGCAGAACTGCTGGGTGGGTCCCGAAGGGATGGTCAACCGATCGATTCGCTCGACTCTCCTGATAGAAGCGCCGCATGGAGTCCGCCTGCCAACCCACGAGGCCCACCAGCCCTAGCACGCCGATTTCCGACAGGAGTCGGAGATACGTGTTGTGGGGCCCCTCGACCGCTGTCAAAACGCGGTCGCGACCCATTTCGTAGGCCAGAGGCATGCCGCTGGGAGCATACACCGGCATGGCGAGCGGGAAATTCTTGAGGCCCACGCCGAGCAGGGGGTGAGCCAGAAAGATTTGCCAAGCCGTGACGGCCAAGGCGAGACGCCCAATCGAGCTTTCAAACCCCTCGAGTCCTGCCTGGAGCGTGAAGATGCTCTGAACGCGCTCGCCCACGATGCCGGTCCAGCCGGCTCCCCAGAACGCCAGCACCCCGATCGAGAGGACGCCGATCGCGCCGATCAGCACCACCGGACGCCAAGCGATACCGAGAACCACCATCGCGGCGAGGGCTGCGAGCCACGCTCCCCGTGTCTGCGTGAGCAACAATGCAATGGCGTTGAGCATGCACGCGATTACCCAAGAGAACGCGGAGAGAGGTCGCTTCGACGCGACCGAGTTCATGAGACGCGAGACCGCTATGATCAGACCGACCACCTGAAAGTATCCCTGAAAATACTGAACGGCTCCCCAGACTTGCGGCAGCCCTCCATCCACCGTACCGACCCTGAGTGCCTCCACAATGTTCATCCCTGCCGCTATCAAGCTGCCCGCGCTGACGCAGGTGAGAAAGTCACGGACTCTGGGGGGTGAAGAGACGAGGTTCGGCACTAGGAGGGCCGGAAGAACCCAGAGGATCGTCAACTCGACAAGGCCGACGCCCGTCGCTCCCATGTTAATGCTGGACGCCGCTGAAACAACCGAGACCCCAAGAATTGCGAGCGGCCAAAACGCTGCACGTACCAGCATCGGTCTTGAAGGCGCGAGCGCCCAGGACGCCAACCAGCAGGCAGCCGAGAGCTCCGCGAGCACGTCCCCGAGGGTGAAGTGCACGCTGCCTAACTCGATTCGCGGGGCGGTCATCGTGCAAAGCACCGCGACCCAGAGCAGCCGGCGAGCCGCCACCATCAGATCGTCAGCCACCGGCCGCTCACGCGGCGCTCCTCGCGAGACTACCCCAGTGGCAATCGTCACTCAACCTCGTCGTCTAGTGTGGCGCGGTGCGATCACGGCAATCGTGGCACTTCTAAACTAAGGATCTGCAGGCAGGAAAACAGCGTTGCTTGAGTAACCGGTACGTCAGAACGCGCCGATGATGAGTTGCGTCTCCGTTCGCATGCTTCCCGCGACGCCCGAGTCGATAAACCCAGGTGCGCGCGGTACCCACACGTCAAGGACGGAAGTGGCACCCACATTCCCCATGGCGTCCACGCTCCGATACTCCACGCGGCATTGACCGACGGGCAGGACGTCCACCGCGCTCACGGTACTCCATGCTCCTCCGTCTACGCGGCGCTCGAAGTGCTGATGGTTGGGCAAGGTCGAGGACAAGTGAGCGACGTACACGGAGTCCTCCGTCTGGACCTGTTGCACGACCACACCCAGAGTAGGAAACGCGTCCGTTGCGGACACGGGAGCGTACTTGACCGGGTCGTTGTAGGGGGGCTCGAGGGCCAGTTGGGGAACGTCAATTTGGACGTAACGCATTGGCCAGCTGTACGACCCCACGATCCCCACCACCTGGTTATTCAACTGACTTCCCATGATGACCATCCCGTTCGCATGATCTTCCGCGATGTAGCTGTCGCCCGCTACATAAACCGTCGGGTCGTAGCTCGGCCCGGCAAGCTTCCTCGGTTGGAGACGACCGCCCTGGCCGCTGGAGCTCAAAGTGAGCAGATCGGTTGGTGACAACGGGTCGCCCATCCCATCGAGCGCATATTCTTCATCCCACTCCGGGTCTTCGTAGATCCAGCGGCCCATCTCGGGGATGAATACCGCCGCTGGGTCGTGCCCAAGAGTATTGATGAGCATTCCCTGTAAACCGGCCGCGGCCAACATCGTGTTGAAGATGATGTCTTGGTACGAGCACAGCACGTAGTGGAAGGAGGCAATGTCGCGGATCTGATAATGTGAGCCCGCTACCTGTACCATCATCCCGTTGGCGGCCCGTTGCCCGGTCGAGGGATCGAGCGTGCCCAACAGACTATCGAGCATGGCGTAACCGTTCAGTCCGACCGACCCCCAAAATTGGGTGTCCTGGTCGATCTTCGGATATGCGGCCGCGTTCACATCCGCCCAAGTCACGCCAGTCGGAAGGACCGTGAGATTGCTGGAACTGCCGTTCGGGTGCAGGAGGCTGTATGGGTGCACCGCGGTGCGAGACACCCAATCGCGTAATGCCCGTGCCCGATCAAGATTCGTGGTTGGGTTCCCGTACGAAGCGAGGATATCTGCCACTAAGGGGTGGAGCGCTACGATGAGTGGATTTTCGAGATTCTCTCCGACATAGAGATCCCGTTGCACCGTCGTGAGCGTTGAGGCCGCCGCCAAGATCCCGACGGAGTCCGGCGCCGTCGCAACGACGACTGGCAGGCGAGTCTGGATCGATCCCATCCCGACGATCAGGGTATCGTACCCCGAGCGTTGGACGCGTACATCGTGACACGGCGCTCCGGATGAAACCGTACCACGTACACTCCGAACGATCGTTGGATCTTGTGGAATCGCGAAGCCGTTCTTGTCGCGGCCCTGACAGGCGAGTGGCAGGCTAGAGCCGGCCGGGAGGGTCAGGACGGGATTTCCAAACGTCACGGACGCTGTGAGTGTGGTGGGGATCTGCTGGACGAGCATTACCACACGGGCGGGGAACGACGCCACGGTAAAATTCACCTCGGTCAGCCCGTTGCCGCGCGACCGTATCGAAGTGGAGTCAGTCCTGCTGACGACGTTCGTGTCGCCGACAGTCACGTTCCTCGCCAACCCGGGCACTACCGAACCCAGCGAGTCGAATGCCGTCCCCGTCACAGCCTGACTGTCCCCCAGGGCCACGAACCGCACGGTGTCGCTCGGCACGGCGACCCGCACAGCGCGTTGCGCCACGCGCACAATCACCGCTGCTGTGTCGGTTCCGGCAAGTGCTCGTACGATCGTCGAACCATTCCCCGACGCTCGCAGGTCGCCGGTCGAGTCCACCGTCACGACCGAGGCGTCCCCGGTCACGTAGGCCAGTGTCGCATCCGCGACCGGTGAACCGAGCCGATCAAATGCCGTGGCTCGCAGCGGGAGCACGGCGTGCAACGCTTCGAGCAGCAGGGAATCTCTCACCGCGGCGATCCGCGCGACCTGTTGGGCGACCACCATACGGATGCTGTCGGCGATGCCATTATCGGCGCGGCTATACATCCAAACTGCACCGTTCCGCCGCGAAGTCACGAGCCCATTGGCCCCGACCGTGGCGACGGTCGTGTCTGCGGACCACAACGCAAGCGACGGGTTCACGACTGGCGCACCGAGGCTGTCCGATGCCTGGGCCACCAACCGGGACGTGTCGCCGAGGGCGTCGAAGCCCGTGCGGCCAGCCGAAAGGCTCACGTGCTGGATGTGTTGGTGCACCACCGTCGCGATCGTGTGCGTCACGTCCCCGGCCGAGAGCGTGAAGGCTGCTCGTCCTTGTGACAAGCTGCTCACTTGTAGCGTGGCACCGGGCGCGACGACCGCGCTTCGGCTTGACACGGCACTCACGCGGGGGACCAACACCGGCTGGACTTGCACGACGGTATCGACAGAGAGATGGATAACCGGAAACGAGTCCATCACGGGCAGTCCGTGATCGTCCACGATCTGTACTTGTAAAGTTGCCGTTTGCCCCAAGGAATGGAACCGCAACGTGTCCTGAGACGGGACGATGGCCGCGACGGTCTGTGTAGTGTGCACCCACGCGGTATCCGTGGCGGATTCGCTCGACACCAGCAGCATGGTCCAGCCCCGTTTTAGTCCTTGCACGATGCCGAGCGAATCCACCCTACAGAGCGTCGCCTCGGCGCACGTGAACCGCGCCGAGGCGGGAACGAAAGTGTTCCCGAACGGGTCGGTCGCCTGCACCACGACGCGCGTCGGCACGCCGAGATGGACAGTGGTAGTTTCGTCGCGGACGGCGAGAGCGGCGATGTCTACTGGCTGGGCGGTACCCTGGATCGTGGCCTGCGCGGCGAGCTTGCCCGCTGTGACCTCGACGCTGAGCTGCTGTGACTCCGAAGCGTGCGTACCCAGCACCCAGACAGCGCTGAGTCGCCCCGCTGCGTCAGTCACATCGGTAGCATTCTCAGTATGGCCATTGGTGCCCACAACCGTCCAACGAACCGCGACCTCTGGGACCGGAGCACCGCTCCCGTCAGTGAGCTGAAAGACCACCGGCTGCGGGAGCGCGCGGCCGGGCGCCCCGATGACTGTGTCCCCAAGCGCGTCGAGTCGGGTCAAAACACCAAACGCGGGCGGCCCGGCCGGATCGGCGCATGCTACAACGAGCGCCACCGCTCCGAAAAGAGCCACCTGTGGCAATCCGTCTGTTCGATTCGGTGAATTTCGTGCCAAGCGCGTCGACCTGTGAACAAGAGCACGGGCTGCTTTCGCAGCCCGCGTACCACGGGGTACGCGTGGTCCAACGTCTTGTTCTGAAATGACTTATCGGCATACATGCCACTTGATTCCAGACTGCAACCCGTTGAAAACGCCCCACCCTTTGCATTGTGCAGTAGGTGTTACGGACCAGACTATCTTTGGCGCGGCCATGGATCTTCCCGCTCATTTGGACGCGCCGCCTCGGCGCTACCGAGTCCTTCACACGATAACCACTTTCTCGGCGTCCTCAGGAGCGCCCGAGAATACCCGGCTCACCTTGAAACTGCTGCCTCGTGATCGCTTCGAGGTATTCCTCGCGACCCGTGCCGGGCAAAGCATGGAGCGAAATCTACCTGCAGATGTTACGCTACTCCCGGTTAGACACCTCGATCGCGCTATTCGACCACACTCAGACTTACTCGCCCTGGTCGAGCTATATCAGCTTTGTAAGTATTGGCGCTTCGACGTCGTTCATACGCACAACAGCAAGGACGGAATCCTGGCGCGTTGGGCGGCGCATCTATCCGGGGTCCCGGTAGTTGTACACACGATTCACAACATTCCGTTTCGCTCCTCGGGGCACGCCCTGCGAAAGCGACTGTATCTCACGCTCGAACGTGTTACCGCCTCCGTGACGGACGCTTTCCTTGCCGTCTCGACTGAAAATGTTCGCGACTATCTGGAGCACGGAATAGGCGAGCAAGAACAATTTCGGGTGGTATACAGCGGCCTCGAGTTCGAACGCTATCGGGTGCAGCTCAGCCAAATCGACGCTCGTGCTCGGTTGGGTCTTCCGGAGGCCAACGCCGTGGTCGGATGGTTCGGTCGGCTCAATTACCAGAAGGACCCCCTCACCTTCATCCGCGCTGCGCGTGAGGTGAGCGAGAAATCCCCTGGGGTCCACTTCGTCGTTTGCGGCGATGAGGGCGTGGGGGATGGTCTGGCAGCTGCCACCCGCGGTCTAGTGAGTGATCTGGGCCTTGCGGATCGGGTCCACTTCCTAGGCTTCCGGTCGGACTTTCCGGTCGTGCTCCGCGCGGTCGACGTCGTAATGCACTCGTCGCGGTACGAAGGTATGGGACGCAGCGTATGCGAGGCTCTACTATGTGAACGACCGGTCGCGGGAACGGCGGTGGATGGGATGCGCGAGCTGATCGTCTCGGGCGTGCGCGGCGGCATCCTCGTGTCCCCGGGCCAACCATCTGCCCTCGCCGAAGCTACGCTGTCGCTACTCCGAGATCGCGAGCTAGGCCGGAAGCTCGCATCGGCCGGGGCGGCGTGGGTGCTGGCCAAGCTTTCGGCGACGGACATGGCGCGTCAGGTCGCGGATATTTACTTGGGCGTTCTTTCAGACGGCAGGAGAAGCGCGTCACTCCTCAGAAACAGTTAAGCGGGTGCTTCAGAAATGTAGTTTGAATGGAAACTTCTTTATTCCTGCCTCAACCAGCTCCACTGCCGCCGCCCCTGCCGCGTCCCACACAATGTCCACGAGGCCGAACCCACGCCCCGACTCCGTGCCGCAGTGTGGTTGATACACTAGGCACTGCCGCATGTCGTTCAGCTCGTAAATCGTTCCCCCGATCGTAACGATTGCGATGCGGGCCGAGCGGGCGGTCGCGCCACGTTTTGGATAGAAAGGGCAGGGGGCGGATGGCGAGGTCGAAGATCGCGCTGACCTCGAAATGGTCATTGTGACTGGGACACGACCAGCACGACAGCTTGTTGTCCGGGTCGAGAAGTTGCGCCTGTGCCGGGCGAGCAATGCCTGTGATTGCAGGAATGACGAACAGAAACGCGATATCGCGCCACATGGAGTTACGCTCCTACAAACCGATTTTCTTGAGGGCCGCTGCGAACAGCTCCGACCCCGCCGCGCCGCCAGATCATAGGCGAGCCCCAACAGGCTGAACCCTCGTCCACCAACGCCACACCGCCAGTCGTTCTGTGGTGGGGCGCAGATACCGAAATAGTTGTTCAGCTCGTACAGTGAGCCGAGCGCCGCCACGGTCGCCACGCGCAGCGCCGGGCTCTGCCGCCAGGATTTCGCGAAGAACGGCGCTGGGCGGATCGCGAGATCGATCACTGCACCGGTCATGAAGTGGTAGCGATGGCCGTAACACGACCAACAGGTGATCTGATTGTCAGGATCGAGAAATTGCGCGCGCGCCGGTGTAGTGACGCACAGCGTTCCGCACAAGAGCAGCAGGGTCCCGAGCGTAAGCCGTTGCCCAGACCTGCGTCGCGTATCCATCTGTCCTCCGAGTGTTCAATCGCGTGGTGCTCGCTCGGAGAGGGAATTGGCAAGAGGCGTTCCTGATACAGCGGTGTGCAATGCCATGTGAATCCGCGGGTTAAACGGAAGCCACCTGAAAATTGTGTATCGCGGGAGCACTGTCGTCGTGCGAAGGTGCGTCACGTTTTGCGTTGTATCCAACCCCTTACAGGTTTGTGAGATGCTCTAACGGAAATCGGGGAAGCGGCGAAATCCTGGTCTCGAACGCCCGCCCCCGATTCCCGGCATCTCGCCACGATCTGCGCACCGAAGGTAAGATGCCCGCTGCACGCGCCTAAGCGCAGCACACGTCCAGCGACAACGCTAGTAATGGACGATTCTGCACCAGCCCCCCGCAAGCGTTTGGGGGTGCAGGGTCGCGAGCCCCGCACCTTGACCCTTCACTTTCGCCACGATCGGAGTTCCGGCCGCGATCACTGCGGTAGGAAGTCAACTCGGAGATACGGCCCATGGGAGTTGTGGTCAAGCGAGGACTGCTAGAGCTGCTTGACCAGCACGACGATCGCAATCGCGCTCGTGACCACCTGCGCGAGGGCCATCGTCAGCGCCAGCCAATTAGTCCGCGTCCCCGTCGTGTCCTTCACGGGAACGAACACCTCGGACCCTGGACCGGGGGCGGGATCGCTCGAC
>DATJZG010000142.1:0-12773 GCA_035499295.1 Anaeromyxobacteraceae bacterium
CTCTCCATCTTCGACGCCGCCCGCTGGCCGGTCTCGATCTTCCGGGGCTTCTTCCGGGTACTCTTCACCGTGGTGATCCCGCTCGCCCTCATGACCACCTACCCGGCGGAGGCCCTGCTCGGCCGGCTCCCGACGGCCACCCTCGCCCTGGCGCTCGCCGGGACGGTCCTCTTCGCCGCCTTCTCGCGAGTCGTCTGGCTCCGGGCCATCCGCCGCTACACCTCCGCCTCCTCCTAGCCATGCTGCGCCTCACCTTCCTCGGGACCTCGGGCGCCATGCCCACCGTGGCCCGGAACCTCTCCGGGCTCTCGGTGCGCCACGGGCGGGAGCACTACCTCGTCGACTGCGGCGAGGGCACGCAGCGCCAGATGATCCGGTTCGGGACCGGCTTCGACCTCACCGCCATCCTCTTCACCCACTTCCACGCCGATCACTACATCGGCGCCATCGGCTTCCTGCGCACCCTGTCGATGCTGGGGCGGGAGCGCCCCCTCGACGTCTACGGACCCCGCCCGGGGCGCCGCCTGCTCGAGACCATGCTCTTCACCGGCACCGATCCCCTCTCCTTCGACGTCCGCATCCACGAGGTGGAGCCGGGGGAGACCATCCGGCGCGAGCGGGCCACCTGGACCCCCTTCGCCACCGAGCACCGCATCGCCGCGGTCGGCTGGTGCCTCGCCGAGGACCCGCGCCCGGGGCGCTTCCACCCGGATCGGGCGCGGGCGCTGGGCGTCCCCGAAGGCCAGCTGTGGGGCGAGTTGCAGCGAGGCACGGGCGTGTCGCTCCCCGGCGGCCGCACCATCGAGCCCTCGGCGGTGGTGGACGCGCCCCGGCGCGGCCGCAAGCTGGTGGTGACCGGGGACACCCGCCCCTGCGCCGCCACCGTCGCGGCGGCCCGCGGCGCCGACCTCCTCGTCCACGAGGCCACCTTCGGAGATGCCGAGGAGCGGCGCGCGCTGGAGACCACCCACACCACCGCCCGGGAGGCAGGCCGGGTGGCCCGGGAGGCGGAGGTGGAGCGGCTCGTGCTCACGCACCTCTCCACCCGCTACGATTCCGATCCGTCCCCACTGCTCGCCCAGGCGGCCGAGGAGTTCCGGGGGGCGATCGACGTCGCCTACGACGGCCTCACCCTCGAGATCCCGCGGCCCGGGTAGCATGCGCGCCGCCTCCGACGACCTGGCGCGCTGGATCCCGCGGCTCCTCGCCGCCTGGCGGGGGCGGCGTCCCGGCGCCCGGCGCGGGCCGCGCCCTCCCGCCGACCGGCTCCTGCCCGACGAGCTGCGCGAGGTGGCGGCGGCGGTGGAGCGGCTCTCCCACGGGCTCACCCGAGAGCGTCGGCTAGCCGGAGCCCGCTACCTCGACGACGACCGGCTCCTCGGTGCCTACCTCCTCTTCTACTGGCCCGTATCCTACCTGCAGGGCAGGGGGGTGCTCTCGGAGCTGCCGCGGCGCCCGCGCTCGGCCCTCGACCTGGGGAGCGGCCCGGGCCCGCTCGCCTTCGCGGCGCTCGACGCCGGCGCCGCCGAGGTGCTGGCGGCCGACCGCTCCGCCCGGGCGCTCGCCGCCGCGCGGGCGCTCGCCGCCCTGGCGGGGGAGCCGCTCGCCACCCGGGAGTGGAACCCGGAGCGCCGGTCGGGGTTGGCCGACCTCGCCCGCGGGCGCGGCTTCGACCTCGTCACCCTGGGGCACGTGGTGAACGAGATCTTCCTCGGCGAGGGGGCGGCGGCGCGCCGCGCCGGGCTCCTGGAGGAGGCGCTCGGGCTCGTCTCCGCCGGCGGCTCGCTGGTGGTGATCGAGCCTGCCCTCAGGGACACCTCGCGATCGCTGCTCGAGGTCCGGGACCTGCTGGTGGCGGGCGGCGTGGCGGTCCGCGCCCCCTGCCTCTTCCGCGGACCGTGCCCGGCGCTGTCGCGGCCCGGCGACTGGTGCCACGCGGAGCGGCCCATCGAGCCCCCCCCGCTGGTGGAGGAGATCGGCCGGCGCGCCGGGCTCCGCCGGGAGGCGGTGAAGATGAGCTACCTCGCGCTCGCCCCACGGGGCGAGGCCTGGGCGCCGCCGCCCGCCGGGCGCGTCTTCCGGATCGTCTCGGAGCCGCTCCCGTCGAAGGGGAGGCTCCGCTACATGGGGTGCGGCCCCGAGGGAAGGATGGGGCTCGCCCTGCAGGAGAAGGACGTCGCCGATCGGAACCGCCGTTTCGAGGGGCTTCTGCGCGGCGACGTGGTCGAGGTGACCGAGGCGGAGCCGCGCGGCGATGGGCTCCGGCTCGGCCCGGCCTCGGAGGTGCGCGTCCTCGCCCATGCCGGGCGTCCGCTCGGCCCGCCCGGCGCGCGCCCCTGAGGAGCGCGACTCGCGCCGCCCTGTTCCCGGCCGGGAGATCGGCTAGCATCGCCGAGGTGGCGAGAGGCTCCAGGACGGCGGGGAGCGCAGGGTCGAGCCCCGGGTCGCCTCCACCGGCCCGCGCCGGGGGCGGGGCGGTCCTCGCCGGGGCCGGGCTCCTCGCCGCGCTCGCCTTCGTGGGCTCCCTCACCGAGCTCCGCGACTTTGACATGTTCCACCACCTCGCCTACGGGCGGGAGGTGCTGCGACGCGGGGGCTTTGCGGCCGAAGACCCGTTCCTGTACCCGCTCGCCGGCCTGAGGAGCGGCCCGCAGCCGTCCTGGCTCGGCAGCGTTCTCATCTACCTCTCGTCCGTTGTCGCCGGGGACGCGGGACCGCTCTACCTCGCCGGCGCGGCGGCGGCGGCCCTCTCCGTCGTCCTCCTCCTCGACGGCCTCGACGGCGACAGGACCCCCGCCGGAGTCGCGACCGCGCTCGTCCCGGTCTCCTTCGCGCTCGCCGCCTACCACGGAAGGGCGGTGCCCCGGCCGGAGATGTTCGCGAACGTGCTCCTCGCACTCTCGCTCCTCCTCCTGCGGCGCTTCACCCAGGGGAGGAGAGCCTTCCTCGCACTCTTCCCGATCCTCCTCTGGCTGTGGGCGAACCTGCACCAGTCGGTGCTCGCCGGCGTGGCGGTGGTCGGGATCTTCCTCGTGGTGAATGCGATCCTCCTCCCCGTCGGGCGGCGCCCGCCCTTCCTCCCGGAGGTGGCGGATGCCCGGTCGCTCCTCTTGCCGCTCGCCGCCACCCTCGCCGGGGTTCTGCTCGCGGGCCTGGCGAGTCCGGTCGGATTCGCCCCCTTCCAGACGCCGCTCGAGGCGGTACGGGGATGGACCGGGCTCGGCGCGCCCGCCGGGGCCAGCGACGCCCCGGACGCGGCAGCGCTCCTGCGGGCTGCGGTGGGCGAGCTCCAGGTCATGCCGCCCGAACGCTGGCTCGGCCCGTTCGGCTGGCTGGTGGCGCTCTCCGCGGCCTCCTTCGCGATCGCCTGGCGTCGCGCCAACCTGCGCGAGCTCGTCACCTGCGCGGCGTTCGTCCTCCTCGCCGCGCGCTCGGTGCGCTTCGGGGCCATGGCCGCCCTGGTGCTCGCACCCGTGACCGCGCGGAACCTGCGCACCGCGGTCGCCGGGTCGAGGGCGTGGGACCGCCCGGCCCGCGCCCTGGTGGCGGGCTCGCTCGCCGCCGGGGCGGCGGTCGCCTGGGCCATCGTCGCCTACCCGACGATCCACTTCGGCACCGGGCTCTCCCGGCAACTGCCGGAGCGCGCTGCCCGGTACCTCCGGGACCTCGACTTCCGGGGAAGGCTCTTCAACACCTTCCACCTCGGCGGCTACCTGGAGTGGACGCTCGACCGGCCGGTCTTCTCCGACGGGCGCGGGGCCGTCCCCTCGCGCGACGTCCCGGCGGCGCTCCTCGGCCCGGCCTCGGCGGGCACCTTCGCCGAGCTCGACCGTGCCTACCGCTTCGACGCCCTGGTGGTGGAGTACCCGGAGTTCGGGCCGGCCGCCTACCGGAGGCTCTCCGCCTCGGCGCAGGGCGCGGACTGGGGGGCCGACCGGACCACCTGGGCTCTCGTCGCCTTCGACGACGGCGGGCAGCTCTACCTCCGGCGGGACGGTGTTTACCGCGAGGCCGCCGCCCGCGACGAGTACCGGTTCGCGGCTCCCGCGGTCCCGCTCAGCGTCCCCATCGCCTACCCCGAGGGTGCGCGCTCGGAGCTCGAACGCAGCCTGCGCGAATCCCCCGGCTGCGCCATCTGCCGGGCCCAGCTGGGCTATGCGCTGCTCGCGCTCCGGCGCCCCGAGGAGGCGGAGGCGGTTCTCGCCGGGGCGCTCCGCGGCCTTCCCGCGACCCGCGGCGCCGCCCTCCTCGGGCTCGCCCGCGCCGCGGAGGCGCGCGGGGACCGCGGCTCGGCGGCCTCCCGCCTCCGCCAGGCGATGGCGATGATGGCGGACCCGGCCTGGCCGCGTCACGAGCTGGCGCGGCTTGCGGTCGAGGACGGCCGCGCCGCCGCCCGCGCCGGCGACCCGGCCGGGGCGCTCGCCGCCTTCCGGAGGGCGAGCGAGATCGACGCCTCCCTTCCCGAGGCTCACTTCGGGCTGGGCGCCGCGCTGGAGGAGCAGGGGGACGCCGCCGGGGCCGCCCGGGCCTACCGCGAGTACCTGAGGCTCGCACCCCAGGGGGCGTGGGCGCGTCAGGCGGCGGAGGGGGTCGCCCGACTCCGCTGAGCGGGGGCAGGGCGGCCGAGACGGCGCGATTCTCGCGGTGCGGATTCGATCCGTTCTACGATGAGCTCATGCGCAGCGGCTTCGCCGCGCTCGTCCTCTTCGTCGCGCTCGCCGCCGTCTCCGCGGCGTCGTGCAATCCCGATCGGGATTGCGACGCCGGGGGACGGTGCAAGAGCCCCGACTCCGAGTGCCGACCGGCGGTCGTGCAGTGTGCCGATGAGAGCCGGGCGGTGATCCTCACCTCGGGACAGTGCCGCGACCACGGCGCCGTTTGCTCCACCGACAGCGACTGCGTCCCGGAGGAGATCTGCGACACCTCGGTCCCGAGTGGCGTCTGCACCCCCGGGTCGAGGTGCTCGGGGCCGCCGCCGGTCGAGCCCTGCCCCGCGGGCTGCATCTGGCCGGGCGCCTTCCCTTGCGCCTGCGTCTGCACTACCTGTCCGGCGGTGCCCGACGGTGGGGGCTCCTAGATCGATCTAGCCCTCCGCCACCCGGCGCGAGTTCCGGAAGAGCTCGCTCATCACCTCCTCGAGCGGCGGGTCCTCCACCGTCAGGTCGGCGACCGGCAGGGCCGAGAGCATTCGCCCGACCGCGCTCGCCACCTCGTCGGCCGCGACGCGCAGGACCGCCTGCGCCTCGCCGGAGGAGATCACCTGTCCGAAGCGGGACAGCTCCGCCGGACCGACCGGCTGGCCCAGCCGCACCACGATGCGCTTGTCCGGCCGCACCTCGCGCGACAGCCGCCTCAGGTCGCCGTCGTAGATGAGTTTGCCCCGGTCGATGACGATCACCCGCGGGCAGAGGGCGAGCACGTCGTCCATGTAGTGACTCGTCAGCACCACCGTGGCGCCGTAGCGCTCGTTGTAGGTTCGGACGAAGTCCCGCACCGTCGCCTGCATGGTGACGTCGAGCCCGATGGTGGGCTCGTCGAGGAACAGGACGCGCGGCCGGTGGAGGAGGGAGGCGGCGAGTTCGGCCTTCATCCGCTCCCCCAGGGAGAGCTGCCGCGTCGGCTTGTTCACGATCTCGGAGAGGTCGAGGAGCTCGGTGAGCTCGCGGACCGTGGCCTCGAACTCCGCGCGGGGGATCTCGTAGATGGCGCGGTTGAGGGCGAAGGTCTCGGAGGGCGGCAGGTCCCAGAGGAGCTGCTGCTTCTGGCCCATGACGAGGGTGATGGCCTTCAGGAACTCCGCCTGGCGCCGGGAGGGGACGAATCCCGCCACCCGGACCTCGCCGGCGGTGGGAAAGAGGAGGCCGGAGAGAACCTTGAGCGTGGTGGTCTTCCCGGCTCCGTTCGGGCCAAGGAAGCCCACCCGCTCGCCCGCGGCGACCGAGAAGCCGATGCCGTCGACCGCCTTCACCGTCTCGTGGCGGCGGCGCACCAGCGAGCGGAGCGAGGCCCACAGGCCGGGGGCGCGCCGATGCACGCGGTATTCCTTGCGCAGGTCCCGGACCTCGATCACGGCAGAGGACGTTAAGCGGAGCGGGCACGGGCGGCAATGGCGAAAAGCCACGGGCGCGGGGAGGTCAGGGAACCGCGGCGTCGCTAGAGCGCGTCCGCGGCGCGGCGCAGACCGCCTTCCGCCGCCGAGTCCACCACCTCGCCGTGCGAGGGGACGAGCCGGCACAGTCCGGGGAGGTGCGCCAGGCGGTGGAGCGAGCGCGCCACGGCGGCGCGGTCGAAGATCGCGAGGAGGCGGACGAGCGGCGTCACCTTGGGGCCGCCGCAGGCGCCCAGGGCCCGGAGCACGAACCCGTGGGGGCCCGCCGCGGGAGGGTTGTTCATCACGGTGTCGCCGAAGAGCAAGCTCACCCGGTCGCCGCTGTGGACGGCGAAGGCCGCCTCGCCGAAGCGCGAGCCTTCGATGGGATGCGCCGAGAGCGCGGGGTCGATGGGAAGGTCCTGCCACGTTCCCTCCACCGTGGCCACCTCCCACACCTTCGCCCGGGCCGCGCGCGAGGTGAAGACCCGCAGCCCCGGGTAACGCTCCGTGAAGGCGTGGACGTCCAGGCGGTGGAGTCGGTTCGGGACGAGGAGCAGCGCGGGGTCGCCGAGCCGTTCCACCGCGCGCATGTCCTCCTCCCGCAGCGGCACGGCGTTGTGGAATGCGAGTCGCCGGTCGGAGAGGCGGACGATCGACATCCGCCTTCGTATGGGGGGTCCGCCCGGGAGCTCGCCCTCCACCAGCCAGAGGTTCTCCTCTGCCTGGAGGACCGGCCCGTGAGGCAGGACGGTCCATGGGCGTGGAGCATCCATCGGGGCGAGCCATGGCGCCCCGAGCCGGGCCCAGCAAGGACCTGGCGGGGCGCTCCTTCCGGGTTCACCGATCCGGGCCCCGGGGCGTCTATGCTCGCGGGATGGCCGCCCCGAGGAAGCGTCCCGCGACGAAGACCGGCCGCCCCCGCAAGCGCAAGGGCGTGAGGATAGAGCCCACCACGCTGCAGGCAGGCGACCTCCGGCTGTCCGAGCTCCCGCCCGAGCTGGCGGCGCTCGCGCGGAGCGTGGAGGGAGACGGAGGGGCGGTGCTCGCCGCCTACCGCGAGCCGCTCGGCGGGCACGCCCTCCTCTTCGCGGCACTCCCCATCGAGAAGGTGGAGCGCACCCCCTTCCAGCGCGACGTCTCGGACGCCCACGTGCGCAAGCTCACGCTCGCCATGGACAAGACGAAGCGCTATCTCGACCCGATCATCGCGGTGAGGGAGGGGGAGGGGTACCTGACCCCGAACGGCGGGCACCGCCTCACCGCGCTGAAGGAGCTCGGGGCCAGGACGGTGCTGGCGCTCCTCGTCCCGGAGAAGGACGTCGCCTACCAGATCCTGGCGCTCAACATCGAGAAGGCCCACAACCTGCGCGAGCGGGCGCTGGAAGTGGTGAGGATGTACCGGGATCTCTCCGGCCGGGCCGACCGGCGCGAGCCGGAGCTGGCGCTCGAGTTCGAGGAGGCGGCGCTCGTCACCCTGGGGTTCGCCTACGAGCAGCGCCCCCGCCTCTCCGGAGGGGCCTACCACCCCATCCTCCGCAAGGTGGACGCCTTCCTCGACGACAAGCTCGCCCGCGCCGTCGCCGAGCGCGAGCGCCGCGCCGGGGTCCTGCTCGCCTTCGACGACGCCGTCACCGGAGCGGTGGGGCGCCTGAAGGAGAAGGGCTTCGACTCGCCCTACCTCAGGAACTTCGTGGTGGCGCGGGTGAACCCGCTGCGCTTCATGAAGGGCGAGCCCCCACCCTTCGACGAGCTCTTCCAGCAGATGACCAAGCGGGCCCAGGGGCTCGACCCGGGCAAGGTGAAGAGCGAGGATGTGGTGCGAAGCGGCGGGCCCCCCGAGGGCGACTGAGTCGCAGCGCCCGTCAGGCCCGATGGTTCGTCGCCACGCGCCCCGCCCGCACGAGCCGCACCTCGAGCTCGCGCCCCAGGCTCGCCAGGGCCTCCGCCGAGATCCGCTCCTCGCAGCGAGGGAAGAGCTCTCGCTCCTCCCAGCGCACGTGGCGCTCGAGCAGATCGGCGAACGAGAGGAGCGCCCCGCGCTGTCGCCCCTCCGGGGCGCTCCGCGCCTGCTCCAGGAACTGGCGCATCTGGGCGTGCTCGCCCTTGAGCCGCTGCATGTCCTCGACGGCGAGGAAGCGGCCGAGGAGGTCCTCCTCGGCGGCCGTGTGGTTGCGAAGCACCGAGTCCTCGTAGCGGCGGGCGAGTGCGAGCAGCCCGCCCATGTCCTTCGGGGCCCCGGCCGTCTCGGCGTGGCCGGCGATGGCCTTCTTGAGCTGGAAGGCCAGGAGCAGCGCCTGATGGTGCTCGCTCGACAGGGGCTTCAACTCTCGGGCTCGCTTGAGGGCCATGTAGGGATCCTAACCGAAAAGGGGGCTGCGGTCGGGCCCCACGCCGCCGAGACACGCCTCCTTCCGGGGCATCCGCTGCCGGCAGGCCGATCGAGGCTTGACGCTATGCGTCGAGGAAGCTAAGTAAACGAGGGATTCGCTGATTCCAAAATCAATCAACCGGGGGCCCGCATGTCCCAAGGAAATCACCACCCCGCCAACGGTGGCCGGCGCGTCGCAGTGGTGGCCGGCCTTCGAACCCCGTTCCTCAGGTCCGGGGGCGACTTCAAGGACCTCTCCGCCGTCGACCTGGGCGCGCTCGTCGTGAACGAGCTCGTCGCCCGAAGCGGCATCTCGGTGAAGGAGTTCGACGGGCTCATCTTCGGGCAGGTGATTCCCGCGCCGCTCTCCTCCCTCATCGGTCGCGAGGTGGTGCTGCGCACCGAGCTCCCGCGCACCCTCCCCGCCCACACCACCTCGCGCGCCTGCGCCACCTCCATCCAGTCCGCCACCGAGGCCGCCGACCAGATCGCCCTCGGACACGCGAGCGCGGTGATCGCGGGCGGGGCGGAGTCCCTCTCCGACGCGCCCATCTTCGCGTCTCGCCCGCTCGCGCAGGCGCTCGTGAGCCTCTCACGCGCCCGCACGCTGCCGGAGAAGGCGAAGATCGTCACCTCGCTCCGGCTGAAGGACGTCACTCCCGTCCCGCCGGCCCTGAAGGAGCCGACCACCGGCCTCACCATGGGAGAGAGCGCCCAGAAGATGGCCTGGGAGAACGGGGTGAGCCGGGCCGCGCAGGACGAGTTCGCCTGCCAGAGCCACAAGAAGGCCGCCGACGCCTGGAAGAGCGGCCGCTTCGCCGGCGAGGTGATGCCGGTCGAGGTCCCCCCGCGCTTCCAGCGGATTGCCCGCGAGGACAACAACGTCCGGGAGGACGCCTCCCTCGACGCGCTCGCGCAGCTGAAGCCGGTGTTCGACCGGCGCTACGGCACCATCACCGCGGGGAACTCGTCGCCGCTCACCGACGGGGCCGCGGCCGTCATCCTCATGAGCGACGAGAAGGCGCAGGCGCTCGGGGTCAAGCCCTTGGGTTACCTTCGCTCCTACGCCTACGCCGCCACCGACCCCGGCGAGCAGCTCCTGCAGGGCCCGGCCTACGCGGCGCCGGTGGCGCTCGAGCGGGCCGGCCTGGCCCTGAAGGACATGGACATCGTGGAGATGCACGAGGCCTTCGCCGCCCAGGTGCTCTCGAACCTCCAGGCCTTCGCCTCGCGGAAGTTCGCCGAGGAGCGCCTGGGGCGCGCCCAGCCGCTCGGCGAGGTCGACCCGGCGCGCCTCAACGTGAACGGCGGCTCCATCCCCCTCGGCCACCCGTTCGGGGCCACCGGGGCGCGGATGATCACCCAGGCGCTGCGCGAGCTCGCCCGGAGAAAGGGAGCCCACGCGCTGCTCACCGTCTGTGCCGCCGGCGGTCTCGGTGCCGCGGTGGTCCTCGACGGCCCGGAGGCGTGACCATGAGAAACCTGGCGAGGGAGAGCGACATGGCGTGGAAGAACTTCCGGGTCGAGGTGAAGGACGGGGTGGCGACGGTGCTCCTCGACGTGCCCGGCGAGCCGGTGAACACGCTCTCCCCCGAGGTGGGCGAGGAGTTCGGCGACGTCCTCGACGTGCTCGGGAAGGACGCGGCGGTGCAGGCCCTCATCTTCACCTCGGGCAAGAAGGACGGCTTCGTCGCCGGTGCCAAGATCGAGGTGCTCCGCGACGCCGGCAGCGCGGCCGCGGCCGAGAAGCTCTCCCGCGACGGGCAGGCCGGCTTCAACCGGCTCGAGCGCTATCCGAAGCCGGTGGTGGCGGCCATCCACGGTGCCTGCCTCGGCGGCGGCCTGGAGTGGGCGCTCGCCTGCCACTACCGGGTGGCCACGAACGATCCCAAGACCCAGCTCGGCCTGCCGGAGGTCCAGCTCGGCCTCATCCCGGGCGCCGGGGGCACCCAGCGGTTGCCGCGGCTGGTCGGCATCGCCACCGCCCTCGACCTCATCCTGGCCGGGAAGACGGTGAAGGCCAAGAAGGCGCTCGCCATCGGCCTGGTGGACGAGGCGGTGCCGCCGCCCTTGCTCGCCGAGGTGGCGCAGCGGCGCGCGAAGGAGCTCGCCGCGGGCGAGCTGCGCCGGCAGCGACCCGCCGGGGCGAAGACCGTCCGCAAGGACGGCCTGGCGGCCTTGCAGAAGATGGCGCTGGAGGAGAACTTCGTCGGGCGCGAGGTGCTCTTCTTCCAGGCGGGCAAGCAGCTGCGCGCCAAGACGAAGGGGCACTACCCGGCGCCGGAGAAGGCGCTCGAGGCGGTGCGCCACGGCTACGAGAACGGCTTCGACAAGGGGCTGGAGCGGGAGGCGAAGCTTTTCGGAGAGCTCGCCATGTCGAAGGTGGCGCAGGAGCTCATGTGGATCTTCTTCGCCCAGAACGCCCTCAAGAGGGACAACGGGACCCCGGACCCCTCGGTTCGGTCCCGCGGGGTGGAATCGGTGGGAGTGCTCGGCGGCGGCCTCATGGGCAGCGGCATCGCCTACGTCACCGTGAACGCCGGCATCCGCTCCCGCATCCGCGAGAAGGACGACGAGGGCGCCGCCCGCGGGCTGGCCGCGGTGGGAGCGCTCTTCGACGAGCGGGTGAAGAGGCGCTCGCTCGAGAAGCTGGAGCGGCTCGCCAAGATGCGGCTGCTCACCGCCGGGACCGGCTGGGAGGGGTTCGAGCACGTCGACCTCGTCATCGAGGCGGTCTTCGAGGACCTGAAGCTGAAGCAGGAGATGCTCCGGGCCTTCGAGGAGCGGAACGCGAAGGGGATCTTCGCCACCAACACCTCCTCGATCCCCATCGGGGACATCGCCCAGGCGGCCCGGCGCCCGGAGGCGGTGCTGGGGATGCACTACTTCTCCCCGGTGAACAAGATGCCGCTCCTCGAGGTCATCGTGACTCCGAAGACGGCGAACGAGGTCACCGCCACCGCGGTGGCGGTGGGCAAGAAGCAGGGCAAGACGGTGATCGTCGTCGGCGACGGCCCCGGCTTCTACACCAGCCGGGTGCTCGCGCCCTACATGAACGAGGCGGTCACCCTGCTGCTCGAGGGGGCCTCGGTCGAGGACCTCGACGCGGCGCTCACCCAGTTCGGTTTCCCGGTGGGCCCGATGACGCTCCTCGACGAGGTGGGCATCGACGTCGGTGCCAAGGTGGCGAAGATCCTCCACCACGCCTTCGGGGAGCGCATGGCGGTCCCGGAGGCGATGGCCAAGGTGGTGGAGGCCGGCCGCCTCGGCCGCAAGAACAAGAAGGGCTTCTACCTGTACGAGGAGGGGAAGAAGAAGACGGTGGACGCGACCGTCTACGACCTCCTCCCGGGCGGCGGCCGCCGCAAGAAGGTGAGCCGCGACGAGATCGCCGAGCGCTGCGTGATGCAGATGGTGAACGAGGCCGCCCTCACGCTCGGGGAGAGGATCCTGCGCAGCCCACGCGACGGCGACATCGGCGCCGTCTTCGGCCTCGGCTTCCCGCCGTTCCGGGGCGGGCCCTTCCGCTGGGCCGACTCCGAGGGGACCTCGTCCATCCTGGAGCGCATGCGCAAGCTCGAGGGGAGGTTCGGAGCCCGCTTCCGGCCCGCCCCGCTCCTCGCCGAGCTGGGATCGACGAACCGCCCGTTCCACGGGTAGCGCAGGACAGGCCGTAGCGGCCAGCGGCTCTCGCTCCTTCCTTCGGGGCGGCGCCAAGGTGCGTGCCTGCGCTGCCTCCGCTCACCCAGAGCTACAGCGTCGCTGCGGCAATTCGCGCTGGACCGCCAGATCTTCGAGCGAAATGCCCCATGTGTGCACCGTTCGTGAAATAGGCGCAAGCGCCATCCGGCGCCGATCGCTTCACCAATAGAGCGTGTCATGGGGCCGAGGGACGCGCTTGCGGGCCCCGTGTTCGTGGGCCTTTTCAAGCGGCTCGGGCTCGCTTCAACGCGAGCGCCGGGCCTTGGCGCAGGACATCCGCGAGCGCTTACGGCGACTGGCGGACTCTTCCAAAGATATCGGCCACCTGGCACCGTTCAAGCATCGATTCCACGCCGCGCGACGGCAGGCGCCGTCCGACGCAGTGGTACGGACTCCCCCTCTAGATGGAGATCGACGACATGAGGATGTTCAATCTCAGGACGGTGTCGTTGCTCGCTTGGGCCGCAGGCAGCCTCGCCGCGTGCTCGGGCTCGAACGGCACGAGTGGCACCAACGGCACGAACGGCAGCAACGGCACGAACGGCAGCAACGGGAAGAACGGCGGCCTGGTCATCAACGTCCCGGCCCTGAGCTCCGCCGAGTGGAGCGCTC
>DATJZG010000143.1:0-42196 GCA_035499295.1 Anaeromyxobacteraceae bacterium
CGGCGAGGCCGAGCATGGCTTCCCTCTAGGCGCGCTGGGCGCGGGCGGGGACGAGACGCGAGAGGCCGAGGAGGAGCGGCAGGCCGAGCGCGGCGCAGCCGAGCACGATCTCGGCGCGCAGGGCGCCCAGGAGGGGCGAGAGCACCTGCCGCGAGATGCGGGCCGCCTCGACTCCCTGGACGAGAGAGGCGGAGGCCTCAGAGAGCGCCGGGGCCCAGGCGGCCTGACCCGCGAGCGCAACGGTCGCGGCCAGCGCCGCCGCCACCGCGCCGAGGACGCCGAGCGCCACGCGACGCTCTCGCCTCGCCGACCGCTCGCGCAGGTCGATAAGCGCCAGCACGCCGGCTGTGAAATCGGGAGGAGGCTCGGCGGCCGGCAAGAGCGACAGGGCGTCCTCGAGTGCCTGGAAGGAGGAGACGAGGGCCTGGCACCCCGCGCAGGAGGCGAGGTGGTCGCTCACCCCCGAGCGTTCCTCCCCAGGCAAGGCGCCCTCGAGGAGCCGCTGGGCCTCTTCCTCGCTCAGGTGGCGCGTCGTCACGAGTGGACCTCCTTGCCCTCGAGGAACTGCCGCAGCTTCGACCGCGCCCGGTGGAGCCAGGTCATCACCGTCCCCATGGGCACGCCCATCACCTGGGCGATCTCCTTGTAGGACAGTTGCTCGACGTGGAAAAGGTGCACCACCTCGCGGTAGTTGGCGGGGAGCGCCGCCACCGCCTCCCCGAGCGCCTCGCGCGCCTGGGCCTTCTCGAGCCGATCGTCGCCCCGCTCGGCCTCGGGGTCGAGCAGGTCCGGAGGGGAGCCACCCTCGGGATCGGCGTCGAGCTCCACCCGCGCGCGCGCCGGCAGCCGGCGGCGCAGGAGGTCGAGGCAGTGGTTCCTCGCGATCCGGAGCACCCATGGCGCGAAAGGCTGCGAGAGGTCGAAGGAGTCGAGCGCAGCGTAGGCCCTTGCGAAGGCCTCCTGGGCGGCGTCGCGGGCCTCCTCCCGGTCGGAGAGAATCCGGAGGCAAAGGCCGTAGACCGCCCTCTTGTGCTCCTCGACGAGTTGGGAAAAAGCCTCCCGGTGACCCTGCGCTGCCGAGCGGGCGAGCCTCGCCTCGCTTGAGAGGGGCACGGAGACCTCTTCCTCGTTCCACAGCGGCCAGGAGACGCGCGACCCTATCCCGGCGAGAGCGGGAGCCGCAATCATGCCCGTCCTACGGCGCGGGCAAGCTCCTATTTCGCCCCTGGGTTTCCTGGCCGCCGACCCTCGGGGGGAGATCGGGGCCCGAGCGCGCCGTAAGCGGCTGATCTTCCAAGCTTCCAGCGCCGGAGCGGAATGGAGCGCGCTTGACGCCGGGCGGCCGCGAGCACTACATGAGACGCAGCGTGGCGACCCGCGGCGTCATCGAGCTCGACGGCGGCGCCGGGGAAGGCGGCGGCCAGATCCTCCGGACCGCCCTCGCGCTCTCGGCCGTGACGGGCCGCGGCTTCGCGGTCGAACGCGTGCGAGCGAACCGGCTGAAACCCGGCTTGCGCCCCCAGCACCGAGAGGCCGCCCTCGCCATGGCCCGGCTGTGCCAGGCGGAGGTGGCGGGGGCAGAGATCGGCTCGACCCGCCTCGAGTTCCTGCCTGCCCGCCGTCCGGCCGCGGGGGAGTGGAGCTTCGACATCGGCACGGCCGGCTCCGCTCCGCTCCTCCTCCAGACCCTCTGCTGGCCGCTCGCCGTAGCCGGCGGCGACAGCCAGCTCACGCTGCGCGGGGGGACCCACCAGGACCACAGCCCATCCTTCCACTACCTGGCGCTCGTCTGGGCGCCGGCGCTCGCGCGCCTGGGCTTCCCGGTGGATCTCTCGCTCCAGGCCGCCGGCTTCTACCCCGAGGGCGGCGGCGAGTTCACCGCCGTGGTCCGCCCGGCCCACCCCATGCCCCCCTTCGACCTCCGCCACCGGGGAACGCTGCTCGAGACCGAGGTGTTCTCGCTCGTCGCGGGCGTCGACCTCTCCGTCGCCGAGAGACAGGCGGAGCGGGCCTCGCGGCGGCTGAGGGAGATGGGAGTAGCCGCCGAGGCGCGCTGCGTCCCGGTGCCCGCCCGCCTCTCCCGGGGCAGCCACCTCCTCATCATCGCTACCTTCGAGCGCACGCGCTCCGGGCACGGGGCGGTCTCCGCCCAGGGCCGCCACCCCGAGGCCATCGCCGACGCCGCGCTCGACAGTCTCTCCGCGTTCCTCGCCGGGCGCTCGGCGGTGGATCGGCACCTGGGGGACCAGCTCCTCGTTCCGGCCGCCCTGCTCGCCGCCGGCCTCGTCACCCCGCCCCCGGGTGTCGTGCCCGTCACCCGCTTCACGGTGTGCGAGGTGACGAAGCACCTCACCACCAACGCCGACGTGGTGCGCCACTTCCTCCCGGTTCAGATCGAGATCGGCGGGCGCGAGGGCGAGGAAGGGGAGGTCCAGGTGCGCCCGGCGAACGCCGAGGCGCCCGTGGTCCCGCTCCGCTCCTAGGCGGTCCCTGGGCCCTCGGCGTCGAGGGCGGGGGCGTTCGCCACCAGGGCGCGCAGGCGCGAGGCGTCGAAGGGCTTCTCCAGGCGCTCGTTCGGGACGTTGTCGAGGAAGTCGCTCGCCGCCTCGGTGTAGGCGCCAGCGGTGATGAAGGCGACGCGCGCCGCCGCCTCCGGGTCCTCCTCCACGAGCCGGCGGTAGAGATCCATCCCGCTCGTCCCCGGCATGTGCAGGTCGCAGAGGATGACGTGGAATCTGGGCCCGTGGGCGAGCAGCGCGAGCGCCGCCGCGGCCTCGGTGCACTTCACCACCTCGTTCCCCTGCAGCAGCCGCTTCACGGCCTGGCCCACGATCGGGTCGTCGTCGATCACCAGGACCCGGCGGCCCGCCGGCGCGGCGGACGACGCGGCCGGGGCGGCGGGGGCAACCTCCCGGGGGCCGGGAGCGGCTTGGGGGAGGAGCACCCGGGCGCGGGTGCCCTGGCCCTCCTGGCTCTCGAGCGCCAGCTCCCCCCCGAGCGAGGTGACGACCGACTTCGCGATGGCGAGGCCGAGGCCGGTCGCGGTGCCGGGCTTGCGAGTGGTGAAGAACGGCTCGGGAGCCCGCGCCAGCACCTCCGGGCTCATCCCCACCCCGTTGTCGGACACCTCGATCCGGACGCGCCCGCCCGGCGCCGGCGCCACGGCCACCCGGATCTCGTTTCGCTGCGGGTCGTCCCGGGAGAAGGACTGGCAGGCGTTGAGGAGGAGGTGGACGAGCGCCTTTCCGAGGCGCCCCTCGTTGGCGAAGACGGGCGGACAGGGCTCGAAGTCGCGCACCAGGCGCGCGCGTTGCGCCAGGTCCCCGCCCAGGACGTTCAAGGCGGACTCGACCACGCGGTCGAGCTCGAGGATCTTCCGCCGCTCGTCGTCCGCGCGCGCGTACATCCGCAGGTCGCGCACGATGGAGCGGACCCGCTCCGCTCCCTGGCGCGCCTCCTCGAGCGCCTCGACTGCTTGGCCGAGCTCGGCCTCCTCCATGGAGGAGCCGCGCGCCCGGCAGCTCTCGACCACGGAAGCCACCTGCTCCTGCGCGTACCCGAGGTTGGCGATGACGTAGGAGAGCGGGTTGTTGACCTCGTGAGCCACCCCGGCCGCGAGCGTGCCCACCGAGGCGAGCCGCTCCGACTGGAGGAGGCGGGCTTCCATTTCCCGGCGATCACTCACGTCGACGGTGATGCCGTCGACGACGCGGTGGCCCGAGGCGTCGGAGCCCGGCCACCCGCTCACCGCCACCCACACCGTCGTTCCGTCGCGCCGCCTCAGCCCGATCTCGGCGCGAGCCGGGCCGCCCGCCTGGCCGAGTTGCCCGAGCGCTCCGCCCTCCGGCCCTTCGGCGTCGAGGGAGGCCTTGGAGGCGAGGAGCGCGTCTCGGTCCGGCCACCCCAGGGTCCGGGCGAAGACGTCGTTGCAGTCGAGCACCTCCCTCTCCGGCGTGATCCGGAAGGTCCCCGCCAACTCCTGGCGCGGCAGGTCGCGGAACGGCTGGTCGCTCACGGCTCTCAGTCTCTCCGGATCTCGGGCGCCCGCAAGGCGCGGGCGCCCGCGTGTGAGCCACGGCAGGGAAGGGTGCCGAAAGCCGCGGCGAGATGCAATGCGGCTCGGAACGAGGAAGCGCCCCTCCTGCCGGCTCCGGGGGCGCGTCCGCCGTGGCCAACCGGACGCGCATGGTATATCCGGGGAGCGTGCGCGCCCTCGCCCTGGTCGCCTGCCTTGCCTGTGCTTCTCCCGCGACCGCGGTGAAGTCGCCCGCCCCGGCGCCCGCGCCTGCCCCCCGGCCCGAAGAGGAGGCCCGGGCGGCCCTCACCCGCTTCGCCTCGTCGCTCCGGGCGGCGCGCTGGCCCGAGGCCTACCTGCTCCTGTCGGCGCGCTGGCGGGCCCGATCGAGCCCGGACCGGCTCGCCAACGACTTCCGGGAGTCCGGACCGGTGGGGACGCGCGCTCTCGACCGGGTCGAGACCCTGCTCGCGCTCGGCGCACCGATCCAGGTGAGGGGGCGCAGCGCCGTCCTGCTCGTGGGAGAGGGGCGGCAGGCGTCGCTGGTCCTCGAGGAGGGGCAGTGGCGCGTGGAGGCGCTCGAGTGAGCCCGCGCGGCCGTCGCCGTCCCGCTCATTGACCGACGGCGGTGGCCCGGCTATGAAGCCCGCTCTATGGCACTGACGCAGGATGGCGCGCTCGCTGCGCTTCGCAAGGTAATGGACCCGGAGCTCCGGCGCGACATCGTGAGCCTTGGAATGGCGAAGGAGGTCACGGTCGACGGAAGCCGGGTGTCGGTCGAGGTGGAACTCACCACGCCGGCCTGTCCGCTGCGCGACACCATCGCCAAGGACGTGGAGGCGGCGCTGAAGGGCGCCGGGGCCTCCTCGGTCGAGCTCAAATTCAGCGCGCGCGTCCGGAGCGCGCCCGGGGCTACCCAGTCCCAGCTCACCCCGGGGGTGAAGAACATCGTCCTCGTCGGGGCGGGCAAGGGAGGAGTGGGGAAGTCGACCGTCACCATCAACCTGGCCCTGTCGCTCGCCAAGATGGGGGCGGCGGTCGGGGTGCTCGACGCCGACATCTACGGGCCCTCCCTCCCCATCCTCACCGGGGTGGAGGAGAAGCCCTCGTCGAAGGACGGCAAGCGCCTCGAGCCCATCGAGGCCCACGGCCTGAAGCTCATGTCCATCGGCTTCCTGGTGGACCCCGACCAGGCCATGATCTGGCGCGGGCCCATGGTGACCGGCGCGCTCCTGCAGCTCATGCGCGACGTGAACTGGGGAGAGCTCGACTACCTGCTCCTCGATCTCCCGCCCGGCACCGGCGACGTGCCGCTCACCCTCGCGCAAAACGTCCGCGCCGCCGGGGTGGTGCTCGTCTCCACCCCGCAGGACGTGGCGCTCGCCGACGTCATCCGCGCGAAGCTCATGTTCGACAAGGTCGGCATCCCCGTCCTCGGGATCGTCGAGAACATGTCGAGCTTCGTGTGCCCGCACTGCCGCAAGGAGACGAACATCTTCGACCACGGCGGCGCCCGGGCCGCCGCCGACCGCATGGGGATGCGCTTCCTCGGGGAGATCCCGCTCGACCTCGCCGTGCGCGAGGGCGGCGACCGGGGCATGCCGGTCGTGGAGGGGCTTCCGGACGGGCCGCAGGCGAGCGCCTTCCGCCACGTCGCCCAGGAGGTCGCCGGCGCGGTGAGCGTCCAGGTCATGAAGGCGCCCAGACTCCCGGTCATCGGAGCGCAGCCCAGGGCCTAGGGGCCGCCCCGACCGGGCCAGCGGGTCCGGACTGACGCGACCGGGTCCCGTTGCGGTAGTCTCTGCCGATGGCCGACCCCGCCTATCCGTTCGACGAGCCTCCGCCCGACGTGCCGGGACAGCCGGTCGGGAGCGGGACCGTCGGCTTCCTCGCCGACGTGGTGCGCAAGACCGTCCTCACCGGAATGGGGGCTCTGTTCCTCACAGAGGAGGGGGCGCGCAAGCTCGCGCGGGAGTGGAAGCTCCCGAAGGAGCTCGCCGGCTTCCTGGTGCAGCAGGCCCACGGGGCGAAGGACGAGGTGCTGCGCGTGGTGGGGCAGGAGATCCGGCGCTTCTTCGAGTCGGAGACGTTCCGGCGCGAGCTCTTGAAGCTCCTCGACGGGATGACCGTCGAGGTCCGCTCGGAGATCCGGTTGAAGGAGGGGCCGGCCGGCCGAAGGCGGACCCGGGTGCGGGTGAAGCGCACCCCCGCGAAGGCGGAGGAGGGCCCGCCAGACCCTGCCGGGCCCGATGCCCCCGAGGGGGCGAAGCCGCAGTGAGAGCCTTCGCGAGCGTGCTCCTCGTCGTGGGCCTCGCGTCCGTGGGGCTCTTCGCCCTGAAGGGCGTCCCCCGCGACGTCACCTTGGTGTACGGGGTCCCGGACGTGGGAGACTCGGCGGCCCTGGAGGTCGACATCCGTCGCGGCGAGTCCACCGTGCGACGCGCCGAGTTCCGGTTTCACGGTCCGGCTCCGGCGCAGGTCCGCCACGAGGTCCGACTGTCCGATGGGGACTACACCCTGGCGCTGCGCCTCACCGGCGCCGCCGGCGCTCCCCAGATATTCGAGCGGTCCCTCACGGTCTCCGAGGGCGGACCCATCGTCGTTCCGCTGGGCGAGACCGGAGGGCCTCATTGACAACGGAGTCGGGGGCGCCATATCACCTGGCTCCCGGGGGAGGGTCCATGGCGATCGAGCGCATCGCGGTCATCGGCGCGGGGCAGATGGGCACCGGCATCGCCCAGGTGGCGGCGCAGTCCGGCCGGAAGGTCACCCTCGTCGACGCGGTGCCAGAGCTCGCCCGCCGAGCCCACCAGAAGCTCGGGGCCGCCCTGCAGAAGCTCGTCGAGAAGGGCAAGCTCTCGGCCGAGGCGCGCCAGGCCACCCTCGACCGCATCCGCCCCGCGGAGTCGGTCGACGACACTGCGGGGGCGGACCTCGCCATCGAGGCGATCGTGGAAAGGGAGGAGCCGAAGCTCGAGCTCTTTCGCAAGCTCGACGAGCTCCTGCCCAAGCACGCCATCCTCGCTTCCAACACGAGCTCCATCTCCATCACCAAGCTCGCCGCCGCCACCAAGCGCCCCGAGCAGTTCATCGGGATGCACTTCATGAACCCGCCGCCGGTGATGCAGCTCATCGAGATCATCCGGGGGCTACAGACGAGCGATGCCACCTGGAAGGCCGTGGCCGAGCTCGCCACCGGCACCTTCGGCAAGACGGTGGTCACCTCCAAGGACGTGCCCGGCTTCATCGTGAACCGAGTACTCATCCCGCTCATCAACGAGGCCTGCTTCGCGCTGCAGGAGGGCCTCGCCACCCCCGAGGACATCGACACGGCGGTGAAGCTGGGGCTGAACCACCCCATGGGTCCGCTCACGCTCGCGGACTTCGTGGGCCTCGACACCTGCCTCTACATCGCCGAGGTGCTCCAGCGGGAGCTCGGCGAGGACAAGTACCGGCCGGCGGCGCTCCTGCGCCAGTACGTGGCGGCGGGGTGGCTGGGCCGGAAGAGCGGTCGAGGGTTCTACCGGTACGAATAGCCGCCCCGAAGCGGAGGCGGCGGGAGGCGACCATGCAGCTCGAGAACATCCTCTGGTCGACCGAGAGCGGCATCGGGGTCGCGACGCTGAACCGCCCCAAGGCGCTCAACGCGCTCAACGCCCAGACCGTGAGGGAGCTCGGCGAGCTCCTCGGCGAGGTGGAGCGCGACTCGGCTCTAAACGCCCTCGTCCTCACCGGCGGCGGGGAGAAGGCCTTCGTCGCCGGCGCGGACATCGCCGAGATGGCGGCGCTCTCCCCCCTCGAGGCCCGCCGCTTCGCCGAGGCAGGCCAGCGCACGCTGGAGAGGCTCGAGGCGCTCTCCATCCCCACCATCGCAGCGGTGAACGGGTTCGCGCTCGGCGGGGGCTGCGAGCTCGCCATGGCCTGCGACCTCATCTACGCGAGCGAGAAGGCCAAGTTCGGCCAGCCCGAGGTGAACCTGGGCATCATCCCCGCCTTCGGCGGCACCCAGCGGCTGCAGCGCCGGGTGGGGTCGGTCCGCGCCATGGAGATGATCCTCACCGGGGACATGGTCGACGCCGCCACCGCGAAGGCCTGGGGCCTGGTCCTGGAGGTGGTGGCGCCGGACAAGCTCCTCGAGCACGCCCGGGGCCAGGCGCGGAAGATCGCCTCGCGCGGGCCGGCGGCCGTGGCCGCCGCGAAGAGGATCCTGCGGGCCACCGCGGCTCCGCGGCTCGGGCCCGGCCAGGAGATGGAGGCAGACGCCTTCGGGATGCTCTTCGGCACCGAGGACGGGCGCGAGGGGTTGCGCGCCTTCGTGGAGAAGCGCCCGGCCCGCTTCCGGGGAGCCTAGGAGGGAGCATGCAGGTCGAGCTGAGCGAGGAGCAGTGCCAGGTGCGGGACCTCTGCCGGCAGTTCGCCGACGAGGAGCTCAAGCCGAACGCGCGCAAGTGGGACGCCGAGCACCACTTCCCGGCCGAGCAGGTCAAGAAGCTCGGGGAGATGGGGCTCATGGGCGTGTCGGTCCCGACCGAGTGGGGCGGGGCCGGCATGGACAACGTCTCCTACGCCGTCGCCATGGAGGAGATCTCCCGCGGGTGCGCCGGCACCGGGGTGATCATGAGTGTCAACAACTCGCTCTACTGCGACCCGGTGCTCAAGTTCGGGACCGACGAGCAGCGCAAGGAGTTCCTCGCTCCCTTCGCGCGCGGCGAGAAGCTCGGCGCCTACGCGCTCACCGAGCCCATGAGCGGCTCGGACGCTGCGGAGATGCGCACCACCGCCACCAAGCGGGGCGCGGAGTACGTCCTCTCCGGCACCAAGAACTTCATCACCAACGGGCCCCAGGCGGACGTCATCCTGCTCTTCGCAATGACCGACCGGACGAAGGGGCACAAGGGCATCAGCGCCTTCCTCGTCCCCACCGACACCAAGGGATTCGTGCGCGGCAAGCCGGACGAGAAGGTGGGCATCCGCGCCTCGGGGACGTGCTCGCTCTTCTTCGAGGAGGCGGCCGTCCCCGACCGCTACCGGCTGGGCGCCGAGGGGGAGGGCTTCAAGATCGCCATGCAGACGCTCGACGGCGGGCGCATCGGCATCGCCTCCCAGGCGCTCGGCATCGCGCGCGCCGCCTACGAGGAGGCGGTCGGCTACGCGCGCGAGCGCAAGGCGTTCGGCCAGCCGATCACCCAGTTCCAGGCCATCCAGTTCATGCTGGCGGACATGGCCACCGAGCTCGACGCCGCGCGGCTGCTGGTGTGGCGGGCCGCCACCCTCAAGGACCAGGGGGTCCGCCACAGCGCCGAGAGCGCGATGGCGAAGCTCTACGCCTCGGAGATGTGCGAGCGGGTGACGAGCAAGGCCCTCCAGGTCCACGGCGGCTACGGCTACGTGAAGGAGTACGACGTCGAGCGCCACTGGCGCGACAGCCGCATCACCGAGATCTACGAGGGCACGAGCGAGATCCAGCGGCTCGTCATCGCCGCGTCGGTGCTGAAGGGATGATCGGCCGGGCGAGAGCCATCCCCCTCGCCGCGGTCCTCTTCGCCCCCTGGCCCTCGGCGCCGGCAGAGCCTCCCCCGCCGCCGGCCGAGGCGCGCGCCGCTGCGCCGGACGCCGGTCCGCCCGAACCCGCCGGCCTGCCCTTCGGTGCCGACTCGGTGCAGACCGTCGCCGAGTCCCACCAGCCCGAGGTGACCTCATGCTACGAGGAGAGGCTCTCCCAAGGGAAGGACGTGCGCGGGGAGGTGGTGGTGGGGTTCGTCATCGGCAAGGACGGCCGGGCCACGCAGGTCCGGGTGAAGAAAAGCACGCTCGGGGACCGGGAGGTGGAGGCCTGCGTCGTGCGCGCCGTGGGCGGCTGGACCTTCCCGAGACCCCCGACCCCGCAGCCGGTGACGATCCCCTTCCGCTTTGACGAGATCGGCCATCGCGCCGCCGCAGCGCCGGAGCCCGCCGGGCGATAGGTCTTCCCGAATCCGCGATGGACTTCACCCCCACAGAGACCCAGCAGGCCGTGGCGGAGCTGGCGCGATCGTTCGCCGAGAAGCGCGCGGCCCCGGCAGCGGCGGAGAACGACCGCCTGGCGCGCTTCCCGGCGGACCTGGTGCGCGAGCTCGGCGCCCTCGGGCTCCTCGCCGTGAACGTGCCTACGGCCTACGGCGGGTCGGAGGCGGGCGCGGTGGCCTACGCGCTCGCTCTCATGGAAATCGCCCGGGCCGACTGCTCGCTGGCGGTGACGATGGCGGTCACCAACATGGTCGGGGAGACCATCGCCCGCTACGGCACCGAGGAGCAGAAGCTCCGCTGCCTGCCGCGCCTCGCCTCGGCGGAGTGGCTCGCCGGCGCCTTCGCGCTCTCCGAGCCCCATTCCGGCAGCGACGCGGGCGCGCTCCGCACCCGCGCCGAGCGTCGCGGGGGCGGGTGGGTGCTGAACGGCGAGAAGCAGTGGATCTCGAGCGGAGACCGGGCCGGGGTGCTCATCGTCTGGGCGCGCACCTCGCCGGAGGAGGGCAGCCGCGGCCTGAGCACCTTCCTGGTCGAGGGCGGCGCTCCCGGCCTCGTCGTCGGCCGCAAGGAAGACAAGATGGGCCTGCGGGCGTCGACGACCGTAGCGCTGTCTCTCGAGGACTGCGAGCTCCCGCCGGACGCGCTCCTGGGGGCGGAGGGGCAGGGGTTCGGAATCGCCCTCTCGGCGCTCGAGGGCGGTCGCATCGGCATCGCCTCCCAGGCGACCGGAGTCATCCGGGCAGCCCTCGAGAGCTCGGTCGGCTACGCCAAGGAGCGCCGCGCCTTCGGCAAGCCCATCGCCGACTTCGAAGCCATCTCCTTCGCCCTCGCCGACATGCGCACCGCCCACGACGCGGCCCGCCTGCTCGCGCTCCGGGCCGCCTCGCTCAAGGAGGCCGGCCGGCCCTTCGGAAGGGAAGCCTCCATGGCAAAGCTCTTCGCGAGCGAGGCCGCCCAGTCGGTGGTCTCGAAAGCGGTGCAGATCCACGGTGGGTACGGCTACGTCGACGCCTTCCCCGTGGAGCGGTACTTCCGGGACGCCCGGGTGCAGACCATTTACGAGGGAACGAGCGAGGTCCAGCGCCTGGTCATCGCCAGGAGCATCCTCGGGGGCGACCGACGCTAGCCTCCCCTCGGGGCCCCGGCGCGCCGCTGCCCGCCGGGCAGGCAGCCGCCCCTCGCCCGAGGTGCAGCGCTCACATCACCCGACGTGAAAGCATCCCTGCGAGCCGCTCCCACCCGCTCGCAGGGTGAACCCCGGAATCCGAGGACAGCACCGCTCCCCACTGTCAACCCTCACGCAGAGCGGAGGGGGCAGGCTCCCCGTTATCCTTGTACCTATAACCTGGGTTGCGAGACGGCGCAGGGCCAATTAGCAAATTCGCTGCATGGAATTGGCGGATCTCACGAGCGGAGACCTCGCCCGCGCAACGGGTCAGACCGTAAGGACCATCCGATTCTACGAGGAGCAGGGGCTGTTGCGCCCGGCCTCGGTGAGCGACGGCGGCCACCGTCGCTACGGCGGAGAGGCCCTCGAGCGGCTCCGGCTCATCCTCGACCTCCGGGAGCTCGGGCTCTCGCTCCAGGACATCGGGGCTCTGCTCGCCTTGCGGGCAGGGTGCCGGAGCGGGGCAGAGTTCGCGAGCCGGCTGCGCGAGGTCATCCCGAGCCACATCGCCCAGGCGCGCCGCCGCATCGACCAGCTGCGGCGGCTCGAGGGGGAGCTGCGCCGGGCCTTGAAGACCCTCGACGTGGTGCCGCAGGAGCCTCCCATGGCGTGCGCCTGCGCGGTCGCGAGCCAGGGAGGGGCACCGCGCATCGTGCGCGTGCTGGCGAAGGACGGGGTCTGTCCTCACGAGCCCGCTGGCGAGGCCGCCATCGTCCGCGGCAAGGACGAGGGCGACTCGGAGCTCGTGTACCGAGGCGCGTGAGTGCCCGGTTTCGAAGTTAACATAATCCATCTTATCGGACGCACGAACACCCGCGCACCCCCCGTTTCCGCGCCGTTCGCTGGGGTGCGGCTTCGATCCCGAGGCCGTCCGCGAGCCCTCCTCGTCGCCCTCTCGACCCTCGCCGCTTCGTGCACGCTCCCGGGTGGAGCTCCGGCGGGCCCGGCCGCGCCCGACGCAGGGCGCGACGGCGGAGCCGCCGAGGGCTCCTCCTTCGACGCCGGCCCGCCTCCGGAGGGCCTCGCGAGCACCGCCACCTCGGCGGTGGCCGCCGCGCCGCTCGCGCTTCCGCCCACGTCGCTCCTCGCCATCGGCCCCTCCGGCGGCTCGCCCCTCGCCTTGGCCGAGGTCTCCTCCGTAGACCCGGAGGCCACCTTCCTCGTCCGTATCCGGGCTCGCCTGCCGGAGGCGCGGCTCGTGCTCCTCGACTCCCAGGACGTGATCGTGGCCTCGCGGGGCGATACCGAGGTGGGCGCGGAGACCGTCTTCCGGCTCGCGCCGACCGAGCCCCTCCGCCCCGGGTCGACCTATCGGCTGCTCCTCGAGGGCCTGGCCGCGCGAGAGCTGCGGGACGCGGACGGAAAGAGCTACGCGCCGCTCGCACTGCGGCTGCGCGCGGCGGGCGAGCCCGCTCCCGCGCCGGCCCGGGGCAAGTCTCACCGCCGGCGGGCGCCGCCAGCGAAGTGAGCCCTTTCCTCGGGGCGGCGCGAGGAGGTCCGCGCGCGAGTGAATCTCCCTTCTGGCTCAGGCGTCTAAGGATAGACTCGGGCCTTCGGGGCCCGCTCCGGCGCAACCGAACGAGGTCTCCCATGAAAACCTTCGCCTTCGCCCTCCTCGTCGCCGCCGCCGGGGCGGGTCTCGCACAGGCGCCCCCGCCCGCCGCGCCGCCGCCTGCGGAAGGCCAGGACGGCTTCCAGACTAGTTGGCCGCGCAGCATCGACCTGGAGAAGGGATCGCTCGAGATCTACCAGCCGCAGATCGAGCGGTACCAGGGAGTGGCCCTCTCCGCCCGCTCCGCCGTCGCCTGGACCCCGAAGGGCCAGGAGCCGATCTTCGGCGTGGTCTGGCTCGACGCCCGGGTCCTCGTCGACAAGGATGCGCGGGACGTCGCCGTCGAGCAGGTCACCGTGAAGAAGGTGCGCTTCCCGAACATCACCCCGGAGAACGAGCAGAAGGCGAAGGCGGTCCTCGAGAGGGAGATCCCGAAGTGGGATCTCCACATCCCGCTTTCCGACATCCAGGCGAGCCTGGCGGAGACCCAGCGGGAGCAGAGGTCTTCCCAGGGTCTCAAGGCCACCCCTCCCAAGATGCTCTTCTCTCAGGAGCCCGCCGTCCTCCTCCTCTACGACGGCGCCCCGATCGAGCGGCCCCTCGACAAGAGCAACCTGAAGCGGGTCGTCAACACGCCCATGTTCGTGGTCCTCGATCCCTCCACCGGGCGCTACTACCTCTCCGGCGGGAAGTTCTGGTACGAGGCCCCGGCCGCCACCGGCCCCTTCGCGGCGGTCCCGGCCCCGTCGCCGGCGGTGAAGGCGTACGTCGACCAGAACCCTCCTCCTGCGCCGCCTGCGGAGGGCGACGCGGCCCAGCAGGCAGCGGAGAAGTCGGTGGAAGATCCGAAGTCGCCCCCCAAGGTGATCGTCGCCACCTCGCCGTCGGAACTCTTCATCTTCGACGGGCCTCCCAGGTACCAACCGGTGGGCACGAGCGCCGATCTGCTCTACGTCGAGAACACCCAGAGCAACGTCCTCGTCTACGTGCCGAAGAGCGAGACCTACGTGCTGGCGGCGGGCCGCTGGTTCCGGGCGAAGTCGCTCGCCGGCCCCTGGAGCGCGGTGCGCCCAGACCAGCTGCCGCCCGGCTTCCAGAACGTCCCTCCCGACTCCCCGGTCGGAGACGTCCGCACCTTCGTCTCCGGCACCGACGAGGCTCAGGACGCGCTCGCCGACAGCCAGATCCCGCAGACCACCGCGGTGAAGCGCGACCAGCAATTCCAGGTGAGCTACGACGGCGAGCCGCGCTTCAAGCCCATCGAGGGCACCAACATGGCCTTCGCCGTCAACACCCCCGCCTCGGTGATCCAGGACGCCGGCCAGTACTGGGCGTGTGACCAGGCGGTCTGGTACGTCGCCCCGACGCCGAACGGGCCCTGGGCGGTGAGCGATCGGCGGCCGCCCGACATCGATCAGGTGCCCCCGAGCGCGCCCGTCTACAACACCAAGTACGTCTACGTCTACCAGTCGACGCCCCAGGTGGTGTACGTCGGATACACTCCTGGTTACGTGGGGATGTACCCCTACTACGGGACCGTGGTCTACGGGACCGGCTTCTACTACCCGCCCTACGTGGGCCCGGCGGTCTACTACCCGCGCCCCTGCACCTACGGGTTCCGCGTCACCTACAATCCCTGGACCGGCTTCGGCTTCACGGTGGGCTACGCGACGCCCTTCTACTCGGTGGGGATCCACTTCGGCGGCTACGGCCCCTACTACCGGCCGGGATGGTACGGGCCGGTCGGCTACCGTCCCTACCCGCCTCCCTACCCCGGCGGCTGGTACCGGCCGCCCCCGGGCTATCGCCCGCCATACCCCGGCTACCGGCCCCCGCCCCCCGGTTACGGCGGCGGGTACCGCCCCGGCTACCCGGGCTACCCTGGCTACGGGGGAGGCCGCCCACCGCCCGCCACCATGCCGGCCCCGCCCCGGAACAACCTCTACGCTCGTCCCGAGAACCTGGCGCGCAACGCGGAGCGCCCGCAGGCCGGCGGCCAGCCCCGGCCGGCGCCCCGGCCCGTCAACCGGCCCAACAACGTCTATGGGGACAAGGCCGGGAACGTCTACCGCCAGAACGACAAGGGAAACTGGGAGAGGAACACGAAGCAGGGGTGGCAGCCGCAGGGAGGGACCCGCGAGGCCTCGTCCCGGCCGGCCCCATCGCCCGCGGGGCGCCCCGCGGGCGGCAGCCCGGCCCCGGCGCAGCGCCCGTCCCAGCCGTCCTACGGCTCCTCCCACCCGTCCCAGCCCGCGGGCCGGCCCGCGCCCCAGGGAGGCGGGTACAACCGCGCGCCCGCGGGCCTCGGCCACGACGCGGCGGCGCGCCAGCGAAGCGCTCCCCCGCCGTCTCGCGGAGGCGGAGGAGGCGGAGGAGGCGGAGGCCGCGGGGGGAAGCCGCGCTAACCCGGGTCTGCGCCTCCCCCGGGCCAGGCCTCCTCGGGGGCCCGGGACAGGGTCGCGAGGACGGGCCGGTCGGCTTCGCAGAAGTCGTATTCGGCGAGGCGGGAGGTGTCTGCCCACTCGAGCGCCTCGGCGTCGATGGGGCGCGGCTGCGCCCCCGGGCGGAGGGCGCAGGAGTAGAAGGCGAGCTCGACCTCCAGGTCGGGGTAGCGGTGGCTCGTGCGGGCGAGGAGGGCTCCGACCGCGACCTCGCAGCCGAGCTCCTCCCAGATCTCGCGCTCGAGCGCGACCGGCTCGGTCTCGCCGCTCTCGACCTTCCCGCCCGGGAACTCCCACTGACCGCCGCGCTCGGCGTGGCCGTGCCGTCGGCTGATGAGGACCCGGCCGCCGCGCCGCACGACGGCTGCGACCACGCGGGCACGTCTCACTTGAGGTCGACCGCCACGAGCTCGCCGGCGTTGGAGAGCCCGTAGAGGCGGTTGCCGAGCAGCGCCGGCGCCGAGGACGCGCCCGACCCGCGCGTGAACAGCCGGAGACGCTTTCCGGTCTTCCGGTCAAGGGCGAGGAGCCCCCTCCCGTTCGCCACCAGGACCATCCCCCTCACCGAGATGGGGTCGGCGAAGGGGACTCCCTCGAGCGGGACGCTCCAGATCTGCCGGCCGCTCTTGGCGTCGAGCAGGACCACGCTCGTGTTGCTCACCACGATGAGCGCGTCGCCGTCGAGCTGGCTCTTGTAGGCGAGCGGGACCTTCGCCTCCCAGATCACGTTCCCGTTCGCTGGGTCGAGCGCGACCACCTGACCGGCATAGCTCGCGGCGTAGAGCCGGTCCTTCCCCAGCTGCACGCTGGCGTTCACGTCGGGGTAGTCCCCGCGCCCGACGCGCCGGTCCCACTTCACCGCTCCGGTCTTGGCGTCGAGCGCCACCACCGACCCGTCGGCGAAGCCTTGGTAGAGCACGCCGCCGGCGACGACCGGGCGGCCGATGCCCAAAATGGTGAAGCGGGCGGTGGGCTCCCGCCGGAAGTGCCACTTCCAGGTCCCGCTCTTCTCGTCGATGGCCAGCACCGTGCCCTCGAGCGTCGCGACGTACACGGTGCCGGAGTCGACGACGGGCTGGCTGCCCATCTCCTCCCGGTAGAAGTACTGCCAGCGCCCGCGGCCGGTGGCGAGGTCGAATGCCACCAGCTGCCCGTCGATCCCGCCCACGAACGCCATGCCGTCGCCGACCCCGGGCGCGGCGATGTAGGGCCCCTTCCCCTCGTAGTACCAGAGCTGGTTCCCCTCGGGGCTGAAGGCCCGGACCATCCCGTCGCGGGTGGCGACCAGCACCGTGCCGGTCGAGGGGTCCACCTGGGGCCCGGCCGGCTCGTTGGGCTTGTACTCGAGGAGCTCCATCACCACCAGCGGCCGGCGCCAGGCCACCGCGAAAAGGTTGTCCAGGGCCGGGGCGGCGGGAGCGGCGCTGCCGAGCGCCAGCGCGGTTGCGAGCGAGAGGAGGGGCATCGGCTACTTGGCAGCGCCCAGCCGGGCGAGCTGCTGCTCGGCCTCGCTCTTCGCCTGGGAGTCCTTGAAGTCCTGGTTGAAGGACTGGAGGATCTTCTTCGCCTCGTCGGCCTTTCCCTGCCGGGCGAGGAGGCGCGCCCTCTCCAGGGCAGCGCGGTCGGCGTAGGCGGGGTTGAGAGAGGGAATCTGCTCGAAGGCGGCGAGCGCCCCGGCGAGGTCGCCCTTCGCCTCCTTCGCCCGCGCCACCCCCTCGCTGGCGAGGAAGGCGAGGGAGTCGCCCGCCTTGGCGGAGGCGAGGTAGGACTCGAAGTCGGCGAGGGCCGCGTCGTAGGCGGAGAGCTTGAGGTGGGCCTCGGCCGCCGCCAGGGTCGCCGTGCGGGCCGCCTCCGAGGAGGGGTAGGCGCGCTGGACCTCGGTCGCCTTCTCGACGATCGCCTTCTGCTGCGCCTCAGCAGTGGGAAAGATGGGAGCGGTCACGCCCGGGAGCGGCACGCTCGACACCTGGCCGTCGGCGTCGTTCAGGACGCCGAAGAGCCCCGCGCCAGCCGCCTTCTCGGAGGACTCGCGCCAGCTCATCCCCGCGAGGGCGAGGGCTAGCAGCGCGACGGCGCCCACCACGGCCGCCACGATGTGCTTCTGGTGGCCTGCCACCCAGCCGGCCGCCTTGCCGGCGACGACCTGGAAGGCGTCGGGCGCCTTCATGTCCTTTCGGGTCAGCTCCACGGCGTTCTTCGTCATGGTTCCTCTCGAATCCCAGCGAAAAGTCGGCACAATCTAGGCGGGGGCGGCGGGGGCGTCAAGCGTGGCCGCGGCCCTTCCTGGCCGCCGGAGGAGGGCGCTCGCGGCGCTTCCTCTCCCGGAACACGAAGCGCAGCGGCACCCGCAGCCGGAAGGCCTCGCGAAAGCGGTTCTCGACGAAGCGGCGGTAGGAGTCAGTGATGGCCTCGGGGCGGCTGCACTGCAGCACGAAGGTCGGCGGCGCCGTCGAGACCTGGGCCACGTAGTAGAGCTTCACTGGCCGGCCGCGCGCGAGCGGGGCCGGGTGCCCCTCCTGGATGGCCTCGAGGAGCTCGTTCAGGGCCGGAGTGGGGAGCCGAACCCGGTACTGCTTCCAGAGCCGGCTCGCCTGGGCGAGAATCCGCTCCACGCCGGTGCCGTCCCGCGCCGAGGCGAAGAGGATCGGCACCCAGGGGACGAAAGGGAGCCGCTTCCTCAGCTCCTTCGTGTACCACGACTGGGTCGCCCCCTCCCGGGCCGCCAGGTCCCACTTGTTCACCACCAAGACGAGCGCCCGCGCCTTCTCCTCCACCAGGCCGACGAGCCGGGCGTCCTGCTCGGAGCCCGCCTCGAGGGCGTCGAGGATCACCGCCACCACGTCGGCGTCGTCGATGGCTCGCATGGCGCGGACGACGGAGAATCGCTCCACCTGCTGGGCGATGGAGCGCTTGCGCCGGATGCCAGCGGTGTCGGTGATGACGAAGCGCTGCCCGCCGCGCTCGAGCACGGAGTCGATGCTGTCGCGCGTCGTCCCCGGGACCTCCGACACCACGAACCGGTCCTCCCGCAGGAGTCGGTTCACGAGCGTGCTCTTGCCGACGTTGGGGCGCCCGACGATGGCGAGGCGCAGCTCGCCCCGGTCCGGTGCCTCGGCCGCCTCCTCCTCTCCCTCCGCCGTCGCCCGGGGAGCCGGCCTCAGCCCGAGCGCCTCGATCACCGCCTCCGCCAGCTCCGCCACTCCGCGCGCGTGCTCCGCCGAGACCGGGTGCACCTCGCCGAAGCCGAGGTCGTAGAAGTCCGAGAGCGGCAACTCCCCCTTGGCCTGCTCGGAGTCCACCTTGTTGGCGGCGACGAAGAGCGGCTTGCCGGAGCGGCGCAGCATCTCGGCCAGAGCGCGATCCACCGCGGTGATCCCCTCACGGCCGTCCACCACCAGCACCACGGCGCTCGCCTCGTCGACGGCGAGCTGGGCCTGTTCCTGCACCTGGTGCATGAGCGTCCGCTCGCCCCGGGCGCCGCCCTTCCGGTCCGGCTCGGGCTCGAACCCACCGGTATCGACCGCAGAGAGCTCGAATCCGTCCCAGCTGAAGTCCCCGTAGTTCCGGTCGCGGGTGACGCCGGGCACGTCCTCGACGATGGCGGCCCGCCGGCCGACGAGCCGATTGAAGAGGGTCGACTTCCCCACGTTGGGGCGCCCCACCAGCGCCACGAGCGGCCGCGGGCCCGTCATCGCCCGATCCCCAGGCGCCGGAGCGCCTCGAGCCGCTCGCTCCAGCGCTCCTCCACCTTCACCGTCAGCTGCAGGTACACCTTGGCGCCCAGGAGGCGCTCGAGCCGCTCGCGGGCGCGGGTGCCGATCCGTTTCAGCATCGACCCGCCCTTTCCGATGACGATGGCCTTCTGCGACTCGCGCTCCACCCACACCACCGCGCCGATGTGGACGAGCCCCCCGTCGTCCCGCCGCTCGGCCTCGTCGAATTCTTCCACCTCTACCGCCACCGCGTAGGGGATCTCGTCGCGGGTGAGTTCCATGGCCTGCTCGCGCACATACTCGGCGGCGAGCACGCGCTCCGCCTGGTCGGTGAGGAGGTCGGGGGGGAAGAGGGGCTCCTCGGCCTCGGGGAGGAGGCCCCCCACCGCCTCCTGGAGCCGATCGACGTTCTCCCCGGTGAGCGCCGAGAAGGGCACGACGGCGGCCCAGTCGAGCAGGCCGCGGTAGGCCTCGATGACCGGCAGGAGCGTCTCCCTCGGGACGCGGTCCATCTTGTTGATCCCGAGGACCGCCCTCTTCCCCGAGCGCCGGACCTCCTCGGCGATCCAGCGCACCGTCTCGCCGAGCTCCACCCGCAACTCGGGCCCGGTTCCGGCCTCGACGAGCATCAGGACCACGTCCACCTCGCCGAGCGCGCCGAGCGCCGTGTCCACCATCCTCTGGTTGAGCGGCCCCTTGGCGCGGTGCAGGCCGGGGGTGTCGAAGAGCGCCATCTGCAGCCCGGGCCCGTTCACCACCCCGAGGATGCGGGTGCGCGTGGTCTGCGGGCGCGCGGTGACGATGGCCACGTGCTCGCCCAGCAGGCGGTTGAGCAGGGTGGACTTCCCCACGTTGGGCCGCCCCACGATGGCCACGAAGCCGGCGCGGAACCCACCCTCTTTCCGGTTCACGAGCGCACACCCGTCGCGCCCGCCTGGGCTCTCGACCTTCCCAGCCCCGGCGCGCGCCCGATCCGCAATGGCTACCCGCGGGTGATGGTCACCTTCTCCAGCTTCACCTTGCTGTTGCCGGCGCGCGTGACCTTGGGGATGAGCTCGCCGCCCTTCACCACCTCCCCGAAAATGGTGTGGCCCTTGTCGAGCCAGGGAGTGGGCACCTCGGTGATGAAGAACTGCGAGCCGTTGGTGTTCGGGCCGGCGTTCGCCATGGCGAGCAGCCCGGGCCGGTCGAAGTGGTTGTCCGGGCCGATCTCGTCGGGGAAGCGGTAGCCGGGGCCGCCGGTCCCGGTGCCGAGCGGATCGCCCCCCTGGATCATGAAGTCGGGGATGACCCGGTGGAAGACGGTCCCGTCGTAGAGGCCCCGCTTCACCTTCTGGCCGGACTTGGGATCGGTCCACTCCTTCGTCCCCTCGGCGAGGCCGAGGAAGTTCTCGACGGTCTTGGGTGCCTTCTCGGGCATCAGGCGCACGACGATGTCGCCGAGCGACGTCTGGAAGGTGGCGTGAATCGTTTCGGCCATGGCAGTTCTCCTACTTGCAGGACGGCGGCTGGTTCGAGATCACCACCTTTTCCAGGCTCACTTGGGAGTTGCCCGCCTTCGCGATCTGGGCGACGAGGGCGCACCCGCACACCCCCTCCCCGAAGCGCGTGTAGCCGCAGACTCCGCTCTTCGCCTCGACGCATTCGCGCGGCTCGAGCTGGGGGACGAGCCGTCCGTAGCCCTCGGTGATGAAGAACTGGGAGCCGTTGGTGTCCGGACCCGAGTTCGCCATCGCCAGCTGGCACGGCGTCGCGAACGGCTGGGCAGGGGGCTTCGGCAGTTCGTCCTCGAACTTGTAACCCGGGCCGCCGGTCCCGAAGGGCCGGCCCTGCGCCGTCTTGGTCGACCCCTGCGGCGCCCCCTGGCTCAGAGGGTCGCCGCCCTGGATCATGAAGCCCGGGATGACGCGGTGGAAGAGCGTCCCGTCGTAGAGCGGCTTCTTCACCTTGGCGCCCGTCTTGGGATCGGTCCAATCCTTCTTGCCTTGGGCAAGCTGCACGAAGTTCTTCACGGTGTTCGGCGCCTCGCCGGGAAGGAGCTTCACCCCGATCTTCCCGGCAGAGGTGACGAATGTCGCATAGACGTCCTCGGCGGCCGCGCTTCGCGCGGCGAGGACCAGGATGGTGGCCAGGGCGAGATTTCTCATGCGCGGCATGCTAGCGGCCTCTCCCTCCCTCCGCAACGAAAGGCTCACGAAGGGCTCTCTCTCCGGCCCGGGCGGGCCTCCCGAGGAGGCGAGCCGGGCTCACCCGCCGTCACCGCGGCTTCTTCCGCGCCGCCGGGGCTCGGCGTGCCGCGCGGGCCTTTCTCGCTTTCTCGGGCCTTGCCGGCCGGGGCCGCGTCGGGCGCTTCGTGCCCTTCCCGGACGCCCTCGCCTGGGCCCGCTTCCTCGCACGGGGCGCGGCCGGGACCGCGGGGGGCTCCTCCCGCGCGGCGGCGGGGCGAGGTGCAGGCTCCGCGGGCGCCGCCCTCGGAGGGAGCGCCTCCGGAGGGGGTGGGGCCTCCGGGATGTCTGGCGGCGCCGGGCGCGAGAGGAGCGCCTCGAGCGCGTGGCGCGCCGCCATCTGCTCTGCGTCCTTCTTGGATCGGCCCGTGCCCCGGCCCAAGGGCTCGCCCTTCACCTCCACCTCCACCTCGAAGGTCTTGAGGTGGTCGGGCCCGAGCTCGGCGGTCACGCGGTAGCGGGGCGAGAGCCGGAAGCGGCTCTGGCAGAGCTCCTGCATCTGGGTCTTGTAGTCGCGATCGAGAGTGCCGGCCGAGGCCCGGGCGTAGGTGTCCTCCAGGAACCGGTCGACCAAGGCCTGGGCGGCGGCGAGCCCTCCCTCGAGGAAGACGGCGGCGATGACGGCCTCCATGGCATCCGCGAGGAGCGAGGACTTCTCTCGGCCGGCGGTGAGCTCCTCGCCCCGTCCGAGGCGGAGCAGGCCCCCGAGCTCGAGGGCGCGGGCCATGGCGGCGAGGCCGGTCTCGTCCACCACCGCGGCGCGCATCTTGGAGAGCTCCCCCTCGCGGGCCTTGGGGAAGCGCTCCATGAGACGGTGCGAAACGAGCAGGTCCACCACCGCGTCGCCGAGGAACTCGAGACGCTCGTTGTCCTCGACGGCCTCCTCGCGGTGCTCGTTCACGTAGGACTTGTGGGTGAGGGCGGAGAGGGCCTTCGACCGGTCCCGGAAGGGAATGCCGAGGCTCCGCTCGAGTCGTTCCACCGGGTCCGGTTCGGGCGGCGCCGACGTTGCCCCGACCACTCCCTCGTCCTTGCCCTCGGCCGTCACGTGGAGAGCCTCGATGCGAGTTCGTCCGCGAGCGCGTAGGGGTCGGCCTCCCGGGCGGCGATGCGCGCCGCCAGCGCGTCGAGGTGCCCCTCCTCGTCGGCGATTCGCGCCAGCGCCTCCTGCATGAGGCGATCTCGGAGCACCGAGACGAAGGCCGCCCGGGCCCGGGCGATGTCGCGGCGCGCCCGCTCTCCGGTCCGGGACAGGTGCTCCCGGTGCTCTTCCACTGCGCGGAGCAGGTCGGAGACGCCCTCGTCCGCCGTGGCCACGGTCTTCAGGACCGGCGGCTCCCACCAGCCCGGGTCGTGGGGGTCCTCCGCGGTGGTGCGCCGCAGCTGGTGCAGGGCGTCGTGATCGAGCCCCGCCCGGGTGGCCGAGCTGCGCCGCAGCTCCAGCATCCCCTGCAGGTCCCGGACCGCGCGATCGGCTCCCTCGCGGTCGGCCTTGTTGACGGCGAAGACGTCCGCGATCTCCAGGACGCCCGCCTTGATCGCCTGGACGTCGTCGCCCATCCCGGGAACGGCCACCACGATCACCGTGTGGGCGAGCTCGGCCACCTCCACCTCGTCCTGCCCGACGCCCACCGTCTCGACCAGGATCACGTCCTTCCCCATGGCGTCGAGCACCTGCACCACGTCGGCGGTGGCGCGCGAGAGGCCTCCCAGGTGCCCGCGGGTGGCGAGCGAGCGGATGAAGACCCCGGGGTCGAGCGCGTGCTCCTGCATGCGGACGCGATCCCCGAGGATGGCGCCGCCGGTGAAGGGGCTCGTGGGATCGACGGCCACCACCCCCACGGTCCTCCCGGAGCGGCGCAGGTGGCCGATGAGGCGGTCGGTGAGCGACGACTTGCCGGCCCCAGGGGGGCCGGTGAGCCCCACCACGTAGGCCCTCCCGGTGTGGTCGAAGAGCCGGCGGAGAGCCTCTCTCGAGGACGGCAGGCCGTCCTCCAGGTTGCGCATGAGCCGCGCCGCGGCTCGGACGTCGCCGGCGCGCACCCGCCCCTCGAGGGAAGAGGCGTCGCCGCTCATGCCTGGCGGAGGAGGGAGCGCGCGATGACCATGCGTTGCACCTCGCTCGTCCCCTCCCCGATCTCGCAGAGCTTGGCGTCCCGGAAGTAGCGCTCCACCGGGAAGTCCCGGGTGTAGCCGTATCCCCCGTGGATCTGGATCGCCTTGCTGGTGGCGCGCATGGCCGCCTCGCTGGCAAACACCTTGGCCATCGACGCCTCGCGGGTGAAGGGCGCGCCCCGGTCAGCGAGCGACGCCGCGCGCCAGACCAAGAGTCGAGCGGCGTCGATCTCGGTCGCCATGTCGGCGAAGGAGAAGGCGATGGCCTGGAACTCGGCGATGGGCTTGCCGAATGCCCTTCGCTCCCTGGCATAGACGCGCGACTCCTCGATGGCGCCCCTCCCCAGGCCGACCGCGAGCGCTCCGATGCTCACCCTGCCCCGGTCCAGGATCGCGAGGGTGTCGAGGAACCCGTGGTCCACCTCCCCGATGCGGTGGTCGTCGGAGACCTCCACGTCCTCCAGGGTGAGCTCGCCGGTGTCGGAGCTGCGCATCCCGAGCTTGCCGTGGATGGCGCGCTGGGCGAAGCCCTTCATCCCCTTCTCGAGGACGAACGCGGTGATCCCCTTCTGGAGCTTCTCCGGGGAGGTGCGGGCGAGGACGACAAATACGTCGCCCACCGTGGCCTGAGTGATAAACATCTTCGAGCCGTTCAGGACCCAGCGATCGCCGCGGCGCACCGCGGTGGTGCGGAGCGCGGCGGCGTCCGAGCCGCTCCCCGCCTCGGTGAGCCCCCAGGCCGCGAGCTTCTCGCCGCGCGCCAGCGGGGCGAGCCACCTCTCCCGCTGCGCGTCGTTGCCGAAGAAGCGGATCTGGCCGGAGCCGAGGCCGTTGTGGCTCGCCACCGTGAGCGCCAGCGAGCCGTCGAAACGCGCCACCTCCTCCACCACCACCGCGAGGGCGAGCATGTCGAGCCCGGCCCCCCCGAGCTCCTCCGGCACGGTGACGCCGAGGAGTCCGAGATCCCCGAGCTGGCGCACGGTCGACATGGGGAACTCGCCGCTCTCATCCCAGCGGCGGGCGTGGGGCTTCACCTCCGCCTCGCAGAAGTCCCGCACCATCTGTCGAACCTGGAGGTGGGCCTCGTCGAGCTGGAAGTCCATAGGGCCTCTCACACCGGCAGGACGGCCCGCTTGCGCTGGACCGGCGGCTCGTACCCGAGCGAATGGTAGCGGATTCGGCGCGCCAGCTCGTGGCGGAGGTCCTTGCCGGGGACCACCGCGTCCACCACCAGCTCGCTCGCCAGCTTCTCGATGTCGATGTCCTCCTTGTACTCCTCCCGCAAGGCGGCCACGTAGGCGGCCCGCTCCCCCTCGGGTCGCTCCTGGATCTTGTTGAAGTAGACGGCGTTCACCGCCGCCTCAGGGCCCATCACCGCGATCATCGCCTGCGGCAGGGCCAGGGTGGCCGAGGGTGCAAAGCCGGGGCCGTCCATGGCGTAGAGGCCGGCGCCGTAGGCCTTGCGGACGACCACGCACACCCGGGGCACCGTGGCCTCGGAGACGGCGCTGATCATCTTCGCCCCCGACCGGATGATGCCGGCGCGCTCCACCTTGGTCCCGATCATGAAGCCAGGCACGTCGGCGAGGTAGAGGAGCGGGATGTTGAAGGCGTCGCACAGCCAGATGAAACGGGCCGCCTTGTCGGCGGAGTCGACGAACAGGACGCCCCCCTTCACCTTGGGCTGGTTCGCCACGACCCCCACCGTGCGCCCCTCGATGCGGGCGAGCCCGGTGACGAGCTCGCCGGCGAAGAGTCGCTTCACCTCGAAGAAGGATCCCTCGTCGACGAGCGCGTCGACGAGCTGCATGACGTCGAAGGGGCGGTTCTGGTCGAGGGGAACGATCTCGGGGATGCGGGCCGGGTCGACGCGCGGCGGGCGCGCCGGCGTCTCCGGGGGCAGCTCGCGGAAGCTCCGCGGGAGGTAGGAGAAGTAGCGCCGCGCCTGCCGGATGGCCTCCTCCTCGTTGGCACAAAGGACGTCGCCGCATCCCGAGACTGAGCAGTGCATGCGAGCGCCACCCATCTCCTCGAGGGTGACCTTCTCGCCGATGACCATCTCGGCCATGCGGGGCGATCCCAGGTACATCGAGGCGTTGCCCTCCACCATGAAGACGATGTCGCAGAAGGCCGGGATGTAGGCGCCGCCGGCCGCCGACGGCCCGAAGAGCAGGCAGACCTGGGGGACGACCCCGGAGAGATGTACCTCGTTGTGGAAGATGCGCCCCGCTCCGCGCCGCCCCGGGAACATCTCCACCTGGTCGGTGATGCGGGCTCCTGCCGAGTCCACGAGGTAGAAGAGCGGCACCCGCTCCCTCGCCGCCACCTCCTGGATGCGGATGATCTTCTCCACCGTCCGCGCCCCCCAGCTGCCCGCCTTGACGGTGGAGTCGTTCGCCATTACCGCCACCGCCCGGCCCTCGATGGTCCCGAGCCCGGTCACCACCCCGTCGGCCGGCAGCTCCGCGTCGCGGGCGTTGGCGAGCGCCCCGTCCTCGACGAGCGATCCCTCGTCGAGGAGCAGGCGCAGTCGCTCTCGAGCGAAGAGCTTGCCCTGCTCGGCGTTCTTCTGATGGTACTTCTCCGCCCCGCCACGGCGCACCCGGGCGAGCTCCCGCTCGATGCGCTCTTCCGGCTTCTGGGGGGATCCGTCGTCCGCCATTCGCCCCTCACTCTCCCGTGAAGTTCGGCTTCCGCTTCTCCGCGAAGGCGCGGAGCGCCTCGACGCGATCGCGCGTCTGCAGGCAATCCTGGTACATCCGGTTCTCGAACTGGAGCGCCTCCTCGAGCGGCAGGTGGAAGGCGCCGTCGACCGCGCGCTTCGCCTGCCGGATCGAGACCGGGGCGTTCTTCGCCACCTGCTCCGCCAGGGCGAGCGCCTCCTCGCGCAGGCGTCCGACCGGCGCCACCCGCGACACGAGCCCCAAGGCGAGCGCCTCTGCCGCCCCCACCCGCCGTCCGGTCAGGATCAGGTCCTTGGCGCGTCCCACTCCGATGGCGCGCGGCAGGCGCACCGTCCCCCCGGCTCCGGGGATGATCCCGAGGCCCACCTCCGGCAACCCCACCTCGGCCGTCTCCACCGCCACGCGCAGGTCGCAGGCGAGCGCAAGTTCCAGCCCGCCCCCGAGAGCGGCCCCGTTCAGCGCGGCCACGAAGGCCTGCGGCGCGGTCTCGATGGCCCGGAAGGCCCCGCGCAGCGCCTGGTGGAAGTCGTGGACCTCCGCCTCCGACATCCCGGCGCGCTCCTTCAGGTCCGCCCCCGCGCAGAAGGCGCGGTCGCCCCGTCCGGTCAGCACGACGCAGCGCAGCGATCGCCGCTCGCGAATGCGCGCCAGGTTCTCTTCGAGCCCCCGGATCATCGCCCGGGAGAGGCTGTTGCGCCGGGCCTCCCCCTCGATGGTCCACAGCTCCACCGACCCCAGGTCCTCCACCGTCCAGTCGGCCGCGCCCATGATCATCCTCCGCCGCGGCTCGCGAGCTCGGCCTGCAGCGCCTTTCCCGGCAGGCGATGGCCCACGAGCCGCTGCGCCAGCGCCCCGGCGGCGACGAGCTTCGCGAGGTCCACCCCCGTCTCGTACCCCATCCCCCGGAGCATGTAGACGAGGTCCTCGGTGGCAAGGTTGCCGGAGGCGCCCGGCGCGTACGGGCAGCCGCCCAGGCCGCCCACCGAGGAATCGAAGGTCGTCACCCCGACCTCGAGCCCCGCCAGCACGTTGGCGAGTGCGGTGCCCCGGGTGTCGTGCATGTGCATGGCGATCGCTCCTGGCCGGGCTCTGTGCAGGAGGAGCCCCAGGATCTCGCGCGTCTGGTTGGGAGTGCCGACCCCGATGGTGTCGCCGAGGGAGACCTGGTAGCAGCCGAGCCCGAGCAGGCGCAGGGCGATGTCCGCGGCCTTCTTCGGGGCGACCGCCCCCTCGTAGGGGCAGCCCCAGACGGTGGAGACGTACCCCCGCACCCGCAGTCCGGAGGCTAGGGCGGGGCCGATGACCTCCTCGAAGGCCCGGAAGGTCTCCTCGATGGTCTTGTTCACGTTCTTCTGGTTGTGGGTCTCCGACGCCGACAGGAAGACGGCTGCCTCGAGCACGGCCGGGGCGCTCGCGCGGCTGCGCGCCTCGAGGAGCCGCTCGAGCCCCTTGCCGTTCGGGACGAGAGCGACGTAGGTGATGCCGGCCCGGGCCGGGAGCTGCTCCACCAGCTCGACGGCGTCGCCCAGGGCCGGGATCCACTTCGGCGAGACGAAGCTCGTCGCCTCGATCCGAGAGAGCCCGGCGTCGGCGAGCGCGGTCACGAGCGCGAGCTTGTCCGCGGTGGAGACGACGGTGGACTCGTTCTGGAGGCCGTCGCGCGGCCCGACCTCGTAGACGGTGACGTGCCGGGCCATCTCGATTCTCTCTAACGGCAGCCGATCGGTGCCGCCCGGGTCCGCCGCCCTACGCCGCCTCGGCGCGGGGATGAATGTTCGCCCGGATCCACTCCACGATGGACTGGGTGGTCGTCCCGGGGAGGAAGACTTGGGAGACTCCACCGCTCTTCAGGGTGGGGATGTCGTCCTGGGGGATGATCCCGCCCCCGAAGACCGCCACGTCGCTCGCCCCCTGCGCCCGGAGCGCTTCGATGACTGCCGGGAAGAGGGTCAGGTGCGCCCCCGACATGATCGAAAGCCCCACCGCGTCCACGTCCTCCTGGACGGCAGCGGCGGCGATCATCTCTGGGGTCTGGTGTAGGCCGGTGTAGATCACCTCGAAGCCGGCGTCGCGGAGCGCGCGGGCGACGATCTTTGCACCGCGGTCGTGGCCGTCGAGGCCAGGCTTCGCCACCAGGATCCGAAGGGTCCGATCTTTCTTCTGGCTCATGCGGTCCTTCTCCCGAGCGCGATGAGATCCGGAGCGTCGTCGTCGAGGCGGCTGCCGCCGCCTCCTTGCCAGGTGCTCGTGATGCGAAGGAGTTCCAGGCCGGCGCGCGGAGCGAGCGCCTCCCACTCCTTGGGGGTGTAGTACCTCAACTCGGCACTCCCAGCCAACACCGTACCGTCGGGACGGATGACGCGGCGCGTGCACACGTCCCGACCGGTGACCGGGTCGAAGCGGGAGTCCTCCACCACCCGCCCCCCCCTGGCCAAGTCCCATTCCTCGTGGGCGGTCAGGTGGCGAGCCAGGCGCGCGGGGTTGTCGTGGTGGACGAGGACCCTCCCCCCGGGCTTGAGGAGAGCCACCACCCCCGCGAGGCAGCGAAGGTTGTCCTCGTCGCCGTACATGAAGAGCGACGAGTACCAGGAGTAGATGGCGTCGAAGCTGCCGGGCCGCAACGGAAGCTCCCGGAGGTCCCCTCGCACCAGCGCCGCGCCGGAGCGCCGGGCCCGCGCCAGGTAGGCCCGGTTGCGATCGATCCCCACGAGCAGGCCCACTTCCGGCGCGAGGAACCTCGCGTGCCGGCCGTGTCCGCAGGCGAGATCGAGGCACCGGTCCCCCGGGTCGAGTTCAAGAGTCTTGCGGATGAGCTCCGACTCGAAGCTGGAGAGGCGGGCGGTGAGCAGGTCGGCGACCGACTCGTAGTAGAGGTCGCCGTAGTAATCGTCGCTCCAGTGGCGCTCCACGCTCCGGCAGTCTACCGCGCGAATGCCCCGGCGCGATCTCGCGGCCGCTCGGCAGGGACGCCCCGAGCGGGAGGCGCTGCGGCGGCGCTGCCGGGCACCGATTAGTCTAGAGCCCGAAGGAGGCGCACATGCGCGTTTTCCTGACAGGTGGCACGGGGTACATCGGCAGCGCGGTCGCGAAGGGCCTCCGGGCGGCTGGGCATGAGGTGGCGACCCTCTCGCGCTCCGGCGAGAAGGACGAGGTGGCGAGATCGCTCGGCGCCGACCCAGTTCGCGGCGACCTTGCCGACATGGGTGCGCTCGCGAAGGCCCTCGAGGCCTACGATGCGCTCGTACACCTGGCGCAGGACTACCGGCTCGGGCCCTCCGCCGACCGGCGGGCCATCGAGACCCTGCTCGGCGCCGCGCGCCGCGCCGGCGGCAAGCGTGCGGTCATCTACACCTCGGGGATCTGGGTGCTCGGGAACGTGGCGCAGCCGACCGACGAGAGCGGAGCCACCACCCATCCCTTCGCCGCCGTCGCCTGGCGCCCCCAGCACGAGCGGGACGTCCTCGCGGCCGGGAGCCACGAGCTCGCGGTCTCTGTCATCCGGCCCGGCATCGTCTGGGGCGAGAAGCGCGGCCTGTTCGCCCCCATGCTCCAGTCCGCCCAGGCGGAGGGAGCCGCGGCCTACGTGGGCCCGGGAGAGGGACGCTGGTCCCCCATCCACCGGGCCGATCTCGCGGAGCTGTACCGGCGCGTCCTGGAGTCGCACGCGAGCGGCATCTTCCACGGCGTCGACGGCACCTCGGCTCCGCTCGTTCAGATCGCTCGCGCCCTTTCCGAGGCGGCCGGGAAGAAGGGAGCGGTCCGGTCCGTCCCCATCGAGGAGGTGCGCAAGAGGTTTGGCGCGGCCGCCGACGCCCTCGCCGGGGACCAGGTGGTGGTGTCGAGGCGAGGAGCCGAGGTGGGATGGGTACCGCGCCGGCCGCGCTTCCCCGAGGCGGCGGCCGCGGCCTGGGCCGAGTGGAAGGCCTAGACGGCTAGAAGCGACCGTCCTCGCGGTACTGGCCCCATACCTTGCGGAAGACGTCGCACACCTCGCCGAGGGTGGCGTAGGCCTTCACCGCCTCGATCACGGGGGGCATCACGTTCGACCCCTCCCGGCAGGCGCGCTCCACGCCCGCCAGGGTCTCGCGCACCGCGTCCGGGCTGCGCGCACTCCGCACCGCCTCGAGTCGTTCCTTCTGGGCCCGGGCCACGCTCTCGTCGATCTTGAGGATGTGGATGGGCTCCTCCTCCTCGGCGGTGAACTCGTTCACGCCCACGATGATCCGCTCGCCCTTCTCGATCTCCCTCTGATAGCGGTAGGCGCTTTCCGCGATCTCCTTCTGTGGGAAGCCCTCCTCCACCGCCCGGAGCATCCCGCCCATCTCGTCGATGCGGTGGATGTACTCGAGCGCTCGCCGCTCCATCTCATCGGTGAGGTACTCGACGTAGTAGCTGCCCGCGAGCGGATCCACCACCCGGTCGGCCCCCGACTCGAAGGCCAGGATCTGCTGGGTCCGCAGGGCGATGGTGACCGCCTCCTCTGTGGGGAGGGCATAGGTCTCGTCGAGCGAGTTCGTGTGGAGGGACTGGGTTCCCCCCAGCACCGCCGCCAGGGCCTGCAGGGCCGTGCGCACCACGTTGTTGTAGGGCTGCTGGGCGGTGAGCGAGACCCCCGCCGTCTGGGCGTGCGTGCGCAGGAGCCAGGACTCCCGCTTCTTCGCCCCGAAGCGCTCCTTCAGGGTGCGGGCCCAGATGCGGCGGGCGGCCCGGAACTTGGCGATCTCCTCGAAGAAGTCGTTGTGGACGTCCCAGAAGAAGGAGAGGCGCGGCGAGAAGGAGTCGACGTCCAGCCCGCGGTCGATGCACTCCTGCACGTACTCGATCCCGTCGGCCAGGGTGAAGGCCATCTCCTGGACCGCCGTCGCTCCCGCCTCGCGGATGTGGTAGCCGCTGATGGAGATCGGGTTCCAGCGCGGGAGCTCCCTCGCCGAGAACTCGATCATGTCGACGACCATCTTCACCGCTGGGCGCGGGGGGACGATCCACTCCTTCTGGGCGATGTACTCCTTCAGCATGTCGGCCTGGACGGTACCGCCCAGCCTGGCGCGCGGCACTCCCTGCTTCTCCCCGACCGCCACGTACATGGCGAGCGCCACCACCGCACTCGCGTTGATGGTCATCGAGGTGGTCACGTCGCCGAGGGGAATGCCCTCGAACAGGACCTCGAAGTCCCGCAAGGTGGAGACGGCCACCCCCTCCTTGCCTACCTCCCCGCGCGCCATGGGATGGTCGGCGTCGTAGCCCATGAGCGCCGGCATGTCGAAGGCGGTGGAGAGGCCCGTTACCCCGTGAGCGAGCAGGTACTTGAAGCGCCGGTTCGTGTCCTCAGGGGATCCGAACCCAGCGAACTGGCGCATCGTCCACAGCCGCCCCCGGAACATGGTGGCCTGCGGGCCGCGGGTGAACGGGTAGCGCCCCGGGTAGCCGATGTCGCGCCGGAAGTCCTCCGAGCGGCGGCTCGCCGGATCGAGCACGTCCGGTACCGGGATCCCGGAGTCGGTCTCGAACCGCTCCTTCCGCCGGGGGGCGCGCGCCAGCGTCTCGGCGAGTTCCTTCGCCGTCCACGACTCCCGCTCCGCCAGGATGTCGGCGAGCTCCTCGCGGCTGTAGACCGGGTGCACCGGCTTGTCGGGCGCGGAGGGGGTCTTCGCGCGGGGCTTCTCCGGAACCTCGGGCCTGCTCTGGGCTGCGGGCTTGCCGGCCATGTCACCTCCGCGGGCGGATGGTCGGATTGTAACGGCTCGTCCGTGGAAACGCGAAGGCGGCGGGCGCCGGCGTTCCACGACCGAGGGTCCCGCCACGTCGGTAGCCGGCCGCCCGGTCCCGCAGGGGGGGGCGTAGCCCGCCGGGTCGGGGCTCGTTCGAGAGCTCCCTTCGCCAGGCGTCGATCGCCGCTCCCCCGGGGTCGGCGCGGGCGCGACCGGCCTCAGCGGGCGGGCGGGTTCTGCTGGAACTCCTTCATGGCGTTGCGCGCCTGTGCGGCTTGCGGGCTCGAAGGATCGGCGGCGATGACTCGGTTGAAGGCGTCGACGGCCTTTGCCGAGTTGTGGAGGTCGAAGCCGTATACGACGCCGGCGTTGTAGAGGCTCTGCAGGTGACGCGGATTGAGCTTCGCGGCCTTCTCGAAGTTCGCGATGGCGCGGTCGTAGTTCTTGAGCTCGCGGTACATGACGCCCTGGTCGGTGAGGACGTCGGGGTCATTGGGCTGAATCTCGAGAGCCTTCGCGTAGGCGTCGACCGAGAGCTGCGCCTGGTGCGTGTCGAAGTAGTCGTTCCCGAGCTCGACCCAGAGCTTCGCGTTCTTCGGCTCCTTGAGGAGCGCCTGCTGCGTGGCGGTGATCCGCTGGGCCACCTCCGACGGCTGCGGCTGCGCCATCATCGGGGGCGGGATCCCCTGGGGCAGGCCCTGCGGCATCGAGGGCGGGGCGAGCGGCGCCGCCTGGACCGGCTCGTCCTTCCTGCAGGCGCCGAGGGCGAGGATCGCCACCGCGGCGGCGACCACGCCGAGAAGGGAGGGCGTTCTCGAGTTCATGCCGCGATCTCCTAGCGGGCCTGTTCCTTCGCCCGGACGGGTGCTTCCGACGCTTGGCGGCGAGACGGGGAGGAAGCACTGCCCGCACCCACGGTTCCTGCCCTCCCCGCGGCGGGCGCGGGCCGTCGGTTCGGCCGGGCATCATCTACATCGGTCGCGATGGCGTCAAGGTCGCCGGACGAACTCGCCCGGAACGGCGCCCCTCGCTATTTCGGCGCCCCGCCGAGGGGCTTCGGATCGACGCACGTCGAGTTCTCGCAGATCCGGCTGCCCTTGCAGTCTGTGTCCTTGGTGCACCCGCGCGCCTGCGGGGAGCCCGGTGACGGAGCCGCCGGCTCCACCACCTCGCACAGGTACATGTGCGCCGAGACGTACTCCACCCGGTTTCCGTCCTGGCCCCGGTAGGTCCACGGCGGATCGTAGACGACGTGCGTCGCCCCCTTCGCCGCCGCCGTGTCGAGCGCCTCGATGCGGGCGTACTTCACGTAGGACTCCGACACTCCGGGGTACTCCCAGTCGCCCTTCTCGATGTAGTACCGGCCGCCCGTGGTCGAGCCCAGGCTCCTGCAGCCCGCAGGCGCGGCGTCGGCCACCACCACCGTGTTCGCCCCCGGAATGAGCTCCGGTGTGGGGATGCGCCTGTCGGTCCTCGGCGGGGAGGCGCATCCGAGGCACGCCGCCAGGGTGGCTGCGAGGAGTTTCGTCGGGAGCGGGAGGGACGGCCGCAGGAGGGGTCTCACGCTCGGCAGTACACCCGAGCCTCCCTGTCGAGGCAAGCACATCGGTGCCGTTCCCGGACGAGGCCGGGCGCTCTGGTGCGCGCCCGCCGCGAGTGGCATAGGATGCCTCCGCACCCGGAATCGCGCTCAGGAACGGGCCGAGACTGCGAGGATCGAATTGAGAAATTCAGTGCTGGCAGCGTGCATCGCGCTCTCTGCCGCGAGCTGCGTCACCGGCCACAGCAACCGTCCCGCCCAGGAGGTGAAGGCGGCATCGCAGAACCTCAAGGAGGGCATGAGCTCGGCCGAGGTGATCGAGCTCCTGGGATCTCCCGACGACGCGAAGGCGGACATCTGCCCGTGGTCCGCCTCGCGGACGTGCACGGCGTGGCGCTACTCCACCGAGAACTATTTTTCGGAGCTCATCGTCTACTTCGAGGCGACGAGCGGGCCCGAGGCATTCCGGGTCGTGCACTGGGACTACCACTGACCGGCCCGAAGGCCGCCGTCTAGTGGCCGTCCGCCGGGTCGAGCGCCTGCAACGCCGGCGCGAGATTGGCGTGACCCGACACCGTCAGGTCCTCGGCGCTGTAGGTCCTCACCCAGGCCGAGCGCTCCGGGAGGCCCTGGGCGTCGACTCGCTGAGGTACGCGCGAGCCCGTCACGATTTCCGTCCTCTCCGGGGTCGGCTTCGCAGCCGCCACCTCGCCGGACTGGTGCGCGCACCCGAGCGCGCCGAGGACGAGACCAACAAGGATGAACGGGCGACCGGGGTTCATGGCGACCTCGCCTCTCCCCTCCATGGAGATGATAACACCCATCCCCGGGTCGCGCCGCCACGCCCGCACCGCCGGCGAGAAGACCCGCTTGGGACTCGCCAGGAGATCGAGCGCCGTCTCGCGAACACGAGGCCAGAAGGGGGACCGCCCCGAGGGCGAGAGCAAGCCGGACCGCTGCCCTCCGCGTCGGATCAGGAGAGCCGCTTCTCCTGAAGCGCCCGCGCATTGGCGGCGCCGGTGCAGGTCAGGGCGAAGGTCCGCGCGACGCCGCTCAGGGCGGCGAAGCGGTCCTCCACCCCTTCGGCCAGACGCCGCAGGGAACCGAGGTTTCCCGCCTTCCCGGCCTCCTCGAGCGCCGCCGCCGCCGCCCGGAGCGACTCCGCGCCGACGTTGGCGGCCGCCCCCTTGATGCTGTGGGCCCGGCTCGCAACCCCGGGAGCATCCGCGGCCTCGGCGAATTTCCGCAGGGCCTCGAGGTGCCCTGGCATGTCGCCGAGGAAGCCTTCCATGATCACGCGCGCGAGATCGCGCTTCCCCATCATGCGTCGGAGGAAGCCGCTCTCGTCGAAAACCATTGGCTCGACCGCGCTGACCTCCGCAGCCGCCAGCGCGGGCTGCGGCGCGGGCGCCTCCTCAGCGGGCGGCGCGGCCGGCGGCAGCCACTTCGCGAGCGTCCTCGCCAGCACGGCGGGATCGATGGGCTTGGAGACGTAGTCGTCCATCCCCGCCTCCAGGCACTTCTCCCGATCGCCGCGCATGGCGTTCGCGGTCATGGCCACGATGGGGACGCGGCGATTTCGGACGCGAGAGCTTGGATCCCGGATGGCCCGTGTCGCCTGGTACCCGTTCACCTCCGGCATCTGCACGTCCATGAGGACGAGGTCGTACGGGGACCACTCGAGCGCCATCACCGCCTCCGCCCCGTTGGCCACCGCCTCGGCGTGAAGCCCCATCGCCTTCAGGATTCCCAGGGCCACCTCCTGGTTCGTGACGTTGTCCTCGGCGAGCAGGATCCGGACGCCTTCGCGCCGGAAGGCGGGAACGGCCAGGGTCGCCCGGGCGGGCCGGTCCCCCCCACGGTCTCGCGCGCCTCCGAGCGCCTCGATGAGACTCGCGAGAAGATCTGCGTGGCGCACCGGCTTCGTCAGGTAGACCGAGAAGCCGAGTTGGCGCATTCGCGCGGCGTCTCCGGGCTGTCCTCCGGAGCTCATCATGATGAGGCGGGTATCCTTCAGGTCTTCGCGCTCGCGGATGGCCCTCCCCGTCGCCTCGCCGTCCAATCCCGGCATATGCATGTCCAGGATGGCGAGCTGGTAGGGGGCCCCCTCGCCCAATGCCCGAGCCAGCTCGGCGAGCGCCAGCGGTCCGCTCTCGGCCTCGCTCACCTTCGCGCCCCAAGCGCGCAGCTGGGAGACGAGCACCTCTCGGTTGGTGGCGCTGTCGTCCACTACCAGGATCCGGCATTCGCCGGCGTCCACCACGCCTCCCCAGGCCGCGGCCTCGGCGGAGGCAGAGGGTTGTTTCGTGATCCGTGCCGTGAACCAGAACTCCGACCCCTTGCCCTCCTCGCTCACCACGCCCATGCTGCCGCCCATCAGCTCCGCGAGTTGCTTGGAGATGGCGAGGCCAAGCCCCGTCCCGCCATAGCGCCGGCTGGTCGAGGCGTCGGCCTGGGTGAAGCTCTGGAAGATCATCTCCTGCTTGTCCTTGGGGATGCCGATACCGCTGTCGCGCACCGAGAACCGCAGGACCGCCTCTCCCTCTGTCTCGGCGTCCGCGGTCGCCCGCACCTCCACCTCTCCACGGCTGGTGAACTTGATGGCGTTCCCGGCCAGGTTGGTGAGCACCTGCCGCAGCCTCCCCGGGTCGCCCCTGAGCCTCGCCGGCACGCCGGGAGCGGCGGAGCACACGAACTCCAGCCCCTTCTCGTGCGCGCGAACGGCCAGCATGCCGGCGAACTCGTCGAGGAGCGCGCGCAGGTCGAAGTCGACCTCCTCCAGGTCGAGCTTCTTCGCTTCGATCTTCGAGAAGTCGAGGATGTCGTTGATGAGCGCCAGGAGCGAGTTCCCGCTCGACTTCACCGTCTCGGCGAAGCGCCGCTGCTCGCTCGTGAGCTCGGTCCCGAGCAAGAGGCCGGTCATCCCCAGGACGGCATTCATGGGCGTCCGGATCTCGTGGCTCATGTTGGCAAGAAATTCGCTCTTGGCGCGGTTCGCCCGCTCCGCCTCCTCGGCCATCCGCTTCGCCTGGGCACCGGCCCGCTCCAGGTCCTCGTTCATCTGCCGGAGATCGGCGTCCGCCCGCTTGCGCTCGGTGACGTCCGCGGCGCTCCCCACCAGGCGCAGCGGCCGCTCCTCGGCGTCCCATTCCACGGCTCTTCCGCGGTCCTCCACCCAGATCACGCGGCCACCGCTCTTCCGCACGCGATGCTCGCTCTGGTACTGCCCCTCGCCTCGCATGCACGCCTGGAGGCGCTCGAGAACCCGGTCGCGGTCCTGCTCGTGCAGCATGGCGATGAAGTCCTGGGCCGAGTGCTCGGAGCGCCCGTCCTCGATTCCCAGGATGCGGCACCACTGGGCGCCATGCTGGATCACGCCGGTGCGCGTGTCCCACTCCCACACCCCCTCGCCGGTGGCCTCCAGCGCGTGGGCCAGCCGCTGCTCGGTCGCCCGCTGCGCCTCCTCGGCCTCCTTGCGCTGGGTGATGTCCAGCAGCGTCCAGATGACCCCCTTCGCCAGGTTCGTCGGGTCGAGCGGTGCCCCGGAGACGTCGAACCAGTGGACGCTCCCGTCCTTGCGCCGGAGCTCGTGCTCCAAGGTCGTGAGGCCCACGACCGACAGCGTCCGGTAGTGCGCGCGGAAGGCATCGAAGCTCTCTTGGCTCACATGGATCTTGCTGAAGCTCTGGCCGACGAGCTCCTCGGGGGTGTAACCGAGCAGGTCGCAGGCGCGCTTGTTCGCCTGGAGGATGACGCGCTCGGGCGACGCCAGGAACAAACCCACCGCGCTGTTGTCGAGCAGTGCGCGCCGGAGCTCGGTCGCGTGCTCCATCTCGGCCTGCGCCTCGCGTTGGGAGGTGACGTCGAGGATGTAGCCGTAGATGGCGGTGACCCGGCCCTCCCCGTCTCGGACGAACGTGCTGTAGTCGTCCACCGTCCTCCACGAGCCATCGGCGTGCCGCAGGCGGTATCGCTGGCGGTCGGACGAGCAGGCGGGATCGGCCATGCGCTTCGCCAGCTCGGCCGCTACCGCGGGGGCGTCGTCGGGGTGGATGAGTTCGGCGAACGGCCGCCGGGAATCGGTGAAGGTGGCCGGGGAGTGTCCCAGGCACTCGAGGAGGTTCGGCGAGGCGTACACCACCGGCCTCCCCTCCCGCGGCAACCACCGGAGCACGACGACTGGGCCCGACACGAAGAGCTTCCTCTCCTCGAGGAGCTGCGCCTCGGCCCGCTTGCGCTCGGTGACGTCGCCGAGCGTGCCGGCCATGCGCAGGGGACGGCCCACCCCGTCGCGCGCGGTCACTCGCCCGCTGTGGTGGACCCAGATCCAGTCCCCGCTCCGATGCCGCATCCGGTACTCGTGCGCGAAGAACTCGATTTCGCCGCTGAAGTGCCGCCGCAGCTCGTTGCGCGCCCGCTCCATGTCCTCGGGATGGCAGAGCTTGAACCAGGTCTCGATGCTGGATCCGGGCATGTCTCGGAGCGTGTAGCCGGCGATCTGCGCCAGCCGCTCGTTCACCACGACCTCGCCACTCTGCACGTTCCAGTCCCACAGGCCGAGGCGCGCGCCCTCCAGCGCCAGGTTCAGGCGCTCCTGGACCGAGAGGAGCTCGCTCGTCCGCTCCCGCACCAACCGCAACGCTCGCAGGCGCGCGCCCAGCACCCGGTCGGCGAGGAGCGCGGTGATCGCCGTGAGCAGCAGGCCAAAGGGGAGCACCCAGCGATAACCGGTGTGCAGGTTCCGCTCGACGAAGGCCTTCTGCATGCCCGCCTGGACCCGCCATTCCCGGCCGGCGAAGCTCAGCACCTCCAGGTAGGACGGCAACCCGCCGGCCGTCGGGCCCGAACCGCCCTTGTCCCCGCCGTACAGCGAACCGCGGCCGGGAGCCGCCTCCATGTCGTCGACCGAGAAGGTCAGCCCCTCGCCGCGCGGATCGCTCAGGACGCTCTCGAACAGATCTCCCGCCCGAAAGGCGCCGAGGACGAAGCCCTTCAGGCGCTCGCGCCGCTCCGCCACGCCCCGGGGCGCGTCGCCGCTGCCATACAGCGGCACGAAGACCAAGAAGCCCTTCTGGTCTCCCCGCTCCTGAACGAGCCGGACCGGCTCGGTGGCCACCGGCCGTCCCCCGTCGCGTGCGAGCGCGAGAGCCGCTTTCCGGGCCGCGTTCGAGGCGAGGTCGAACCCGCTCGCGGCCTCGTTCCCCTTCAACGGCTCGACATAGTAGACGGGGAAGTAGTCGTCGCGATCGCCCGCTGGGACGAGGGCGTTGCTCGCGTCCCTCTCGGTGAACCGAAAGCCGGGCAAGCCCTGCGCGCGGGCGCGCGCCTCGTACTGCGCCCGCTCGGCGCGGCGCACCCGCGGGATCCACTCCACCGCCTTTACCGGCTGGTGTTCCTCGATCATGGGGGCGCTGTATTGCCGGAACCCGGACCGGTCCACCGCGGCGGCACTCTCGAAGAGCCGGGCGAGGCCGGCGAGCTCGGTGACCTGTCGGCCGACGGCGTCGCGCAGCGCTCCCACCCCCGAGGCGGCGCGGTGGCGGAACTGGACGGCGAAGGTCGCCTGTGCGCTTCGACGGGCGTCGACGAAGGCCACCGCGCTGAGCGCGGTCCCGACGAGCAGCAGGAGAGAGGGGGCGCCCCACCGGATCAGGCGCTCGTGCCCCGCGTCGTACCTCCACGGGCGCGCGACACGCGGGAACCGGCGGACGATCGTCCAGCAGGCGCCAGCCAGGACGACGAGCACGGCGGCGAGCGCCATGCCCTTGGTGCGCTCGCCTGCCACCGCGGACTCGTAGCCCTCCGGGCGCCAGTCGACCCCCAAGATTGCTCTGCCCATGCCGGGTGCGCCGAGGGGGACATAGACCGAGAGCGTTCGGCGGCTCGCCTCGGGGGCGGCGCCCAAGACCCGCACCCGCCCGCTCGCGAGAGCCGCGGCCGCCTCCTCCCCGGCACGGCGATCGGCGCCCTCCCCCGGCTCCCGCGCGCCACTCTCGGCCGCCTCGACCTCGAACCAGGGGCGAAGTCCGCCGCGCGCCTCTCCGAGCACGTACGCCGCCGTCGCGGCCGGTGCCCCTCGCAGGGCCGCCGCCAGGAACCTTCGCGCCCGCCGGCTGGCTTCCGGGTCCTGGCCGGCAGGAACGGCCACGGCGAGCGCAGCGAGGTCCTCCCGATCGATGGAGCGCGCGATCGCCTGCGATGCGTCCTCGAGCGCCGCCCGCTGGCGATCGCCCTCGCGGCGGCCGAGCCAGTCGGCTGCCCCGTAGCTCGCGGCGGCCAGGACCGCCAGGGCGAAGGCCAGCGAGAAGCAGCGCGTTCGCCAGGAACCTTGGTCGAACCGCGCTGAGCTTCGCTCGCTCACGGTTGCCTCACGGTCGCCGGGACGGGCGGCCGCACCGGGCCTCCCGGGCCCGCTAGGGCTTGAATCCCAGCTTTCCGAGGGTCGCGACCAGCCGCTCGTACTCGATGGGCTTGATGAGGTACGCGTCGCACTCGGAGCGGAAGGCGCCCATAATGTTCTGTCGGTCGTCGGAGGCCGTCGTCATGATGACCTTGGCGCGATCGAGCCCACCCACCCCGGCTTCCTTCTCGAGCGCTCGGATCTGCTTCAGTACTTCGTGCCCGTCCATGTCGGGCATCCCGATGTCGAGGCACAGGAGGTCGTAGTGCGCCCCTTTCTTCAGGGCGGCGGCAAAGGCGTCGACGGCTTCCTTCCCGTCGGTGGCGACATCGCACGGCCCGAAGGGGCCGAGCATCGCATTGAGGATGCTCCGGCTCGTGAACTCGTCCTCAACGATCATCGTTCGAAGCATTGTGCCCCCCCAACGGACGCCCCGCCTCAGTGACGCGGTGAGTGTTCCGGCCCACCGCGACGCTCCTTCTATGAAACCCGCATGCCGGCCCTTGGGGGTCGGCTGCCCCTTGATTTGCCGAATGGTGTCGCACTATTGCGCCTCAGGCGCTGCGGAGGGGTGGGCTACCCGTTCCGGGGCACGGACACCCATGGGTCGGTTCGACCCGGCTTCCGCCCCGGCGCCGTGCCAGTCCGGCACGGTCCGTGATGCCCCATCGAGCCGGTCCGGGGAGTGCTTCTTCTGGAATTCTCGGACGGAGCATGGAAGACGCCGGCGCCGCCGCGGCCGACGAACTCGTGGCGCGTTCGCACGGAGCGTTCCCGCTGGGCGCGGAGCCGCGCGGTGGTGAAGAAGCGCGATCTCCAGGGCGCCACGCGGCCCGCGCACCTCTCCTCCAACCCCACGGGCGCGTTCGAGTTACGCGGCGCCCCTCCAGGGGAGAAAGCGCGCACAGACCGGATGTCGACGTACCGTGTTTCTCCATGACGGCAGCGCGTCCACTGCGACGGCGCACGCCTGGCGCTACAAGGTCGTGATCCTCGCTACCGAACCACGGGGCGCTCCCCGGCATGGGCGATCCCATGCTACCCGGGCGGAGCAGGCGCCTGGAGGGCTTCCGCTTGCGCGCTCAACGCGGGGAGTGATGGGGGTACTTGGTGGTGAGGGGGAGAATCGAACTCCCGACCTAGGGATTATGAGACCCTCGCTCTAGCCGACTGAGCTACCTCACCGGTGGGCCGCCGCTAGTTGCCGGCGGACCGCGCTTATAGGGCCAACGCTACAGCCTGTCAACGCGGCCCGGCTCCGGCTTTGCCGCCTCCCTCGTGTCGGCGACGTACTCCTCCTCCTCCTCCTCAAGCCCCTCCCCGACCTCCTCAGGGGCGGCCACGATGTTCGCGATCCGGATGTGGCGCGAGAAGAGGAAGAAGAGCCCGAGCGCGGTCTGCTGTGCGAGCTGCGCCGCCCAGAGCACGTTCGCGTACGCGGCTCCGCGGGTGTCGACGGCGGCCCGCGACAGGAACAGGGACAGCCCGAGGATCGTCGCCGCCTGGAACGTCCCCACCATGCCGGGACCGGCCGGGATCATCACCCCGACCACCAGGACGCCCAGCACGGTGAACGAGGCCACGAGCGACAGGTGGATGTCGAACCCGTGCGCCAGCACCTGCATTCCCCACCCGTTCAATGCCCAGTAGGCCGCGGTGAGGAGGAAGAAGAGGGCGACCTTTCTCCGCGAAGGCACGAGGCGGAGGCCGTGGATGAAGGCATCCATCATCCCCGACACGCGTTCGGCCAGCCTGGGCGAGACGGGGTCGACGAGCCGATGCGTGATGCGCACCGCCAGCGCCCGGTTCTTGTTGGCGAGGACGAGGAACACCAGGATGGCGGTGAAGACGAGGAAGACCGCCACGCCGCCGGCTCTGAGGAAGTGCAGCCCCGGCGTCCCGTCCGGCACGGCGAGCAGCGTCACCACCAGAAGCCCAGCGGTGAACATGCCGTCGGCCACCCGCTCCACCACCACGCTCGACAGCGCCGCCGAGACCCGCAGGCGCGGACGCTCGGCGATGAGGTACGGCCGGGCGAACTCCCCGAGCCGGAAGGGCAGCACCATGAGCGCCATGAATCCCACCGCCGAGACCGCGTTGAGCTTGGCGAATGGAACCTTCGCCACCGGCTCGAGCAGGATGCCCCAGCGATAGGTCCGGGTGAGGTGGATGAGGGTGAGGATGGCGAGGTAGGGGATAAGCCAGAAGTAGTCGGCGGACCGGATGGCGAGCCAGATGGCGCCCAGGTCCTTCCCGCGCAGGGTGAGCCAGAGGGCGCCGGCGGACACGGCGAAGCCCAGGGTCGCCTGCAGAACTCGCTTCACTGGATCTCCTCCCCGGCGAGCACGCGCCCCGGATTCTCCCGGCAGAGGCGCTCGACCTCGGCCGCTCCCGCCCGCTTCTCCAGCGCCGCGAGCGCCTCGGTGATCCACCGCTGCGCGTCCACCGGACCGTGCAGATCGGTGGAGGCGACCGCGTAGAGCCCCTCCCCCAGGAGCCGCTCGGCGAGCTTCTTCGCGGTGCGCCCGTAGCGCCCGATGAGCGCGCCCATGTCGAGCTGGAGCGCCGAGCCGAGCCGGACCGACTCCTGCGCGCGCCCGGGCTTCTCGAACTCGGCGCAGCGCTCCGG
>DATJZG010000144.1:0-3026 GCA_035499295.1 Anaeromyxobacteraceae bacterium
TTTAGGGACGCGCTGCTAACCGATGCTCGTCGCGATCTCGTCGTATCCGCGGACCGAACTACAGCAGGCAGAAGCCATAGCCGGGGCTGCAGTTTCTGGTCCGGGGAAACCACCGTGCCGATCCAACCCGCGACGTTATGGCGGGCATCGAAGAGCGAGCCTTCTCGGGAAGCGGGGAACGGCGTAGGCGAAACGCCGCATATTCAGTAGAGGTTTGCTGGAGTCGAGCGAGCGGATACGTGCCTCCGTGAGCTCTCCCTTTGTGGCCCTGACCCAACATTCGTGTCACGAGCCGCAAGGTGACGGGAGGTACTCCGCGCATCAGTCCGTCTTCACTGACGTTTTCACGGGCCCCCTGCGACGGTTCATGTCCGGTTCGAAGCGCTGCAGTGGAGCGCATCTTGCGGACGAAAGCCCGCGATAACACTGAGAACGTGAGCCTACTTTACGTTTGGTGACACGAATGTTGGGTCAAGGCCTTGTAGGCGCCATGCCCCCTTTCTCACCACCAGCGAAACACTAGTTGTCCCTCTCCAGCGCCTTGAGCGCCGACCCCTTCACGACGCGCGGGTCACGGTGCGGAACTCTTTGGGCGACCTGAACGACATCGCTCAATCCTGGACCCTCGCCGACACGCGCGCATGCACCGCGCCATGCGAAGCCTCTCGCCGCTCGCGTCGGCCCACGCGCCAGCCTGCCTGCGCGCGTAGGCCGAGCCATCCGGGCCGAACAGCCCATCTACTATCCGTTCAGCCGCGCAACCTCGCGAGCGCGGCCAGGCACCGTGCGAGGCTCGGGCTGGCCTGCGACGCGGCGCGCGGGTCCCACACCTCCTCGGCAAACTCATTTACCCGCGCCGTGTAGTTCGGACCGACCCGCGCCGTGCTCCCGGGGCGCGGCGCCATGTCCTCCCAGATCTCGCGGCGGCGGGATTTTCTGGCGAGGCCGACCAGGACTTGCTTTGCATGGACTTCCAGATCGGGCTGCACCGGGACAAGTGCGGGCGAGACATGCAGAAAAGCAGCGATCCGTGCGCGATCCGCGAGCAGCCAGGACTCGGCCGAGTGAACCGCGATCCGGAGGCACAGCAGTGGCGGACGGCTCGGCGCAAGATCGGCAACGAGTTCTCCTGCGCACAGCGCGTCCCGGTCGAGGTCGCGTAGGACGAGCCACGGCGCGTGAGCCGCCGCGTTGCAAAAGGCCGGAATACGCTTGTTAAGGTTGCCCTTGCCGTTCATGACGTAGGGCTGGTCGACTGGCGCCAGGCCGGAAGCCTTCAACAGCGCCCGTGCCACGCCCACGTCGGCGAGCCCCTCGACGGCGATGTTCACCGTACGCGTCGTCATGGCCCGGCGAAGCGCGAAAGTTCTGCGACGCTGGGCGGCGCCGACCGCGGCAGTACCGCCTGAGCGACCGTCATCCCACCCTCGAGGAGACTGCGGATCTGCTCGTCCTCTGCGGCAGCTACGACATTCGTTCCCTCGCGCGTCGGCACGAGCAACAAAACCGACTCCGCCCCGATGCCCTCGTCCGAAAGCATCTCGGCAGAGTGGGTGCTGACGATGGTCTGCCGCTCCACCTTCCGCCCTACCCGCTCCATCATCGATGGAATGTGCCGGACCACAGCCTCATGCAGGGATAGCTCCGGCTCCTCGAGGAGGAGCGGAGCGTTGCCGTCGAGAAGCGCCCACAGGAGCCCAAGCAGCCGCAGTGTCCCGTCCGAGAACTGGTCCTCGAGCTGCCAGCCTGCCTTTGGCCGCCAGTGCTCGTAGAGCCCCTTGAGATGAGGCACACCCCGTTCGTCGGGCTCGAGGACAAGATCCTTCAATTGCGGGACGGCAACCCTGAGCGCGTCCTTGATCTTGCCAAGCCGAGAGTCCAGCTGACGTTGGTTCGACTTCTTCATCCGGGCGAGCTGCACGAGGAAATCGCCTCCGAACGGGTCCCCAACGCGGCCGGCAGAGCGGTCGGGGTCCCGGACGAGCTGCGGTACCAGGTGCAGGTACCTCACGCTCCCGAGGAAGCGCGCCACCTGCCGGAACTCTTTGTTCGCGCTCACCTGCTCGAGGTGGGTTTGCGTGAGCCGGCTTGGATCCGATTTGTCCTCGTCATCTGGCCGCGTGAGGACAACGTTGTCACCGCGCCGCACGATCTCCTTCTTGATGATCGGCTGGCGCTGATTGTCCTGCGTGAACTCCAGCCGGTAGCTCCACGCCTTCGCCTCGTCCAAGTCAATCTCGACCTCGACGGCGACATTCGGGTTACGCCTGGCGTAGAGCGAGCGAATCTTGGACACGCTTCCCCGGCTGTCCTTCACGGCCCTCTGGAAGCCACCCTGAGGGTCGGCGATGTCGCGAAGAAAACGGAAGGCGTCGAGGAAATTGGACTTACCCAATGCGTTCGCTCCCACGATGAAAACGCGGCGGTCCAGCGCGGCGTTCACCGAGACAAAGTTGCGCCAGTTTTCGAGCTTGACGTGGTTGAACTGCATCAGTCGCTCCTGTTCAGGATCAACGACTTGGGGTCCTGGCGCCCCAGCTGCGAACAGTTGCCGCATTGTGAACGTCGTCGCAAGGAAACCGAGCTAAGCGACCAACGCGTTAGTTCTTTCAGGGATGCCAGCCATTTTTCCATGACAACCCCCCCCTCCCGATGGGTCGCTTGGTGTCCTCTGTCGATGAGGGGGGTGTAAGCCCAAACCGCCGAAAATTCCGCCCGGCCGGATGTCGGGGGCGCTACGCCCGGTTCCGGGGGTCGAGTAGCAATGGAACAAGAAACCGGGTTTCCGACGCCCCTCCGGGGTGCGCGGCGGGCTGCCTGGTCAAGCACTCGCTGCGCCAACGTTCAGGATCTCGTCGGGATCATTCGGATCGCGCAAGGGCCGGAGCTCTCCCCTGAGCACCGCCTCCGGAACCGTGAAGTGATAGCGGCCGAGCATGTTGATGTGAGCGTGCACCAAGGGTGATAGGCGCTCCAGGTCTTCCTCGAGAACCTGCACGCCGCCAGCGCGCAGCTGCCGGAGCGCG
>DATJZG010000145.1:0-13527 GCA_035499295.1 Anaeromyxobacteraceae bacterium
CGCCGCACGAGACGGTCCCTGCTCCGGGAACAGTTCGCTGGGCGACTCCTCCATCCCGCCCTCGCCACCACCCCACGAGCCGCAGCAAGCCAGCCAACCCCACTATCGGTGCGGGTTCGGCCTGGGTCAAGTTTGTGTCTACCGGAGCATCGTGGGTGGGTGATCGATCTCGGCTAGGACGAAGTGAAGGCGGAGATGCTCGATCGTCAAGAAGCGATCCGAAGCCGCCGCCCTGCCGGGATCGCTCAAGAGCTCTGGGGCATCGCCCTCGGTTACAACCTGGTGCGGCTCGAAATGATGCGCATCGCGGAGGAGGCCGAGGTTTCACCGAACCAGATCAGCTTCGTCATGGCTCTCCGCCTAATCCGTGACGAGTGGCTCTGGTGCGCCGTTGCAAAGCCCGGAGCGATCCCGCGCCATCTCCGTGAGCTGCGGGCCGAAGTCCTTCGCTTTGTGCTGCCGCCACGGCGTTCACAGCGGCGCTACCCAGGAGCGGTGAAAATCAAGATGAGCAACTATCCTCTCAAACGGCGGGTCGGTAAGTGAACGGCATTAGGATTAGCAGGAGTTTTGCGGCTATCTTGCTGCTGGCTTTCGAGTATCGGGGCGGACGCGCAGCGATTGGTTGCGGTACGGGCCTGCGAGTAGTTTCCGCAGCGGCTCGACCTGGGGGACGTGCGAGACCGCCTCGCCGATAATCCCGAAGCAACGTCAGACTGCATCGAGCGTGCGATCGACGCCCACATAGCCCAAGCGGTCCAGCTCCTCGCGCCGCTCGCGGCCGGCCCGCTTGAGGATGCGGGCCACCGGCGGCTCAGCTTGGCCGCCGAACGCGTCGACGGCCTGCCCACCACTACCCGTCTGCTCCGTCGATCCGACGCAGCAGGATCTGTCCAGGTCGGACGAACCCGCTGTCGTCGACCACTCGGCGGTAAGAGGGCGCATCGGCCCACCCGGTCGGCGTACGATCCAGCGCCTCCGCATACCACCCGTCCCCTTGGCCCTCCGCCTCTACTCCGGGTGGGAACGCCCCAGCCGCGTGGAGCAGCGCGGTGGTGAGCCGGGCGATCATTGGCCCCGGGCCGTCGCCGGGGCTGGCACGGAGGAGGATGTCGCCGGCCCGGAGGGGAGATCGTGGCGGGCTGCCCGGCAGCGCGACCACGTCGTAGGCGCCCACCGGCCCGAGCGCCGCCTCCACCTCGCCATCCACCGTGGCGACCAAGTCGCTTCCGTTCGAGCCCGCCTCGCGCGGTAGGCGGGCAAAGGCGAGCGTGCCCGCGGTGGTGGCCCGCTGCGCCGGCGTCGCGAAGGAGGTGGCGGGAGGAACGGCCGGCATGGCCGGAGCCCTCCCCTGCAGCGGGGCGTCCAGGATCGCTGCCGCGAGGCGGTCGATCCGGCCCTCGGCCTGCCTGGCGGCGACGATCTCCGAGTACCCGTACCCGGGGGTGGCCCAGTCCGCTAGGAGCTGCAGGACCGATGTGTGGTCGAAACGGAGGCTCGAGCAGCTCGCCGGGGCCACCAGGGGCGAGACGACGATCGCCGGCACCCGGGGCCCGCTGGTCGTGAACGAGCTCCGGTCCTTCCAGGCGTCGTCCTCGAACCCGGGTCTGGGGGTCGTGACCGCGAATGGCGGCACGTGGTCGAAGAATCCGCCGTGCTCGTCGTAGACCACGATCATCAGCGTGCGCTGCCAGCGCTCGGGGTTGCTCGTGACGGCGCGGTAGACGTCGGCGAGGAACGCCTCTCCCGGCGCCATCGGGTTGGGTGGATGGTTGTCGTTGGGCTTCTTCACCGTCGGATCGTCGCTGTACGAAGGCTCGACGATCACCAGGTGGGGGAAGGTGGATTTCGATTCGCGCCTGAAGTCGTCAGCCAGCTGCGAGGTGTGCCTCCAGCGCGAGCGGTCGCGCTCCAGGCCGAGGGGGCGCCGCATGGTGAAGAGGGTGAGGAACGAGTGCGCCTGGCGGTACACCCGCCAGCGCAGCTTCTGGTCGTCGCACCAATCGAGCAAGGTCCGATGATCCGGGAGCGGCAGGGGTTCGCCGCTGGTCTGGTCGATCTTGGTGAACCCGCACAGGGACATGAGCCGGTTCGGGTGCGTGTCGGTGGGGATGGGCGAGAACCAGTGGTCGCACACCATGAACGAGCGGGCCAGGAAAGCGGTGGCGGGGACCAGGCTCGGGGGCATCATCATCATCGGATCACAGCGGGGCAGGCCCCAGGGGACCGAGGGGTTCTCGTCGAAGTACGCCTGGGCGAAACCGTCCATGGCGAACCCCTGCCGAACGTACTTCTCCCCCGTCGTCGGGTCCGCCAGGTACCCCGGGAGCACGTAGTGCATCTGCGTCCGAGTTCCGGCTCGCCCGTGCGGTAGATCGGCCCGCAGGGGCACGTCCCGGTCGGCCGTGTAGGGGCGCCAGGTGCGGTTTCGGGCGCGGTTCCGGTAGGCGAGGTCGGTCAGTTCCCCGGTCGCCGGATCGATGGGGCCTCGGAGGCCCTCGACATCCTTTCGGTTCCCGTAGGGTGGAAGGCTCATCCACCCGAGCAGGTGGTCGAAGGAGCGGTTTTCCATCATGACGAGCACGATGGTGTCGATGAGGGCGCCGAGGTTTTGCGAGGGAAAGCGCATGCGCAGGGTCGTCGGACCGGCCATGGGGATTCCTCCAAGGCCGGGCCGAAGCATCGAGGGTGCCAACTCGTCGCTTGCGCACCGGCGACCGCTTCGGCGGCGGAAGCGCCTGGGACGCTGCGTATTGGTGCAGTCGCGCTGCCTTTCCCGGCAGGTCCGTGGCCGCTCCTCGAGTTCGTGGCACCAGCCCCTGCCAGGTCCTGGCCTCTACGCGTACGGGCAGTCAGCCCCGGATCGCGCTGTCCCGCCACTCAGGAAACCTTTACTTCGACGCGCAGCCCCGAAATAGTCCTCACCTGAAGTCACAGGCCGTGCAGCCTGGCGTTCGGCCCTTCACGGACCAGACGATGCACGCGCGAAACGAAACTCCTCCGGTACAGGAGGAGCTGTTCCGGACCTTCGCCGAACTCGGCTTCGTCACCCGCTCCCCCCGGCTGCAGCCGCTGCTTCACCAGGTGTGGCGCGTGGCGCGCGTTAGTGACGCCACGGTTCTCATCGAGGGCGAGTCAGGGACGGGCAAGATGGTCGTGGCTGAGGCTATCCACCGGCTCGATCCCAAGCGCTGCAGGCACCCCTTTGTCACCGCTCCCTGCGCGGCCATCTCCGGCTCCGTCGCGGAGAGCGAGCTGTTCGGACATACACGGGGGGCTTTCTCCGGTGCGGTCGACGACCGCCTCGGCCTCTTCCGCGCCGGTGATCATGGCACGGTGTTCCTGGACGACGTCTCCGACCTCTCGCCGTCGCTCCAGCCCAAGCTCCTCGACGTGCTCCAGCGCCGGACCGTCCGGGCGGTGGGGTCTGACCGAGAGCACAGGGTCGACGTGCGTACCATCGTGGCCACCAACACGCCACTCGAGTCGCTGGTCGCGAAGGGGGCATTCCGGGCCGACCTCCTCTATCGCCTCGAGGTCATCAAGATCCGGCTCCCGCCCTTGCGCGAGCGAGGAGACGACTTCGCCACTCTGATCCTGGCCTTGGCCGCGCGCCATCAGGATCTCTACGGACCAATCCGGTCGGTGGATCCGGCGCTAGCCGACAGGCTCTCCCGGGCCCGCTGGCCCGGCAACGTGCGCCAGCTCGAGCACGAGGTGGAGCGGATGCTCTTCGCCAAGGTTTCGGGCGACACGCTCGGGCTGGAGGATCTCCCTCCCCAGCGCGAAGATGCGCCCAGCGCTGACCCGATCAGCGACGCGGTCATCGAGGGGGCCTGGGCGGCCATCTGCCAGGAGCGGATCGCTCTCGGCGACGTGGTACGCCGCTTCGAGCAGCGCCTCCTGGGACGGGCCTTGGGGAGCGAGGGCACGACCCGGCGAAAGCTGGCGGCCATGCTCGGGATCAGTGAGCGGTGCCTGTACAAGAAGCTCAGCGAGCTCCGGATCGAACCGGACGGGGCACCGGTGCTCGAGCGGGACTGATCCGCCGCGCAGCACCGGAAGGGTGGCCGCCGTGCAAGTGCCCGGCGATCGGTTCCCCCGCAGCTGGCACCGGAGATGCTTTGCCTCCCCTCGATGAGCGCAACCCGCGATTCCGGGCTTCGAGGCACATCGGGACCACGCGTGCGGTTCCGGGTGCGGGACGTCTTCGTCCCCGATTTGGACGGCATCCGTGGCGCACTTGACGGTGAGTGGGAGCTCGTCGGGATCCTGGTCGGGCTCTCCGACTCGGGCGATCGCCCCGGCGAGTACGGGATCGTCCGGGTGGCCAGGAGGATCAACATGGTCGTCCCGGTGGCGCTGCTGACCGAGGTGAGCGACGGCGGGAGGACGTATGCGTGACGATGGGTTCGGGACCGATTCCGAGGGCTTCGACTTCCAGCAGGGGCTTGCTGCCGCCCTTCCCGGCGCCGCGCAGGGCGCTGCGGCCGGGACGTCAGTATATCCGGGCTGGGGGACCCTCATCGGCGCGCTCGGTGGCGCCGCGATGGGCGTTGCGCAGGCAGCGGCCAAGCCCCAGGGCCGGCCTGCCACCTCGCCCCCGCCTCCGCTGCGCGCGCCCGCGCCGGTCGCGGTGGCTCCCGCACCGGCACCCACTGCCGCGCCTGCCCCGACGCCAGCACCGGCGACGCCGCCGCCGACAGCTCCGCTCGCCGGCTCGGCCGGAACGCTCTCCCAGGTCCTCGCGCTCCTGCAGAGCCCCCAGCTCCAGGCGATCGTCGGAAACCTGGCCAAGTCCTCGGAGGCAGGGGGCTCCATCGCGTCGTCCCCGACGCCGGCTGCGGGCGGCAGTGGCGAGAGCGAGGCGGAGAACGATGCGATCAGCTGGCTGGTGAGCCAGCGGGTAGCCCGGCTCCGGTGAGCCGGACGGGAGGCACGACATGTCAGAGACCGGAGTCCCCGACGTGGCCTCGAACGGCGTTATGCCGCCCTGGGCGGTGATGGGCGTCCAGCTCCTGGAGGCCCTGATGCAGCGGCTCAAGTCTGACGACCCCGAGGATGGACCGGAGCCCGACGCGCCACCGGGGTTCGCCCGTCCGGACACCGCCCGCCTCCAGCGAACCTGCCGCTTCCTCTCGCGCCACAACGAGTGGGCGGCGCGCGCGCTGGGCGCCTGTCGCTGCTGGGGTCTCAACCCCGAGTGCCGGCGCTGCGGGGGCCAGGGAGGGGCGGGCACGTTCGACGTCGACCCGCAGGCGTTCGCGGAGCTCGTCCTGCCCCTGTTCCAGGCGCGACCGGACCTATTCGCACGGCAGGCTCCGCCGACAGTGGAGGTCGTACCAGAGCAGTGAACACGACGAAGGAGGAACCGCATGCCATCCGCTGGTGACTGGGAGTACGACGAGGTCGACGAGGCCGAGCCCTTCGAGGCGGCCGATCCCTGGGAGAACGACGAGTCCGAGGACTCGGAGTACGAGCCGGAGTATGATGGGGAAGCGTTGCCCTGGCAGCGGCCGCCGCCGCGGAGGCCGTCGGCACCGCTGCGCGGCGTGCAGACGGCGGTGGTCAGGACGCCGGCCGGGAATGCAAACATCCAGCTCCCGAGCAAGGTCGCGACCCTCGGGGAGCTGAGCCGGGTCCGGCGCGAGCTGGCCTCGACCCAAGGCCACGTCAGGAGGCTCTCCGCCGACCTGATGCGCGCGCGCCGCGCGTCGCGCACCGGCGCGCGCTCCGACAACCGCAGCGCGCGGAACACGGTCCTGATCGTTGCGGCCGAGGCCGTCCGGGATGTGCTCCGCGACCTCGGCACCTATTCGCTCATCCGCAGCGTCGAGGGCTAGCAGTGCGCCCAAGAAGAAAGGAATGAACCATGGCCGAAGCGACCGATGAGCCCAAGGCCCTGTCGTCCACAACCGACATGGTCGTCCGCAGTACCGACTACACTATCGCCACCGCCGAGATGGCCCTGGCGCTCTCCAGCTTCCCCGCCGGACGGCGCAACGATCTCTGGCTGGTGGCTTTCGCCGCTCCCGTCGGCGCGGCGATCATTCGGGAGGTCATGCGTCCACATCTCCTCAAGGAGACGCCCACGAACGGGTGGGCGCTCGTCGCCCCCGGGGTCATGGCGATCGCCGGCGCCGGCGCGCTGCTCCTGACCAAGTACCGCGGAGGCCCGCGGCGCCCTTACCGCAGGTACTAAGGGTCGATGGCCTGCCATGGATCCGGCCCTCGAAGAGGCCATCCGGCGTGAGCCCTCGGACCGCGAGATCGAGGCGGTGGCGCTGGTCGTTGCCGGCGCCGCGCTGCCCCCGGACTTCCGGGTGGTGGCCTCTTTCGGCACGGAGCTGGTCACCGGCCGCGTGCGAGTGGGCCGGGTGGCGGACGTGCGCCGCCACCCGGCCATCCGCAGCCTCAAGGCGGCGCGGGTGGTCGGTCCGGCGGACGACTGGTCGGAAGCGGGTCGGGTCGAGCCCGAACCGTATTCCCGCGGCGTCGCCGGCGCCGCCGGCAAGGGATGCCTGCTGGCCTTCCTCGACTGGGGGTGCGATTTCGCCCATCCCAACCTCCTGGCCGCCGAGGGCCGTACCCGCCTGCGCGCCATCTGGGACCAGCGCGGACCCGGCGACGGGAACCGCTGGGGGTACGGGCGCATCTTCACGCAGGAGCGCATCGACGCCGCCTTGCGGCAGCCGGACCCCTACGCCGCCCTCGGTTACGGGCCGGGCCGCGCCGGCGCCCACGGCACGCACGTGATGGACATCGCCGCCGGAGGCGGTCGGCTTCCGGGCTCGATGCGCGGTGTCGCGCCGGAAGCGGAGCTGACCTTCGTGCACCTGGCCACGCGTCTGCAGACCGGGGACGGCGATCTCGGCGACTCGGTTCGCATCCTCGAGGCGATCGACTTCGTCCGCGAAGTGGCGGGGGGCGATCCGCTGGTGGTGAACCTCAGCCTCGGCAGGACCGCCGGCGATCATACCGGCAGGTCATGCGTCGAGCGGGGGATGGACGCGTTCCTCGAGGAGGCCCCGGGACGCGCCATCGTCCAGTCCGCCGGCAACTACTTCGGCAAGCACCTACACGCTGCCGGGGTGCTGGGACCCGGCCAATGGCAGGAGCTCGAGTGGATCGTCGAGCCCGGCGACCCGACCCCCAACGAGCTCGAGCTCTGGTACCCCGGGTTCGATCGCCTCTCCGTCGAGCTGGCCGCCCCGGGCGACCTTGCCCGGGTCCTGCTCGAGCTCGGTCAGCGCGGCCCCGTCGAGGTGGCGGGCGAGGTGGTCGGGTTCGCCTATCACCGGGAGCGCGATCCCCTGAACGGCGACCACCATCTGGACATTTTCCTGGAGCCGGGTGCGCCCGCGGGGAGCTGGACGGTGCGCCTGATCGGCGCCGACGTGGTGGACGGGCGGTGGCACGCCTGGATCGAGCGCGATCCCGGTGGTGCGACCGCGCAGTCGAGGTTCCGCCCCGACGTGGCCACGGACGACGCCACCATCGGCAGCATCGCCACCGGTCATCGCACGCTGGTGGTGGGGGCGATCGATCCGGCGTCCGGCCTGCCGGCGCCCTTCTCCAGCCGTGGACCGAGCCGCGACGGCCGCGGAAAGCCCGACCTGGTAGCGCCCGGGGTCGGGATCCTGGCGGCGCGATCCACTCCCCCCGGAGCCCAGCCGGGCTCGGGAGGCCTGCTGGAGCTGTCAGGGACCAGCATGGCCTCTCCGCATGTGGCCGGCGCCGCTGCCGTCCTCATGGGCGAGGCGCCGCGCCCGCTGAACATCGCCGAGACGCGGCTCCTCCTGCTCGGGAGCGCGCGCCGGCTGGAGGGTGATCCCATGCGAACCGGGGCCGGGCAGCTCGACACCGAGGCCGCGCTGGAGGCGCTGAGGACCATGTTCCGGGAGCGGGCTGGCGGCCAGTCGCAGGCGAGCTCCGGTGCCGGCCCGGTGGTGGCGTGGTCGGAAGCGGGGACGGCCGAGCTCGAGCGCGAGCTCGAGTCCGCGCTGGGCCACCCGCAGGACTATGACGTGGTGGGGTTGCCCGGTCTCGCCCTGGAGCCGGTGCAGGCGGGCGACATCCTGGTCCGCTTCGCCCCCGGTCGGAGCAGGGTCCCCCTGGTCGCCCTGCTGACCACGGCCGACCGGAAAGGCCCGGAGGGCGCTTCTCCCGGCGCCCAGACGGAGGCCCACGGCGACGGATGGTACGCCGAGACGGTGGAGCGGACCCGGGACGGCTGGGCGCCGACCCCCGCCTACCGGCGGCTGGCCAACAACGCCCGCGTCGGCGACCCCGACCAGCTTGTGCTCCGACCGGTGGCCGGCACCTCCTGGCTGAGCGGAGACGACTCGGCTGAGGACGACCGCGATGCCGCCGTGATCTCGCCCTTCCCGCACCCGGTGAGCATGCCGCGGGAGATGACCAACCAGGCCTTCATCGACTGCATAGAGGCCGCCGCACGTCCGGCCGAGCTGCGCGGCCTGTGCGCCGCGGTGGTGGACCTCACCGGCGACCCGGCACTGCCGCCCTACGCCGGCCGCAACGACACCGACATGCTTTACGTGGGGAGCCTGGCCAAGCTGTATCCGCTGTACGTGGCCTTCGTGCTGCGGGCCAGGGTCTCCGCGCATGCCCGCTCCGTGGTCCAGGGAGGCCTCGCGCCGGGCGCCCCTGGCTTCGTGGACCGGGTCTTCTCGGATCTGAGGAAGGCCTGGCAGCCGCAGCTCGACCGTGCCTTCCCCAGGCTGCCGCGAGGGTTCCCCGCCCTGGAACGAATTCTCACCCTCTCGCCCGACGACGGCACGGCCCGCTTCACCCAGGACGATCCTCCCCATGCCGACCACGAGATCTTCGCCGCCGGCGCGCACGGAAGGCCGCCGGGCAAGTTCCTCGAGGCGATGAAGGCCATGCTGGGGATGTCCAACGACGTGGGGGCCAGCCGGGTCATCGGGCTGCTGAGCTATCCGTACATCAACGGCGTCCTCGCCTCGGCCGGGTTCTTCGACCCGGTCCAGAAGGTCGGCCTCTGGATCTCCGGCGATTACCGAGGCAACGACTGGCTTCCGGCGGACGGCGCCGGGCAGCTCCTCACGCCACGCTGGGCCATGCCCGGGCACCGCGTATCGAACTTCGCCGGCACGGCGCTACAGGTCACCCGCCTACTGGGGCTCATGGCCCAGGGCGCGCTGGTCGATTCGGGCGCGAGCGCGGAGATGATCGCCCTGCTCGGTACCCCGTTTCTCCGTGGGGCCCTCCTTTCCGCCAGCCCCCAGCGGCCCTCCTCGCAGATCGACGGGAAAGTGGGCATCGGCACCTGGGACGGCCGGCTGAGCGACGGCGCCGTTGTGCGGGTGGACCGAGGGGGGGCCGCGCCCGTCCGCTACGCGCTGGCGGTGCTGGGTGCTCCCAGCGACATCTCCGTTTTGAACCGGCTCGAGATCGCGCTGCACGACTGCGTCGTGACGCGCCACGGGCCGCCGGCGGGCGGCTGAACGGAGAGGAGCGAGTCCATGTCGAGATGGGACGAGCCGAGCGGGACCGGGACGCCCTGGGTGGCACCGGGGCTGGCCGAGGCCGAACGGGATCTGAACGAGATGCTCGGCCCAATTGACGGTTACGAAGTGGTCGGTTGGCCTGGGTCGGGGCTCAACGATCGCCTTCGGCCCGGAGACCTGCTGCTCCGCGCCCGGGGAGGATTCCGGGTGAGGGCCCAGGTGGCGCACGTGGCCGGCCCGGAGCTCCACGACGCGGACGCGCTATCGAGCGGCGACGCGGAGGGCGCGGGCGATGGATGGTACGCCGAGGCGGTGTGGCGGTCACCGGCGGGGCAGGGGCGCATCCCGGCCTACGTGAGGGTGGTGGATTCCCGCGGACGCGTCCCACAGAACCAGATCGTCATCCGCTCGCGGCCGATCCTTCCGGCTGTTGCGCCCGTTTCGCTCCCACCTCGGCAAGGGCTCGACGACGCGCCTGGCGCGGAGGAGCCGCCCTGGTCCGGGCTCGGGATCCCCGACGCCGGCGCGCTCGACGGTGGCCTGGAGGAGACGAGCCCCACCCCGACGCCGCGCTCCTGGGAGCTGCCCGCCACCGAGTGGGTGAACGTGAACTACTACCTGGAGTGGATCAAGGGCGACACCCTCGAGTACCTCACGCAGCCGACCCGGAAGACCACCGATCGCGGCCTGGACAAGGAGGCCTTCCCCGGCCTCCTCCCGCTCACTCTCATCGACCTCCTCGCGCTGCTGGAGATCGAGCGCCCGGACCCGGCATCGCCGGCGGACTTCCAGATGGGCCTCAAAACCAAGGCCTTCTACCCCGGAACCGCTGCCTCACCGACCGACGTGGCACCGGGCGGCCCGTACCCTGTGGTGTTGATCCTCCCTGGGAACCATGGCGTGCAGGAGGTGAGGCAATCCCCCGTCACGCCGCCGGCCACCGCCGGCCGTGGCCCCTGGAAGAAGATCCCGGGGACCGCCGACGGGTGGGTGCGCGAGATCCTAAGCCATGCCGGCTACGAGTACCTTCAGGAGGATCTGGCCCGGAGCGGCGTGGTGTCGTTCGCCATCAGCACCAACCCCGCCAATGCGCTCGACGCGATGGTGCAGACCCGCGCCGACCTGGTCATGGCCTACCTCGACCTCCTGCGCCGGATCCAGTCCGGCGGCATCGCCTCGCCGCTCGCGGGCCATCTGGACCTGGGGCGCGTGGGGCTGCTGGGGCACTCCCGCGGCGGCGACGGCGTCGTCAAGGGCGCCCTGGACAACGCCGGGCGGAATGCCAGCTCGGCGCCTCCTGCCACCCCCATCCAGATCAAGGCGGTTTGCGCGCTGGCGCCGACCGACAGCAAGGGGACGGCGCGCCCCAGCGACCGGCCGGTCATGGCCTCGCCGGTGGAGCGGTTCCTGGTCGTGTACGGGTCGCACGACGGTGACGTCAGCGGAGTGGGCGGCGGTTTGGAGCGCACCGGCACCGGCTTCCGCCACTACGATCGCAGCATGACTAGGTGGGACACCATGATCTTCGTGCGCGGCGTCGCGCACAACCGGTTCAACACGACCTGGGACAACAGCCACTCGCCGGGCCCCGCCTTCCAGCACGGCGATCCCTCGCACCGACTGGTGGACCAATCGCCGTATCCGAGCGATCCCACCTGCGGCGTGACGACGCCGCCCGGCCCGCCCGCCTGTCCCTCGCCGACGGAGTACCGGTCCATCGACGCCCACAAAGCGCTGGCCAGGGAGTACATCGGCGGCTTCTTCCGGTGGGCCCTTGGCGGCGAGGCGCTGGAGGCCCGCTTCAAGGGAGAGGTGTTCCCGCTCGCTGCCGGGGCCGGGATCAGTGCCGCCGACGTGGCCATCCAGTACATGGTGCCGACCCACTGCCTCATCGATGGGTTCCAGAGGGACCCCCCCGGTCGGAACGCACTGGCTGGGCCGGCGTCCTACACCTCCTCGCAGACGGTCGAGTTCGAGCTCGGCAACCGGCCGGACGGGAACTCCACGATTCCGCTGGCGCCCCGCGTACCTCACCAAACTCGGATCTTGGACGCGCGCCCCGGCTCTGCCGCCCAGGTGGTCTACCGCACCGAGATCCCTGCCGGGCCCCTCCGGAACACCAGGCCCTACTCGCACATTTGCTTCCGCATGACCGCCGGCTTCGACGTGAGCGCGCCGGGCACGATTCTCTCGAGGTTCCCGCCGTGGAAGCTGCGCATCTTCACCGGGGAGGGCTCCTCGCCGGCCGCGAGCGAGGCCGGGCCGGCGGCCCTCGACACGCGCGGCGTGCGGGCGCCCAAGCCACCCTTCTTCCACGAACTGTGGGTCCCCCGCGAAGGGGTGGCCAAGTCGAGCCTGAGCGGGGAAGTGGTGAACGTGACCAAACTCCACTTCCAGACGGTGGCCATACCGCTCGTCGCCTTCCGGGGCGCCGACCTTGAGCACCTCCAGGCTGTCGAGCTCGAGCTCGGTGCCGGGACCATGCCGTTCTACTTCGACACGCTATGCCTGATGGCGCTCTGACCCCGAGGACCCCATGACCACCTCCGACAACACGCCCCGCGGCCTCGAGCCCGCCGCGGGGCTCATAGCGCGTTTCGAGCCCCTGGCTCCCGGCCAGGTGCCCGGCTTCGCCATGAAGATCACCGTCAGGGGCGTTCAGCTTGCGCTCCGCGGCCTGCCGCTTCTAGCCCGCCTGGGCGGGCAGGAGCTCCGCGGCGTCGCGGTCTCGCCCGCGGGCGACGGGTTCATGGGGCTGCTCGAGCACGCGCCGCACGAGGGGGATCGCCTGAGCTTCGGCTACGAGTCCGCGCTGCACTCGACCGACGTCGTGTATCGAGCGCTCGTGGCCTGACCACCCCGCTGGACCCCGACGAAGTCGATGAGCCGCGTGCCGCATCGGCCGCGGCCAACCGCACCCGCTGCCCGACCTTGAGCCCGCAGCGTTCCGCACCACCTTGCCCTCGGTCGGCGGCGCGGTGATGCGAACCCAGGTGCCTTCCTCGATGCGCTAGTGACGATGGCGTCCAAGGTCTGGCCGGTCCACCCATGGAGCAGCATCGCCGCCACCGGCCACCTGGCGTTCCGGCTTGGGCGCATTCGCGGGAGAATCGGTGGTGAGAGACGAGCTGGCATTGCCGGACGAGCTGATACACGTCAACAATGAGCTGGCGACGGCGTTGCGGGAGAAGGAGCGAGTCCGTCGAGCTGTCCTTGCCGAACGTGCGCCGCAGAGCGCAGAAATGGGTCAGGGATGGCCTGACACGCTGCGCAACAGCTGCATGGGAGATGAAGGTAGGCCCTTCGGAGTCGGCTTTCAGGAGCAGACTCCAAACCACTCCATGGAGTTGACCCGATCCCGTGGAGCGCTTCTGGCTTCGCTGTGAGCCAGAGGCTACGGTCGACGTATTCTACTCCTCCGGTATAGCGGTGGTGGCCCCTCGGTCGTGCGGCCCTGTCTTGGGTGGGTCGGCCAGCAGGAGTTTCTGATATCAGGAAGTGGTGCCTCGGCCGGGACGTCCACCTCTCAAGCATCCCCGTCGGCATGGTGTCTTCGTACGATTTGCAGACGCTGAATGGGGCGCTCTGGAGCAGGCGCTCCTGTCTGAGCATCCGGTAGCTTCCCGCCGGCCAACCATGGCGGAGTGGCTCCGGGACCTCGTTGTGGCTCATGCGACCGAGGTTCTTCAGGTCGAGGTCACCCGCGGCGGTGTACGACACCTCCCGGGTGGTGTGGCCAACTGGAAGCGTTGGCGGATCGCGAAGGCCGTGCGTCGTGCGGCCGCGAGGCGCCGACGTAAGCGATGACTCAAGCAGCATAGGCGCGGCCCCACCTCCGCTCGAATTCCGCCGGGCTCTGGTAACCCAGCCTCGAGTGAAGGCGATGAGGGTTGTACACGGGCGGTACACGCCCCGCCGCATCGCAGCCAAAGAGGACCCGTACTCGGTTATGGAGCCCACCGGAAAACAGCCCGGCACGATCGCCCGGGAGGATGCCGGACCAGCCCGGACCTCCAGCGCAAGAAGATAGACGCCT
>DATJZG010000146.1:0-4269 GCA_035499295.1 Anaeromyxobacteraceae bacterium
GATCGAGCGGCGGAGCGACCGGGCTCGGCGCCGGGGCCTCCTCGAGGTCGAAGTCCCCGAAGGGCGACGGGGCGTACCGGGGCGGTGGGGCGGGGGCCGGGCGCGGCACTTCGGGCACGGCCTGGGTCGGAAGCGAGCCGAGGTCCAGCGGAGGAAGGTCGGAAAGGGAAGGGACCGACAGATCGGCGAACATGCGCCCGTCGGTCCCGCCGGCCTGCGGGCGCGGCGCCGGGGGGGCCGGACGGGGAGGTCCGGCGGTGGCGCGCCCCGGAGAGAGCGGCAGTCCGCAGGAGACGCAGTTCTTCGTTCCTGGCTCGTTGTAGGCGTCGCATTTGCGACAGACGAGGCCGAGGATGCCGGTGAGACGCCCCATCTCCACCTCGGCGCCGCACGTGGGGCACTCCGCCATGGTGACGTCGAGCTTACCGCCGCAGTGAAAGCACTCGAGCAAGGCTTGGGACCTCTCCATTTCTTCTACCCCGATGCGGCCTCCACGCTCAAACTTCGAGACTTCCCGCCGCGACGGTGGAGCCGGGCCGGAGGCGACGGGCTCCATGGAGGGGCGATGTCCCGGCAGTGGGTGGCGCGCGCCCCTGCCGCCACGGTGCCGGCGGGCCGGCACACACCCTTTCGTGCTAGAGGCCGCCGTCAGCGGAGAGCGATAGCTCGATCCCAACCTCGGGCGTTCTCTCGGGGGCATCCCCCCCTGCTCGCCGGGCGGCCGCCCTCATCACATCGGGGGAGGCCGCGCGCCTTGCCGGATCGCCCGCTTCGGAGCATGGGTGGCGGGGCTGCCGGCCTCCTCCTGCGAGCGCGACTCCTTCCTCGCACCTCGCACCGCCCGAGCGCCGTTGGCAGAGGCGGCTCGCCAGCTCCTCTAGACCCAACGTGCACGGAGCGGCGCGGACGGGCCCCGCAGGACGGCCGGGCTGGCTCAATTCCTGAGCGATTCCCCTCGCGCGCGTGCCATTCACCGCCGAAGTGGTTACGTAAAGCAGTAAGGCCTTGCTTGCCGCGGCGCGGCGCACGAGGCTACGCTGGGCAGGGACCCTTGCTTCGCCTGAACGACATCCTCGACAAGGTCGCCGGGTATCACCCATCAGCCGACCTCGACGTCATCAAGAAGGCGTACGTCTACTCGGCGAAGGTACACCAGGGGCAGATCCGGAAGTCCGGCGAGCCCTATCTGGTACACCCGCTCGAGGTAGCTGGGATCCTGGCCGAGTTGCGTCTCGACGAGGCGTCGATCGTCACCGGCCTCCTCCACGACACCATCGAGGACACGCTCGCCACCCGCGACGAGATCGCCGAGCTTTTCGGCGAGGAGGTCGCGGAACTGGTGGACGGGGTCACGAAGCTGTCGCAGTTCTCGGCCGGCAACACCAAGGAGGAGAAGCAGGCGGAGAACTTCCGCAAGATGGTGGTGGCGATGGCCAAGGACATCCGTGTCCTCCTGGTCAAGCTCGCCGACCGCACCCACAACATGCGAACGCTCGAGCACATGTCCCCGGAAAAGCAGGAGCGCATCGCGCGGGAGACCCTCGACATCTACGCCCCGCTCGCCAACCGCCTCGGGATGCAGTCGGTGAAGAGCGAGCTCGAGGACCTGTCCTTTCGCTACCTGAAACCGCAGGAGTACCTGGAGCTGCAGGAAAGGGTGTCGAGTCGGGCCAAGGAGAGGGATCGCTTCGTCGCCGAGGTCATCGAGCTCATCCACGATCGATTGAAGGAGAACGGCGTCGAGGCCCAGGTCTACGGCCGCGTGAAGCACCTCTACTCCATCTGGCGCAAGATGCGGACGCAGGATCTCCCGTTCGAGCAGATCCACGATCTCATCGCTTTCCGCGTCATCGTTGGAAACGTGGCGCAGTGCTACGAGGCGCTCGGGCTCATCCATTCCCTTTGGAAGCCGGTGCCGGGGCGATTCAAGGACTACATCGCCATCCCGAAGCCCAACATGTACCAGTCGCTCCACACCACCGTGGTGGGGCCGGGGGCGGAGCGCATCGAGATCCAGATTCGCACGGACGAGATGCATCGCGTGGCCGAGCAGGGCGTCGCGGCGCACTGGCGCTACAAGGAGGTTTCGAAGGGCGACGGGGGGGGGAAGCCGGGAAAGGACGGGATCCGGGCGGGCGACGCCGAGACCTATGGCTGGCTCCGGCAACTGCTGGAGTGGCAGCGGGAACTTTCCGACCCCACTGAGTTCCTGGAGACCGTGAAGGTCGACCTGTTCGCCGACGAGGTCTTCGTCTTCACGCCCAAGGGAGACGTGAAGAGCCTTCCTCGCGGGGCGACGCCACTCGACTTCGCCTATGCGGTCCACTCCGAGGTGGGCCACAAGTGCGTGGGCGCCAAGGTGAACGGCAAGATCGTCCCGCTGCGCTACCGCCTCAAGAACGGCGACACGGTGGAGATCCTGACCTCGCCCCATTCGCACCCGTCCAAGGATTGGCTCACCTTCGTGCGCACCAGCCGCGCGCAGGCGCGGATCCGCCAGCACATCCGCCAGGCGGAGCACAAGCGTTCCCTCGAGATCGGACGCGAGGTGTCGGAGCGCGAGCTGCGCCGCTACGGCGTCTCGCTCGCTCGAGCCACCAAGGACGGCTTGCTCGACAAGGCCGCTGCCGCCCTCGGCTATCGCACCGCGGACGACGTCTTGGTCGCGGTCGGGTACGGGAAGGTGGCCCCCGACCAGCTGGTGAAGCAGCTCGTGCCGGCGGAGAAGCTCGCCGAGCCGGCGGCCGAGGTCCCGGTGCCGAGCCGTCTCACCGAGCTCTTCCGGCGCGTCGCCCGGCTCCCCAGCGGGGGCGTGCGCATCAGCGGCATCGAGGACGTCCTGGTGCGATTCGGCAAGTGCTGCAACCCGTTGCCCGGAGATCCCATCGTCGGGTTCATCACTCGCGGGCGCGGCGTAACGGTCCACACCGCTCGTTGCGAGAAGGCCCTAGCGATGGATCCCCAGCGACGGGTGGACGTCTCCTGGGACGTGAAGGGCGATTTCAAGCGTCTGGTGGCGGTGAAGGTGGTCACGGAGGACAAACCCGGGATGCTCGCCAAGGTGTCCCAGACCTTCAGCGCGGCCGGGATCAACATCACGCAGGCGAACGTGCGGTCCGCCTCGGACAAGGCGGTGCTCTCGTTCGAGGTCTCGGTCCAGGATCTGAAGCAGCTCACCACCGTGATGCGGAGCCTGGAGCGGGTGGAGGGCGTCCACTCCGTGGAGCGCACCTAGCCGCCTTCGAGGAAAGACATGCGAAAGACCATCGCCACCCCACAAGCCCCCCAGGCCATCGGCCCCTACAGCCAGGGCGTCGCGGTCGGCCATGGGCGCACCGTTTGGTGCTCGGGCCAGATCCCGCTCGACCCGGCGACGGGCGAGTTGGTGCCCGGGGACATCGTCGCGCAGACGGAGCGCGCCCTCAAGAACCTCCAGGCCGTGCTCGCCCAGGGTGGCCTCGAAATGCGGCACGTCCTGAAGTGCACCGTTTTCCTGGTGGACCTCTCCGAGTTCGCCCGGATGAACGAGGTCTACGGGCGCTTCTTCCCCGAGAACCCGCCGGCCCGCTCGACCGTCCAGGTGGCGGCGCTGCCGCGCGGGGCGCGCGTCGAGATCGACTGTGTCGCCGCAGCGGATTGAGGCGCGGGCGCCCCGCGCGCCTCCGCGGGGGAGGACAGGCCCCCTCGCCTAGGGCTCGTCGTAGGTGAACTCCTTGCCCCGGAAGTTGCGGAAGACCCACTTCTTCCCTTCGTGGCGAACCACGTAGTCGGGGTTCACCGGGATCTTGCCGCCACCCGCGGGCGCGTCCACCACGAAATGCGGCACTGCGAGCCCGGAGGTGTGCCCGCGCAGCGCGCGGATGATCTTGCGCCCGGCCTCTACCGAGGTGCGGAAGTGGCTGATCCCCTTCGCGAGGTCGCACTGGTAGATGTAGTAGGGGCGAATACGCATCAAGAGGAGCTTGTGGTTCAGCTCCATCACCGTCTTGGGATCGTCGTTGATCCCCTTGAGCAGGACCATCTGGTTGCCGATGACGGAACCGCCGTCGGCCAGCCTCCGGGCGGCCTCGAAGGCCTCGGCCGTGCACTCCTTCGGGTGGTTGAAGTGCGTGTTCACGTAGACGGGCTGGTGCCTGCGGAGCATGTAGACGAAGTCGTCGGTGACGCGCTGCGGAAGGGTGACGAGGTTTCGGGTGCCCAGGCGGAAGATCTCGACGTGCGGGATGGCGCGCAGGCGCGCCAGGATGTAGTCGAGCCGCTCGTCGGAAA
>DATJZG010000147.1:0-7066 GCA_035499295.1 Anaeromyxobacteraceae bacterium
ACCAGGTCGGGGAACGACGGGTGCGCCCCCACCGCCACCCCGTGCTGCCGGGCGAGCTTGACGGTACGGTGCATGGTGCCGGGGTCCGAGGCGTGGAAGCCGCAGGCGACGTTGGCGGAGGAGACGAGAGGCATCACCTCCTCGTCGAGGCCGAGAGCGTAGCTCCCGAAGCCCTCTCCCATGTCGCAGTTGAGATCGATGCTCACGCCGTCCTCCTCCGCGCCCCGCGCGCCGCCGGCCGCGACGCTCCCTCGAGGAGGGCGCGCACCTCGTCCAGGTGCCCCTTCTCCAGCCGCAGGGCCTCGACCGCGTCGTCCAGGGTGCAGCTCTCGAAGCGGACCACGTCCCCGGCCCGCGCCTGCGCGAGGCGCCGCAGGTCGGAACCGATCACGGTGGCGATCTTCGCGTAGCCCCCGGTGGTCTGGGCGTCTACGGTCATGACGATGGGGGTGGCGCTCCCCGGGACCTGCACGGCGCCGGGGACGAGCGCGTCCGAGACGATGTCGGCCCCGCCGGCGTGCTGGATGGAGGGGCCCTCGAGCTGGTAGCCCATGCGGTCGTTCCGGTTCGTCACCCGGTACTCCGCCCCGAAGAACATGGCGCGCCCGATGGTGGTGAAGAGGTCGTCCTGCGGGCCGGGGATGCAGCGCAGCCGCACCTCTCCCCCCACCTCGGGGGCGAGGCCCGGGGCGAGCGACCGCGGCGGGGGCCGGGTTCCCCGGGGACGGCCCAGGGGGAGGGCGTCGCCCACGCGCAGGGCCCGCCCCTCAAAGCCGCCGATGCCGGCGCGCGAGTAGGTGGAGCGGCTCCCCAGCACGAGGGGGACGTCGAGGCCGCCGCGCACGGCCAGGTAGGTGCGCACGCCGACCCGGGCGCCGCCGAAGGCGAGCTCGCTCCCGGCCGCCACCGGGAAGCCGCTCGCCGGTCCCAGCGGCCGGCCGTCCAGGGACGCCTGCATGTCGGCGCCGCACACCGCGGCGTAGCCCTCGCGCGAGAAGCGGAACGCGCCGCCGAGGAGCGTCATCTCGAGCGCCGCCGCGCCGGGAGCGTTCCCGGCGAGCAGGTTCGCGAGCGCGTACGAGAGCCGGTCCATCGCCCCCGCCACCGGCAGGCCGAAGGCGCGGTAGCCGGGCCGGCCGGCGTCCTGGACGGTGGTGAGCAGCCCCGGCTTGAGGACGGTCATCACGGCGCGCCCCGCTCCTCGACCTCGACCTCGGGCCGGTAGCTCCCCGCCTCCACCCGCTCCGCCACGTCCGCCCACTCCCGCTCCTCCACCGGGAAGAAGCGGAGGCGGTCCCCGGCGGAGAGGAGGAAGGGGGGGCTCCGCCGCGGGTCGAAGAGGCGCAGGGGAGTCTGCCCGATGAGGCGCCAGCCGCCCGGGCTCTCCACCGGGTAGATCCCGGTCTGCGCGCCGGCGATGCCCACCGACCCGGCCGGGATGCGGGTCCTCGGAGTGGGCAGGCGCGGCGCGGCGATGCGCCCCGACATGCCGCCCAGGTAGGGAAAGCCCGGGGTGAAGCCGAGCATGAAGACGAGGTAGCTCGCCGAGGCGTGCAGGGCGACCACCTCCTCCGCCGGGATGCGGTTGTGGGCCGCCACGAACTCGAGGTCGGGGCCGCGCGCCCCGCCGTAGCAGACCGGGACCCTGACGACGCGCGCCGCCCGGGTCGGCCCCTCCTCGAGGAGCAGCCCGGGGACGAGCGCCTCGATGGCAAGCGAGAGGCGCTCCCGCCTCACCTGGAGCGGATCGAAGAGCACCAGCAGCGACCGGTAGGTGGGGACGACCTCCAGGACGTCGCGGCCGAGCCCGCGGCGAACCGCCTCGGCGAGCCGGTGCACCCGGGCGTTCACCGCCGGGTCGATGGCGTCTCCGAACTCGAAGACGAGGCCTCCCTCGCCCTCGGCGAGAACCCGGCAGGTCGGCTCGGCGATGGCCATTCGTTCCCCTCTAGCCCAGCAGCCTCACCGGGCTCGGCGCTCGCGCCGGGTCCGCGTAGAGGTCGAGCCGCACCTCGGGCGAGGCCGCGTAGGCGATCTCCCCGCCCGGGAGGAGGTGGAAGGGGCGGTCGTGCCCGGGCACCACCGTCCGCGCCATCTCCCGGATGCGGCGGTAGTTCTCGGGCGCCGCGGCGGCGGAGAAGAACGAGGGGGGCGGCTCTCCGCGCACGAAGTCCCAGGCGTTCTTCACCGCGTCCCCGGTGAGCAGCACCCCCTCGTCGGAGAGGAGGAGCCCCATCGTCCCCGGGGTGTGGCCCGGCAGCGCCACGGCCCGGATTCCCGGCGCCACCACGTCCCCGTCGCGGATCGACTGGAGCCGGCTGGAGAGGAAGGGGACGAGGGCGCGGGGCACGAACGGGTCGTTGGCGGCGAGGTACTCCGCCTCGAGGGCGTACCTCCGCTCCCGCTCCGAGACGGCCACGTCGCACTCGAAGATCTCGGCGTTGGCGATGTGGTCGTAGTGGAAGTGCGAGGCGACGACCAGGCTCAGGTCTTTCGGGGCGAGGCCGCAGGCCTCGAGCCGCTCGAGGAGCGGGGCGCGGTCTCCCTGGGATCCGGTGTCGAAGAGGATGTTCTCCCTCCCCGCCTTCACGAGCACCACGCTGCACCACCCGAGCGCGCCGCGCCGGGAGGAGACCGGCACTCCCGTGAGGAGGATGCGGTAGCTGACCTCGGCCATGGAGCCTCTCGCCGGACCGCGGTCCCCGGCGTCCCTTTGGCTGCAGTGCGCTAGAGTCTCCCAGAACGGGCGCACGGATGCCAAGCGCCCTGGGGGTCTCCATGCCGAGCCCGCAGCCGCTACGCCCATTTCGGGTTCCACGGTGGAGGTGGACGGACTGCTGCGGCGCCCCCGCCTCCGCGGGCGCGGTGGCCGCCGGCGGGGGATCGCCGGGCGCCCAGGCCCCCTCCCGCCAGTACCCGCCCCCGGCACCCGCGGTGAGCCCGGTGGCGGGCCTCATCGACCTCCACGTGCACTGCGCCCCCGACATCTTCGGGCGCGCCCTCGACGACGTGGACGCGGCGCGGCTGGCCCGCGATCGCGGCATGGAGGGGTTCGTCATCAAGGGACACACGCTCGTGACCGCCGACCGGGCCTGGCTGGCGGGGCGGCAGGTGGCCGGGGTGAAGGCGTACGGGGGAGTGGCCTTGAACGGAGCGGTGGGGGGACTGAACGCGGAGGCGGTGGAGTGGATGGCGCGCGTCCAGGGCAGCCTGGGGCGGGTGGTGTGGTTCCCGACCTTCGACGCCGATCACCACGTCCGCCACTTCCGGAACGGACCGAGGGGCATCTCGGTCCTGGACGAGGCCGGCCAGGTTCTGCCGGCGGCGCGCGCCGTCCTCTCGGCGTGCGCGCGCCACCGGCTGGTGGTGGCGACCGGGCACCTCGGCGCGACCGAGGCCCTGGCGGTGGCACGGGCGGCCCGCGAGGAGGGGTGCGACCGGATCAGCATCACCCACGCCCTCCTCGAGGTCCCCGGGCTCTCCCTCGAACAGATGCGCGAGGCGGCGGCGCTCGGCGCCAAGCTCGAGCTCGCCGCGGTCGGCCTGCTCATGGGGCCAGAGGCCCACCTCGCCTGGATGCGGGAGTGGCGCCGCGTCGCCGCCGGCGAGATGGCCCGGGCGGTCCGCCAGATCGGCGCCGCGCACTTCCACCTCTCCACCGACCTCGGCCAGGCGGGCAACCCGAACCCGGCGGACGGTTACGCGCTCCTCGTCGAGGCGCTCCTCGGGGAGGGGGTGAGCCGGGAGGAGATCCGCCTCATGGGGCACGAGGTCCCGGGGACCCTGCTCCTCGGCTGACCCGCCCGCCGGCGGCCTGGTAGCGCCGCAGGTTCTCGAGGACCGCCCGGACGTAGGCCGGCGTCTCGCCGTTCCGCGGTATGGGGGCGCCGGCGGGGCGCGGGCTGGCGTTGTACGCCACCAGGGCCGAGATGACGTCCCCTCGGTAGTGGCGCAGGAGGACCGCGAGGAGGCGAACCCCACCGAGCACGTTTCGCGCCGGGTCCCGGAGCTCTCCGGGCGAAACCCCCACCCGCCTCGCCGTCGCCGGCATGAGCTGCATGAGCCCGACCGCCCCGGCCCGCGAGCGGGCCTCGGGGTCGAAGCCGCTCTCGGCGCGGATGACGGCCTCCACGAGCGGCTTCGGCACCGGGTAGATGCTCGCGGCGGCGGCGGTGGCCCGGTCGATCTCGGCGTCGTAGCGCGACTCCCGCGGCGCGGCGCGCGAGGCGAGCGGCAGGGCGGCCGCCGCCAGGAGGGCGAGCCGCAGCGCGCGGGACCGGCCCGGCCTCCTCACCCTCCCCTCCCCGGCTCCAGCGCCGCGCCCAGGAAGCGCTCGTGGAGGCGGAGGCCCCGGTCCTCGCCCCGCTCCCGCCGCCAGGGGGGAAAGTCCGCCTCCATGGGGGGGAGCACCCCGTAGCAGACGGGGTGGAGCGCCACGTCGGTGTAGAGGTACCCCTGGCCGCAGCGCGCCAGGTTCCGGATGCGGTTGGGGTGCAGCTTGTAGGACTCGACCAGCCGCGCGTCGGCGTCGAGCGTGGCGAGCGAGGTGAAGAGAGGCCCGGCCTCGCTCCGCACCGTCCTCTGCACCTCGTGGCGCGTGCCGAGGCTCCTCGCCACCAGCTCGCACAGCGCCGGGCTGTCCTGGCTCAGGACGTCCTTGGTGCGGGTGTTGTCCCAGACCGCGCTCGCGAACTCCCGGCTCACCAGCTCCAGGTCGGCGAGCGACTGGTGGGCCACCGTGAACTGGAGGTGGGCGTCCCGGAGCTGGCTCAGGGAGTCGACGACGGAGAGGTCGGCGAAGCGGCCGAACTCGTCCACCACCACGCTGAAGGGGCGCTGGTTGCGGCTCGAGCGGTACACCTGCCTCAGGCTCCCCTCCTGCTGGACGTGCATGAGGAAGGCCTTCCCCAGCGAGGGCGCCTGGACCTTGAAGAGGTTCGAGGGGAGCTGGAGGTAGACGAGCAGGTTCTCCTCGAGCACCTCGCGCATGACGATGTCCGGCTGGTAGGCGTTCACGATCGGGGAGAGGAACCCCTCCACCGCCGCCACCAGGCCGGTCAGCGACCTCTCGGCCTCGGAGCCGAGCCGCTCGATCTGGGAGAGCACGTCGCGCGCGGCCCCGCGGTCGAGGGAACGCTCCAGGCAGTGGTCGAGGGCATAGCGGTAGGCGGCGCTCCTCTTGCCGACGCCCTTCAGGCAGACGGCCACGTCGCGCATGGCGAAGGGCAGGCCGCGGCCCACCCCGTCGACGATGCCGTGCAGGAGCCGGCACAGGTTGGTGAGCATCACCCGCGCCTGGGTGTCGTAGTAGCGGTTGGTGCCGAGCGGCAGGACGGAGAAGACCCGTTCGGCCACCGCCACCGGGTCGCCACCCGGGTCCCCCGGCCCGCGCGGCTCGACCTCGAGCAGGTTGTAGGTGTGGCTGTGGAGCTGCGGGCGGTTCCAGGCCGGGAGCGCGAAGACCCGGAGGGCGTCCGCCCGCCCCGCGAGGAGGGCGATGGCCTTCATGGTCCGGATCTCCTCGTCGCTCCCCTTGCCGGAGAGGACGACGCATCCCTTCCCGTCGAGGGCGTCCTGCAGGACCTGGGGCCAGAGGACGCCCCGCGTCTTCCCCGAGCCGGTCTTGCCGAGCACGTGGCGGTGGGCGGACCGCTGCCGCTCCGAGAGGTAGACGGGCTCCCACCGCCACCCCAGCACCCGCCGCCGCGGGGAGAGCCCCACGAAGGTGTGGCCGGCCGGGCGGCGCCTGACCCACTCGAGCACGTCCACGCTGCGCTCCGGGAACCGCTCCTCGTCGCCGCGCAGGTGGGTGCCGGCGGCCCTGGCCACGAGCTCGTTGCGCCAGGCGAGCAGGAGCCGGCGGTAGGCGAGGAGCGTCGCCGCGAGGAGCGAGACGGCGAGGGCGGTCGCGGCCGCGGGATGCTCGAGCGCCAGGGTGCGGACCGGGAGGTAGCGGAGGGCGGCGACCTGGCGGAGCCGGTCCGCCGGGGAGGACCCGGGGGCGCCGCGGGGGACGAGGAGCTCGAGCGCGGCCGCCGCCGCGAGGAGGGCGAGGAGCGCGCCCCCGGCGAGTGACCTCCTCCTTAGCCGCCGCGCCATGCCCGCCGCCTTTCGCCGCCGGAGCCCTCCGGCTCCGCCTAGAGGAGGTACCAGCTGAACCCGATGCTCACCGGGACGAGGACGAGGAGCCCCGGAACCCTCCCGGCGAGCAGGCCCAGGCGCGGGGTCAAGTCGAGGACGACGCGGTCCGAGATCTGCCACTCCACGCCCCCGGCGGCCGCGGCGGTGAAGGCGTCCCGGGAGAAGCTCGCGACCGGCCCCGGCCCCGCCGCTCCCCCCGTCACCCGGCACCCCGTGAACGAGCTGTGCCAGAAGCCGAGCTCCGCCCCGACCTGGAAGCGCCATCCCAGTCCCCCGAGGTAGCGAGCGCCGAGGAGCGCGCCGAAGCCGCTCACCGTCTCCGCGAGGCTCGCCACCACCACGCCCTCGGGGCTGAGCAGGCTCGTCGTCGCGCTCTCCGGGAACTGGTAGAGCGCGGTGGCGGAGAGCTCGAGGTGGTTCCCGGGCGCGTAGCGTAGGCCGAGGAGCGCGGCCGGCGCCGCGATGGAGACCCCCGCGGCGAGCGGCAGGGGCGGGGCCGCTCGGGGAAGGAGGGCGAGGGACGGTCCGACCTCGAGCGTCAGCGCCCCGCGGTCCGCGCTGCTCGCCCCGGGCGCGAGGAGCGCCGAGACGAGCGCGAGGGCGAGCCCCGCTCGCCGGGCCGCGCGCTTTCCGGTCAAAAGGCCCGCTCCACCCAGATGTCGAAGAGGATCCCGCCGTCGAGCAGCAGCGCGCGCCCGGGCGCGGCGGGGCCGGGCTCCCGCTCGAAGGCCAGCTCGGCGGCGTTCCGGGCCACGCCCTGGACGGGGCCCGTGACGACGGCGTCGAGGAGCACGTTGCCCGTCCCCTTCGCCATCCGGGCCGCCGCCCCCTCCCCCCGGTCGACCTCCCGCTCGACGCTCATCGCCGGAGGAAGGCCCGGCTTCCCGTCCTCGCGAGCGATGGCGATCCCGTCGAAGGGCAGCTC
>DATJZG010000148.1:0-2380 GCA_035499295.1 Anaeromyxobacteraceae bacterium
CTCCTCGCCGGCGCGCTCCTCAGCCTGTCGCGCGCGGACGAGGCGATCGCTCTCCTTCGCGATGCCGGGGACTTCTACCGGCGCAGCGGGATGACCACCTACCTCGCGAGAGCGCTCGAGCTTTCCGCCCAGGCGAGCGAAAAGGCGGGCCGTCCCGAGGATGCTCTCCGCGCCCGTGAGGAGGCCGCCTCGCTCCGTGCCGGAGGCCCGGCCCCGGCCGCGCGCGGACCCTGACCATGCAAATGCCCGCCCTCGTCGCCGTGGACGACGACCCGGGAGTCCTCTCCGCCGTGGCCCGCGACCTGCGCCGGGAGTACGGCCGGCGGTACCGCATCCTCGAGGCAAGCTCGGGCGACGAAGCGCTAGGCCTCCTCGGCGACCTCAAGCTGCGGGGCGAGCCGGTCGCGCTCCTCCTCGTCGACCAGCGCATGCCCGGGATGACAGGTGTGGAGCTCCTCGCGAAGGCGATCGAGATGCATCCGGATGCGCGGCGGGTCCTCCTGACCGCCTACGCGGACACGCAGGTCGCCATCCGGGCCATCAATGAGGTCCGGCTTCACCACTACCTCCTGAAGCCCTGGGATCCTCCGGAGGAGAAGCTCTTCCCGGTGATCTCGGATCTCCTCGACGACTGGCAGGCGTCGTTCACGCCGCCGTTCGAGGGCGTGCGCGTGGTCGGCCATCGCCTCTCGGCGGTGTCGCATGGCGTCCGGGACTACCTGACGCGCAACCTCATCCCCTACCGCTTTCTCGACGTGGAGGGGAACGACGAGGCGCGGCGAATCCACGAGGCTGCCGGGAGCCCACCGCTCCCGCTCGTTGTCTTCCCGGACGGCGGCCCACCCCTCTCCCGTCCCGGCGGCCCGGAGCTGGCGGGACGACTGGGATTCAGGGCGAAGCCCGGTCGCCCCTTCTACGATCTCGTCATCGTGGGGGCTGGGCCCGCTGGCCTGGCGGCGGCGGTCTACGGCGCCTCCGAGGGGCTGAAGACGCTCGTCGTCGAGGCCGAGGCGCCAGGGGGTCAGGCAGGCCAGAGTTCGCGCATCGAGAACTACCTCGGCTTCCACGCAGGGCTCACCGGGGGAGAGCTGGCGAGGCGCGCGGTCGCCCAGGCGACCCGCTTCGGCGCGGAGATCCTGCATCCCGTGCGCACCACTGCCCTGCGCCGGGAGGATCCCTACCGGATCGTCACGCTGAGCGACGGAGCCGAGGTGAGCTGCCACGCCATCGTGATCGCGACGGGCGTCGCGTACAACAAGCTCGACGTTCCCGGAGCCGAGCGGCTGGAGAACGCCGGCGTTTACTACGGCGCGGCCGTCAGCGACGGGCCCGAGTGGGTCGATCGGGACGTCTTCGTGATGGGGGGCGGGAACTCGGCGGGCCAGGCCGCCATCTACCTCGCCCGCCACGCGCGCTCGACGACGATCCTCGCCCGCAGCAGGCTCGAGAAGTCCATGTCGCGCTACCTCATCGACCAGATCGCGGCGACGGAGAGGATCCGGGTCCTCGCGGGTGTGACTGTCTCCGAGGTCTTGGGGAGCTCCAGCCTGGAGGCGATCCGGGTCCTCGGCCAGGAGGGCGGGAATGGGCAGGTCCTCCCGGCGAGCGGCCTCTTCATCTTCATCGGCGCCCACCCTCACACCGACTGGCTGGGCGAGCTCGTGGCCCGCGACTCGCACGGCTTCATCCTCTCGGGCGCGGAGGTCCACGGGGCTGCTCCCGCCGCCGCGCGGTGGCTGGAGACGAGCGTGCCCGGCGTCTTCGTCGCGGGCGACGTGCGCCACGGCTCGGTGAAGCGGATCGCTTCGGCGGTGGGCGAGGGATCCATGGCGGTGCAGTTCGTGCACCAGTACCTGGCGGACCTGTGACGCCCCGCGAGTTCATGCGCCGCCACGTGCTCTTCGCCGACCTGAGCGAGAGCGATTTCGAGCGCATGTACGGCATCGCGGAGCCGGTCACCGTCCAGCCAGGCGAGACGCTCCTCGAGGAGGGAACGCCCGGCGACGCGCTATACCTCCTGGTCGACGGCGGCCTGGAGATCACGACGAAGCAGGACGGGCGCGAGGTGGTCCTGGCCACTCGCGGACCCGGCGAGTTCGTTGGCGAGCTCTCGCTCCTGCAGGGCGCCCTCCGCTCGGCCACTGCCCGAGCCCGCATGCGCTCGGAGCTGCTCGTGTTCCGGCGGCCCGCGTTCCAGTCGCTGCTCGCGTGTAGCCCTTCCGCCACCCTGACCATCGTGGGCACGGTCACCGCCCGGTTGCGAAGCACCGAGGCGCTGCTCAATCAGCAGGAGAAGATGGCTGCGCTCGGCACCCTCGCCGCCGGCCTCGCCCACGAGCTCAACAACCCGGCAGCGGCAATCCGGCGCAGCGTCGAGCAG
>DATJZG010000149.1:0-5966 GCA_035499295.1 Anaeromyxobacteraceae bacterium
TAGCGAAGGTCCCGGAGCGTTTTCGCGCCCAAGCGGCTGGCGAGAACGAGGAAGAGTTCTGCCGTCGCGACCGCGTCGGAGAGGGCGTCGTGGGCGAGGTGGGGAGGCAGCCCCAGGCGCTCGCGAGCCTGTCCCAGGTGGAGCACCGGCATCGCGGTTCCGTCGGGATCCTGGAACCGCTGACGCTGCTGCAGCGACCAGAGCAGGTTGACCGTGTCGACCACCGGCGGGTCGGGCCAGCGCTGGCGCGAGGTGCGGTAGAGGCGCTTCAGGAACGGAACGTCGATGCCGGAGCTGTGCACGAGGAGGGCCCCATCGCGGAGCCGCTCGTCGATCTCGGCCACGACCGCCTCCGGCAGCGGGGCCCGCCGCACCTCGGAGGGGACGAGCTGGTGCGCCCGGATGGAGTCCTCCTGGATGGCCTCGTTCTCCCGCGGGCGCACCAGGCTCGTGTAGGCTTGGCCGAGCTGGACCGCGCCCAGGCGCACCGGAACCATGCCGACGGCGAGAACCGCGTCTCGCCGGGCGTCGAGCCCTCCCGTCTCCAGGTCGAGGGACCAGTAGGTCACCGAGGCCCAGGGAGGCGATCGCGAGAACAGGGACAAGGAGCGCTAGAAGATGCGGAAGTGGTAGGCGGCGCGCTCCTGCCAGTCGACGATGGCGCCGAACGCCTCGCGGAGGCGGCTGCGCTCGATCGAGGAGAGGTCGGAGAAGGAGACCACGTTGGAGAGCGGCTTGCCCTCTGAGGCCATGCGAATCTGCTCCCGGAGGCGCAGCTGGATGACGAACCGGTAGGCCTCGGCGACGGTGGCGAACTCGTCCTGGCCCATCAGCCCGGCGCGCACCGCGTCCCGGAGCCGGTCCAGGGTGGCGTGCGACCGGGAGGCGACCTCGAGCCCGTAGGTGCGGGCGAGCGCCACCACCGGGGTGACGCCGTGAACCTTGATGTCCACCTTGGAGGAGGCCCCCTTCAGCCGGAGCAGGATCCCCGCGGGGGGCTTGAACTCCAGGGCGGCCTTGGCGAGGGCGGACAGGAACTGCTGCGACTTGCCGGCGCGCGAGAGCTCCCGGTCGAGCGGCTCGAGCACGAGCTCCCCGTACACCGGGCGATAGTCGAAGAAGATGGCGGCCTGCAGGAGCGACTGGGGTCGGGGGTCCTCGATCCAATCGCGGAACTGGCGCCGCCACCAGTCGAGCGAGCCGTGCCACTTCGTCGCCATGCAGTCGCCGGGGCAGCGGGGAAAGCCGGCCCGGATGAGGTCTCCCACCGCCCGCTGGGCCAGGTTCTCGAAGTAGTCCTTCGCCTCCGGCGTCTCCTCCGCGTAGACGAGGGCGTTGTCCTGGTCGCTCAGGATGGTCTGCTCCATCCGGCCCTCGGACCCGAAGGCGATCCAGGCGAAGGGCACCGGCGGGGGGCCCATCTCCTTCTCCGCCCAGCGGAGGATGCGGGTGATGAGGGTGTCGTTCAGCCGGGCGACGAAGCCGGCGATGACGAAGGGGTCGAGCCCTCCGGCGAGCAGCGAGGACGACATGCCGGCCACCTTGGAGGAGTAGCCCGGCAGGTCGTCGCGCCCGGCGAGTCGCTCGACGCGCTTCATCACGGCTACCGGGCCCTGCGCCGTTTGCTTGAGCAGGTCGGTGGTCGTCACCACCCCGATGACCTCCTCTCCCCGCGCCACCGGGACATGCCGCACCGTTCCGTTCTGCAGCACGTACTGCCAGGCCGCGTAGATGGGGGTGTCGTCCCGCAAGGGCCGGAGCGGGGCGCTGTAGACGGAGACCAGCGGCGTGGTGGCCGGGAGGCCGGCGGCGAGCACCTTGTTGCGGAAATCGGTGTCGGTGACGATCCCGGGCGGGTCGGCGCGAACCAGGACGGAGCTGATCCCCTCGTCCCGCATCATGCGGGCGGCGTCCTGGACGGTGGCCGTCCCCTCGATCCACTGGGGAGGGCGGACGAGCTGGCGCAGCGGCATCGAGAGGTCGGCCTGAAACGCCGCCGACTCGCCGCGCTCGAGCGTGCTGCGGAGCCGGTCCCCCAGGCTGCTGGCGAAGTGCCCGGCGAAGGCGGCGTTCGAGAGGAGCGACTGGAAGGTCTCCTTGGGGATTCGGTAGGCGAGGAGCTCGTCCTCCACCATCACGTCCAGGTTGGCGCGGCCGGTGATGAGGGAGGTGAAGCCGAAGATCTCCCCCTCCTCGAGTAGCTGCAGGGTGGCGCCCTCGCGCTCCAGGCGGACCGCCCCCTTGCGAATCACGTAGAGGTGCTCGAGCGGCTTCGATCCCTGCGACACCACGCGCGCCCCCTTCGGATGGAACACGATCTCGAGCGCCTTCGAGGCCACGTCGAAGGCCGCCTGGGGCAGCTGGTCGAAGGGGGGAGTCTCTCGGAGGAAGGCGACCGGATCGAGGACGGCCATGGTACCCGGAGCATAGCAGCCCCGACGCGCTCCCAGGGTCACCCCGCCGGGGAGAGGAAGCGCCCGACGAGCGTCTCAAGCGCCTCGGCGTCCTCGCCGCCGCTCGCCACCAGCTCCGGCGCGTCGGGTGCCTCGTACGGCTCGCCGACCCCGGGCAGGGTCCCGGCCTCGCCTGCGCGGGCACGGGCGTAGAGCCCCTTGGCGTCGCGATGCTCGCATTCCGCTGCGGGAACGTCGAGGAAGACCTCGACGAAGCGCGGCGCCGCCTGGCGGGCGAAGGCGCGGTGGGCGCGGCGGTTGGCAGTCGCCGCCACCACCGCCACGAGTCCCTGGTGCGCGGCCAGGGCGGCGAGGCGCGCCAGAGTCCGGTAGAAGGCGTCGCGCGCCCGCGGCTCGTAGCCGGGCGTCGGCTCGAGCGCGGCGCGCACCGCGTCGCCGTCGAGGAGGAGGGTGGGTCTTCCCGCCGCCCGGAGCCGCTCCACGGCCCGGCAGGCGAAGGTCGACTTGCCGGAGGAGGGCAGGCCCGTGACCCAGACGACCGCCCCGGTCACCGGAAGAGCTCCCCGGCCCAGGCGGGGTCGAAGGCGTCCTCGGCGAGGGCCCGCTCGGCGAGGGTGAGCATCCGGTCCCGCGCCGGGGCGGGTAGGCGCGGGTAGAAGCGGGGGCTCGACACCACCAGGCAGCGCCAGGCGAGCCACGGGGCGAGGACCCGCACCAGCTCTTCGTCGCTGCTTTCTTCGAGGTAGGCCGACCAGAAGAGCCACCACAGGCGCGAGAGGCCAGCGTGCCAGGCCTGGGGCCGGGAGGCGGCGAAGAACACGTAGTTCACCGCCATGGCGGTGACGTCGTCGGCGGGGTCGCCCACGCACCCGCGGCTCGCGTCGAGCACCTTGAAGGAGGTTCCCCCCCCGGACGGGAAGACCACGTTGAAGGGGTGGAAGTCGCCGTGGGTGCGCGAGAGGCGGCTCTCGCGGCCGCGCAGGCGCCAGCGCCAGGCGAGCGAGCGCTCCTCGATGTGTCGCAAGCGCTCCGGGCTCGCCGAAGGCACGCCGTCGGGGTATCCGTCGACCATCCCGAAGATCCCCTCCCCGTGTCCCAAGAGGTCGCGCACCGCCCGGCGATAGCGCTCCGGGTCCAGCACCCGGGTCGCGTGCAGGCGCGCCGCCCAGCGGGCGAGCGCCTCCGCCCTGGCCAGGTCGCGCTCGCACACCGGGTCGCCCGCGGCGAGGCGCCGAAGGTCGTCGGCGTAGACCGACCCCTCCACCCATTCGCTGACGAGGTAGAACTCGCCCGCATCCCTGAGCGAGGTGAGCTTTCCCCCGGGCATGATCGCGCCGACGTCGATGGCGCGGGCGTGGTCCGGGACGAGCGGAAAATCGTCGAAGTCGAGCAGCTGCTGCTCGGCGCGGTCGGCCCGGCGGTCGTGCCCGAACGGGTTGGACCTCGCGGTGTGGAAGACGAGGTTGCGCTCGCCGCCTCCCGGTTCTCTGAGGAGGACGCGGATCGGGGCACCGTAGCCCTCGGCCTTGAGCGTCTCGGCCGCGGCGGAGTCGCTCGGGAGCGCCACCGCCGAGATGACCTCCGAACCGGGGGCGAGCTCGCCTAGGAGATCGCGTAGCCCCGCGGGAAGCGTGGGCATGAGCACGAGTCACCTCCCGCTCGAAAGATAGGCACTCGGAAGGCGGTGGCCGATGGGGAGCCGCCCTCCCCGGATGGGGCGCTTCACGGCCCGCCACGGCACCTCGCGACGACGTCGGGCGTCCTTGGCCGTCCCCGGACCGCGGTGTATGGAATGAGCTTGATCCCATGGTTCGAGCTGCCGGCCCTCCATCTTGGTCCGGTGACCCTGCAGTTCTTCGGCCTGTTCGCCGCGGCAGGGGTCTTCATCGCCGTCCGCGTGGCGGCATGGGCCGCGGGCCAGCGCGGGCTCAAGCCTCGGGTGATCCTCGACTATTCGCTGTGGGGAGTCGTCGCCGGCATCTTCTTTGGTCACCTCGTCCACCTCCTCGCGTACCACCCCGAGGAGCTCGCCGATCAGAAGCGCATCTACCACTTCTGGGAGGGGCTCTCCTCGTTCGGGGGTCTCCTCGGCGGGGTGATCGCGGCGATCGTCTTCTTCCGGGCGAAGGGGGTCCGCCTCTCCGACTACGGCGACGCGTTCGCGCTCGGGGTCGCGCCCGGGTGGGCAGTCGCGCGCCTCGGCTGCTTTGCGGTGCACGACCACCCCGGGGTGCGCAGCGCCTTCTTCCTCGCGGTGAGATTCCCGGGAGGAGCACGCCACGACCTCGGACTCTACGACGCGCTCGTGCTCTTCTCCCTCGCCCTGGTGCTCTTCGCCCTGTGGCGGCGCCGGCTGCTCGAGGGGAGGCTGCTCGCGCTCCTGGCGCTCTCCTACTCGGTTGCGCGCTTCCTCCTCGACTTCCTGCGCGCGCAGGACGTCCCCTACGCCGACGCGCGGTACCTGGGGCTCACGCCCGCGCAGTACGGCTGCGTCCTCCTCGGCGGGTGGGGGCTGTGGCGCCTCGCCGCCTGGCGCCCGCCGCCCGTGGAGCCCCTTCCCCCGGAGGGGATCTCGTGACCGCCGACGCGGAGCGCTCCCTCGCGCCCTCGCCGCCGCCAAGGGAGGACCCCCTCCTCGCGGAAGCCGAAAGCCGCAGGCTCTCGGCGCTGAAGGAGGTCGACCTCCTCGACGACGAGGTGGAGCGGCTCGCGGCCGCTCTCGCCGACTTCTCCCGCCGCTACGAGGCCGAGCTGTCCCGGCCCTTCGCCGACCTCGCCGGCGCGGAGCGCCTCGTCCGGCGACTCCAGGAGCTCGCCGACGAGCTCGCGCGACTGTCCCGGATCGCGCGGGAGCCGCCTCGCGGAAAACGCGAGAGGCAGCGCCGGCCCCCCCCGGGGAGGCGCTCTCGCGCGGTTTCGGCGGAGGTCGTCGACGAGCCGGCCGAAGCCCCCCCGCCGGACCGCTCGGCGGAGAGTCTCGAGCCCCCGGACGAGGTGGAGCTGAAGCGCCTTCGCCGCAGGCTCGCCCGCATGTTCCACCCCGATCTCGCGAGCGACGGAGCCGACCGGCAGCGGCTCTCGCTCCTCATGGCGCGCGTCAACGAGGCCTACGCGCGCGGCGACCGGGCGGCGCTGGAGCTGCTCGCCGAGCGCGCCGGGGCGGCGGACCTCGACCACGAGATCTCGCCCGCGGAGCGGATCGCCCACGCCCAGCGGCGCGCCGAGGCTCTCCTGGGGATCGCCGCCGGCCTCCGCCGGGAGCGGGATCGGCTTCGCGAGAGCGCCACCGCCCGGCTTTGGGAGGAGTGGCGGCGCAAGGCCGAAGCCGGCCAGGACCTGCTCGCCGAGATGCGGCGCGAGGTGGAAGGCGAAGCGGCCGACGCGCATGCCGACGGGCGCGCGCGGCTCGACACAGTCTTCGACGGCGCCGCGGCGCTGGGACGCCTCTGGAGGAGCGCCATGACGGGAATGATCCTGCGAAAGCGGGGCGGCGGCCTGCGCCCCTTCGACCCGCTCGCCGAGAGCCCGCTGGTCCGCCGGGGTGTCCTCCAC
>DATJZG010000150.1:0-108597 GCA_035499295.1 Anaeromyxobacteraceae bacterium
GCTCGTCCTTGGATTCGAGCAATGAGCGTGCCACCAGCGCGAACGCCAAAGGGCCCGTCATTCCGGCCTGTTGGGGTCCGGGCGGATCGGAACGGGCGAGCGACACCGTGGAAAGACCATGCCCGGTGGTCATTTCACCAAAGGCGCCCGCCGCCGCGGGCGACGGCGGCGCCGACCGGTCCCGGTCCACGCTCAAAGGGGGAGAGGAGGGCTCCCCGGGGAGCCTGCGGCGCGCGGTCGGAAGGGGTGAGGATGTAGTCAGGGGGAGCGCTCGAAAGGGCGCGTTCCCACCGCCGGGCGCGGGCGGAGGTGCTACCATTCATCCATGCCGCCCCTCGAGCGAGCGCGCTCGTGCGTGCCAGACCGCGTCGGCACTCGGACGCTGCGGGACCCGTTCGGACGGCCGCTCGAGTACCTGCGACTCTCGGTCACCGACCGCTGCAACTTCCGCTGCGTCTACTGCCTGCCGAGCGGCTGCCCGAGGGACCGCGACCCGCCGCTCTCCCTGGCGGAGATCTCCCGCCTGGTCCGCGCCTTCGCCGGGCTCGGGTTCTGGAAGGTCCGGGTGACGGGCGGCGAGCCCACCCTGCGAGCCGACATCTGCGAGGTGGTGCGCACGGTCGCATCCACCCCGGGCGTTCGCCGGGTCGGCCTGACTACCAACGGCTACCGGCTCGCCGAGCTCGCCCCCGGCCTGCGCCAGGCGGGGCTCGCCGCCCTGAACGTCAGCCTCGACAGCCTCGACCGGGAGCGGTTCGCCCGCCTCACCGGCGCCGACCGCATGGACGGCGTGGTGGAGGGGATCGGGGCCGCCGTCGAGGCCGGCATCCCCTCGATCAAGGTGAACGCGGTCCTGCTCCGCGGCCTCGAGGACTCCGAGCTCGACCGCTTTCTCGCCTGGACCCGCTCCCTCCCCCTCACCGTCCGCTTCATCGAGCTCATGCAGACCGGGGACAACGAGGAGTTCTTCCGCTCCCACCACCTCTCCGCCGAGGAGATCCGGAGGAAGCTCGAGGCGCGCGGCTGGTCGCGGCTCGAGAAGGGCGCGGCCGACGGACCGGCCGCCATGTACCGGCACCCGGATCACCGCGGGCGCGCCGGGCTTATCGCCCCCTACTCCTCGGGGTTCTGCGCCTCCTGCAACCGGCTGCGCGTTTCCTCGACCGGCCACCTCCGGCTCTGCCTCTTCGGCGAGGAGGAGGTGCCGCTCAGGCAACACCTCGAGGGCGACGGCCAGCGGGACGCCCTCGAGCGGCTCGTGGAGCTCGCCGTGAAGGGCAAGCCCGCGGCTCACCGTCTGAAGGAAGGGCGCTGCGGGTCCGCCGCCACCCTCGCCGCCATCGGCGGCTGAGCCGTTCTGCGGGCCTCAGCCGCGCGGCAACCTCTCCAGGTCGGTCGCCAGCGTCTCCCCGGGGGTCGAGGAGAGGTAGGGGGAGTGCATGCACCAGGGGCGCGAGCAGAACGGCTCGATGCCGATCATCGCTTCCGGCTCCCCCTCGACGAAGGCTCGCCAGACGTCCCCGCCTCGGATGCTGTCCACCACCTCCTGGACGGTGTGGTACGCGCCGTCGTCGGTCACCACTCCCACGATGTGCTCGTGGGAGGGATTGAGGGCCGGCGCCTCCTTGCGGACCTTCGTCACTCGGTAGCTTGCCATCTGTGGGCTGCGCCTTTCTCGCAGTGGTCACCCTCGCGCCGCGTCGCGGAGGCTCGGGAAGACCCTCTAGCTCGCGGGCGGCACGCCCGGAGAGCGGGCCGACTCCTCCTCGCGCGCCCGGCGGAGCGCCCAACCCGGGAGCCAGTCCGCCAGCACGCACATCGCCACCTCCGGCAGGCGGATGTCGTTGTTGCCGACGAGGCCCACCACCCGGCCGAGCTCGTTGAAGACAGGGGCGCCGGACGTGGCGCCGCGAATGCGATCCGACGGTCTCCAGATCATGATCGAGGAGGACCGGGCCGTCCCCTCGACCCATCGCCCCTCGTGCGTGTAGACGAAGACCTGGCCGTTCTGGGGCGCGAACTCCACCGCCGCGTGCTCCCGCCCGGCGATGACCTCCGCCCATGGCGCGGTTCCGGCCGGCAGGGGGGAAGCCTCCTTCTCGGGCGCGCCGAGGAGAGCCAGGTCGGAGCAGGGGTCGACGGACCGGACGGCGGCGAGCGCGGTCCCCATCGCGTTGCGGCGGCGGACGCGCAGCACGATGGGATCGGGAGAGGGGTCTTCCGGGTCTGGCAGGACGACCCTCCCCTGCACCCGCGGCAAGCAGTGGCAGGCGGTCGCGACCACGTCGTCGAGCACCCGGAATCCCATCCCCACCACCCGCTCGCCTGTCGGGCCGTCGAGGATCTCGACGAGCGTCGCCTCCGCCTGTCTTCGGTCGAACGACATCCGATCCGGTCCCCTGTGGGCGCCGCTCCCTCGCGGCGCGGGCATCTTACCCGAGAACCGCCGGCAGACCCGAGACTTCGAGACGGCCCGCGCGCGGCGAGTCGCCGTCGCTCGTTCGTCCCTCCCCGCACCCCGACGTGGCATAATTGCGAGGGCTCTCGAGGCGTGCCCTGGGAGGGGCTCGATGGCATCCACGCGCAAGCGGTGCGTCGTCCGCGCCCTAGCGGCCGCCGCCGCGATCCTCGCCGGCTGCGGCCGAGAATCGGGGGCCGGGACGGGAGTGGACGGCGGCTCGCCCGCCACTCCCGCGGTCTGCACCGGGCCGGTGCCCGCCAACGCCACCCTCTGCCCGGGAGCGGACTCGAACCTGACGAGCGACGCCCCGCGCGTGGTGGCGGGCTCGAGCTGCGCGTGCGCCCCGCCCTGCACCCTCCTCCCCTGCTCCTACGCCTGCAACGCCGGCTACGCGCTTGGCGCTCAGGGGAGCTGCGTGAGCGAGCCCCCCTCCCCGCCGGCGGCCGCCTTCCGGGACAACGGCGACGGCACCGTCACCGTCACCGACGACCTCGGCGAGGCCACCTGGCTCAAGAACGCGAACTGCACCGACTCCGCGGGAGGGGTGGACCGCGCGAGCGGGTCGCTCTCCTGGTCCGACGCGATGCAGTGGAGCAGCGGGCTCGCCGCCGGGACTTGCGGCCTTCGCGACGGCTCGCAGGCCGGAGCCTGGCAGCTCCCGACCCAGGTCCAGCTCATGCACCTCGAGGTCGAGCTCCCGTCGGGCAGTCCGTTCCAGGGCGTCCAGTCCGGCGACTACTGGTCCTCCTGGACGTACTGGACCGACCAGGCGGGGGCGGTCGACATGTACGGCGGCGACTACTTCAACTACCCGAAGGCGTCCCTCTTCTACGTCTGGCCCGTCCGGCACTAGCCGGCGCGGGTGGCCACTCGCCTCCGCCGGCGGGGCTCAAGTGGTGAGGTACGCGTGGGCCTCCCGGAGCTTCTCCGGGATGGAGATTCCGGCCGGGCACATGGGCAGGCAGGTCCCGCAGGCGTCGCATTGGTCGGCGCCCGCTCCGAGCTCGAGGAAGGCGCGGAGGTACTCCGCGGCCGCGTCGGTCCTCGACTCGAACATGGCGTCGTTGTAGAGCGAGAACACGTTCGAGACCGGGATCTGGTGGGCGCACACCTGGCAGGCGCCGCAGCTCGTGCAGGGCACCCGCCGCCGGGTCCGGTAGGTCTGCCTCACCTCCGCGACCCGCTCCTGCTCGGCGGGGCCGAAGGGGGTGGCGTCGGACGCGGCGCGCAGGTTCTCCTGCAGGTGGGTCGCGTCCCGCGTCCCGCACAGAGCGCTCGTCACCCCGCGGTGGCTGAGAGCCCATCGCAGCGCCCACTCCGCCGGGGGCCAGGAGCGGTCCGAGCCGGACCAGGCCTCCTCGACGACCGGAGGCGGCCGGGCGATGGCGCCGCCGCGCAGGGGTGCCAGGGCCACCACTCCCACTCCCCGGGCCGAGGCGAGACCGAGCCCTGCCCGTCCCACCTGGCTCTCCGCGTCGAGGAGGTTGAGCGGGACCTGGCACAGGTCCCAGTCGTGGCCGAGCACGATCTCCGCGAACTCCTCCGGCGAGCCGCCCAGCGTGAAGCCGACGCGCTCGACCCGCCCGTCGGCCCGGGCTCGCTCCAGGGCCGAAGGCCCTCCGAGCCGCTTCACGAGTTCCCACCGATCGCGGTCGAGCCCATGGAGGAGGTAGAAGTCGAGGTGGTCGGTGGCGAGCCGCTCGAGCTGCGCGTCGAGGAAGCGTTCCCAGTCGTCCTCGCTCTTCACCAGGCCGACCGGGAGCTTGGTGGCGAGCCGCACCTTCCCGCGCCAGCCGCCGGCGAGCGCCCGCCCCAGGAAGAACTCGCTCTCTCCCCGGTGGTCGGACCAGGAGGTGTCGACGTAGTTCACCCCGGAGTCGACGGCCTGGTGGAGGAGTCGCGCCGCCGCGTCCTCGTCGACCCGCGCCGCGTCGCCGGGGAGGGTCGGAAGCCGCGCGCAGGCGAACCCCAGCGCCGAGAGGCGCACGCCGGGTTCCCCGGGGAGTGGCCGGTATTCCATGCGAGGAACCGTCCTCCGCGTCGGGAGCGGCGTCCTACGGGTTCTGGGCCGCCCCCACCTCGTCCCAGTCCATCACCCGGAAGGCGGCCGCCTCCAAGAGCCACCTGTCCGAGTAGAGGTACACGGCGCCGGTCGTCGGGTGGACGAGCTTCTTGATGTCGGAGAACTCGGGCGCGGGCTTCGCCAGGCCCTCGAGGAAGGCCTCGATCTGCGCGGGCGCGATCCCGAAGACGCGGTCGTTGAAGAGCGACACCTTGGTGGGCGCCGGCATGGCGCGCGAGCGGTCCCGCACCAGCTCGGCGATCGCCTGCCCCGGATTGTTGGCCTTCGCCCGCACCATGATGCGGCCGTAGTTGGAGCTGAGGTGCGTGTCGGAGTGGAAGTAGCGCTCGCCTCCGGGCCCGCTCATCGACTGGATGTCCCGGAAGCGCTCGTCGGCCTGGATCTCGGCGAGGAGCGCCGAGCGCTTCTCCGGCTCGGGCGAGGGGAAGAGTCGCTCCAGGTCCGGAAGGCCGGTGAGGGCGACGAGCTGCGAGTCCTTACGGATCCGCTCCACGATGGCGATCTTCGCCTCCTCGAGGAGGCACCTCTCCATGGCCTGGGCCCGCGCCAGGTTGGGCTCGGAGAAGAGGTAGACGCGCCCCGAGGGAGCCACGATGGCCTTGATGTCCCCGAAGGTCGCCTCGGCCGCCATCTCGGCGAGGAGCTCGCCCAGCCGCTCCCTCGGGAGGTCGGGCAGGAGCCCCTGGACGGCGTGCTCCTGCGTCGGGGCCTTTCGCTCCGCGGAGTCGGACCGCACCTGCCCGGCGATGAGCGCCTTCATCTCCGGGGCGCCGAGCTCCGGGACGTCGGCCGGAACGGCGCGGATGGTCTCGGCGGAGGGAAGGGAAGGGTCAAAGGGCTGCATCTCACAACTCTCCGCGGACCAGTGTACCCCGGCTCGCGCTCTCCATCGAGGTCGGAGTGGCGGCCGAGACGGACGGAGGCCCCCTGGCGCCGCCGGCGCCCGGGGGCCTCCGAGTCGAATGCCCCGCCTACGCCGGGACGGTGATGCCCGCCGCCTGCATCTTGGCGATCATGTCGCTCAGTCCGAGCGCCTTGAGCGTGGTCTGGGTGGGGAGGCCCGAGTTGAGCTCCCAGCCGAGCTGCTGGTAGACCATGCTCTTCGCGGCCTCGGTGTCGCCCGCGCCCATCACGTCGAGGTAGGTCGTCGGCGATCCGCTCACGTTGGTGGTGGCGGGCGGGTTCCCGGCGCCCGTGGTGTTGTTGTAGTTCCACGGGTAGGCGTAGTCGTGGCTCCACCTCATGTTGTTGCCGTCCCCGGAGAGGCCGGTGGCGGCGAGCTGGGGAACGCCGTAGGAGGTGGGGATCGGCGCGTAGGGGTGGTACTTGCTGTAGGTGGGGACGCCGTTCACCTGGTACGGGGTGGTCTCGAGCGTGTAGGTGGTGTTGGGGTTCACGAGCTGCAGCTTCATCGCCGTCAGGCAGCGCTGGAGCGTGAAGTTGCGCAACGCCAGGGTCTCGAGCGCCATCTGCGCGGTGGGCGCCGAGGGCGCGCCGCCGATGATGGGGCTGTAGGCGGGCGAGCCGATCGCGGCCTGGACGAAGGCGGTCGCCTTCTTCCCGGTGATGGCCTCGAAGGCCTGGCCCTCCAGGCTGGGATCACCGCGGTACTTGCGGCTCTTCAGCGGGGAGGCCCACACCGGTAGGGTGTAGTTGCACTGGGTGATGGCGTTGTGGAGCTCCATGTTGACCATGGAGGCGGCCGCGAACGCGGCGCGCGCCATGCACATGGGGGTGTTCACGGCGCTCTTCCCGTCCCACCAGGCGTACTTGCCCGCTGCCGACTCGTCCGGAGCGTTGAAGATCGACTGCCCCTGCGTGAAGAGCTCCTGGGCGATGGCCACCTTTCCGGCCGTGGGGTCGGTCGCGACCGTGTTGGGCAGGCCGTTCGTGTTGAAGTTCTGCAGGGTGTGGTTGTTGGCGTCGCGGTTGCGCTGCATCATGTTGACCATCGCGCCCAGGTTGCCCTGGGTCTCGATGGAGTGGTGCTTCTGCAGTCCTTCGCGGAAGAAGGTGGAGGCCGCTCCCGTCTGCATGGCCACCTGGAGCTCGGGCCAGCCGGGGAAGCCGGTGGTGTCATCGCCCTGGGCGAGCCGGTGGGGCCCCATGCCGATGTAGTAGCCGAGAGTGCCGTAGACCGGGACCCCGAACGAGTTCACCGGCGGCGCCGCAGCCTGTCCTGCCGCCGGCGTCGGGTTGTACGTCGTCCCCGAGGCGGAGTTCGCGAAGTTGGTGTTCTGGGCGACGTAGGGGAAGAGGAACTGCATCCAGCGCGGGTCGCCGGCGTCGAGGAGCCCGAAGGGGCTCATGCCCGAGTTCCAGAGCGCCGTCGTCCGGAGCATCTTGTACTCGGAGTCGAGCAGGTACTTCTGCAGCAGCGGGATGGTCGCCGGCTGGCCCGTCTGGGAGGCGAGCGGGTTGGGGACGGTCGCCTTGTAGTACCACTTGAACGCGTTCGTGAACCCCTGGTAGTCGCTCCAGATGCCGTAGTCGCCCTCCAGGTTGTTCGAGCCCTGCGAGAGCAGCATGGGGTTCTGGGTGGGGTTGCTGCCGGCGCTGTTCGAGATGGTCGCCACCCCGAGGCCGCTGTTGCCGGTGCAGGTGTTCATGTTGTAGCGGCTGATCCCGTAGTTGAGGAGGTTCGGGATGTCGGTCGCGATGTGGCAGCGGATGGGGCAGGCGTGGCAGCCGTCCATGCGGACGGTGCGCTTCATGCCCTCGTCGGAGAAGTCGTTGTAGCCCTTCTGCGTGCGCAGGCCGATCTTGTTGATGGGCGTGGGCGCGTCGGTCATCGGGTGCTCGACGTCCGGGCAGTTGCCGAGGTTGCGGACCGGCGTGGCCGCCCCCCACAGGACGCCCGGGGCCCCCGACCAGCGCGTCCCGCCCGGCGAGTACTCGGACCAGGGCTGCAGGTTCTTCGCCACCACGCCCTGGTTGTTACAGCCGAGCAGGCTCATGTAGTAGTTGATGAGGCTCTTCCAGGCCTTCTTGTCGGCGGAGATGTTCACGGCGCCGGTCCCGCGGACGCCGATCGCCTTCAGGTTCTTCGAGCCGAGGATGCTGCCGACCACGCCGGCGCGGTGGGAGCGATCGCAGAAGATGCCGGCCATGCGGACCAGGTTCTCGCCCATCTGGCCGATGCAGGCCACGTGCGCTTCCGGTCCCATGTTGTTGACGATGTAGTTGGTCGAGAAGTAGATGCCCGAGCCCCAGAGCATCGAGGCGTCCTCGAGGGTGACCGTGCCGTCCTGGATGCGCAGCCAGACGGGGTTCGGGGACTTGCCCTGGATGACGATGGCGTCGTAGCCGGCGTACTTGAGCTCCGGCCCCCAGTGCCCGCCCATCTGCCCCATGTCCACCGGCTCCGCGGTGTGGACGGGGTGCAGGCTGATGATCGAGGTCCGCCCCGAGGAGGGAGACCCGGACCCGGTCTGCGGGCCCACGCCGAAGATGACGCGGTTCACCGGGTCCCAGCTCTTCGTGCCGAGCGGGACCTCGTTCGCCATCACCCGGTACCCGATCCCCGTCCCGCCGATGTAGGTCGTCATGTCGACGACGGTCCCGTCGGAGAGCGGGAAGGCGTTGGTGGGGTAGCTGACGCACGTCCCCGCCGAGAGATCGACCCTGAGAATCTTTCCAGCCCAGCCGTAGCTCGTTGCCATTGTCATTTCCTCGTCGTTAATGGGTCAGATTCGTTCGCGGGGTCAGTGGCAGGCTGCGCAGGTGCCGGCGACGTCCGGCGCCAGCTGGATGGAGGCCGGCACCGTCTGGCGCGCGGGGGTGAAGCTGGTCTGGTCGACCCACGGGACGTAGGTGAGCGCGCCCGAAGTGCAGGCGGCCACGCACTCCGGCGCTCCGTTGCACAGGTGGCACTTGTGCGACTTGGTGTTGGCGGCGGTCGGCTGCCCGTCGAGCGAGGGCATCTGCCACGGACAGGCCTTGACGCAGATGCCGCAACCCACGCAGACGTCGGTGTTGACCACCCGGGCGTTCACCGGGCCCACCACCTGGATCGCGCCGTGCGGGCAGGCGAGCTGGCAGGGCACCGGGTGCGGGCACTGCAGGCAGGTGTTCTGCACGACGGTGAAGTCGCCGTAGAGGCCCTGGCCGGTGTTGTCCTTCGCGCCGTTGACCCCGTAGAGCAGGTTCCGGTTGACCTTGATGTTCGAGATGGCCGGCTGGGTCATGGTCGAGGCGCTGGTGTCGGACGTCGAGGACACCGTCGCCGGGTTGTTGCCGGCGGCGTAGTTGCCCTGGTTGAACGCCACACAGGCGGCCTCGCAGCGGCGGCAGCCGACGCAGAGGGTGTTGTCGGCGACGACGAGGCCCTGCGCGTTCGCGACGTACACCTGCCTCGGGGTGGCGGTGTTGTTCGAGGAGGCGCAGCCATACTGGAAGGCGACCGCGCCCAGGCCGGCGATGCCGAGGCTCTTGTTGAAGGAGCGACGGCTGATGGTCTTGTGGATGAACTCGCGCACCTGCTCGAGCGTCGTGAGCTCCTCGGGGATTGCTACGACTGGAAGTTCATTGCCTGCCATTTGCCCTCTCCTTGGTGGCCTTCAGCGGTTCCGTTGCGATTCGTGGTGTCGCAATCTCCGAGCTGCGTTCGCTTCCGGTGGCCGGCGAGCCCTCGCGCCATAGCAGGACGGCGCTGGCATCCCTCCCGGATCCGAGGTCTCCCGGCCTTTCTCCCCGAGGGCCTGCACCCGACGTGCCACGCCTCCCGCGCGCGAATGCCGGGAAAGTCCGATGGCTTGCGAGCGAGTGCGTGCCCGGGAAGGCAGGCTCATGGGCTTATGGCCAACCAGTTGGGGATTTCGCCATGTGCGAATCCGACGCTTCCGGATCGGCTCCGGCGACGGCGACGGAGGCGAGGAGGCGAGGAGGCGATCCCAACGAGCTTCGCCGCCGAGAGGGGTTCCCAGTTTCCCCGAGCCTTCCCCGAGCTCGAAAGGGGACCCTTCGCGACCGACGACCCCGCGGCCGCGCCGGCCTCAGCGAGCGCAGGGTCCGGGGCCGTCCCGCGCGGCGAGAGCCGCCACGACCTCCGGGCATCCCGGGTCTCACCGGACGCGGTCGCGGTGGCGCGCCGACGGCGAGACGCTCGGGCGTGCGGGAACGGCTACGGCCTCGGCGTGCGCGACGCGCGGCCGCGGTTCACCCGGCGCGCCTCTTCTCCCAGGAGAGGACCGCCCAGCGGACCGTCCGCGGGGAGGCGAGCTCGAAGCCTCCCGCCACCGACACGAGTTCCCGCTCGAGCCAGGCCCGCAGCCGCCCCACCTCGGCAGGAGAAGGGTCGGAGATCATCCACAGCACCCGCTCCAGCGCGTCCTCGAGGGTCGCGAACCGCCTCCCCTCCGCAACGGGGATGAATTCCAGCCGGGGCTCGATCCCGAGCTGGCGGAGGAGGTTCAAGGGAAAGACGTAGTCGGGCCCCGGGACGCGGTGGCGGCCGGCGGCCTCGAACACCCGCCCGTCGATCGGACCCTCTCCCACGGGCGCGGTGACGAACACCTTGTGGCGGGCGGCCCGGTCGAGCTTGAGGAGGGCCTCGCGGAGGTCGTTCACCGAGAGCGAGCGCGACGCGAGCGCCACGTCGCAGCGGCCGATCCCGAGCCGGGCCCAGTCGTCCTCCCAGGAGCCGAGGACGGGCACGACGTTGGTGAGCCCCTCGGCGCCGCAGCGCTCGCCGAGAAGCTCGAGCATCCGCGGCGAGAAGTCGAGAGCGGTCACCGAGCGCACCCGGCGGGCGAGCGGGACGGCGAGCGTCCCCGACCCGCAGCCCACGTCGAGCACCGACCAGGAGGGGTCGGGGCTCATGAGCTCCAGCATCCGCTCGACGTATCCGCTCTTGGAGGCGTTCCGAGCGAAGGACGGTGCGCGCCGGTTCCAGGCCTCCGAGTCTCCGCGCCGGCCGGCGAGCTCCCTCGCGACCTGCCACGCGCGGTTCCAGTCGGTCTCGCCACCCGGGTCCGCCGGGGCCACGACGTCCTCGGTCCCGCCGGCGACCGGGCTCCTCACGTCCGCAGCTCTCCCGCGCCCGGGCGCGACCGGCGGGGCGCCGGGCCCTTTCGCCGGGATCTCACGCCGCCCTGGGCCCGGACTTGCCTGCCGGCCGGATGGTCCGGGCCGGGAACGTGAAGTGGCGCCAGCTCGACGTCATGTGCGAGCCCACCGAGGCCACCACGGTGGCGGCCAGGTAGCACTGGAGGCGGGCCCCCTCGAAGACGTTGCCGAGGCCGAGGAGCCCGAGCTTGAGGAGCAGGGCCCAGCCGGCGCCCTGCGTGAGGTTGAAGCACCCCCAGCGCATGCAGGCCGCGAGGAGCAGGAGGCCGCTCGCCAGCGTCGCGACGATGGGGACTCGGAGAGTCTCGAAGGTGCCACCCATGGGAATCCCGCCCAGGACGAGCGCCATGGAGGCGATGTGGATGGAACGGAGGCCCACTTCGATCGGGCGTGCGTACGGCGGCTTCTGCGGCTTCGCCTGCCCGACTACGGGCAGGCTCGGGTTTCCGCGCGGGATCGACTGCGGCGTCGGGCTCGAGGTGGTGCGGTCCATCGGTTCCCTCCCGGACGGCGCGAAGGTGCCCGTGCGAGTTTCCCGGGGGCTGCCCGGGGAACGGGGCGGTGAGTCACCCCCGGCCCGAGAAAACAGTATAGCAGCCCGCCCGAAGAGCCCGGCCTGGCGAGCCGCGCACAGTTTGCACTGCAAGGTTATCGCGACCTCGCCGGCGGGGTCGGCGAGCATCCACTAGGCCTCCGCCCCGCCCGGGCCTATAGTTTTCTTGGGCCAGCGGGCGCCTTTGACGGAGATCAGGCGCACGTCTTCGAGCGCGGGCCGGACGGCTTCAGGGGATCGTCAACGCCTTCAGACTACAAGTGAATGAAGCGAAAGATCGTCATCGGGCTGGGCGTCTTCGTGGTCGTCTTCCTGCTCGGCGGGCTCTACATCGCCCGCACCATCAGCGCGGGAACGGCGGATCTCGATCGGCTCATCACCCTGCACCAGGTCGAGATCCTGAGGGAGCAGTTCCTCCTGCAGCTGAAGAAGGTGCAGCTCGACCTGGCGCTCAAGGGGACCGACTCCTCCCGGAGCCCCGACGTGGTGGTGGCGGACGTGAAGAACATGGAGAAGCGCGTCGACACCTGCTTCCAGTGCCACCACGCCCAGCGCGTCACCGACGAGCTCCAAGCGCTCAAGGGGCAGACGGCGCGCTACGAGGAGGCGGTGCGGCGCGCCCTGAGCTCGGCCGCGGATCCGTCCGCAGTCGGCTCGCGCGAGGAGCCGGCGATCCGCATCGGCGAGGAGCTCATCGTCCAGGTGCGGGAGATGATCGACGTCACCACCGCGCGCCTCGGCGTCCACACGGTGAAGACGCTCGACGCCATCGCCCACACGAGGTACGTCATCTACGCGACGGTGGCGCTCGGCCCGGTGTTGGCGGCCATCCTCGGGTTCGTCTTCATCTCCGGGCTGACCCGTCCGGTGAACGTGCTCCTCGAGTCCACCCGGAGGCTGAAGGGCGGGGACCTCGATCACCGCGTGGCGGACCTCTCGGACGAGTTCCGCGAGCTGGCCCTGGCCTTCAACGACATGGCGGGCTCCCTGAAGGAGCAGATGCAGAGGGCGCAGCGGACGGAGCAGATGGTGGTGGTGGGCCAGCTGGCGGCCGGCCTGGCCCACGAGATCAAGAACCCGCTCGGCGGGATCAAGGTGGCGATGCAGGTCCTCTACGAGGAGGCCAACCTGTCGAAGGACGACCGCGACGTGGTGAAGCGGGTCTCCCGCGAGGTCGGGCGCCTCGAGGCGCTGATGAAGAACTTCCTCAACTTCGCCAAGCCGGCGAAGCCCCAGCTCACCGAGCTGAACGTCAACGACCTCGTCAACACCATCCTCGTCTCGAGTTGGCACGGCCGCCCCGCCTCGGTGGCCCTCACCAAGGACCTGCAGCCCCTCCCGGAGACGATGGCCGACCCGGCACAGCTCCACCAGATCCTCCTCAACCTCCTCCTCAACGCGGTGGACTCCATGCCCAACGGCGGCACGCTCGGCGTCCGCACCTTCTTCGACCAGGGCGCCATCAGCATCGAGATCGCCGACACCGGGCGCGGGGTCAGCCCCGAGCACGTCGACAAGATCTTCACGCCGTTCTTCACGACCAAGCCCAAGGGGACGGGACTGGGGCTCGCCATCTCCAAGCAGCTGGTGGAGCAGCACGGCGGATCGATCACCGTCGCCACCCGGCCGACGGGAGGGTCCGTCTTCCGGGTCCAGCTCCCCTGGCAGAGACCCCATCCGGTGGCGGCATGAAGATCAAGGGTCGAATCCTCCTGCTCGACGACGACGATCTCATCGTCTCGATGCTGGCGCGGTCGCTGAAGCGCGAGGGATACGAGGTGCAGGCGGAGACCGACCCGGAGGGGATCCTCGCCAAGATCCGCTCGTTCGCGCCGCACGTCGTGCTCCTCGACCTCAAGCTCCCGGGCGCGAGCGGCATGGACATCCTCCGCGAGATCGTCGACGAGGGCGTCGACGCCCAGGTGGTGATGCTCACCTCGGACGACAGCGCCGAGAGCGCGGTGAAGGCCATGAAGGTGGGGGCGAAGGACTACCTGACGAAGCCCTTCGACCTCGAGGAGGTGAAGCTCGTCGTCGCCTCGCTCCTGGAGCAAGGGAGCCTGAAGCAGGAGGTCGGGTACCTCCGGAAGATCAGCTCCGACCTCAACCACCGGGATCTCATCGGGACCTCGGAGGCCGTCCGCAGGGTGAAGGAGAGCGCCGAGAAGCTGGCGAAGGCGGGAGTCCTCTCCGTCCTCATCACCGGGGAGAACGGCACCGGCAAGGAGATGGTGGCGCGATACGTCCACGACCTCATGCACCGGGGGGACGGGGGAAGCTGCGCGCCCTTCATCGGCATCAACTGCGCCGCCCTGCCGGAGGAGCTCATCGAGAGCGAGCTCTTCGGGCACGAGAAGGGAGCGTTCACCGACGCCAAGGTGGAGAAGAAGGGGATCTTCGAGCTGGCGGCGGGGGGCACCGTCCTCCTCGACGAGATCGGGGAGATGAAGTGGAACCTCCAGGCGAAGCTCCTGCGGGCCCTGGAGGAGTGGAAGGTCCGGCGCGTGGGGGGCAGGCACGACATCCCCATCGAGGCGACCGTCTTCGCCACCACCAACCGCAACCTCGAGGAGGCGGTGAAGAACGGGGAGTTCCGGATCGATCTCTACTACCGGCTCGCCACCTTCTGCCTCGCCGTCCCGCCGCTCCGGGAGCGCCGCGAGGACATCATCCCCATCGCCCAGCACTTCCTCTCCTTCTTCGCGGCGAAGTACGGCCGGGCCGGGCCGTCCGGCTTCTCGCAGGAGGCGAGGGAGTTCCTGCTCGCCTACGACTGGCCGGGGAACGTCCGCGAGCTCCGGAACACGGTGGAGCGGTTCGTGGTCCTGGAGAGCGGGCCCACGGTTCTCCCCGACCACCTGCCGAAGGAGATCCTCCAACGCAAGGAGCCTCTCGCCCCGGCCGCGCCCGCAGCCGGGGCGGGCTTCACCCTGCCCGAGGGCGGCCTCTCGCTCGAGGACCTCGAGTCGACCCTCATCCTCCAGGCCCTGGCCAAGACCGGTCGGAACAAGGCGCAGGCGGCGAAGCTGCTCGGGATCACCTATGACTCCTTCCGGTACCAGGTGAAGAAGCTCGGGCTGGACTAGGCGCGGATGAGCGGCATTCTCTCGAAGAAGAGTGCCCTGGTGCTCGGGGCCGGCGGGCTCGGCAGCCCCGCCTTGATGGTGCTGGCGAGTTCCGGGGTGGGGCGCATCGCCGTGGTGGACGGGAGCGCCCTCGAGACCTCGGACCTGAACCGCCAACCCCTCTTCACCGAGGCCGACCTGGGCGAGCGCCGAGGCGCGGCGGCCGCGCGCAGGCTGACCCGCCTCTTCCCTGCGGTGAACGTCGAGGTCGTTGACGGGTGCTTCGACGAGGCGAGCGCCGCCGGCCTGGCGCGGTCCGCGGACGTGCTCGTCGACGGCGCGGACGACGCCCCCACCAAGTTCTTGGCGAGCGACGCCGCGCTCCTCGCCGGGAGGCCGCTCGTGCACGGGGGCGTGCTGCGCTACACAGCGCATCTCCTCACCGTGATTCCCGGGGTGACGGGGTGCCTGCGCTGCCTCTTCGAGACGCCGCCGCCGCCCGGCTCGGTGCCGGGCGTCGCCGAGGCGGGCGTGCTCGGGCCGCTGGCGGGCCTGGCAGGCGCCCTCATGGGAGCGGAGGCAGTGCGCCTCCTACTCGGCGAGCGGGGCGCCTACGCCGGTCGGCTCCTCGTCTACGAGGCCAGGCGGGCCCGCTCGCGCGCGGTGCCCGTTCGCATCCGCGACGGATGCCCGGCCTGCCGGGCCCAGCGGGAGGCGGTGGCCTCGGCAGGCGCCGCCGCACCCGGACCCGGAACCCCGACCGCCGCAGGAGGCTAGGCGTGGCCCTCTCCGAAGCCGAGGCGGCGCGCTACGCGCGCCAGCTCACCCTCCCCGGGTTCGTGCCGGCGACGCAGGAGTTCCTGCGCTCGGCCCGGGTCCACGTGGTGGGCGCCGGGGAGGTGGCGGGCCCGGCCCTCCTCTACCTGGCCGCCTCCGGGGTGGGCACGCTGCTCCTCGACGACGCTCTCGACCTCGCCTCCGAGGACGCGGCTTCCTGGCTCTACGGCGCCGGCCAGGTGGGCGAACCCCGCATCTACGCGGCCATCGCGGCGGTGCGCGGGGCCACCTCCCTCTCCAAGCCGCGCCCCTACGCCACCGGCAGCGATCCGAGCGCGGCCCTCGTGTGCGCCTCGTCGCCCGGGACGGCGCGCGAGGCGGCCGAGCGGGCGAGGGTCGCCGGCCTGCCGCACGTGGTGGCGCTCGCCGACGGGGAGAGCGGCGAGGTGGTGACCGTCCCGCGCGGCGCCCCCTGCTACCAGTGCGCCTCGCGGCTGGCGAGCGGTGCACCGGCGAGGCCCGGCGCCGTGGCGGCGGCCCTGGGGGCGCTCGCCGCGCTCGAGCTCGTCCAGATCCTGGCGGGGGTGGTCGACCTGCCGCCGGGAGCGGGCCGGCGGGTGGACGTCGCGGGCGGCGAGCCGCAGACGCACCGCACCACGAGGGTGGCGGGCTGCGCCTGCGGGCGCCCGCGCCTGCCGTAGGCGCGGTGGTGGTTCGGGCCGCACGCAGCGGGAAGTGCTCGCCTCTCGGGCGCGGTGTTCCTCGCCGAACTCCCGTTGACAAAACAGCGGTCCGGAGCGACGGTGCTGCGCTCGAGGCGGAGCGTCGCATGGACGGGCTCAAAGTGATGCTGGCGGTGCACGTCTACGGCGACGTCTGCGGCGAGACCGTGCAGTGCCTCGTGTCGGAGCTGCGGCGCGAGGAGCGCGACCTGCGCTGGGACGTCGTCTTCCCGGCGAGCGACGCCCTGGTCTCGCGCCTGCGCTCCGAGATCGTCACCCGCGCCATCCAGGGTGGGCACGACGTCCTCGTCTGGCTCGACCACGACATGGTCTGGGCCCCCGGCGACCTGGCCGGGCTGGTGAAGCGGTGCGCCGAGGTGAAGGGCGTGGTCGGAGGCCTCATCCCCTTCCGCGCGGAGTGGATGTTCGGGCGCGGCTTTCCCTGGCGGCCGGCGCCCGGGACCCGGGTGGCCGACGTCCAGCTCGGCCAGGACCGGCTGGTGCCGGCCGAGAAGGTCGGCGGCGGCTTCGTCGCCTTCTGGGTGCCGGCGCTGGCGCGCATGGTGGAGGCGCTCGAGAAGAGCCCGGATCCCGCCCTCAAGGTGAGCCGGTGCCGGTCGGCGGTGGAAGGGTTCTTCTGGGACGTGTGCCGCCCGGTGGCCGTCCCGTACGGCCCGGGCGAGGAGTGGCAGAACTACCTCTCGGAGGACTGGGCGCTCCTCATGCGCCTCGCGGCCTGCGAGGTGAAGGTGTTCGCCTGGACGAAGCCGCTCATCCGCCACGTCGGCCGCAAGGCCTACAGCGTGGCCGACGCGCTCGGGATCGTCGGCCCGGCGGACGACATCGAGGCCCATGTCCGCAGCACCCCCGGCGTCGTCGGGCCCTGGACGCCGGGCTAGGTCAAGGGAGACGGATCGATGGCGAAGGCGAAGCGAGGAGACACGGTGAAGCTGCACTACACCGGCAGGCTGACCGATGGAACGGTCTTCGACTCGACCGAGGACGCGGGAGCGCGGGTGTGGGACGGCTTCCGGGGCAAGGGAGTGTCCTTCGGGCCGGCGCAGCTCGTCATCGGGGCGGGCGAGATGCCCCCGGACTTCGAGGAGGCGCTCGTCGGCCTCGAGCCCGGAGAACAGGTCACCGTCCACATCCCGGCCGAGCGGGCCTTCGGCGGGCGGGACGAGTCGCGCGTCACGGTCATCCCCATCGACGACTTCACCCCGCGGGAGCCGGGGCTCGAACGCTTCCGGGTCGCGGAAGGAAGGCATCGGCCCAACAACTTCGATCCCAAGGTCGGGGACGTCTGGGACGTGACGGCTCCGGACGGCTCCGCCTTTCGCGCGCGCGTGATCGCGAAGACGAAGGAATCCATCACCCTCGACGCCAACCACCCGCTGGCGGGGCAGGACGTCGTCTTCGACATCCGGCTGGTCGAGGTCGCGTAGCGGGCGGCGCGAGCCGCCCTCCCGCGCCGCGCGCCGTCGGGCCGGAAGAGGAGACCCCCGTCGCCGTTGTCGCTCGCCGGCGCGGTGGGATGCGTCTCGACGAGAGTGCGAAGAGGTGCGCGTGCTGACGGGGACGGTGAGGTGGTTCGACGAGGAGAGGGGATTCGGCTTCCTCGCCCCCGACGACGGGGGCGAGGTCGTCTTCTGCCACTTCAGCGTGATCCAGGCGGACAGCGCCTACCGAAGCCTCGTCGAGGGGCAGCGGGTGGAATTCGTGGTCTTCGATCTGCCCGAGGGCCGGGTGGCCGGAAACGTGCGTAGGCTGGTCGACTCGAACGGCTCGTTCGTGACCGCGCCGCAAGCCGACGAGGTGCGCCTGTGGGCGATGCCCTACCGTCGGCCCGACCTCGCCGCCACAGCCGAGCGGCTTCGCCCGTTCGGAGAGGTGCGAGCCACCGACTTCTGGGTGCGCTTGCGCGCGCCGCCCCACGAGCTCGTCCTCTTCGACGACGGCCGGGCCATCGTGACGGGCACGGTCGACGAGGCGCTCGCGAGGAGCTTCGCCGCCAGGTGGCTCGGGGTGCGGATCCCGGAGTGATTCGGGATGCCCGCCCCGGGGCGGGCCGGGCCCCGGAGAGTCGACGGCGCGGCCCCTACTTGAGGATCAGCTCGCGAATGACCTGCTCGCCGAGGATGGTGCGCATCTTGCCCCGCGCGGCGAACTCCGCGTTCGCCTTCTGCGAGGGGCCGACGAGCTTTTCCATGATGGGATCGAGCTTGGCGTCCAGGCCGTCGAAGGCGGCGAAGTTCTTGTAGGCGACCACGAGGTAGAGGTCCGGCTCTCCCGGGTGCCGGGGGGTGGCGCTGAACACCCGGTAGTCGACCACCACGCCCGCCTTCTTCTCCGCCTCCATCAGCTGCTTCCAGGGGCCCGCGAGCCACGCCATGTAGTCGTCCGTCATCCCGTCGAGGGTCCTCACGGAGGTGACGACGGAGACCGGTCCCTCGGTGAAGGGCCGATCCATCGCGGCGGCGCGGAAGCCAAAGCTCGCCAGGGCGAGCGAAGCGACGATCCAGAGCCGGCGGTTCGTTCCCATGTCTCTCCTGCCTTTCGTGAGGTCGCGCGGGGTCGCCCCGCTCGGGCGGCGCTCGGCCACCTGTAGTCCCCCTGTCGCGCGGCCGCACGCCCAAGACGGGTCGCACTGCCGGCGAAGCCCCCGAACGGGCGACGCGCGTCCCTGGGCCGCAGCGCTGATGTCGGGGGGTCGCGGCCGGTCCGCGGCGGAGGGTGGGAGAGCGGAGCCCGGCGCAGTGGCGAGCATCGCGGCTGCGCCCGGGCGGGACGCTGGGGTACACTCGCCCCCCCATGACGAGCTTCCTCGAGGCACGCGATGCCGTGCTCTCCCGCGTCTCCCCTCTGCCGCCCGAGGAGGTGCCGATTCTCGAGGCCGTCGGGCGCGTGCTCGCCGCCGACGTGGCGGCGTCACTCGACTTCCCCCCCTTCGACAACTCCGCCATGGACGGCTGGGCGGTGCTTGCCGCCGACGTGACCGGGCCCGTCTGCCTGCCGGTCACGGCCTTCGTCCCCGCCGGCGCCGCCTTGCCGGCCCCGCTCGCGCCCGGGACGGCGGCGCGGATCATGACCGGTGGCCCGATCCCTCCCGGGGCCGACACGGTGGTCCCCCTCGAAGAGGCCGCCGAGAGGGGGGGCGCGGTAGAGCTCTCCCGGCGGCTCGAGCGCGGGGCGCACGTCCGGCGGCGCGGCGGCGACATCGCCGCGGGCGACGTCGGGGTGCGGGCGGGCGCGGTCGTCGGCGCGGCCGAGGTGTCCTTCCTCGCCTCGGCCGCCCGGACCACGGTGCCGGTGTTCCGGCGGCCGCGCGTGGCCATCGTCTCCACCGGCGACGAGCTCGTGGAGCCCGGGGCGCCGCTCGGCCCTGGCCAGATCCACGACTCGAACGGGATCGCGGTGGCGGCCGCCGTGGTGGAGGCGGGCGGGGTGCCGGTGCCCCTGGGCATCGCGCGCGACGATGCCGGGGAGCTGCGGGAGCGCCTCGCGGAAGGGCTCAGGGCGGACGTGCTCGTCACCACCGCCGGGGTGTCCATGGGCGATCGCGACCTGGTCCGGGAGGTGCTCGCCGAGCTCGGCGTCGCCCCGGTGTTCTTCACCGTCGAGGTGAAACCCGGGCACCCCACCGCCTTCGGGACCCGCGCTGGCACCGCGGTGCTCTCCCTGCCCGGGAACCCCGTCTCCACCCTCATGATGTTCGAGCAGCTGGTGCGCCCGGCGCTCCTCAAGATGCAGGGACACCGGCACGTGCTCCGCCCGCTCGTGCAGGCGGTGCTCGACGAGCGGCTCGCGCATCGGGCCGGGCGGGTCACCTTCGCGCGGGTCCGGCTCGACTCGAGGGACGGCGCGCTCCGCGCCCGGAGCGCGGGGAAGCAGGAGACGTTCTTCCTGCGCACCCTGCTCGACGCCGACGGGGTGGCGCTCCTGCCGCCGGAGCGCGCCGACGCGCCGCCGGGGATCTCGGTGCCCGTCCAGGTGCTGCGCCCGGCCCACGCCCGCTAGGGCCTGGCGCTGCTTACCGGCCCTGGCGACGAGCCGCGGCGCGGGACGGAGGGCGCGCGGCGCGCCGTCGAGGTAGCATCGCCGGGCGGGAGACCCAGGGGCGCCTCGGCGCCGAGAGGGCGGGAGGAAGATGGCCTTCGACAGAAATCGCGCCGCAGGGGCGCTCGTCGAGATCGTCGACGCGCTGAACGGAGACCCGGTCGTCGGGATGGGGTTCCGGCTCGTGGACGACGTCGTCGTCACCTCCTGCCGCTGCCTGCAGCGGCAGAGGGGAAAGGTGAACCTCCCCGACCCGGACGCCCCGGCTATCCTGGTGCTCACGCGCCTGCGCCGCCCCGGGACCCGGAAGGCGGCCTTCGGCATCGTCACCTTCGCCGACCCCTACTCGAACCTGGCCCTCCTCCGGACCCGGACCGCCTCGGGGCTGGAGGTGCCGGACGAACTCAACCCGGTCATCTCCAACCGGGAGCTCGTGGCCGGTCTCGAGGTGGCGCCTCCCGAGCTTTCGCCGGCCGCGGACGCCCCGGTCTCGGTCTGCGCGCCCGGGATGCGATGGGTCGAGGGGATGGCGCGGGGGCCGACCCTGTCCGCGGCGAGCCCGGCGGAGCGGTTCCCGGGCGCGATCCTCGGCGCCCCGGTCTTCAGCGGGGAGGGGTGCGTCCGCGGGGTCGTGACGGCGGTGGCCGAGGGCGGCCTGGCGGCGCAGATGACCCTCCTCGCCGAGCACCTCCCCGGCTGGGCGCTCCGGGAGGCGCGCGCCACTCGGGGCGGCGCCGCCGCGCCGGCGCCGTGAGAGGCCCGCTCCCCGCCTCCCGGAACGAGGCCCCCGCGAGGAGAGCGCGCGATCTTGCCGAGCCCTTCCCCTCACGAAGGCGGTGAACCTTGACGTACCTCGCGACCGCAGTGCTCCTCGGCTCCCTTCTCGCCACGCCCCCGGGGCCGGGGGTGGCGGGGAGCGGGGAGGGGACGTCGGCGGCGGGGGCGAAGAGCTTCCTCGACGACCTCGAGCCCGAGCTCCGCCGCCTCTCCCTGCGCGCCAACACCGCCGACTGGGTGAGCAAGACCTTCATCACCTACGACACCGAGCGGCTCAACGCCTGGGCGGAGGAGGACCTGATGGCGCTCCTCTCCCGCGCCGCCCGTCGGTCCCTGTCCTACCGGGGGGCGACCCTCGAACCCTCCACCCGGCGACAGCTCGACCTGCTGCGGCTCGTCACCGAGCCGCCGCCGGCCCCGAGCGACCCGGGGGAGCGCGCCGAGCTCGCCGGGTCGGTCGCGAAGCTCACCGCCCTCTACGGCGCGGGGAAGTGGTGCGGGGCCGACGGGCGGGGGCCCTGTCGCTCGCTCGGCGACCTCGAGGACGTGATGGCGACGAGCCGCAGCTGGGACGAACTCCTCGACGCCTGGGCGGGCTGGCGCACCGTCGCCCCGCCCATGAAGCCGCTCTACCGGCGGATGGTGGAGCTCACGAACCGCGGCGCGCGGGAGATCGGCTTCGCGGACGTGGGGGAGCAATGGCGCTCCGGCTACGACATGCCCCCCGAGGCGTTCCGGGCCGAGCTCGACCGGCTCTGGGGACAGCTCCGCCCGCTCTACCAGGCCCTCCACTGCTACGTGCGCAGCCGGCTGCAGGCCGCGTACGGGAAGGACCGCGTCCGGGCCGGGGCGCCCATCCCCGCCCACCTCCTCGGCAACATGTGGGCGCAGACCTGGGAGAACACCTACCCGCTCGTGGAGCCCTACCCGGGCGTCGCGCGGATGGACGTGGACCAGGCGCTCCGGGCGCAGGGGTGGGATCCGATGCGGATGGTGAGGACCGGCGAGGCCTTCTTCACCTCGCTCGGCCTCCCGCCGCTACCCGCGACCTTCTTCACCCGCTCGATGTTCACGAAGCCGCGCGACCGCGAGGTGGTGTGCCACGCGAGCGCCTGGGACATCGACAACCACTCCGACCTGCGCATCAAGATGTGCATCAAGGTGAACGAGGAGAGCCTCCTCACCATCCACCACGAGCTCGGGCACAACTACTACCAGCGCGCCTACGAGCACCTCCCCTTCCTCCTGCAGCAGGGCGCGAACGACGCCTTTCACGAGGCCATCGGGGACGCGCTCGTGCTCTCCATGACGCCCGAGTACCTGAAGCGGCTGGGGCTCGTCTCCGAGGTTACCTCCGACGAGAGAGGCGTGGTGAACCACCAGCTGCGGCGGGCGCTCGAGGACGTGGCTTTCCTCCCCTTCGCCCTGACGGTGGATCGCTGGCGCTGGGGCGTCTTCTCCGGGGAGGTGACCCCGGAGCGCTACCAGTCCGCCTGGTGGGACCTCGTCGCCCGCTACCAGGGGCTCGCGCCTCCGGTGGCGCGGAGCGAGGCCGACTTCGACCCGGGAGCGAAGTACCACGTGGCCGCGAACGTGCCCTACGCGCGCTACTTCCTGGCACGCGTCCTCCTCTTCCAGTTCCACCGCGGGATGTGCCGGGCGGCGGGAGTCGGTGGCCCGCTCCACGCCTGCTCCGTCTACGGCAACGCCGAGGCGGGGAAGCGGCTCGGCGCCATGCTCGCCCTGGGAGCCTCGCGCCCCTGGCCCGACGCCCTCCAGGCGCTCACCGGCGAGCGGCAGGTCGACGCCTCGGCGATGCTCGACTACTTCGAGCCGCTCCGCCGTTTCCTCGCCGAGGCGAACCGCGGGGAGCGCTGCGGCTGGTGACCTGGCGCTACCCGCCCGCCGGGACGGCCCCGGCGCCAGGCTCATCGGGGCGCGGCAGGAAGGTGAAGTGGGAGCGCTCGCACTCCCGCGCCACCTCGCCGGGCTCCTCCGGCGGCTCGCGCAGCCAGAACGCCATCTCGTCGGGCTCCCAGGCGTAGGGCTCGCCGTTGAGCGCCACCCGTCCCTCGTCGAGGGCCTGCGTCGCCTCGATGAGGCTCATGCCCTCGGGCAGGTCGCGCACCAGCGCCTCGAAGCGCCCCTGTCGCTCCGGGTCGACGAAGCTGAAGTGGTGGCGGCCCGGGTAGGCGGTGTGGAAGTGGGCCGGGCGGTACGCCACGCCGGCGAGGCCGAGGCGAAGCGCCATCAGGGCGAGCATCTCGCCCGCCTCGCGGGCGAGGCCCAGTCCGGGGACGTCCTGGCCCGGGAGCCGGGGCCTGCGATCGCTGAAGCGGGCCCGCGGGTTCCGCAGGGAGAGCCAGTGGATGTAGAGGACCGGGTGTCCCGCCACCCGGCGCCGCTCCAGGATGGTCTCGATGAGGAGGTGCTCCCTCCCGTCCGCCTCGCCGAAGACGCGCAGGCGCTCGCCCGGCCCGGCCCGGTCGAACTCCACGCGGAAGGAGGAGTAGCCCAGCCGGGAGAGTTGCTCGAGGACCCCGAAGCGCTCGAGCGCGTACTCCATCCCGGCGGCGCTGTAGAAGCCGAGCAGGAGCCGCCGCCCCGAGCGCCTCATCCCGAGCGCCTCGGCGAGGTCCGCCTCGGTGAGCTCCCCGTCGTCGGAGAGGACGTCGTTCGGGAGCCCGCGGGCGATCCCCGCGAACCGGGCGGAGAGCGGGTCGTAGTCGTCGGGGATGGGCTGCGTCCAGCCGGTGGAGAGCGCCAGGCCGGCGCCGGCGAGCGCCTTCCAGGACTGGGCGCTGTAGCCGCCGCCCGGCAGCCACACCGAGGGAACTCCCTCCAGGTGGGCGGCCACCGTCACATTGCGCCAGCGCACCCCGGTGAGGGAGAGGCCGAGCCGGCCGAGCTTGTCGCCGGCGAGCACGTCGCCTCCGGCGATGACGAAGACGAGGTCGGCCCTGGGCATGCGCGCGAGCAGGGCCTTCAGGGCGTCCATGTAGCCGAGGTCCCCCGTCCCCTCGGGCAGGAGGGTCTCGTCGACCCCGTGCAGCACCCCCCAGTCCGACCCCGAGATGGAGCCGACCCAGTAGTCCGGGTCGGAGGCGAGGCAGAGCGCCACGCCGTCGGGCGGGTGGGCGTCGAGGTCGAGCACCGCCACCTTGCCCGAGAAGCCCTCGGCGCGGACGGCCGCCACCGCCACCGCGATGTCGTTCACCGGGCAGTTTCCGCCGGCCGAGCCCGGCCCGGCGTGGTGGAAGCCGCCGAGGAGGTTCAGGGCCGGCTTGCGGGTGCGCAGGGTCTCTCTCGCGCCCTCGATGGTGGCTCCGGTGGCGAGCCGCACCGTGCGCATCACCTCGTCGACCGGGACGTCGGTCGGGTCGACGCCGAAGATGCCGGCGAGGGTCTCCGGGCGGGAGAGCGAGTCGAGGATCTCGGGGGTGTGGACGCGCGAGAGGTCGGCGTAGGAGACCCGCCGCGGCTTCCGCCACCAGGAGGGCGCGATCGCCTTGCTCTCCCGCAGCCACCAGGCGGCGAAGTCGGCGCGCCGCGGGTCGACGCCGGTGAACTCCAGGCCCGAGAGGGGAAGGCGGTAGGCAGCGTCGTGCCAGACGTTCGTCTCCCGGCGATGCCAGAGGCACCCCAGGCGGTAGAGGAGCGCGCGGGGCCCGACGCCCATGAGGCCCGGGCTACTTCTCCGCCGCCCCCGATGGCGTCCGCCCGCCCGCCTGGGCCCGGCGCCCGCGCCTCCACAGGGCGATGCCGAGGTAGGCGTCGAGGCCGATGTAGGCCACGGCCGCGCACGCGACCACGATGAGGGGGGCCATCACCTTGCGGATCTCGGTGCGGGAAAGGATGGCCTGGGTGTCCACGTTGGCGACGAGGAGCGGCAGGTAGCTCCAGGGCATGGCGAAGAGAAGGAACACGAGCAGCGCCAGGAACACGACGACTCTTGCGACGGTGAGGGTCTTCACGGATTCCTCCCCGGGGAAACTTAGCACGGGCTGCGAGGACGGGGTTCTCCCGGTATCCTAAGGGGGCGCGGTGGTCGATTGGCGAGGCGGAGGCCGGGTGAGCGAGATCGGCGATCTGATGGAGGCGGTGGAGGAGGCGGCGCGGCGCGGGGGCGCGGTCCTGCGCGACCGCTTCGACAAGCCCCGCACCATCGACTACAAGGGGGGGATCGACCTCGTCACCGACGCCGATCGGGCGAGCGAGGAGGCCCTCCTCCGGTTCATCTCCGAGCGCTTCCCGGGGAGCGCCGTCCTGGCGGAGGAGTCGGGCTCGACCGGGGGCGAGGGGGGGCTCCGCTGGTACGTCGACCCCCTCGACGGCACCACCAACTACGCCCACGGCGTGCCCCACTTCGCGGTGAACGTGGCGCTCGCCGACGGGTCGGGCCTCGCCGCCGGCGCGACCCTCGACCCCCTGCGGAACGAGCTCTACCTCGCCGGTCGCGGGCAGGGGGCCTTCCTCTCCGGGAAGCCCATTCGCGTCTCCGAGGCGGCGGAGCTCCGCCACGCCCTCCTCTGCACCGGCTTCCCCTACGACATCCACCAGGACCCGGAGCCGGTGCTGAGCCTCTTTCGCGCCTACCTGGGCCGGGCGCGCGCCGTGCGCCGCTTCGGGGCCGCCGCCCTCGACCTCGCCTACGTCGCCGCCGGCCGCTTCGACGGCTTCTGGGAGGCGAAGCTCAAGCCCTGGGACGTCGCCCCCGGGATCCTGCTCGTCACCGAGGCGGGCGGCCGCGTGGCCGACTTCGCCGGCGGGGCCGAGATGCTCTTCGGCGGCACCATCTGCGCCGCGAACCCGCTCCTGCAGCCCCTCCTCCTGCAGGTGCTCGCCGAGGTCAGGGCGAGCCGCGGGCGCTGAAGCGCAGGCGGTAGACCGACTCCGGGTCCACGTAGAGCCCTCCCACCTTGGTCCCGAAGTGCAGGTGCGGGCCGGTGACGCGCCCGGTCCGCCCCACCCGGCCGAGGAGTTGCCCGCGCCGCACCCGGTCCCCGGCGTGGGCGTCGAAGCGGGAGAGGTGGAAGTAGACGGTGAAGAGGCCGGCCCCGTGCGACACCACGACCGTGTTGCCGGAGGCGTAGCAGTCGCGGGCGAGGACCACGAGCCCGTCGTTCGCCGCCGCGACCGGCGCCCCCACCTCGCCGGCGAAGTCGGTGCCGAAGTGCTGGGACTGCTTCTTCCCGTTGAAGAGGCGCCTCTCCCCGAAGGCGGCGGTCACCTCCGAGTCGCGCGGGCGGGAGAAGGGCTCCTCGAAGAGCGGCGGCCCGAAGGGCTGCTCGTAGGCGGCGTTGAAGGCGGCCTGGTCGAGCTCCATCCGCCTCTTCTGCGCGGGGGAGGGGTTCAGGTAGCGGGGCGCCACCTTGAGGCGGCTCTCGGGGAAGCGGGGCTCCACCACCTCGGCCTGGGCGCGCAGCGGGGCGGAGCTGCCCGCGAGCGAGACCTCGACCGTGAGCGTGCCCGGCTCGAGCTCGACCGGCAGGGCCGCCAACGCCTGGTACCCGCCCGCCACCGGGAAGAAGCGCAGCTCGCGGCCGGCCACCGCGGCGGAGGGCGGGGAAGGGCTCCCCTGCACGGTGACGAGGAGCGCGTCCCCCGGCCGGAGGCGATCCGGGTCCACCCGCACGGTGGGGGCGGCGGCGACGGGGAGGGCGGGCTCGTCCGCCGCGGGCGCGGCGCGCGAGGGCGGCGCCACCACCGTGGCGACGATCGCGAGGGCGAGGTATTCATGTCGCGCCATGGAAGCCTTCAAGCCGCACCTGTCGGGACTCTCCGCCTACCCCTACAAGAAGGTGGAAGCGCCCATCAAGCTCGACCAGAACGAGAGCCCCTGGGACCTCCCCGCCGACCTGAAGGAGCGGGCCCTCTCGCGGATGCGGGAGACCCCGTGGAACCGATACCCCGACATGCACGCGGAAGCCGTGCGCGCCCTCGTCGCCCGCCACCAGGACTGGCCCGAGGAAGGAGTGGTGGTGGCCCCGGGGTCGAACTTCCTCGTGCTCGCCCTGGCTCTCGCCGCGAACCGCGTCCTCGACACCGTTCCCTCCTTCGCCTTCTACGAGGGGGCGGCCCGCCTCGCCGGGACGCCCTTCGAGGCGGTCCCGCTCAGCGAGGGGTTCGGGCTGCCGGCGGAGGCGCTCCTCGCGCGGATGGGCGCGCCCGCGGGCGTCCTCTTCCTCGCCGTGCCGCACGCTCCCACCGGCGCGCTCTTCCCCGAGGCGGAGGTTCGGCGGCTCGCCGAGCGGGCCCGGGAGAAGGGCTGGCTCTTCGCCGTCGACGAGGCCTACTTCCAGTTCTCCGGCACCGACCACCGCGGGCTCGCGCGAGAGAATCCCTCGGTCGTGCTCCTGCGCACCTTCTCCAAGGCCTTCGGGCTCGGCGGGGTGCGCGCGGGCTACCTGCTCGCCCGGCCGGAGGTGGCGGGGAAGCTCCAGGCCATGCTCCCCCCCTTCGACGTCCCCGCCCACACCGCCGCGGTTCTCGCCACGGTTCTCGAGGCGCCGGAGCGGGCCCGGGAGGCGGCAGCGCGCCTCGTCGCCGAGCGGGACCGCATGATCGCCGCGCTCGGGCGCCACCCGAGCTGGGTCGCGCACCCGAGCCGGGCGAACTTCTTCCTGGTGCGCACACCCGATGCCGAGGCGGCGTGGAAGGGGCTCCTCGAGGCTGGCGTGCTGGTGCGGCGCCAGGATCACCTCCCGGGCCTCAAAGGATGCCTGCGCGTTTCGGTGGGCACGCCCGCCGAGAACGACGCCTTCCTCAAGGCCGCGGCGGCGCTCCGGTAGGCGCTGGCAGGACGGCTCGGTCTCCTCGCGAGCGTTGGTCGGTCGGCTGTCGAAAGATCGAGGGCGGACCAGGTCCACGAGTCGCCTTGGCATTGCACTGCGCCTTCCGCCCCAACGGGGTGCCTTAGCGCGTGTCTTGGGGGTGAAGCACGCTGCGTGAATAGCCCCAGTCAGGACTAGGCCCCTGAGTGATTTCACGCACTTTCGGGTGATATGCGCTGCAAGATGCTCGCAACAAATTCAAATAGTTAAGACCTTATCCCATCGCTCCGAGTCAAGGTGCGCTCCGTGCATGCGCGAACCCACACCTTTGATACTTGGTCATCTTGTCCCATACGGGGCGCTCGGGTGGGGCCACCGAGCCGGGGGAGATTACATGCGCCGCGCCGTCGTCCTGTCCTGCGTTGTTGCAATTCTTGCCGCCTGTAGCAGCAAGGGGAAACCCACGGTCTCCGCGGACCAACTCCGAAACAAGATGCTCGCGAATCTGGGGACCCAGCCGGCCGGCACCACGGTCCTCTTCCTCAACATCTCCGGGGTGAGCCTGGGGTCGGTGAGCACGAACCCTCCCCTGTCGTGGACCTGTGACAGCGCGGGCGATTCCTGCGGCGTCTACGCGACTCCAGGCATCGCGGTCACGTTCACCGCGAGCCCCAACAGCAACGCGGTCTTCACGAGCTGGGGCGGCCAGTGCAGCGGCAACGGAGCCTGCGCGATCACGACGAGCGGGGTGCAGTCGGTGCTCGCCGTCTTCCAGCCGCACACGGTGACCGCCGTCCTCTCCGGCCTCGGAAGCGGGTCGGTGACCTCCAGCTACGGGACGCCGGCGTGCGGCGGCGGCCAGTGCGTCCTCACCCTCCCGAGCTCCGGCGCTCCCGCGAACGTGACGCTCACGGCCGCGCCGGCGTCGAACTCGTACTTCGCCGGGTGGTACGGCGCCAACTGCGGCGGGACGGGCACCTGCACGGTCCCGACGGGCCAGGCTCAGATGGTGAACGCCGTCTTCCAGACGAACCAGACCGCCATCACGGTCTGGGTCCCGGGCACGCCCGTCCTCGGGGACGGGGGCGGCGGGACCATCAATGCGACCGGCACCCTCGAGTCAAGCTGTTCCTTCGTAGGGGCCACCACCTGCACCTTCCACGTGAACACGAACCAGCTGCCGGTGAGCGTGACGCTCTCCGCGACGCCGAACAACTACTCGGCGTTCACCGGTTGGGGCGGCGAGTGCTCGGGCACCGCTCCGTGCACGCTCAACATCACGCAGCCCACGAACGTCACTGCGGTGTTCCTGGCCTACGAGCTCGGCGTGAACGTGTACGGCTACGGATCGGTGAGCTCGAGCCCCGGTCTCGTCAGCTGCTCCGACAAGACCACGCCCTGCACGATCGACTTCGCGACGGGCTCCCCGCCCACGCTCACCCTCACGGCGACGCCGGCGCCGAACTACACCTTCCTCGGGTGGTCGGGCGCGTGCACCGGGACCGGAACCTGCCAGATTTCGACCACCACCCCTTCGAACTCCGTTTCCGCCTTCTTCCAGATAGCGATACCCGCGAACGGGTCGGCGCCCATCATCCAGTTCTTCGCGGCGAACCCGAGCTCCATCCCGAACGGCGGGGTGACGACCCTCAGCTGGATCGTGGCGGGGGCGACGACGCTCAACCTCGCCTACGGCAGCATCAGCACCCCCGTCTACGCCTCGCCCATGACGGTCAAGCCCACGTTCCTGTCGAGCTCGGTCACGTTCACCCTCACCGCGACGAACGCGAACGGCACGAGCACGAAGCAGGCCATCGTCACCCTGGCGCTTCCCCCGACGGCGCAGACCTACAACCATCAACCGCCATGGACGTGGGTCGACCCGACGCTCACCCAGCAGTGCCAGAACATGGTCCAAGTCGGCGGGAACCACGCCTGCGGCGGCGACATGTCGTTCTACATGCCCCTCAACTGCACCCAGTGCCACGGCAACGGGAGCGACTTCACGCCGGACGGCGGCCCCTCCAGCGTCTCCTGCGCGGCCTGCCACCTGAACGCCTTCGCGAGCACCACCTGCGGCGGCTTCGGCGTGGCGAGCCCTTGCTCCTGCGACCTCTGCCACACGCCCGCGCAGATCACGAACAAGATGGGGACGACCACCTCCCAGAGCTCCTGCACCCTCTGTCACGGGGACGCGACCATTTCGAACACCGCCATCAACGCCGCGCCCGGCCGGGACACCCTCGGCAACACGTCCACGAGCGCCCCGTTCGTGGGCGCCCACGCGGCGCACCTGAATGCGGGTGTCCTGAGCCAGGCCATCGCCTGCACCGAGTGCCATACGGTGCCCCCGAGTGGCGACACGACCCACTTCAGCACCTTCCCGTCGCCGGTCGCCTTCAACTGGGGCCCCCTCGCTTCCTCCGCCGGTGTGACCCCGAGCTGGAACGGCGTTGCCTACACCTGCACGAACTACTGCCACGGCGCGACGCTCAGCGGCGGCACCCTCACCAAGCCGACCTGGACGGTGGTGAACGGGACCCAGGCTGCCTGCGGCACCTGCCACGGAGCCCCGCCGCCGTCTCCGCACCCTGCGGCGACGCTCGCGCAGTGCCACGGGTGCCACTCCGGCACCGTCAACTCCGACGGCACCATCAACGTCGCCGGCGGCCTGCACGTCGACGGGGTCGTCGAGATCACCGGCGGGACCTGCACGAGCTGCCACGGCAACTCGAACATCTCGCAGTTCCCCCTCGACGCGGCGCCGCCCTACGACACCCTCGGCAACTCGGCCACGTCGGCTCCTGGCGTCGGGGCCCACCAGATCCATCTCGTGAACACCGACCTGCGATCGAGCCCGATCGCCTGCACCGAGTGCCACGTCGTGCCGGGCGACACCACGCACTCGACCGAGCCGCTCAACCTGACCTGGGGGCTTCTCGCGTCCGCGTGCATCACGACGAACTGCACGCCCGGGCCTTCCTTCAACACGGCAACGCTGCAGTGCACGAACTACTGCCACGGTTCGAACCTCGGTGCCGGAGGCTCGAACACGAATCCGCAGTGGAACAAGGTGGATGGCACCCAGGCCGCCTGCGGCACCTGCCACGGCCTCCCGCCGCCCCCGAGCACGGGCCACGTCCAGCTGAACGGGTGCGGATTCTGCCACTGCGGGTACACGACGGGCGCCTACGCCGGCATGCCCATCAACTCGACCACGGTGAATCTCCAGCAGCACATGGACGCCAACGTCGAGGTGGAGTGCGAGTGACGGCGCGCCCGTCCCGCCACCGCCCCGCCTTGAGCCAGCTCGAAGGGGGGCTGTGGGCGATCTCCCGAGCCGGCTCGCATGAGGGGTAGCCTGGGGCACGTCGAGCACCGCTGCCGGCGGAGCTCCACGCGCCGGCCCCCGAGGCGGGCGGGCATCCTCTGCGCCGGAGCCGGGTCCGTCGACCCGGGGGCGCGTCTGTCCTAAGATGGGGATGGGGCAGGAGGGGCAACGGATGGCCATCCCGTGGACTCCGGCGCTGGCGATCGGCGTCCCGGAGATCGACCAGCAGCACCAGGAGCTCTTCGCCCGCATCGAGCGGCTCGTGGCCGGCGTGGTGCGGGGGGATCGGGCGCAGGTCGAGCAGCTCCTCGACTTCCTCGGCCACTACGTCGAGAAGCACTTCGGAGCCGAGGAGCGCTGGATGATCCGCAGCGCCTACCCGAGCTACATGCGCCACAAGGCGGAGCACGAGCGGTTCATCCGCGACTACGAGCGCATGCGGCTCGAGTACCAGGACAAGGGCCCGAGCGCGCTCGTGGGGATGCGGATGAACAACTGGATCGGGGAGTGGCTGCGGGGCCACATCAGCCACTCCGACATGGAGTTCGGCCGCTTCCTCGCGACCAAGCTCTCGGCGGACGAGCTCGCCGGAGGGGAGTAGGGAGCTCGCCCCCCGGGGGGGGCCGCGGGCGGCGCGCCGAGGCGGAGACCGCCCGCTCCCGCTCGGGCTGCGCCGGGCCGGAGGGCCGAGGCGGCAGAGACCCGGGCTGTGGCGGGGAGCCGCGGACGCGCGCCCCCGGTTCCCGAGGCGGAAGGGCCCGCGCTCTGCGAGCGGGGGTCTTCGCACGGGGCGGCGCGCTCCGACCACTGTCCCCCGTTGGCGGGAGCCGGTCCTAGTGCTCGACCTTGAAGCCGATGCGGACGGTCACCTGGAACTCCGACACCTTCCCGCTCTTGATGGCGCCTCGGACCTCGGCCACCTCGAACCAGCTCATGTTGCGGACGGTCTTCCCGGCCTCGGCCACGGCCGCCCGGATGGCTTCCGCGACGCTCTCCGAAGACGTTCCGACGACCTCGATCTTCTTGTAGGCGGCCATGGTGTCGAAGCTCCTTTCGATGAGGGACGGGTTGTAAACGCGAGGTGGGTAGATGTAAACACGAAGTCACGCCGCGCGTCGACGAGCGCGCGCCGCCGCGCCGCGACGCGGCGCGCTACTTGACTCTCGGGGCCCCAAATCGGTAGTTAAGGCCCGTCCGGAGGACTGTCGGAGCCGGGACGCGAGGGAAGATGGCCGATCTATTCGATAAATGTGCCGGATGGAAGGACGCCCAGGTCCTCAAGCTGGCGGGCCACTACCCCTACTACCGGATCATCGGGGAGACCAACGGAACCGAGGTCGTGGTCGACGGCAAACGTCTCATCATGGCCTGTTCCAACAACTACCTGGGCCTCGCGAACGACCCCCGGGTGAAGGAGGCGGCCGCGGAGGCCGCCCGGACCTGGGGGGCGTCCACCTGCGGCTCCCGGCTCCTGAACGGCACCCTCACGCTCCACGACGAGCTCGACCACCGCCTGGCCAGCTACCTCGGCAAGGAGGCGGCGGTCGTCTTCTCCACCGGCTTCCAGACGAACGTGGGGACCATCGGCTCGCTCGTCCTGCGCCACGACCTCATCTTCGCCGACCGGATGGTCCACGCCTCCCTGGTGGAGGGCATGCACGCCGCCTACGGGGAGACGAAGCGCTTTCGCCACAACAACATGGAGGACCTGGAGCGGCTGCTCGCCAACTCCGATCCCGACGCCGGGAAGCTCATCGTCGTCGACGGCGTCTATTCCATGGAGGGGGACCTCGCCAACCTGCCGAGAATCGTGGAGCTGAAGAAGAAGTACGGCGCCCGGCTCATGGTGGACGAGGCCCACGGCTTCGGCGTCATGGGGCCGGGCGGGCGCGGGACGGGAGAGCACTTCGGGGTCCACGGGGACGTGGACCTCATCATGACCACCTTCTCGAAGTCGCTCGCCTCCATCGGAGGGGTGATCGCCGGGCGGGCGGACGTGGTGAACTGGATCCGCCACAAGGCCCGGGCGCTCGTCTTCAGCGCCTCCATGACCCCCCCGGCGGCGGCCGCGGCCCTGAAGGCGCTCGAGATCATCGAGAAGGAGCCCGAGCGGCGCGAGAGGCTCTGGAACATCTCCGAGCGCGTCCACCGGGAGCTGCGCGGGCTCGGGTTCGACACCACCCCCTCGGTCTCCCCCGTCGTCCCGGTGGTGATCGGCGACCAGGCCCTGTGCTTCAAGTTCTGGCGCCGCCTCACGGACCTCGGCCTGTTCGCGAGCCCGGTGGTGCGCCCGGCGGTCGAGAAGGAACTCGTCCGGACCGTCTTCATGGCCACCCACACCGACGAGCACATCGACCGGGCGCTGGAGATGTTCCAGGCGGCCGGCCGCGACCTCGGCATCATCCCCTACGAGCGCCCCCACACCCGCGTCGAGGTGAAGATGGCCCGCCCGGGGGTCACCGGCTTCTTCTCCTCCCACGACGCCGACACGACCGCGCCGGGCATCCAGGACGGCGGGGGCCGGCTCGAGATCGCCGACGTCCTCTTCGAGGAGGGGGCCCCCTGGGCACAGCGGCTCTCCAACGCAGCCGAGATGATCACCTGGAAGGCCGTCAACGCCGGCCCCGAGGACCTGAAGCAGCTGAAGGAGCTGCCGGTGCGCCTGTGGGAGAAGCGGCGCCAGATCCCGACGCTCCTCCTCTCCGCCGGCATGAACCTCATGTCGCGGCGCCGCGACAACGGCGCCTCCTCCGAGCGCGACGCCTAACCCGCCGCCCACCCCAGGACGCCCACCATGACCAGGCCTGTCGCCGTCCCCCGGATCGCCGAGGTCGCCCAGCCCGCCAAGGACGTGGAGGTGTCGCTGGTCGCCACGGGCCTCGAGAAGGACCGCTTCATCCGCTTTCAGTGGGAGATGTACGGGAACGACCCGTTCTGGGTACCGCCGCTCCTCATGGAGCGCCACGAGTTCCTCGACGCCCGGAAGAACCCCTTCTACCGCCACGCCGAGGTGGCGCTCTTCCTCGCCACCCGCGACGGGAAGGTGGTGGGGCGCATCGCCGCCGTCGAGGACCGGAACTACAACGCCTTCCACGGCTCCAAGGTCGCCTACTTCGGACTCTTCGAGTGCATCGACGACGTGGGGGTGGCGGCCGCCCTGCTCGCCGCCGCCCGCAACTGGGCCCGCTGGCGGGGGCTGCGCCAGCTCATCGGCCCGATGAGCCTCTCCACCAACTACGACTGCGGCCTCCTCGTGGAGGGGTTCGACTCGTCGCCCTACGTGATGACGGGCTACAACCCGCCCTACTACCGGGAGCTCCTCGAGGCCTGCGGGCTCAAGAAGGCGAAGGACCTCTACGCCTTCGAGCGCTCCGCCAAGATCCCCCCGCCGGAGCGCTACGTCCGCGTCGCCGACAAGATCCGGTCGCACGAGGGCATCACGGTGCGCGCGCTCGACCTCGAGGACTTCGACAACGAGGTGGGGCGCATCAAGGCCGTCTACAACTCGGCCTGGGAGAAGAACTGGGGCTTCGTGCCCATGACCGACGCCGAGTTCGACAAGCTGGCGAAGGACCTGCGCCCGCTCGTGGTGCCGGACCTGGCGCTCATCGCCGAGAGCCACGGCGAGCCCATCGCCTTCTCCCTCACCATCCCGGACATCAACCAGGCCTTCAAGAAGGTGGGCGGGCGGCTCACCAGCTACGGCCTCCCCATCGGGCTCGCGAAGCTCCTCTGGTACCAGAAGCGCATCACCAAGGTTCGGCTCATGGCGCTCGGCATCAAGGAGGGCTGGCGGCGCCGCGGGATCGACGCGGTGCTCATCGTCGAGACCATCCGGCGCGCCGACCAGCTCGGCTACGAGGGCGGAGAGGTGAGCTGGACGCTCGAGGACAACGACCTCGTCAACCGGGCCATCGAGGCCGCCGGGAGCCGGCGCTCCAAGGTCTACCGGATCTACGAGACCGCCGTCGAGTAACCGTGCGCTGGCTCGTCACCGGGGCGACGGGGTTCATCGGCCTGAACCTCGCCGAGCGGCTCGTCCGCCGCGGCAACGAGGTCCGGGCGCTGGTGCGCGACCCCGCCCGCCCCGGCGAGCTCGGGGACCTCGGCGCCGAGCTCTTCCAGGGAGACGTCTCCCGCCCCGGTAGCCTGCAGAGGGCCGTCGAGGGCGTCGACGCGGTCGTCCACCTCGCCGGCCTGGTGAAGGCGGTCAGCCGCGAGGAGCTCTTCCGGGTGAACGTGGAGGGCACGCGCGAGCTGGCGCGGGCGGCGGCCGCGGCGGGGCGCCTTCCCTTCGTCCTCGTCTCGTCGCTCGCCGCCGCCGGCCCGTCGCGGCCCGGCCACCCGCGGGTGGAGGAGGATCCCCCCGCCCCGGTGAGCCAGTACGGGGAGAGCAAGCTCGCGGCCGAGGAGGCGATGCGATCCGTCGCGGGCGAGCTCGAGGCGACGGTGGTGCGCCCGCCGCTCGTCTACGGCCCCCGCGACAAGGAGATGCTGCCCGCGCTCTTCCGCATGGCGCGCGCCCGGGTAGTGGTGAAGGCCGGCTTCGGCGAGAAGCGCTACAGCGCCATCCACGTCGACGACCTGTGCGAGCTCATCGAGCTCGCCGCGCTCCGCGGCCGCCGCCTCTCGGCCTCGGGGAGCGAGGGCGTCTACTTCGCCGACGACGGGGTGGAGTACACCTGGGAGGACCTGGGCCGATCGGCGCTCGAGGCGCTCGGCCGCCGCGGGGTGGTGCTGCCCTTGCCGGAGGCGGCGAGCTGGCTCGCCGCCGGGATCTCCTCGGCGGCGGCCCGCGTCACCGGCCGGGCGGCCATCCTCTCGCTCGACAAGATGCTCGAGATCCGCGAGGCAGCCTGGACCTCCTCGAGCGCCCGGGCGCGGCGGGAGCTGGGCTGGGCGCCCCGCCTCGGCCTCGAGGAGGGGATGCGCCGCTCGGTGGGGTGGTTCCGGGCGCGCGGGCTCGTCTGAAAGCGGGGAGCGTCAGCGCGCCGTCGCGGGCGCCTTCTCCTCCCGCGGCATGGTCCCGAAGACGTAGTCCCACAGCGGCGTCGACACCCCGAAGCGGGCCTCGGGGGACTTGAAGTGGTGCAGGTAGTGGTGGCGGCGCAGCCTCGCCCCGAGCTCGGTCCGCGGCTTCACGTGGTGGACCACGTAGTGGGTCATGTCGTACCAGAGGTAGCCGACGACGAGCCCGGCGAAGAAGGGGCGGAAGAGGTGCGGGCCGAGGGCGAGGTGGAGCGGCACCCCGAGGACGACGGCGAGCACGATGGACAGCACCGGCGGCATCACCAGGCGGTCCGGGTCGTGCGGCCAGTCGTGGTGCACGCCGTGGATGAGGAAGTGGACGTCCCGGGCGAGCTCGGACTTCTCGCTGGGGGTGAAGTGGAACACCCAGCGGTGGAGCACGTACTCGAGGAGCGTCCAGGAGGCGAGCCCGAGGGCGAGCGCGGCGGCGAAGGCGCCCGTGGAGAGCCCCGGGTCGAGAAGCCCGCGCCCCATCCAGTAGAGCGACGCCGGCACCCAGACCACCAGGACGTGCCAGGGCTTCACCCGGGACAGGTTCTTCTCGATCCAGTCGACGCGGAACATCCGCGGGCTCCCGTTCTGCGGGGCATGGGGCCCAGGCGTACGCGGCTCGAGCCAGAACATGCGACCTCTCCTCTCCGTTGTGCTGCGGGACGTGAGTATTAGCAGGCCCGGCGCCGCTTCGCATCCACCGGATGGGGACGGAAGCGGGAGCGGGAACGGCCTTCCCGTCAAGCCCTTGCGGGCTCGCCCCGGGCGTGGGAAGAGGCACGCCCCGATGCTCGACCTCTCGACCCTCAACCCGCCCCAGCGAGAGGCGGTGACGGCTCCCGAGGGGCCGCTCCTCGTCCTAGCGGGAGCCGGCTCCGGGAAGACCCGGGTCATCGCCCACCGCGTCGCCTGGCTCCTGGAGGAGGGGGCGGCGCCGGAGTCGATCCTCGCCGTCACCTTCACCAACAAGGCGGCGGCCGAGATGAAGGAGCGCATCCGGGCGCTCGCCGGGGCGGCGGGAGCGCGGGTTCGCATCTCGACCTTCCACGGCTTCGGGCTGTGGCTCCTCGAGCAGGAGCACGTCGCGGCCGGGCTGCCGCGCCGCTTCACCGTCTGCGACGCCGGCGACCAGGCGACTCTCCTCAAGAACTGCATGCGGGAGGTGAAGGTGGAGGACCGGGGCTTCGACCTGCGCCGGCTCCTCGCCATCGTCTCGCGCGCCAAGGCCGCGCTCCTGGAGGAGATCCCGGTGCGCCCGGAGGGGCAGGGGGACGACTACGACCTCGCCGCCGCCCACCTGTTCCCGCGCTACCGCGACGCCCTGCGAGCGCGGCGGGCGGTGGACTTCGACGACCTCATCGCCCGGCCGCTCGCGCTCCTCGCCCGGGAGGTCACCATTCGCGAGAAGTACCGCGGCCGCTTCCGCCACGTGCTCGTCGACGAGTACCAGGACACGAACGACGCCCAGCGGAGGATCCTGGAGCTCCTCTGCGGCGCCGAGGGAGGTCGCAAGGCGAGGGCGCCCTGGAGGGGCCGGAGCCTGTGCGCGGTGGGCGACGACGACCAGGCCATCTACGGCTGGCGCGGGGCGGAGGTGAAGAACATCCTCCGCTTCGAGCGGCACTTCCCCGGGGCGCGCCTGGTGCGCCTGGAGCAGAACTACCGCTCCACCGGCTCGATCCTGGAGTGCGCGAACGGCGTCATCGCCCGCTCGGCCGTGCGCCACGGGAAGCGGCTGTGGACGAGGGCCGCGAGCGGCGACCCGGTCCGGGTGGTGGCCCTCGCCGACGAGGAGGAGGAGGCCCGCTTCGTGGCCTCCGAGATCTGCCGGGCGCGCGCGGAGGGGAGGAGCCTCTCGGACTTCGCCGTCCTCTACCGGCTGAACGCCCAGAGCCGGCCCGTCGAGGAGGCCCTGCGCGAGGCCGGGATCCCGCATGCGGTCCGGGGAGGGCCGGCGTTCTTCGACCGCTCCGAGGTCCGGGACGTGCTCGCCTGGCTCAAGGTGTGCGCCGCTCCGCACGACGACGTCTCGCTCGCCCGGGTGGTGAACGTCCCCCCGCGCGGGATCGGAGACGTCTCGCTCGGGCGCCTGGCGGAGTGGGCCTCCGCGGAGGCGGTCCCCATCTGGAAGGCCCTCTCTCTCGCGTCCTCGGTCCCCGGTCTCCCGCGCGGGGCCGCCGAGAAGGCGGGGGACCTCGTCGCGCAGGTCGAGCGCTTCCGGGCCCGCTTCGGCGCCCTCCCGCTCGCCCAGGCGGCCCGGGCCATGGTGGAGGACCTCGGCCTCGCCGCCTGGCTGCGGTCGGGGGTGCAGTCGCGGGAGGCGGGGGAGCGCAGGGTGGCGGGCGTCGAGGGGGTGATCCGCTCGCTCGAGTCCTACGGGGAGAGGGAGCGCCACCCCTCGCTGGAAGGGTTCCTGAAGCGGCTCGCGCTCGACTCGCGCGACGAGGAGCCCGAGGACGCGGAGGGGGTGACGCTGCTCACCCTGCACGGCGCCAAGGGGCTCGAGTTCAAGGTGGTGTTCCTCGTCGGCTGCGAGGAGGACCTCCTCCCGGTGGCCGGCATCCAGGGGGACGCGCGCGACCTGGAGGAGGAGCGCCGCCTCGCCTACGTCGGCATCACGCGGGCGCGCGAGCGCCTGTGGATGACGTGGGCAAAGGTGCGCTTGAAGCGCGGGAGGATCGACCCGCGCACCCCGAGCCGCTTTCTCTCCGACCTCCCGGCCGCGGCCCACCTCGAGCATGACCCCGCGGGGGGGGACGCCGCGGAGGACGCCGCGAGCCGCTCGGCGGAGGTGATGGCCGCGCTCCGCGCTCGCATGAACGTGGGACGCTAGGCGAGAGGGGCCCCACGAGGGGGCTTCCGCAGTTCACGTTGGGGCATATGGTCGGTGGCCGCGCGGGGCCTTTGCCTTGACAACACCGCCACCTCGCACAAAAGGAACTCAACCGGGCGCGCGGGAAGCGACCGAGACACGGAGGGAGATCTCCAAATGAAGCGATCGATCGGGACGTGGTTGGCCGTCGCCGTAGCCGCGCTGCCGCTCGCGGCGCAAGCTCAGTCGAAGGGCACGGGCGACTTCAGCGTCGTCGGTGCGGAGGTCAACACCGGGAAGCCGGTCGAGACCTTCAAGGTCGGGTTCCCCGGCGCGGACTTCGGCTACGACATCAGCCTCTCGAAGACCATCGACATCACGCCGACGTTCAGCCTGCTGTGGTCGTACGGGGGCATGACGGTCTACACCCCGTTCGGCCTGGGGCTCTCGGCGCCCATCCGCTTCGAGCTCGGGAAGGTGGGGGACGGAAACCTGCTCTTCCACGTCGACCCCGGGATCGCCATCTACTTCGGCCCCAGCATCTGCTCGGGCCTGAGCGGACTCGCGCTCGCGCTCTGCCAGGAGGCGGGGAGCAACATCCAGGTGGGGGTCTTGAACGGCACGCAGTTCGCCATCGCCTTCCCGGTCGGCGTCGTCCTCGGTTTCCCCATCAAGGACGTGCCCGGGCTGGAGATCGGCGGCGGGCTCGACGTCCAACTCGCCGCGGTGGTGACGAGCCCCTTCAACTTCTACATCGGCCCGTGGGCGGGCCCGTACGTCGAGTACCACTTCGCGAAGCCAGCCGGGCTCGCCATCGGTCTCGACACCCGGTTCGGCGCCGGCATCAACACCGCGAGCGGCTACGGCACCTGGTTCGCCTTCCGGGTCCAGGGGTTCGTGGGCTACCGGCTCTTCTGAAGCTCGTGAGGGAGCGAGCTCGCCCGGAGGGGCCGCGACGCGTTGGATGGCCGCGCCGCGTCCCCCGGGCGAGCTCCGCCTTGCCTTTCGGAGACGCCCGCGGCAGGTCGCAGGCCGAGCTCGGCCGCGCTCCGCACACGGGCCGGCCGAAAGGCGGGTGAGGAACTGTAGGCCTCCCCGGGCGAGCGTCATCCCTGAGGATTCGGCTGCCGTACCCCCTCCCTACCGGGAGCTTGCACCGGAGGGAGCCGTGGCGGATGTTACGCGCCGGATTTCTCGGGATCGACCTGCCCCGGAGGGGAGATGGCTCGCATCACCCGCATCGGCGTACTGGCGGCGGCCGCGCTCGCCGCGTCCCCGCTCACACGGGCCCGGGCCGACGAGGGGCCCCTCATCGGCAAGGGGCTCGGCTCCTGGAGCGTGGTCGGCGCCGAGGTGGACTCGGCCAAGCCGGTCATCGACGTCCAGGCCGGATGGCCGAGCACCACCTTCGGGTACACCTTCGCGCTCTCGCGCACCTCGGACATCGGGATCCGCCTCGGGCTCCTCTACGGGTACGAGGGCACCACCGCGACCCAGTTCGGCCTCTCCCTCTACTTCCCGCTCCGCTTCGAGCTGCCGGGGAACCGCGACGTGCACTGGCTCTTCCACGTCGATCCCGGCCTCAAGATCTACACCGAGGAAACCGCCGCCTTCGGGTTCCAGTTCCCGATCGGGATCGTGGTGGGATTCCCCGTCCGGCACGGGCTCGAGGTCGGCCTGGGCATCGACTTCAACATGACCCTGCTCGTCACCGGAGTGGCCTCGCCGCGCTTCATCTTCGGGCCGATGGTCGGGCCCTACGTCGAGTACCACCTGCAGCCCAACCTGTCGCTCGGCCTCAACACCCGCTTCGGCGCCGCGATCCAGGCCGAGAACCAGCCCGTCGGCACGTTCACCGACTTCGCCTTCGTGACGCAGCTCTTCCTCGGCTACCGGCTGTGAGCTGCGGGCGCGGGCCCGGTGGGGCGGAAATCTACGACTGCTCATGCAGCGGACATCTCTCGTGCCGGCGGCGTAGTCCTTGACAAAAGTGGGGCCATCCGCTAGGTACGCCGCTTCCGAATCACTCGAAACACCAGGTTTTTCATGAACAACGGCACTCACAGCACCACCCAGAGCGAGGCGCTCCGGGGGCGGAAGTGGTGGATCGTCGACGCCGACGGGCTGACCGTCGGCCGGGCCGCATCCCGCATCGCCACCCTCCTGAAGGGCAAGCACAAGCCCTCCTACACGCCGTCGCTCGACACCGGGGACTTCGTGGTGGTGGTGAACGCGGGCAAGGTCCGGTTCACCGGCAAGAAGGAGAAGGAGAAGCTCTACTTCTCCCACACCATGCACCCCGGCGGCGCGAAGCTCACGCCCGCGGAAAAGGTCCGCGCCCGCCACCCGGAGGACATCCTGGCGGAGGCGGTGAAGCGCATGCTTCCCCGCAACTCGCTCGGCCGCGCCATGCTGAAGAAGCTCAAGGTCTACCCGGCCGACCAGCACCCGCACGCGGCGCAGAAGCCCGAGCCGCTGAAGCTCTTCGCCTAGAGGGAAACGAGATGGCATCTCTGCTTCGCATCAACACCGGTCGGCGCAAGGAGTCGGTGGCGCGCGTGCGCATCACCCCGGGCAGCGGCACCATCACGGTGAACGGCCGGCCCCTCGACGAGTACTTCGGGCGCGAGACCTCCAAGATGATCCTGGTCGAGCCGCTCAAGCTCATCGACCAGGTGGGCAAGCTCGACATCCTGGTGAACACGCACGGCGGCGGGCACTCCGGCCAGGCCGGTGCCATCCGCCACGGCATCTCTCGCGCGCTCGTCGCCTTCAACCCCGAGTGGCGCCCAGTCCTGAAGAAGGCGGGCTTCCTCACGCGCGACGCCCGCGCGGTCGAGCGCAAGAAGTACGGCCGCCCCGGAGCCCGCAAGCGCTTCCAGTTCTCCAAGCGCTAGCGAGAGCCCGTCACTCCCGTCGCGCTCGCGGCCGGCTCCCTCGGGACGCCGGCCGCGCCGCTTCCGGGGCTTTCCGCTGTGGGTTCTCCTCCGACAGCGCCCCCGCGCCGGCGCCGGGACGCGGCGTGGCGAGGGGCCCCCCCAAGTGGTACGCTTCGCTGGGCATGGAGCTGAACGAGATCCTGCAGATCGCGCTCCGATCGGGCGCGAGCGACATTCACCTGAAGGCTGGGCTGCCGCCGATGTTCCGCATCGACGGCTCGCTCGTGCCGCTGAAGGACGCTCGCCGCCTTCCGCCCGAGGAGATCGCTCGGATGGCCCTCGGCATCATGAGCGACTACCAGAAGGAGAAGTACAAGCAGACGAACGAGGTGGACCTCGCCTACGGCGTCCCCGGCCTGGGCCGCTTCCGCGTGAACGTCTTCCAGCAGCGCGGCACCCTCGGGGTGGTGCTCCGCGTCATCCCCTTCAAGATCCAGACGATCGAGCAGCTGATGCTCCCGAAGGTGCTGGAGAAGATCGCCTCCGAGCAGCGCGGACTCATCCTCGTCACCGGCACCACCGGATCCGGCAAGTCGACCACGCTCGCGGCGATGATCGACTACGTCAACGCCAACGAGACCTGCCACATCATGACGATCGAGGACCCGATCGAGTTCCTGGTCCGCGACAAGCGCTCGATCGTGAACCAGCGCGAGGTGGGCGTCGACACCATGAGCTTCGGGCAGGCGCTGAAGAGCGCGCTCCGCCAGGACCCCGACGTCATCCTGGTGGGCGAGATGCGCGACCTCGAGACCATCGAGACCGCGCTCACCGCCGCCGAGACCGGCCACCTGGTGATGTCCACGCTCCACACCCTCGACGCCACCGAGACCGTGAACCGGATCATCTCCGCCTTCCCGCCCTACCAGCAGAAGCAGGTGCGGCTCCAGCTCGGCTCGGTGCTGAAGGCGGTCATCAGCCAGCGCCTCGTGCCGCGGGCGGACGGGCGCGGCCGCGTCCCGGCCATCGAGGTGCTTCTCGCCACCGGCCGGGTCCGGGAGCTCATCGAGGACAAGGACCGCACCAAGGAGATCCCCGACGCCATCGCGCAGGGCAACGTCTCCTACGGGATGCAGACCTTCGACCAGAGCCTGATGTGGCTCCTCAAGTCGGGCGTCATCAGCTACGAGGAGGCCCTGCGCCAGGCCACCAACCCCGACGACTTCGCCCTGCGCGTCTCGGGCATCTCCGGCACGAGCGACTCGAAGTGGGACGCCTTCGAGAAGTCTCCGGAGGGGGCAGGAGCGGCGGGGGCGCCCGCCGCGGGCCGCCCCGCGCAGGCGGCGGCCCTCGGCCGGGTCACCCCGGTGAGGGGCGCGCCGCGCCCGGCGGAGCCGGCTGCCAAGGGGCCGCACGCCGAGGACGACTTTCAGATCGAGCGCTTCTAGCGATCGCCCGGGCTGCCCGCCCGGTTACACTGCTCTACCTTGGACGAGTCTCCCCTCGCGCGGGCGCGGGCGAAGGCCCTGCGCCTCCTCGCCGCCCGGCCGCGGACGGCGGCCGAGATCCGCGCCCGCCTGGAGCGCGCCGGCCACCAGGCGGAGGCGGGGGAGGTCCTCTCGTGGCTCGAGGGGCTCGGCTACCTCGACGACGAGGCCTACGCCAGGGCGCGGGCGGAGAGCCTGCTCGCCCCGGGACGGCTCGGGCCCCGCATGGCCGAGAGGCGCCTCGCCAGCGCCGGCATCCCGCCCGAGATGGCGCGGCGGGCGATCGCCGGAGCGCTCGGGGCGGGGGAGGGGGCCCGGGGCGTCGAGGCGGCGCGCTGCCGGGCCCTGGCGGCCCGGCGGGCGCCCGGGCCCCTCGGCGAGCTCGACGAGAAGGAGCGGGCGCGCCTCGCCCGCTTCCTCCTCGGGCGCGGCTTCTCGGGCGCGGCGGTCTCGGCGACACTCGGGGTGCACGTGGACGACGACTTCGGTCGCTGATATGTTTCGCGCCCCGATGCGCCGGAAATCGACCGCGCCGCTGGCGGCGGCCCTCCTCGCCCTCTTCCTCTCCGCCTGCGCCAGGAAGGCCCCGGCGGTGAAGTACGAGAGCCCGGCCGAGGAGGACTACGCGGCCGCCACCCGGCTCCTCGACAGCCACGACTTCGTCGACGCGCAGAAGATGTTCGAGCGGGTGCGCACCAAGTACCCCTACTCGAAGTACTCGGCGCTCTCGGACCTCCGGCTCGCCGACCTCAAGTTCGCCCAGCAGAAGTACGTGGAGGCGGCCGACGCCTACACCACCTTCGTGAAGCTCCATCCCAACAACCCCGAGGTGGACTACGCCGCGTATCGCTCGGCGGTGTCGCGCTGGCAAGAGGCCCCGAGCGACTTCTTCTTCTTCCCCCCGGTCTACGAGCGGGACCTCACCCAGGTGATCCAGGCGGAGGCCGCCATCTCCGACTTCCTGAAGAAGTACCCGGACTCGAAGTACCTGGCGGAGGCGAAGGCGCTCCAGGCGAAGATCCAGGGCATCATGATGGCGCGCGACTGGTACGCCTTCGAGTTCTACCAGAAGCGGGAGAAGTGGCAGGGCTGCGCCTACCGGCTGGAGCGCATCCTCAAGGACTTCCCGGGCAACCCGCGCGAGCCCGAGGCGCTCTACGAGCTCGCGGGCGCGTACGCGAAGCTCCAGGAGCGCTACCGCGCCCAGCAGGCGCTGCAGCAGCTCATCGTGCGCTACCCCGCGAGCTCCTACAAGCCGCGGGCGGAGAAGCTCCTTGCGGACCTCCGGTCGCAGCCCGAGCCGGCGAAGCCCAACCAGTGACCTGGGGCTGGGAAGCCGCCGCTTCCGCCCGAGCTTCCGCCACGGCGCCCCCTACCTCGTGCCGCTGCTGCTCGCGGGCGGCGCCGCCGCGGCCCTGTGGATCTGGCGCGGAGAGATCGCCACCGCCGGCAGCTCGCTGACGCTCGAGAGCCCCGAGACCCAGGTGAGGAGGGCGCTCGAGCACCAGAACCGGGCCCACCTCGAGGACGTCTACGGCTTCCAGTCCGGCGGCACCCTGGAGCTCGTGCCGGTGCGCTACTCGGAGGTGGTGCCGCAGGTGGAGGGGAACCGCGCCACGGTGGTGGCGCTGCTCGACGCCGAGGGCCGGGCCGCCTGGCGCGATCGCAAGGCCGAGGTCTCCTACATCGGGCGCGAGCAGTTCCACATGAAGCCCTGCACCATCGCGCTCTGGTGCGCGGAGGGGGACCAGTTCTCGCGGCTGCGCGGCGTGCTGCGCACCCTCTTTCGCCGTCTCGACGCCGAGGAGGGGCGCGACCCCGCCGCCTACGCGGCCCTCGTGTCGGCCGGCTACCGGGACGGCACCGCCGACCGGGCCGCGCTCCTCGCCCGGCTCCGGGCCGAGCTCTCGCGCCCGCCGCCGGGCGCGGTGCGCCTGGTGGCATGGCAGGTGCGGGTCGATCGCGACGGGGCCGAGGTGGGAGAGGACCGGGAGGTCACCGCCCCGGGCGGCGAAACCCGGCGAGGCCGCTCGCGATATCGCCTGGTGCGCGAGGGCGAGCGCTGGCTGTTCGCGTCGGGCCTGTGAGGCGGGAGCCCAGGTGGTAGACTTCGCCCTTCCGGGAGAATGCGATGGACGACCTCCTCAAGGAAAAACTGGCGCTGGGGCGCTTCCATTACACTCGCAAGGAGTTCGCCCGCGCCGAGCAGTACCTGACCCAGGTGGTGGAGGAGAACCAGTCGTTCGCCGACGTCTACAACATGCTCGGCGTCTGCTACCACGACCAGGGGCAGTACCAGAAGGCGCAGCGCGCCTTCGAGGCGGCCCTGCGCATCAACCCCGGCTACACCGACGCCGCGCTCAACCTGGCCATCACCTACAACGACACCGGCAAGTACCGGGAGGCCCAGGAGGCGTACCAGCAGGCGCTCATGCGCTCCGGCGCCGCCCCCGGCCGGCTCGACCACTTCGTGCGCGGCAAGCTCGCCAACATGTACGCCGAGGTCGGGGACGTCTACCTCTCCTCCGGCCTCTACGCCGAGGCCATCGCCGAGTACCAGCGGGCGCTCAGCCTCTGCCCCACCTTCGTGGACATCCGGGCGCAGCTCGCCGGCGCCTACCGCGACTGGGGGCGCCGCGACGAGGCCATCGCCGAGTACTCGGAGATCGTGCGCCAGAACCCGAACTTCATCCCTGCTCGGCTCAACCTGGGGCTGTGCCTGTACGCCGCCGGGCAGAGGCAGCTCGCGGCCGAGCAGTGGGACACGGTGCTGCGCGTCTCCCCCGGCAACCGGAGCGCCGAGATGTACCTCAAGTTCGCGGGCACGAACGGCGCCGATGCGTCGCCGGCCGCCTCCACCTAGAATAGACCCCCTATGGAGACCGGAAGGGTGAGGCTCACCACCCTGTCGCACGGGGCGGGTTGAGCCTGCAAGATCCGCCCCGCGGACTTGGCGCAGGTCCTGCGCCGGCTGCCGAAGGTGGAGGATGCGCGCGCGCTCGTCGGGCACGAGACGCGCGACGACGCCGCCGTGTACCGCCTCTCCGCCACCGAGGCGGTGGTGGAGACGGCGGACTTCTTCACCCCGGTGGTCGACGACCCCTACTGGTTCGGGCGCATCGCCGCCGCCAACGCCTTCTCCGACATCTGGGCCATGGGCGCCCGGCCGCTCTTCGCCCTCAACCTCGTCTGTTTCCCGGCGAGGCAGCTGCCGCTCGAGGTGCTCGGCGAGATCCTGCGCGGCGGCTCGGAGGCCGCCGCCTTGGCCGGCGCCCCGGTCCTCGGCGGGCACAGCATCGACGACCCCGAGCCCAAGTACGGCATGGCGGTGACGGGCATCGTCCACCCCGACCGCATCCTGCGAAACGTGGGCGCCCGCCCGGGCGACCAGCTCCTCCTGACGAAGCCGCTCGGCTCGGGCATCCTCACCACCGCCATCAAGCGCGGCACCGCCAGCGCCGCGGAGGTGGAGCTCGTCACCGGAGTGATGGCCGAGCTCAACCGGGCCGCGGGCGAGGTCCTGGCGGCGAGCGGCGCCGTCTCGGCCCTCACCGACGTCACCGGCTTCGGGCTCCTCGGCCACGCCTGGGAGATGGCGGAGGGCTCGCGCGCTCGGCTCCGCATCGAGGCGGCGCGGGTGCCGGTCCTGCCGGGGGTCCGGGAGCTGGCGGAGAGAGACGTGGTGCCCGGCGGGAGCAAGGCCAACCTGGAGTGGGTCCGGCCCCACGTGCGCTTCGGGAAGGGGATCGACCGGACCACCGAGCTCGTGCTCGCCGACGCCCAGACGAACGGCGGGCTGCTCGCCGCGGTGCGCGCGGAGAAGCTTCCCGGTCTCCTGCAGGAGCTCGCCGGGCGGGGCGTCCGGGCCGAGCGCGTGGGCGAGGTGCGGGACGCGCCCGAGGAGGCGGTGCTCGAGGTGGCCTAGGGTGCCGTCCGGCCGTAGAATTCCTGGCGATGCTCTGGGCACTCGCGGCCGCGCTGGCCCTCGCCGCGCCGAAGCCGAAGGCCCCGCCGCCGACCCCGGTCTTGGTGGCGATCGATCCCGGCCACGGCGGGGAGAGGGAGGGTGCGGTCTCCGCCGACGGGGCGGCGGAGAAGGACCTCACCCTCCAGATCGCCCGGCGGCTGAAGGCGAGGCTCGAGCGGCTCGGGGCCCGGGTCCTGCTGACGAGGAGCGGCGACGACTCGGTGCCGCTCGCCCAGCGGGCCGCGCTCGCCAACGCCGAGAGGGCCGACGTCTTCGTCTCCATCCACCTGAACGCCATGCCCGGGGCCGCCCGCAAGCGGGCCCGCGGCTTCGAGACCTACTTCCTCTCGGCCGACGCGAGCGACGCCTCGGCGACCGCGGTGGCGGCGCGCGAGAACGCCGACCGCCTCTCGGGCGAGCCCGAGGTGGACTCCTCCGACGCCGTGGCCGGGATCCTCGCCGACCTGGAGGACACCGCCAACCTCTCCGAGAGCTCGCGTCTCGCCTACACCCTGCACGAGTCCCTGCTCCGGGGCACCGGCGGCGAGGACCGCGGGGTGAAGCAGGCCCCCTTCTACGTGCTCGCCGGGGCGAGGATGCCGGCGGTGCTCCTCGAGCTCGGGTTCCTCTCCCACCCGGCCGAGGCTCGGCTGCTCCGGAGCGCCTCGTACCAGGACGCGCTGGCTCGGGCCATCGCCGACGGGATCCTCGCCTGGCGCCTCCGCGGAAGGCGCGCGGCGCTGCCGTAGGCGGACGCTGCCCTCCCGGCGCGCGCGGGTTATGATGCCCGGCCCTATGCGCGCCCAAGGCCGACGTCCGGAAGATCTCCGCCCCGTCTCGCTCGAGGTGAACGTGTCGAAGCACGCCGAGGGCTCCTGCCTGGCGCGCTTCGGCGACACCCAGGTGCTCTGCACCGCCTCCATCGAGGGACGGGTGCCCCCCCATGTCCTCGGCACCGGTGCCGGCTGGGTCACCGCCGAGTACGGCATGCTGCCGCGCTCCACCCACGAGCGCATGCAGCGCGAGGCCTCGCGCGGCAAGCAGGGCGGGCGAACGCTCGAGATCCAGCGGCTGGTGGGGCGGGCGCTCCGCGCCTCCGTTGACCTGCGCGACCTCGGCCAGCGGACCATCACCATCGACTGCGACGTCATCCAGGCGGACGGCGGCACGCGCACCGCCGCCATCACCGGCGGCTTCGTGGCCCTCGCCCTTGCCACCCGGCGGCTGCGCCGGGACGCGGTGGTGGCGCGGGACCCGGTGCGGCGCCAGGTGGCGGCGGTGAGCGTGGGCATCGTCGACGGCGAGGTCCGCCTCGACCTCGACTACGAGGAGGACTCGACCGCCGAGGTGGACATGAACGTGGTGGCCACCGGCGAGCTCGAGCTCGTCGAGGTCCAGGGCACGGCCGAGGGGAAGGCCTTCGGGCGCCCGCTGCTCGACCGCATGCTCGACGCGGCACTGCGGGGGATCGCCGAGCTCAAGGCCGCGCAGCAGCGAGCGCTCCAGTAGGCCGGGACCCGATGGACCTCCTCTTCGGAACGCGGAACCCGGGGAAACTGAGGGAGCTGCGACGCCTGGTCGCCGGCCTTCCCATCCGAGTCCTCTCGCTCGACGACCTTCCAGCGGAGGTGGGGGAGGTGGTCGAGGACGGGAGCACCTTCGCGGAGAACGCCCGCAAGAAGGCGTCCGCCTACGCGCGCGCCTCCGGCCTCCACGCCGTGGCCGACGACTCGGGCCTGTGCGTCGACGCGCTCTGGGGCAAACCCGGGATCCACTCGGCGCGCTACTCGGAGGAGCAGGCCCCCGGCCTCTCCGGTCGCGAGCGGGACCGGGCGAACAACGAGAAGCTGCTCTTCGTGCTGCGGGGCGTCTTCCCCGAGCACCGGGGAGGGGAGTACCGCGCCGTGGTGGCGCTCGCGGCCCCCGACGGGACCGTCGTCGCCGCCGAGGAGGGCTCGTGCCGGGGGGTGATCGGGGAAGATCCGCGCGGGGAGGAGGGATTCGGCTACGACCCCGTCTTCTCGCCGGAGGCCGCCCCGGGCCGGACCATGGCGGAGCTCACCGCCGCGGAAAAGGACGCCCTCTCCCACCGGGGCGAGGCCATGCGCAAGCTCATCCCCAAGCTGCGCGAGGTCGCGGCGACCCTTTGACAAAACCGGGGCGGGGCGCTAGACACGGCCCTCTCGGAACGGGGCCGGAGGGTACGCGTCTCCCCGAGTGGTTTCCGGGGCGTAGCGCAGCCTGGTAGCGCGCCTGCCTTGGGCGCAGGAGGTCGCGGGTCCAAATCCCGCCGCCCCGACTCTTTGACATGTGGATCGGATGGACGGGGCGGACGAGGGCCCCGGGGCAAGTGGTACAACGACATCGGCTCTGCGCCCGTAGCTCAGCTGGATAGAGCAGCGGCCTTCTAAGCCGCGGGTCGGGGGTTCGACTCCCTCCGGGCGCGCTCCCTAGGAGGGGCCTCGAAAGAAATGTGGTGAGTGTAGCTCAATCGGTAGAGCACTGGACTGTGGATCCGGGGGTTAAGGGTTCGAGCCCCTTCACTCACCCACCTCATTCACGAACCGAGAAAGAGAGACGACGTTCGCGCCCGTAGCTCAGTTGGATAGAGCGTCGGCCTTCGAAGCCGCAGGTCGGGGGTTCGATTCCCTCCGGGCGCGCTCCACCCTCGAAGGAGGAAAAAGGCGAGGAACGGCCGTTGACAAGGCGCGCTTCGCGCTGTTAGATCCGCCGCCTTTCGGCCATCCCATCCGGGCGCATAGCTCAACTGGCAGAGCAATGGACTCTTAATCCATAGGTTGAAGGTTCGATTCCTTCTGCGCTCACCAAAATCCACTCCGACCGAAGTGGTTACTCGGCCCCCTGCGGAGTTCCCAGGGGGCTTCGTATTTTCCGGGCGGCCAAGCGAGCGCGGGGCGTACCCTGCGCGGAGCCGGAGGCCCGCCGAGCCGCGGGCGGGCGACGGTTCCGCTCTCTCCGTGCGCGCCCGCGCCCGGTGGGCTCGAGTGCTGGCAGCGCCGCCGGAGGTGGTCTCACCGCCGCGAGGGCCATCGAGAATGGCGAAGGAGATCGCCGTCGAACGGTGAGGGTCGGCCTCTGGCAGGGCGCGCTCGCGGCCGGGCCGTCCCTCCCGCTGTGCCTGGTCCTGGCGGCCCGGGCCTCGACCCTGGGACGATCTTCCCCTTTTTCGCGGCCCTGACGACCTCCGCGGCCGCGTGCCGGGTCGCGGCCGCCCCGCGCCGCGGGTCCGGTCCTTGGCACGGAAGGGGCGCGTCGCTCCTGCGTTGACGGGCATCAAGCCGGGTGCGCCGCGCCCCGTGATACGCGTTGAGTGAACTGGGTTCCGGTCCGTCGGGTCACCCCCTGCGCTGAGCCCGGGTCGGGAGGAGCGCCCATGTTCCCCTTGCGTGCCCGGCGGGGTGCGGTTCTCGCCGCTCTTCGGAGCTCCGGCGATCGTTTGCGGGGGGCGGCGGCGCCCCTTGCGATCCTGGCGGCGGCAGGGCTCCTGGGCGCCTGTGGCGGGTCGGCGGCGCCGAGCATGTCGCTCTCTCCCCACCAGGTCGAGGTGACCGCGAGCCTGTCGGACCCCGCGCCCACGGCGACGGTGACCATCACCGTCAAGAACATGCCGAAGTCGAACCTCTACATCGGCGACGAGAACACCAGCAACGGCATCGCCAGCGTGACCGAGGGAGGCACCTCGGGGAACACCGCCACGGTGGTCATCACCTTCAAGCCGCCGGCCTCCCTCGGCGTCGGCACCTACGACGACAGCGTGGCGCTGGCGGTCTGCAACGACTCGCAATGCACGAGCCAGATCGCGAGCAGCCCGCAGACGGTGGCGGTCACCTACGTGGTGACCGGGGGGGCCGGCGGGACTGGGCCGTCGATCACCTCGCTCTCGCCGAGCAGCGCGACGGTCGGCACCCCGGCGTTCGTGCTCTCCGTCTTCGGGAACGGGTTCGGTGCCTCGTCGGTGGTGGAGTGGAACGGGAGCCCTCTCTCGACGACCTTCGTGTCCACGACGGAGCTCACCGCGCAGGTCCCGGCGAGCGACGTGGCCACCACCGGGACCGCCTCGGTGACGGTCTCGAACGGCGCCTCGGGAACGTCCGACCCGGCGACCTTCTTCGTGCAGTCGGGGGTGCCCCTCATGCTCGCCTCGGTCTCCCCGAGCACCGTCCAGGCGGGCGGAGCAGGGTTCGTGCTCACCGCGACCGGCACGGGCTTCGACCCCTCCTGCAGCGTGGAGTGGAACGGCACCAGCCGCCCCACGACCTACGTGTCCTCCACTCAGCTGACCGCCCAGATCGGGGCCGCCGACATCGCCGGTGCCGGCAATGGAAACGTCGCCGTGGCGAGCCCCTCGGGCGGCGCCTCGAACTCCGTCGTCCTCACCATCGAGCCGCCGGTGCCGCTCGCCCTCACCCGCATCCGGCCGTCCTCGGTGACGGCCGGGGGCCCGGCCTTCACCCTCGCGGCCATCGGCGCCGGCTTCCCCGTCGGGGCCACGGTCGAGGTGAACGGCTCCCCCCGGCCCACCACCTACGTCTCCCCCACCGAGCTCACCGCGCAGCTCTCGGCCTCCGACATCGCGACCGCCGGGACGGCTTCGATCGCGGTGCAAGGACAGGGAACGACGTCCGCGGACCTCACCTTGACCATCGGCCCGGCCAGCGCGGATGCGGTCGCCCTGCAGATCACGCCGGGACACGGCGGGGCCATCAACCTTCAGTCGGTGGCATTCCCGGCGACGACCACCTGGACCGTCGACCTGGGCGGGCCCCCCTCGTACGCCCTCATCGCAGACGGCCTGGTGTACGTGACGGTGTACCTTTCCGGAAACAGCCAGCTCGTGGCGCTCGACCAGGGGACGGGAGCCGTCGCCTGGGGGCCCATCCCCATCGCCGGCGCGGCCAACGCCGCCTACGACGCGGGCACCGTGTTCGTCGTGTCCGGGAGCATGACCCTCTCCGGGTTCATGCAGGCCTTCGACGGCGCCACGGGGGCGTCGATCTGGAGCGCGATCCTGCCCGGCCAGTGGTCCTTCTCCTCCGGGCCCACCGCGCTGAACGGGCTCGTCTACACCGGTGGCGCCGGGGAGGGCGGGACGCTCTACGCCCTCGAGGAGGCCACCGGCGCCCTCGCCTGGACCCAGCCGGTCGCGAACGGCGATTCGAGCACGCCGGCCGTCACCGCCGACGGGGTCTACGTCGCCTATCCGTACCAGACCTACGACTTCAACCCGGCGACGGGCACTCCGGTCTGGCACAACAACGGGGGCGGCGACGGGGGCGGAGGCGGAACGCCGGTCGTCGCCAACGGCCTCCTCTACGCGCCGAACGGATTCGGGAGCTACAGCGGCACCGTCTTCGACGCGGAGAAGGGCACGGTTCTCCAGACCTACGTGGCCGACAACCTTCCGGCGATCGGCGCCCAGCTGGGCTACTTCCTCCAGAGCGGGACCCTGCGCGGGGTGAAGCTCGCGACCAGCACGGTCGTCTGGAGCTTCGCGGGCGACGGGACGCTCGTCACCTCGCCCATCGCGGTGAACCAGTACGTGCTCGTCGGCTCCTCGTCGGGCAACCTCTACGCGCTCGACGGGACCTCGGGGAGCGTGGTCTGGTCCGCGAACCTGGGCGCCGCCCTGCCGGCCGGCGCCGGCTGGGGCGCGCGCATGCCGCTCTCCGGCCTCGCGGCCGGCGACGGCCTCCTCGTCGTTCCTGCGGGAACGAGGCTCACGGCCTTCAAGCTCTCCACGAGCCCCTGAGCTCGTCCGAGGAGGACGCCCGGGGGGTAAGGCGGGATCTCGAGGGCGCGTGCGGGCGGCCTGGGGCAGACCTCCTCGGCTGCCTTCCCGCCCTGGGCGCGAGGCGCGGCGAAAGCGGCCCCGCTGAGACGGCCCGGGAGCGCGCCGGTGCGTCGGTGCGCGCGACCATGAGACCTCCTCCCGGGGGTTACCAATCGTTTTCTCGGCGCCGGAAGGGGGCCGCTGTCCCACGACCGTGGGCGCCCGAGGTGGGGCTCCCTTGCGTTCGCGCCCCGGCGAGCCGTGGCTCTCGCCTGCCGGGTCGGCGATCGCGCGGCGCGTCGACCTCGACCGCGACCCCACAGGGCGGCCGCGCATCGGTTGCAATGGCGGGCCGCCGAAGTTAGCCGAACCTTCTGTTCACCAGCAGAGAGGGCGCCCTATGCGAAAGCTGACCTTGCTCGTGGCGGTGCTCGGCGCCGCCTGCAACTCGGGTAGCACCAGCGGCGGTGGCGGCGGGGAGAACCAGACCGCGGAGCCGACCTTCAGTCCGCCGGCGGGCACGTACACCACGGCACAGTCGGTGACGATCTCGGCTGCGGCCGGGGCGACCATCTACTACACCACCAACGGCTCGACGCCGACCACGTCGTCGGCCGTGTACTCGGCCCCGATCTCGGTCACCGCCACCGAGACTCTCATGGCCATCGCCACGGCGCCCGGCGAGACCGCGAGCAACGTCGCCTCCGCCACCTACACCATCAATCCCAACGCCACCCCGACGGCGACGCCCACCTTCTCTCCCGCCGCCGGAACCTTCACCTCGGCCCAGTCGGTGACCCTCTCCTGCGCCACGGCCGGTGCCACCATCTACTACACCACCGACGGGACGACGCCGACCCAGTCGTCCAAGGCCTACTCCGGCGCCATCTCGGTCGGGTCGACCGAGACCTTGAAGGCCGTCGCCACCGCTCCCGGGTTCACCATCAGCGCGGTGGCCTCCGCCACCTACACCATCAACGTGGCCGCCCAGCCCACCTTCAGCCCGCCGGCCGGGACCTACACCACCGCGCAGTCGGTGACGATCTCGTCGGCGACGAGCGGTGCCGCCATCTACTACACGAACGACGGCACCACCCCGACGACCTCCTCGACGCTCTACTCGAGCCCGGTCCTCGTCTCCGCTTCCGAGACCCTGAACGCCATCGCCACCAAGGCGGGCTACGGCAACAGCCCGGTGGGCACCGCGGCCTACGTCATCAACTCCACCGCCACCCAGGCGGCGACGCCGACGTTCAGCCCCGCCGCGGGGACCTACACCTCGGCCCAGATGGTCTCGATCTCCTGCAGCACCCCCGGCGCCACCATCTACTTCACCGAGGACGGAACGACCCCGACTCCCACCCACGGGGCGGTCTACTCGGGCGCCTTCCAGGTGAGCACCACCACCACCGTCATGGCCATCGCCACCGCCACCGGCTACACCACGAGCAACGTGGGGAGCGCCACCTACACCATCAACTCCGGGACCACCACCTTCGCGAGCTTCTGCTCGAGCATCTACGGCTCGGCCATCAACATCCTCACCGGCTGCCTGCACGCCAACCCGTCCGTCTTCACGGGCAGCAACCCCATCCTCAACGACGTCTGCGCGGTGGAGGGCAACGAGGTGACCGCCGGGCGCGCCACCTTCAACGCCGCCAACGCCGCCGCCTGCGAGTCGGCGGTGACGGGGGAGACCTGCGCCGAGCTCGAGAGCGGGAACATCCCCTCGGTCTGCACGGGCGTGATCGCCGGGGCGGTCGCGAACGGCGGCTCCTGCTACGTCTCCTTCGACTGCGCGAGCGGGACCTGCAACTCGACCACCAGCACCTGCCCCGGCACGTGCGTCGCCTATGCCACCCAGGGCCAGAGCTGCGCCTCGGCCGACTGTGCCCCGGGTCTCGTCTGCAGCTCCACCCTCACCTGCGTGACGCCCTCGGGCGCCGGGGGCGCGTGTCCGTGCGCGGAGGGGTTCTGGTGCAACTCCGCCGACAAGAGCGGCGGGTCGACCGGGACCTGCACCGCCCAGCAGACGAGCGGCGCCTGCGCAGTCTCGAACGACCAGTGCGCCCTGGGGTACGTGTGCGCGTCGGCCACCCTCACCTGCCTGCCCTTCGTCGGAAGCGGCGGGAGCTGCACGGCGTCCTCGGACGTCTGCGGCTACGGGTACCTGTGCGTGAGCGGAACCTGCCAGTCCTGGCCGGGGGCGGGGTCGCCCTGCAGCATCAGCGCGCCCTACTGCCTGGACAGCTTCTGCAACGTGTTCGCCACCTCGCCCACCTGCACCGCCTATCTCGCGAACGGCGCTTCCTGCAACCCGCTCCTGGGCGGGCTCCAGTGCCAGTCGGGGAACTGCGTCGGCACCGGGACGACCGGCACCTGCCAGGCGCCTTCGGCCTGCACGCTGTAGAGGGATGAGCGCCCGCCGGCCCCGGCGCGCTGCCGGGGCCCGGGCGGGCGGCGAGGTCGGAGAGCGGCGGCGGGGCGCCGCTCCCGCCCGAGCTGTGGGGAACGGTCGGCGCCCCGCATACGGCCCTCGAAGGGGCTTCGACTTCGCGTGCGCGAGGTGGTTCGCTTCGCGATCGAGGAGCCACCCGAGAGCCCCGGAGGAACCATGACCCCCGCCCGCGCCGCCCTGGCGGCCCTCTCCGCCCTCCTCGCCGGGAACGCGCCCAGCGGCGGCGCCGACATCGTGGTGGGCGCCGACCCCGCGAGCTGTCCCGGCGCGACCTACTCGACCGTGCAGGCGGCCGTCGACGCGGCGCCGCCGGGCGCGTGCATCCGCGTCTGCGCCGGGGTGTACCGGGAGCAGGTATCGATCGGCAAGGCGCTCCGGCTGCAGGGCGACAACGGCGCGGTCCTCATGCCGGAGGGCATGGTCGCGAACACCACGAGCCTCTTCAACGGGAGCGCCATCGCCGCGGCCGTCCTGGTGGCAGGCGCGGGGCCGGTCACCCTCGCGGGGCTCACCGTCGACGGCGCCCAGAACGGGGTCGCCGCCTGCGCGCCGGTGCTCGTGGGGGTGATGTACCGCAACGCCTCCGGGCGGCTCGACGAGGTCGTCGTGCGCAACTTCCGCCTCGGCGCCGGTCTCGAGGGCTGCCAGAGCGGCAACGGCGTCCTGGTGCAGAGCGGCGCGGGCGGCTCTTCGTGGGTGGAGGTGGCCGAGTCGAGCGTGCACGACTACCAGAAGAACGGGATCACCGGGAACGAGGCGGGGACGGAGCTGGCCGTCCGCCGCAGCGTGGTGACCGGCATCGGCCCCACCTCCGGGGCGGCACAGAACGGGATCCAGATCGGGCCGGGGGCCCGCGGCGAGGTCGAGGGGTGCGCGGTGGCGAACCACCTCTACTCGGGCTGCGCCTCCACCAGCGCCTGCGCCTTCGTCGCGACCGACATCCTCGTCTCGGGGGCGGCCCTGGCGAAGGTCGCCCGCAACCACGCCGGGGCGAGCCAGGGGGGCATCTACCTCGCCGCCAGCGGCGCGGCGGTGATCGAGAACGAGGTCTTCGACACCTCCGTCTTCGACGGCATCGTGGTCGACGGCGACGGCAACCAGGTCGCCGGGAACACGGTCACCCACAGCGACGACGCCGGGATCTTCGTCGAAGGCGACGGTAATCTCGTCTCGGGCAACCGGATCCGCGAGGCTCCGGTGGGCATCTGGAAGTTCGCGGGCTCCACGGGAAACGTCCTCGCGAACAACCGTTTCTCGAACACCGCGACGCCGGTCCTCGACCCGCCGGGGGTGCCGCTCGCGGCCTCTCCCTTCCGCTGACGGCCCCGGAGGGGGGCGGGCGCGCCCGCTCCGCCCCGGCGCGACCCTGCGTGAAGCTCGCGGCCGCCGCGGCCGGGAGCCGTCCGGAAGGGGGCTCCCCACCGGGTGCGCTTCCGGCCCGGCCGCCCGCGCCTTATGTCGTCGGCGAGAAGGTGGTTCTCCATGGATCCGGTCAGGATCGCCGCCGCGCTCTTCGAGAGCCCCTCGCGCGCGTTCGCCGTCTCCCTCTGGGACGGGACGCTCCTCCCGGCTCCGCGAGAGGAGGGGGTCGCCGGTCGGGTGGTGCTTAGACACCCCCGGGTGCTGGCGGCGTTCCTGCCGCCCTCCGAGCTCCGCCTCTCCGAGTCTTTCCTCGACGGAGACCTCGAGATCGAGGGGGACGCCATCGGGGTCCTCGAAGCCGCGGGAAGGTGGCAGGGGCCCTCGGGCCGCGCCCGGCTCCTGCCGGCGGCGATCGCCCACCTCGCCAGCAGGGCCCGGGCCCGGGCCGGGCAGGGCGGCTTCGCGAGGGTTCCCGGCCGCCTGCACTCGCTCTTCCGGGACCGGGCGGCGGTCCAGCACCACTACGACGTCTCCGACGAGTTCTACCGGCTCTTCCTCGACGCGGGGATGGTCTACTCCTGCGCCTTCTTCTCCCGGGAGGGGGCGACGCTCGAGGAGGCGCAGCGGGCCAAGCTCGAGCTCGTGTGCCGGAAGCTCTCCCTCGCTCCCGGGGAAAGGCTCCTCGACGTGGGCTGCGGCTGGGGGGCGCTCGTCGAGCACGCCGCCGCCCGCCACGGGGCGCGCGCGACCGGGATCACCCTGTCGGAGCACCAGGCCGAGGCGGCCCGCGCCCGCCTCGAGGCCCTGCCCGCCGAGAAGCGCCCGACCGTGCTCCTCGCCGACTACCGCGCCCTCGCGCCGGAGGCGCCCTTCGAGAAGGTGGCGAGCGTCGGCATGATGGAGCACGTCGGCCGCGAGCGGCTCGACGACTACTTCGCCGCCGTCCACCGCCTCCTCGCCCCGGGCGGCCTCTTCCTGAACCACGCCATCGCCGACGGCGGGGGAGTCCACACCCTCCCCTGGGCCCGGCGCAGCGGCGGAGGCTTCATCGACCGCTACATCTTCCCGGACAGCGACCTCGTCCCGGTGCCGCTCGTGGTGGCGGCGGCGGCGCGGGCGGGCTTCGAGGTGCGGGACCTCGAGTCGCTCCGCGAGCACTACGCCTCGACCCTCCACTCCTGGCTCGCCCGGCTGGAGGCGCGCTTCGAGGAGGCGGCGGCGCTGGTGGGGCGGCGCCGCGCCCGCGCCTACCGGCTCTACCTCGCCTCCTCGGCGGCCGCCTTCCGGCTCGGCCGCATCACCGTGTTCCAGCTGCTCCTCGCGAAGCGTCCGCCGAGCGGCCGGCTCGAGGGCCTGCCCCGGAACCGCGGCGCCTGGTACCCGGCGGCGAGCTAGGGTCGGGAGGGAACCCGGCCGGGCGTCGGTGGGCGCACCGGGAGTGACGGAGGAGGCCCCGGCGGGCCGCCGGGACGCCCCGCGCCGGTCTTCCGTGGCAGGGGTGTCGCCGTCCTTCGCCACCGGTGAAGGGGGCGGCGCCCCGAGCCCCCCGTCGGAGCTTAAGCAAAGTTTGACTTACGCCGGCAGGGGACCCATCGGGACGGGGGAGCGCTCCTTGAAGCGCGCGGAATCCCTCGTTAGCGAAGCCCGAGGGAGGGCGGACGCGGAGAAGCATCACCGCAGGTGAAATCGTGAAGCAGTGGAAGGAGACCGCCGCCGTCCTCGGCAGGGTCGCCCGGCTCGCGGACGCCGGCCGGGAGGCGGCGGTCGCGACGGTGGTCCGGATCGTCGGCTCCGCGTACCGGCGCCCGGGGGCGAAGCTCCTCGTCGAGCCCGCGGGGGAGACGAGCGGCGGCGTGAGCGGCGGGTGCCTGGAGGCCGACGTCCGGGAGGTGGCGCGCGCGGTGGTGCGCGGCGCCAGGCCCAGGCTCCTTCACTACGAGACCGCTTCGGCGGACGAGAACCCGTTCGGGCTGGGACTGGGCTGCGGCGGCTCGGTGGACGTCTTCGTGCAGCCCGCCACCACGCCGGAGGCGCTCGAGTCCGTGCGCCGGGTGCTCGAGCTCCTGCGCGGCGAGAAGCCCTTCGCCGTCTCCACCGTCCTCGAGGGAGAGCGCGCCGGGCGCTCGGTCGTCTTCGCGGGCGGAGCCATCGAGGGCAGCACCGGGTCAAAGGCCCTCGACTCCGCCCTCCGGGGGGAGGGCGAGGAGAGGCTCCGGGAGCGGCGCTCGGCGCTCCGACCCATGGAGGGGGTGGAGGTGTTCACCGACGTGTTCGACCCGCCGCCGCGGCTCGCCGTCTTCGGCGCCGGCGACGACGCCGTCCCCCTCGTCGGGTACGCCGCCGACGTGGGGTTCCGCGTGACGGTGGTGGACCAAAGGCCCGCGCTCCTCACCGCCGAGAGGTTCCCGGGGGCGACGTCGCTCGCCCTGCGGCGCCCGGAGGAGGGGCTGGGCTCGCTGCCGCTCGGTCCGCGCGGCTTCGCGGTGGTGAAGAGCCACTCCCTGGCGGCGGACCGGGAGTGGCTCGCCGCCCTCGTCCGCTGCGATCTCCGCTACATCGGGCTCCTCGGCCCGCGCGAGCGGGTGGAGCGGGTGCTGCGCGAGTCGGGCGCGGCCGGCGACCCACGCATCTACGGCCCGGTGGGGCTCGACCTCGCCGCCGACGGGGCCGAGCAGGTGGCGGTGAGCGTGGTGGCGGAGCTCCTGGCGGTGCGCGCCGGGCGCGATCAGAGGCACCTGCGCGCGCGGGAGGGGCCGATCCATGCCTCCTGAGCGGAAGGGACCGGTCGCCGCCGTGGTGCTCGCCGCGGGCTCCTCCGCCCGCATGGGGGAGAACAAGATGCTGCTCTCGCTCGGGGGGGAGAGCGTCCTGCGGCGCGCCGTGCGCCGGGCCGGCGCCGCCGGCCTCGCGCCGGTAGTGGTGGTGCTCGGCCACGAGGCGGACCGGGCCCGGAGCGACCTCGGCGGGCTCCCGTGCCGACCCGTCGTGAACCCCCGCCACGAGCGGGGCATGAACGGCTCGATCGGGATCGGCTTCGCCGCCGTCCCCCCCGAGTCCGCGGCCGCGGTGATGCTGCTCGCGGACATGCCGCTCGTCACCCCCTCCATGATCGAGGCGGTGGTCGATCGCTACCGGAGCGGTACCGCTCCCGTCGTGGTCTCCCTGTTCGGCGAGGTGGTGGCGCCCCCCATGCTCTACGACCGCTCGCTCTTCCCCGAGCTCGCGCTCCTCGAGGGGGACGGCTGCGGGAAGCGGGTCTACAAGCGCCACCGCGACGAGGCCCTGACGGTGGCGCAACCGGCGAGCGCGCTCTGGGACCTCGACCGGCCGGAGGACTACCGGCGCCTGCGGGCGCTCATCGAGGCGGGGTGACGAGATGGACCGGACCGAGCTCCTCCAGATCGCAGCCGACCTCGCCGCCCGGGGAGAGCCGTTCGTGCGGGCGGTGGTGGTGCGGCGCGAGTCCTCGAGCTCGGCCCTGCCGGGCGACGCGGCGCTCGTCACCGCCGAGGGCGAGTTCCACGGCTGGCTGGGCGGCAGCTGCACCCGGCCCACCGTGATCCGGGAGGCGCGGGAGGTGCTCGCGGACGGGAAGCCCCGGCTCCTCTCCCTCACCCCCGACCCGGACGCGGAGGCGCGCCCCGGCGTCCTCGCCCGGCCCATGGCCTGCCACAGCGGGGGGACGGTCGACATCTTCCTCGAGCCGGTGCTGCCGGCGCCGCGCCTGGTGGTGTTCGGGCAGGCGCCGGTGTCGAAGGCGCTCTGCCGGCTGGGGAAGGCCATGGCCTACGCGGTGGACGTGGTCGAGCCCGGCGCCGACCCGGCCGCCTTCCCGGGGGCCGACCGGATCGTCCCCGCGCTTCCTCCCCCGGAGCCGGGCCGCCGGCGCCCCCGGGAGATCCTCGCGGTGGTGGCCACCATGGGGGAGCGCGACGAGGAGGCGCTCGCCGAGGCGCTCCCGCACGCGCCCGTATACCTGGGGGTGATCGCGAGCCGGAAGCGCTTCGCCCAGATGAGGGAGGCGCTCGCCGCCCGCGGGCACCCGGCCGCGGCGCTCGCCCAGGTGAAGAACCCGGCCGGGCTGGAGATCGGGGCGCGCACGCCCGAGGAGATCGCGCTCAGCGTGCTCGCGGAGATCGTGAAGGTGCGCCGCGCCGCCAAGGTCGCCGCCGGCGCCGCCGAGCGGCGCGCCGAGGAGTCGGCCATCGACCCGGTGTGCGGCATGACGGTGCCGGTGGCCGGGGCGAGGCACCGGGCCGAGCACCTGGGCCGGAGCTACTTCTTCTGCCGCGCCGGGTGCCGGGAGCGCTTCCTCGCCGACCCGGAGAGGTACCTGGCCGGCGCCCACGCGGGGGCGGTCTCGTGAGCCCGGAGATCCGCGCGCTGGCGGAGTCGCTCGAGGGCGCCGGGTACGTGACCGACGCGCCCGTCGCCACGGCGCTCTTCCTCGCCACCGCCCTCGCCAAGCCGCTCCTCATCGAGGGCGAGGCGGGCGTCGGCAAGACCGAGACCGCCAAGGCGCTCGCGCGCGTGCTCTCGACCGAGCTCATCCGCCTGCAGTGCTACGAGGGGCTCGACGCCGCCACCGCCCTCTACGAGTGGAACTACCCGCGCCAGCTCCTGCACGCGCGCATCTTCGAGGGGCGTGGCGAGGACCCGGCCGCCACCGAGGCGGCCATCTTCGGCCGGGAGTACCTCCTCGAGCGGCCGCTCCTGCGGGCCATCACCCGGGAGGACCGCTCCCCGGTGCTGCTCGTGGACGAGATCGACCGCGCGGACGACGGCTTCGAGGCCTTCCTCCTCGAGCTCCTCTCCGACTTCCAGGTGACCATCCCGGAGCTCGGCACCATCCGGGCGCGCCACCTGCCCTTCGTGGTGCTCACCTCGAACCGCACCCGCGAGATCGGCGACGCCCTGCGGCGCCGCTGCCTCTACCTGTACCTCGAGCACCCGGACCTGGAGAAGGAGGTCCGGATCATCCGGCGGCAGGTGCCGGAGGCGAGCGCCGAGCTCGCCTCCGAGATCGGCGCCTTCATGCAGGCGGCCCGGCGGCGGCGCCTCTCGAAGCTGCCGGGGGTGGCGGAGACCATCGACTGGGCCCGGGCGCTGGTGCGGCTCGGGGTGGCCCACCTCGACCTCGACACGGCCCAAGCCACCCTGGGCGCCATCCTCAAGGACCCGCGCGATCTGAAGGAGCTCGCCCGGGGCGAGCTCGCGGCGATGCTCCCGGGCGAGGCCCTCCAGTGAGGCCCGACCTCTCCCTCCGGGTGGCGCGCCTGGGGCGGTTCCTCCGCCGGGAGGGGCTGCCGGTGGCGCTCTCCGACGAGATCGACGCCGGCCGCGCGCTCGCGCTCCTGCCGGGCTCCGACCGGGAGGAGCTCCGCCTCGTGCTGCGGAGCGCGCTCCGCATCCGCCGCGAGGACTGGGAGAGGTTCGACGCGCTCCTGGAGGCCTTCCTCTCCGAGCGGGCGCGCCGGAGGCGGCGCGTGGCCCGCCCGGCCGGCCGCGGCGCCGCGCTCGGCCGGGGGCGGGCGGACACCGCTCCCGAGGGCGCGGGCGGGGCCGATCGCCCCGCCAGCGGTGCGCCCGCCTACAGCCCGGTCGCCCTCCTCGTGAAGGGCGCCCCGAGGGACTGCTCGGAGCGCGAGCTCGGCGAGATGGAGCGCGTCCTCTCCCGGCTCGCAAGGCGCCTGGCGCGTCGCCGCAGCCGCAGGCTCGTCCCCACCCGCGGCCCGGGGAGGCCCGACCCGAGGCGGAGCCTAAGGCACGCCCTCGCGAGCGGCGGCGAGCTCGTCGCCTTCGCGCGCCGGACCCGGGCGAGGGACGAACCCCGCCTCGTCTTCCTCTGCGACACGAGCGGCTCCATGGACGCCCACGCCCGCTTCCTCCTCGCCTTCGCCGTCGCCCTGCGCAGGGTGGCGAGGGCCACCGAGGTGTTCGCCTTCAACACCTCGCTCGTGCGCATCACCCCCTCGCTCGGCCGCGCTCCCCTCGCCGCCACGCTGGAGCGCGTCCGGGAGGCGGTGCCCGGCTGGTCGGGGGGGACCCGCATCGGGGCCTCGCTTTCGGAGTTCGTCGCCGGCCACCTCCAGGGCCGGGTGGGCGCCCGCACGGTGGTGGTGATCCTGAGCGACGGCCTCGATCGCGGCGATCCCCGGGCGCTCGCCTCGGCCATGTCCGCCATCCGCGAGCGCGCCGGCAAGGTGGTGTGGCTGAACCCGCTCCTCTCCGACCCCCGCTACCAGCCGACGGCGCGCGGGATGGCGGCGGCCCTCCCCTACGTCCACGACTTCCTCCCCGCCCACGACCTCGCCTCCCTCGAGAGGCTCCTGCCGAGGCTCGCCGCCTAGGAAGACCATGTCCCTCCGGATCGACAAGCGCTTCGTCGTCAAGGCTCCCGCCCCCGCGGTGTGGGCATTCCTCATCGACCCCTACCGGGTGGCGCGGGCGCTCCCGGGGGCGGCGGTGACCGGGAAGGTGGACGAGCAGACCTACGAGGGCACCGAGGTGGTGAAGGTCGGCCCGGTCACCGCCAGCTACCGGGGGACGATGAAGTTCGAGCGGCTCGACCCGGCCAGCCGTTCCGCCCAGATCGTCGCCACCGGCCAGGACGTGAAGGGCAAGGGGGGCGCGAGCATGCGGCTCGAGAGCCGCGTGGTCGAGGTCGGGCCGGGGGAGACCGAGGTGGTGGCCTCCGCCGAGGTGAACGTGACGGGGGCGCTGGCGCAGTTCGGCCGCGGCCTCATCCAGGACGTCGGCGAGCAGATCTTCGAGAAGTTCACCCAGTCGGTCCGCGCCGAGCTCGAGGGAGCGGCGCGCCAGGACGGCGCCCGGGACGCCGCGGCTCCGGCCGCCCCCGCGGCCCCCGTCCCGGTGGACGTGGTGGCGCTCGGGGCGGGCGCGGCGGCGCGCGCCGCCGGCCGGGCGGTGCGGCGCCCCGGCTTCTGGGCGGCCGTGGCGGTGGTGGTGCTGGTGGCGCTCTGGCTCTTGCTGCGGGCGCGACCGTGACAGCGAGAAAGGGAAGGTGAACCCCATGATCCCCGCTTCCTTCGACTACCAGGCGCCTTCGACCCTGGCCGACGCGCTCCGGCTCCTCGACCAGAACCGCGAGGGGGCGAAGGTGCTCTCCGGGGGGCAGAGCCTGCTCCCGCTCCTCAAGCTCCGGCTCGGCCAGGTGGAGATGCTCGTCGACATCGGGAAGGTCCCCGGCCTCGACTACATCCGCGAGGAGGGGGGCACGCTCCGGATCGGGGGGCGCACCCGCGAGGTCGAGCTGGAGCGCTCGGAGCTCTTGCGCTCGCGCTACCCGGCCCTCTCCGACACCGCCAGCGTGATCGCCGACCCGCTGGTGAGGAACCTCGCCACCATCGGCGGGAACCTCGCCCACGGCGACCCGGCCAACGACCACCCGGCCACCATGATGGCGCTCGGGGCCCGGGTCGTCGCCACCGGCCCGAAGGGGCAGCGGGAGATCGCCATCGACGAATTCTTCCGGGGGCTCTTCTCGACCGCCCTCGAGCCCAGCGAGATCCTGACCGAGATCCGGATCCCGGCACCGCCCCCCCGGAGCGGCGGAGCCTACGTGAAGCTCGAGCGCAAGGTGGGCGACTTCGCCACCGCCGCGGCCGCGGTGCAGCTCACCCTGGGCGCCGGGGGAGCGGTGGAGCGGGCCGGCATCGCCCTCACCAACGCCGGCCCCACCCCGGTGCGGGCGCGCGAGGCGGAGAAGTACCTCGTCGGGAAGAAGCTCGACGAGAAGACCCTCGCCGAGGCCGCGCGGCTCGCGGCCTCGGCGGCGAGGCCGAGCGCCGATCGCCGGGGCTCTGTCGAGTACAAGCGCGAGATGGCCCGGGTCCTCGCGGCCCGCGCCCTCGAGAAGGCCGCCCGCCGGGCGGAGGGACGGTAGCCATGGCCCAGCACCAGATCCGCGTCACCGTGAACGGCTCCCCGCACGAGGCCCGGGTGGAGAGCCGCCTGCTGCTCGTCCACCTCTTGCGCGAGGTCCTCCGCCTCACCGGCACCCACATCGGCTGCGACACCACCCACTGCGGCGCCTGCACCGTGCTGCTCGACGGCGAGCCGGTGAAGAGCTGCACCGTCCTGGCGGTGCAGGCCGACGGGCGGGAGGTCACGACCGTCGAGGGCCTGGAGAAGGACGGGAAGCTCCACCCCGTGCAGGAGGGCTTCTGGCAGATGCACGGCCTGCAGTGCGGCTACTGCACGCCGGGGATGATGATGACGAGCTACGCGCTGCTTCAGCGGAACCGCAACCCGACCGAGGAGCAGATCCGCGAGGCCATCTCCGGGAACCTGTGCCGCTGCACCGGCTACGTGAACATCGTGAAGTCCGTGCAGTACGCGGCCGAGAAGCTGCGCTAGGAGGCGACCATGGATCCCAAGACCACGGCGGAAGTGAGCGGCATGGGGCACTCCATGAAGCGCAAGGAGGACCCGCGCTTCATCCGCGGGCAGGGGCGCTACGTGGACGACATCCAGCTGCCGGGGATGCTGCACCTCGACATCGTCCGCAGCCCGTTCGCCCACGCGCGCATCAAGTCCATCCGCACCGACAAGGCCATGAAGGTGCCGGGCGTCCTGGCGGTCATCACCGGGGAGACGCTCGCCAAGTTCAACCTCCACTGGATGCCGACGCTCATGTCCGACACCCAGATGGTCCTGCCCACCGAGAAGGTGATGTACCAGGCGCAGGAGGTGGCGGCCGTCGTCGCCACTGACCGCTACGCCGCCGCCGACGGGGTGGAGGCGGTGGAGGTCGACTACGATCCCCTCCCGGTGGTGGTCGACCCCTTCAAGGCGCTCGAGCCTGGGGCGCCGGTCCTGCGCACCGACAAGAAGGACAAGAAGGACAACCGCATCTTCCACTGGGAGGCGGGGGACCGGCAGGGCGTCGAGCGCGAGATGAAGGCGGCGGACGTGGTGGTGAAGCAGGACCTCTACATCCCCCGCATCCACGTGTGCTCCATCGAGACCTGCGGCTGCGTGGCCGACTTCGACCGGGCCATGGGCAAGCTCACCGTCTACATGACCACCCAGGCGCCGCACGCCATCCGCACCGTCTTCGCGCTCGTGGCCGGGCACGTCGGGCTCTCCGAGGAGAAGATCCGCATCGTCTCCCCCGACATCGGCGGGGGCTTCGGCGGCAAGGTGCCGGTGTACCCGGGCTACGTCATCACCGTGGCCGCCTCGGTGGTGCTGGGGCGGCCGGTGAAATGGATCGAGGACCGGATGGAGAACATCCAGGCCGACTCGTTCGCCCGCGACTACCACGTCAGCGCCGAGCTCGGGGCGAAGAGGGACGGCACCATGACGGTGCTGCGCATCAAGACCCTCGCCGACCACGGCTACGCCGACGCCGCCGCCAACCCCTCCAAGTTCCCGGCAGGGCTCTTCTCCATCTGCACCGGCTCCTACCCGTTCAAGCAGGCGCTGGCGGAGGTGGACGGCGTCTACACCAACAAGCCGCCGGGCGGGATTGCCTACCGCTGCTCCTTCCGCGTCACCGAGGCGGTGCACACCATCGAGCGCATGGTCGACATCCTCGCCCACGAGCTCAAGATGGACCCGGCCGAGCTGCGCAAGAGGAACTTCATCCCCCCGGAGAAGTTCCCGTACCGCTCGGCCCTGGGCTGGGAGTACGACAGCGGCAACTACGGTGCCGCCCTCGACAAGGCCATGGCGATCGTCGGCTACGCCGACCTCCGCAGGGAGCAGGCGGAGAAGCGCAAGCGGGGCGAGCTCATGGGCATCGGGATCTCGAGCTTCACCGAGATCGTGGGCGCGGGCCCCTCGAAGCAGTTCGACATCCTCGGCATCAAGATGTTCGACTCCTGCGAGCTCCGGGTGCACCCGACCGGCAAGGCCCTGGCGCGCTTCGGCACGAAGTCGCAGGGGCAGGGGCACGAGACCACCTACGCCCAGATCATCGCCGAGGAGCTCGGCATCCCCGCCGCCCACGTGCAGGTGGAGGAGGGCGACACCGACACCGCGCCCTACGGGCTCGGCACCTACGCCAGCCGCTCCACCCCCACCGCCGGGGCCGCCGGCGCCATCGCCGCCCGCCGCGTCCGCGACAAGGCGCGCAAGATCGCCGCCTACCTGCTCGAGGCGAGCGAGGAGGACCTCGTCTGGGAGCCGGGCAAGTTCTCGGTGAAGGGAGCGCCCCAGCGCGCGAAGACCATCCAGGAGATCGCGCTCGCCGCCTACACCAACCACCCGCCCGGCATGGAAGCGGGGCTCGAGGCGGTCGACTACTACGACCCCCCGAACCTCACCTTCCCCTTCGGCAGCTACATCTGCGTCGTGGACATCGATCGCGGCACCGGCGAGGTGAAGATCCGCCGCTTCGTGGCCGTCGACGACTGCGGCAACATCATCAACCCCATGATCGTGGACGGGCAGATCCACGGCGGGCTCACCATGGGCATGGCGCCGGCCCTGCTCGAGGAGATCAGCTACGACGACCAGGGCAACATCCAGGGCGGCAGCTTCATGGACTACCTGCTCCCCACCGCCATGGAGACTCCCCGGTGGGAGACGGACAAGACCGTCACCCCGTCCCCGCACCACCCGCTCGGAGCGAAGGGGGTGGGCGAGTCGGCGACCGTCGGAGCTCCCCCGGCCATCGCCAACGCCGTCGTCGACGCCCTCTGGCACCTGGGAGTGCGGAACATCGACATCCCCATCACCCCGGAGAAGGTGTGGAAGGTGCTCCACGAGAAGGGGGTCGCCCTGTAGCCTCCGGGGCTACCCCTTCTTCCCGCCCTGGATGACGCCGAAGCGCGGCCGCTTGCGCTCCGGCGGGCGGAGCTCGCCCGCCACCACCGACGGCCAGGGGAAGGCGCAGTCGACCCGCGTGCCGCGGAAGGTGAGGTTGCAGCGGATGCCCCACTCGTCGAGCGAGAGGTGCGGCGTGTCGCGCCCGGCGACGAGGTTGAGCCGGACGAGCTCCTCCCCGCGCAGGAACTCGGGGAGCTCCACCCCCGGCACGGCCGGCGCGACCAGCACCCACTCGACGGCGGAGGCCTTGCGGCAGGCGTCGAGCATCTCCGGGTGGCGCCCCTCGAGCGCGAGCGCGTGGAGGGCCTCGCCGCCCCAGCGCGGGCACTCGGGGGTGCAGGCCTCCTCGGGGGGATGGGCGTGGGGGGCGTCCACGGCCGCCTTGTACAACGAAAGCGCCTCCCCGGGCAGCGGGGGAGGGCGGCGGCCGAGGGCGGTTACTCGGGGGCGAGGACGAGCTGGGTCTGCGCCTTGAAGGTGGGCTCGTGCTTAGAGTTGTCCGACCCGCCGGCGCGCCCGAACTCGAGGTCGAGGGTGACGCTCGGCGGCGGCTTCGAGAGCGCCAGGGTGCCGGAGATGCGGACGTAGGCCATGCCGTCCCCGGCCTGGGCGCTGCGCACCCCCTCGAAGAAGACCTGGTCGGCGTCGCGCACGGCGCGCACCGTCATGGGGAAGAAGCCGGGGGCCTGGTTCGCCGGGGCGAAGGTGAGGTGCGCGCCGTCGAGGACCCAGCGGGCGCTTCCCACGAGCTCGCGCCCCTTCTCCTTGGCGTCGGGGTTGCCGAGGTACTGCTGGAAGGAGACGACGCTCCGGGTGGCAAAGCTGGCGCGCTCGGGGCCCGCCTTCTGGGCCGGCTCGGGGGCGACCGCCCCCGAGGCCGCGACGGCGCTCGCGGACGGCGAGTCCCGGGCGGTCGACGGGGGCGCCGCCGGGGAGGGCCGCTCGGCCCTCCGGGCGGGGCTCTTCGCGACCGCGACCGCGGCCGGGGGAGGGGCGGGAGGGGCGGCCGAGAGCGCCTTCTGCGGGGGCGCCGCGGGCGCCGGGCCGGCGCGCGGGGGAGGGGAGGCCGGCGGCGCCGCCGGCGGCGGTCGCTCCGGGGGCGCCGCCGCGGCGGCCCCGGCCTCGCCGCCCGCGTGCGAGGCCGGATGGCCCTCGCCGCTGCGCGTCGCGCTCGGGCGCCGCAGGAGGGCGAAGGTCGCCCCAGCGACGGCGAGGAGGAGCGCCGCGAGGAGGATCCCGCGGAGCCCCACCCGGCGCGCCGCCCCTCCCGGCAGGCGGCGCCGGAGCGTGTCGACGAGGAGCGAGACGTTGTAGTCCCAGTCCTGCTCGGTGAGCTGGAGGCACTGGCGGTGGAGGAGGCCCAGGAGCGCCGGCGGGAGGTCTTCCTCGGAGGGCAGGGTGGCCCCGCCCACCAGGACCGGGACGACGAGCACGTCCTGGCGCTTGAGCGCGGTCGCGATCTCGAGCGAGACCACGTCGCGAGGGTCCTTCAAGCGTCGGCGCCCGGAGGCGTCGGCGATGGTGGCCCAGTTCCTCCCGATGAGGACGAGCACCACCCGGCAGCTCCCCACCGTGCGCTCGATCTCCTCCATGTAGTTCACGCCCGGCTCGAGCCCCTTCACGTCCATGAAGACCTGGCGGGGAAAGGCCTGCTCGAGCGCGTAGAGGAGCGCCCGGGCCTGCCCGCCGCTGTCCTCGCGCCGGTAGTTGATGAAGACGGCGCGCCCGGAGCGCGAGCGGGCGCGCGAGGGCGCCGCCGCCGGCCGCGCCGCCTCCCCGGTGGGAGCGCTCATCGCTCTCCGTCCTCCCCACCCGGACCGAGGATGCGGAACCCGAGCGCGCACAGGGCCTTCAGGCTCTCGAGGACGGTGGCCCGGTCGTACGCCTTCTCCTCCTCCGGGAGCTCTTCGTAGGGGACGAGGCTCGGGTGCAGCTTGCGCTCCTCGTCGCGGCGCGGGCCGAGGCGCCACCCCTCGGCGAGCCGGCCCCGGGCCCAGACCTCGTGGGCGTTGCGGGCGAGCTTCTCGCCCACCCGCGCCACCTCTTCCGGGAGCTTCACGGCCTTCGTGTCGATGGGGTTCGGGCGGTAAGGGGCGGCCGGCATGGATCGCTCCCTATTCTGATAGCGGGCGGCCCGCCGCCGGCAAGACCCGAGGCGCGGGACGCCCGGGCCCTGGCACTGCGCGGCAAGGGGAACCCATCTGGGCGCGCGCCGGCGTTGACGGATACACCCAGCGGATATAAGGCAGACCTCTAACCCGGGAGGGACCATGAGAAGGGTCGTCGCAGCGGTCGCGTTTCTCGGTGCGCTCGCCCCGGCCGTGCCCGCCGGGGCGCAGGAGGGCGTCCAGCCGTTCCTCACCCCGGCTCCGCCCGGGCCGCCCGAGAGCGGGGTCTCGATCGGGGTGAGCGTCGGCTACAGCGTGCCCATGGGGTCGGCCGTCGGGGCGCCCACCGGCGGCCTCGCCGCCACCTCGTTCACCGACATCTACAGCGGCGCGGTCCCCCTGCAGCTCGACCTGGGCTGGCGCTTCGGCCCCAGCCTCTACCTCGGGGCCTACTTCGAGTACGCGTTCGCGTTCGTCGCCGCCGCGCAGAACTGCAACAACGGCACGACCTGCTCGGGCGGCGACATGCACTTCGGCATCGACTTCGTCTACACCTTCATCCCCCGGGCGGTGTTCGCGCCCTACGTGGGCTTCGGGGTGGGGTACGAGATCGCCACCCTGAGCGCGAGCAACTCGGGCCAGTCCATCAGCGCGACCTACGACGGCTTCGAGTTCGCCCGCTTCATCGTCGGGGGGGACTTCCGCGTCGGCAGCGCCTTCCGGGTGGGCCCCTTCCTCAACTTCTCGCTCGGCCAGTTCACCAACATGAGCACGCCCTTCAACTCGAACGGCGCGCTCGCCGGCACCAACCAGTCGGTCAGCATCGCCAACAAGGCCTTGCACGAATGGCTGCAGTTCGGGATCAAGGGGACGGTCGACCTCTGATCGAGGGGGAGCGCTCCCGGCCCGCTTCGTTCGTCGACTACCCCGGCGTCTACCGGGCCGCGGACGCCGCCGCCGTCGCCGTCCGCCGGCAGCACTTCGCCGCCGAGGCGGTGCAGCTGCTCCTCAACCCGGTGGCCGCCGGGCTGGTGCTCCTCTCGGCCACCGCGCTCCTGCGCCTCTCCTACGCGGTCCTCACCGCGGTCTCCACCACCATGCTCGTCATCGTGCTCTGGTTCGTGCGCGCGGCGCGCTGGCAGAAGCTCTGGTACGAGTGCCGCAGCGCCGCCGAGGACGTGAAGCGGCTCACCTGGCGCTACATGATGGCGCTCGAGCCCTTCCCCCCGGGCATGCTCACCCCCGACGCTCCCTTCGTGAAGGCCCTCGACGCGGTCCTGCGCGCCCACCCCGAGATCCGGGAGATGCTGGGCCAGCGCGCCGACTCGCTCACGCCGCCGGTGACCGCCGGGATGCGGCGGGTGCGAAAGGGCTCCTTCGAGGAGCGGGCCGACTTCTACCTCGAGGCGCGGGTGGAGCCGGAGCTCGCCTGGTACGCCGCCAAGGCCCGCCGCCACGCCGCCCTCGACCGGCGCTGGTTCGCCGGCCTGGTCACGGTGCAGGTGGCGGCGGTGCTCTCGGCCATCTGGCTGGCGGTGCGGATCGGGGCGAACCCGGGGCCCGCCACCGCCGCCGAGAGCGCCGTGCCGCTCCTCGCCGCGCTCGGCTCGGCGGTGATGGGCTGGCAGCGCTCCAAGCGCTTCGCCGACCTGTCGGGGGCCTACGCCGGCACGGCGCACGCGCTCGCCGGGCTCGTGTCCGCCCGCCCTCCGGTCTCCGACGAGGAGGCGCAGCGGGAGTGGATCGAGGCGGTGGAGGCGGCGCTCGCGAGCGAGCACGAGGCCTGGCGCCTCATGATGTGAGGCCCCCCTCCCCCCGGCCGAGCTGTGGTAAACGGACGGCGTCCGCGGGCGGACGCGAGGGACTGGATGAGGGCTCAAAGGCGCGCGGGTCTGACGCTCTTCGCGGCCTGCGCCGCCCTCGCGGCCTGCGGGGGGTCGGGCTCCTCGGCGGCCGAGAAGGTCTACCGCGACCCCTCCCAGCCCCTGGAGAGCCGGGTGGAGGCACTCCTCTCGGTGATGTCGCTCGAGGAGAAGGTGGAGCAGATGTACGGCACGCCGCCGAACGACGGCTCCGGCCTCTCCGCCACCGCGCCGAACGCGCGCCTCGGCATCCCCGGCTTCCGCATGGTGGACGGCATGCGCGGGGTGGGCGCCGCCACCGGGAACGCCACCACCTTCCCGGTGGGCTCGGCCCGCGGGGCCACCTTCGACCCGGCGCTCGAGGGGCAGGTGGCCGCGGCCATCGGGGCCGAGGCCCGCTCCCGGGGCGCGAACGTGCTCCTCGCCCCCACCATCAACCTCCTGCGCCACCCCCGCTGGGGCAGGGCGCAGGAGACCTACGGGGAGGACACCTTCCACGTGGGCGCCATGGCGGCGGCCTTCGTCGCCGGCGCCCAAGAGCAGGTGATCACGGCCACCAAGCACTTCGCCCTCTACAGCATCGAGGACACCCGGCTCACGGTCAACGTGCAGGCGGACGACCGGACCGTGCGCGAGGTCTACCTCCCTCACTTCGAGCGGGCCGTCCGGGCCGGGACCGGCGCCGTCATGTCGGCCTACAACCGGGTGAACGGCGCCTACTGCTCCGAGAACCGGCCGCTCCTCGGGGAGATCCTGGACGGCGACTGGGGGTTCGACGGGTTCGTGGTGAGCGACTGGACCTTCGGGACGAGGAGCACGGTGCCGGCCGCCGAGGCCGGACTAGACGTGGAGATGCCGGCGGCCCACTACTACGGCCTGCCGCTCCTCCAGGCGGTGGTGGGGGGCGCGCTGCCGCTCTCCGACGTGGACGACGCGGTGCGGCGCGTGCTGCGCGCCAAGCTCCGCTTCGGGATCTTCGACGGCAGGCCGGCGCTCGACCCGGCTTTGGAGATCGAGAGCGCCGCGCACACCGCGCTCGCGCGGCAGGTGGAGAGGGAGGCCATCGTGCTCCTCCAAAACGAGGGAGCGGCGCTCCCCATCGACCGGGCGGCGACGCGGCAGATCGCGGTGGTGGGCGCGCTCGCCGCCACCGCCAACACCGGCGACACCGGGAGCAGCTCCACCCGCTCCTCCTACGTGGTGACCCCGCTCGCCGGCATCCAGGCGCTGGCGGGCCCGTCCACCACCGTCGTCGACCTCTCCCGCGACGTCCTCGCCCCGGCCGACGAGGCCGCGGTGGCGGCCTCCGACGTGGCGGTGGTGGTGGTGGGGCTCACCTCCGCCGACGAGGGCGAGGCCGGGCTCGGCGCCGGGGACCGCAAGAGCCTCGACCTCTCGCCCGCGCACCTGGCGCTCGTCGCCGACGTGGCGAGCCACAACCCCCGGACGGTGGTGGTGCTGGAGGGGAGCGGGGCCCTCGTCGTCGAGCCCTTCGTCGAGATCGTGCCGGCCATCCTGATGGCCTGGTACCCGGGGCTCGAGGGGGGAAACGCGCTCGCCGAGGTGCTCTTCGGGGACGTGAACCCCTCGGGGAAGTTGCCGGTCTCCTTCCCGGTCTCGGAGGGGCAGCTCCCCCCGTTCGTGAACGACCAGGCCCAGGTGACCTACGGCTTCCTGCACGGCTACCGCTACCTCGACACCGCCGCGGAGGACCCCCGTTTCCCGTTCGGCTTCGGGCTCTCCTACACCACCTTCTCCTTCGCGAACCTCTCGCTCGACCGCGCCAGCGCCGCGCCCGGCGCGACCGTGCACGTGTCCGTGGAGGTGACGAACGAGGGGCCGGTCGCGGGCGACGAGGTGGTGGAGCTCTACGCCTCCTACCCGGGCTCGGCGGTGCCCCGGGCCGTCCGGGAGCTGAAGGGGTTCGCGCGGGTGTCAATCGACCCGGGCGCGACCGCCACCGTCGGCCTCGACCTCCCGGTGAACGACCTCGCCTACTGGGACTCCACCCGGGGCGCCTTCTCGGTCGAGCCCCTCACCTACACTCTCTCGGTCGGGGACAGCTCCCGGAGCCTGCCGCTCTCCGCCTCCCTCGCGGTTCCGCCGGGGTAGGGAGAGCAGGCCCCGGGCGGCGCTCGCCTCTCCCGGCTCGACGTGATATCCAGCCCCCGGCGCGCGTTCGCGCCGGGCGGGCCGCGGAGCGCCCCCCGCGGCGAGCGAAGCGGACGGCAATCGGGGTGAGCGAGGGTCCCGGGGGCGGGTGGCGGAACTGGCAGACGCGCCGGACTTAGGATCCGGTGCCGCAAGGCATGAGGGTTCGAGTCCCTCCCCGCCCAAATCCGCTTGACCCGGCCCGGGCCGGAACGTACCTCTAGCTCCCCCTTTCAAGGGAAAGGCTCCCATGAAGATCCAGGTCGAAAAGCTCTCCCCGGTGGAGAAGAAGGTCAGCATCGAGATCGATCCCGAGCGCGTGGCGAAGGAGATCGACCGCGCCTACGCGAGCCTGGGGCGCCGGGTGAAGCTCCGCGGCTTCCGGCCCGGCAAGGCGCCCCGCGCCGTCCTGGAGCGGAACTTCAAGGACCAGGTGGAGAACGAGGTGGTGGAGCACCTCATCAACGAGTCCTTCCAGGAGGCGGTGAAGAAGGAGGACATCGACGCGGTCGCCCCCCCGCACGTCCAGGTCTCCGAGCCCGGGCTCGGGGCCGGCCGCGCCTTCGCCTACAGCGCCCGGGTGGAGGTGAAGCCGGTCATCGAGCCCAAGGACTACCGTGGGCTGGAGGTGACGACGAAGCCGGCCCAGGTGGCCGAGGAGGCGGTGGAGGCGGAGATCGCCCGGCTGCGCGAGTCGTTCGCCGAGCTGGTGGCGGTGGAGGGGCGCGCCGACGCGCAGAAGGGCGACTGGGCGGTCGTCGACTACGAGGGCACCCTGGGCGGGAAGCCCTTCGAGGGGAGCAAGGCCGAGGGCGCGGTGGTGCAGGTGAAGGAGGGCGACTTCTTCGCCGGCGAGCTCGCTGCGCTGGAGGGGCGGAAGCTCGGCGACGCCTTCGAGCTGGACCAGGTCTTCCCGCCCACCTTCCAGGACGAGAACCTCCGCAACAAGCCGGTGCACTTCCGGGTCACGCTCAAGGCGCTCAAGGAGAAGCGGTTCCCGGTCGTCGACGACGCCTTCGCGAAGGAGGTCGGGGTGGAGGGGGTGGAGACGCTCGCGGCGCTCCGGGAGCGGATCCGCTCCGACCTGGACAAGCGCGAGAAGCGCCGGGCCGAGCAGGAGCTCCACGACGGGTTGGTGAAGGCGGCGCTCTCGAAGAACGACTTCGAGGTGCCGCCCGCCATGGTGGAGCGGGCCATCGACGTGATGCTGGAGTCGACGGCGCAGCGCTTCGCCCGGCAGGGGGTGGACCTGCGCCAGATCGGGATCGACCTGGCGCGGGTGCGGGCCGACCTGCGCGAGCACGCGCTCCTGCAGGTGAAGGGGGCGCTCCTGCTCGAGGCCATCGCCGAGGCGGAGAAGATCGAGGTGAGCGCCGAGGACGAGAAGGCCGAGATCGCGAAGCGGGCCGAGGAGATGGGGGTCCCGGTCGCCAAGCTCCAGCTCAAGGGGGAGGCCCGCGCCTCGCTGCGTCAACGCATTCGCGAGGACAAGGCAGTTGCGCTGCTCGCTTCCCACGCTAACTTGAAGTAGGCGGGGCGATCGCCCCGCCGGAGAGAACGATGCCCTACATCCCCATGCCGTACGTCGTGGAGCAGACCCACCGGGGCGAGCGCGCCTACGACATCTACTCCCGGCTCCTCAAGGACCGGATCGTCTTCATCGGCACGCCCATCGACGACGACGTGGCCAACATCGTCATCGCCCAGCTCCTCTTCCTCGAGTCCGAGGACCCCGACAAGGACATCTCCATCTACGTGAACAGCCCGGGCGGCTCGGTGACCTCGGGCCTCGCCATCTACGACACCATGCAGTACGTGAAGGCGCCGGTGTCCACCATCTGCCTGGGACAGGCGGCCAGCATGGCGGCGGTGCTGCTCGCCGGAGGGGTGGCCGGCAAGCGCTTCGCGGTGCCCAACGCCCGCATCATGATCCACCAGCCCATGGGCGGCTTCTCCGGCCAGGCCACCGACATCGAGATCCAGACGAAGGAGATCCTCCGGCTGAAGTCGCAGCTGAACCACATCCTGGCCCGGCACACGCGCCAGCCGCTCGATCGCATCGAGAAGGACACCGACCGGGACTTCTTCATGGGCCCGGGGGAAGCCAAGGAGTACGGGATCATCGACGAGGTGATCGTTCACAAGAAGGCGGGAGAGAAGAAGCCGCAGTAGTATGGGTGCACATCCGGCGTGGGGCCGGTGAGGAAAGGTGGGAGGCTCGCGCGGCGGCTCTTCCGCCGGCGAGGAAGAGCTTGGAGAAGCGCGAGACCCTCTGTTGCAGCTTCTGCGGGAAGTCGCAGAAGGAAGTGAAGAAGCTCATCGCGGGCCCCACGGTCTACATCTGCGACGAGTGCATCGGGCTTTGCAACGACATCATCGCCGAGGAGATCGCCGGCGAGGAGAAGCGCGACCAGAAGCTGCGCATCCCGCGCCCCTCCGAGATCAAGACCATCCTGGACGAGTACGTGGTGGGTCAGGAGCGGGCCAAGAAGACGCTGGCCGTGGCCGTCCACAACCACTACAAGCGCATCGAGAGCCGGGTGAACCTGGACGACGTCGAGCTGCAGAAGTCGAACATCCTGCTCCTCGGCCCCACCGGCTCCGGCAAGACGCTCCTCGCCCAGACGCTCGCCAAGATCCTGAACGTCCCCTTCACCATCGCCGACGCCACCACCCTCACCGAGGCGGGCTACGTGGGCGAGGACGTCGAGAACATCATCGTCAACCTCCTGCAGGCCGCCGACCACGACATCGAGCGCGCCCAGAAGGGGATCGTCTACATCGACGAGATCGACAAGATCGCCCGCAAGAGCGAGAACCCGAGCATCACCCGCGACGTCTCCGGGGAGGGCGTGCAGCAGGCGCTCCTCAAGATCATCGAGGGCACGGTGGCGAACGTGCCCCCGAAGGGCGGCCGCAAGCACCCGCAGCAGGAGTTCCTCCAGGTCGACACCACCAACATCCTCTTCATCTGCGGCGGGGCCTTCTGCGGGCTGGAGGGCATCATCGAGCGCCGCTTCGGCGGCCGCAGCCTGGGCTTCGGCGCCGACGCGAAGAAGAAGGAGGACCGGAACATCGGCGAGCTCCTGGCGCTCGTCGAGCCCGAGGACCTCCTCAAGTTCGGGATGATCCCGGAGTTCGTGGGGCGGCTCCCGGTCGTCACCGCGCTCGAGGAGCTCGACGAGCAGTCGCTCGTCGACATCCTCACGAAGCCGCGGAACGCGCTCGCCAAGCAGTACCGGAAGCTGCTGGAGATGGACGGGGTGAGCCTCAAGTTCACCGAGGGATCGCTCCGGGCCATCGCCCGCGCCGCCATCAAGAACAAGGCGGGGGCCCGCGGCCTGCGCGCCATCGTCGAGGGCGCGATGCTCGACATCATGTACGACGTGCCGAGCCGCCGGAACGTCCAGGAGATCGTGCTGAACGAGGAAGTGATCGAGAAGGGCGAGCCCCCCATCGTCGTGCTGCGCAAGGAGGCGGAGAGCGCCTAGGAAGGGGCGCCTCGCCTCTCGCCATCCCCGGCGGGGCCCGGCAGATCCCGAAGCGGATTCTTACTTCCGCCCGGGTCCCCGCTGTCGGCCGATTCCGCCTTCCCGGGGTGGGTCCGGGCGGCACCGCGCCCTCGCCCGTCCTTGGGAAGCGGCCTTCCCAGCCGGTGAGTCGGTGGTAGTCTCCCTTCTTCGGAGGCGCGCGTGGCCATTTTCTCCAGGGACGAAGAGGGTAAGAAGGACCCGGCGCGCACGCGCAACCTGCCGCTCCTGCCCCTCAGGGACATCATCGTCTTCCCGCACATGGTGGTGCCGCTCTTCGTGGGGCGCGAGAAGTCCATCGCCGCCCTCGACGAGGCGATGGGCAAGGACAAGCTCATCGTCCTCGCCGCCCAGAAGAAGCCCAAGACGAACGAGCCCGCCTTCGAGGACATCTTCCAGGTGGGGACGCTCGGCACCATCATCCAGCTTCTCCGGCTCCCCGACGGGACGGTGAAGGCGCTCGTGGAGGGCAAAGAGCGCATCCGCATGAGGAAGCTCGTCTCCTCGGAGAAGTACTACGAGGTCGAGGCCGAGGAGCTCCACGACGACGGCGACCGCGACGTGGAGCTCGAGGCGCTCATCCGCCAGGTGCACTCCACCTTCGAGGCCTACGTCAAGCTCAACAAGCGCATCCCCCCGGAGATGCTGACGAGCGTCTCCACCATCGAGGAGCCGAGCCGGCTCGCCGACACCATCGTCGCCCACCTCTCCCTCAAGCTGCAGGACAAGCAGTCCATCCTGGAGACGGTGTCGCCGCGGGCGCGGCTCGAGAAGCTCTACGAGCTCATGCAGGGCGAGATCGAGATCCTGCAGGTGGAGAAGAAGATCCGCACCCGGGTGAAGAAGCAGATGGAGAAGTCGCAGAAGGAGTACTACCTCAACGAGCAGATGCAGGCGATCCAGAAGGAGCTCGGGGAGCGCGACGAGTTCAAGAACGAGATCACCGAGCTGGAGGAGAAGATCCGCGACAAGCGGATGTCGAAGGAGGCCACCGTCCGGGCGCGCAAGGAGCTGAAGAAGCTCAAGATGATGAGCCCCATGAGCGCCGAGGCCACGGTGGTGCGCAACTACATCGACTGGATCCTGGCGCTCCCCTGGGCGGAGGTCACCGAGGACAAGCTCGACGTGGCCGAGGCGGAGAAGGTGCTCGACGAGGACCACTACGGCCTGCGCAAGGTGAAGGAGCGCATCCTCGAGTACCTGGCGGTGCAGGCGCTGGTGGAGCGGATCAAGGGGCCCATCCTCTGCTTCGTCGGCCCCCCCGGGGTGGGCAAGACCTCGCTGGCCCGCTCCATCGCCCGCGCCATGGGGCGGAAGTTCGCGCGCATCAGCCTCGGGGGCGTGCGCGACGAGGCCGAGATCCGCGGCCACCGGCGCACCTACATCGGGGCGCTGCCGGGCAAGATCATCCAGAGCCTGCGCAAGGCGGGCTCCTCCAACCCGGTCTTCCTGCTCGACGAGGTGGACAAGATGTCCACCGACTTCCGCGGCGACCCGTCGGCGGCGCTGCTCGAGGTCCTCGACCCGGAGCAGAACGCCGCCTTCAACGACCACTACCTCGACCTCGACTACGACCTCTCCAAGGTGCTCTTCATCTGCACCGCCAACACCATGTCGGGCATCCCGCTGCCGCTGCAGGACCGCATGGAGGTGATCCGGCTCGCCGGCTACACCGACATGGAGAAGCTCTCCATCGCCCAGCGCTACCTGGTGCCGAAGCAGAAGGAGGCGAACGGCCTCGCCGAGGTGCCGGTGGTGTTCAAGAAGGGGGCGCTCCGCCTGCTCGTGCACCGCTACACCAAGGAGAGCGGGGTGCGCTCGCTCGAGCGCGAGGTGGCGGCCGTGTGTCGCAAGATCGCCCGCGAGGTGCTGAAGCAGGGGAAGGAGGGCCCCTTCGTCATCAGCGAGAAGCGGGTCCAGAAGCTGCTCGGGCCCCCGCGCTTCCGCTACGGGACCGCCGAGACCAGCGACCAGGTGGGGCTGGCGACCGGCCTCGCCTGGACCGAGCTCGGCGGCGAGCTCCTCACCATCGAGGCCACCGTCCTCCCCGGCAAGGGGAAGCTCATGATCACCGGCAAGCTCGGCGAGGTGATGCAGGAGTCGGCGCAGGCGGCGATGAGCTACGTCCGCTCCCGCGCCGAGGCGCTCGGGCTCGACAAGCGCTTCCTCGAGAGCTCCGACATCCACGTGCACGTGCCCGAGGGCGCCATCCCCAAGGACGGGCCCTCGGCCGGGATCACCATGGCCACCGCGCTCGTCTCGGCGCTCTGCAAGGTGCCGGTGCGCCGCGACATCGCCATGACCGGGGAGATCACCCTGCGCGGGCGGGTGCTGCCGGTGGGCGGGGTGAAGGAGAAGGCGCTCGCCGCCCACCGCGGCGGAATGAAGCGCGTCCTCATCCCGCGCGAGTGCGCCAAGGACGTGCGCGAGATCCCCCGCAAGGTTCGGGCCGAGATGGACATCTCCTTCGTCGATCACATGGACGAGGTGCTGCGCGAGGCGCTCGTCGTCCCCGACGCCGACACCTTCTTCCGCCGCGTCCCCCAGACGTCCCCGGCGGCGGAGCAGGCCTCCCCGGCCCCGTAGCGCCGCCTTTCCTAGCGGGCGGCCTCGAGCCGGGCGTAGAGCCGGTGCGCGCCCCGCCGGCTCGGGAGCGGCGCGAGCCCCAGCCGGGCGAGGTCCCAGCCGGGGGTGCCGTCCTTCACCACCACGCAGCGGCGGGCCACGAGCCGCGCGCGCGCGAGCGCGCCCGCCTCGAGGGGGCAGGGGTTGGCGAGGCGCCGCACCGGGGCGAAGGCCGGCTCGGCGCTGCGGGCGTGGCGGAACATGGGGTCGAACACCACCACGTCGAAGCTCCGCTCCGCGCAGGCGGCGAGGAAGGCGCCGTGCTCGGCGGAGCGGATCTCGACCCGGCGGGCGGCCGGGTGGGCGAGGCGCCGGAACCCCTCGTCCGTCCAGGCGGCGAGCGCCCGCGAGGACTCGAGCCCGAGCACCCGGCCGCCGGGGCCGACGGCGGTGGCGGCGACGAGCGCGTCGGCCCCGAGCCCGGCGGTGCAGTCGAGCACCGAGTCGCCGGGGCGGAGCCCGGCGGCCTCGAGGAAGGGGTCGCGGGTGGTCCGATCCCCGAGGGCGACGCGCTTCGCCCGCAGCGCCCCCATCCCGGGGGAGAAGCGGTGCTCCTCTCCCTCGACCCAGAGGAGCGCGTGGGTGCCGAGGACGACGAGCGCCTCCACCCCGGCCTCGCGCGAGAGCTGCGCGAGCGGGCGCCCCTCCCGCGCGACGAGGGGAAGGCCGTGCCGGGAGGCGGCGAGCGCCGCGCCCGCGAGCGCCCCGGCCCCCGGGGAGGCGACGGTGGTGAGGGCGGCCCTCATGCGCCCACCATGCGGGGCGGGCGCCTTCCCCGCAAGCCCGCCGCTCGCCCGAGGCCCGGTTGCGCCGCCGCCGGCGATCGACTAGATTCTTCCAGTAACATTTAGATATAGGTTATATAACCATGCCCCGCGCCACCGGCCGCTCCGCCAAGGTCCGCAGCTACTCCGCCACCGACGAGGACGTGGCGATGCTCGCGGCCGTCGCCTCCTACCACGGGTTCACCAGGTCGGCGACCCTGGTGGGACTGGTGCGGCGGGAGTTCTGGCGCCTCTTTCCCGCGGGTACGGTCGACATCCGACCGGCCCGCGGCGCACGCGTGGTGAAGCCATGAGCCTCCCCCTCGTCCCGGTCCACGACCCCGTCGCCAACCCCGTCGCCGGCAGCGAGCTCGGCCCCGCCGAGCTCGCCGCCCTCGAGGAGGAGGTGCGCGCGCTCAAGCGTGAGCGGGATGCGGTGATCCTGGCCCACAACTACCAGCTGCCGGAGGTTCAGGCCCTCGCCGACGTGGTGGGCGACTCCCTCCAGCTCGCCGTGGAGGCCCAGCGGGTGCCCCAGGGCACCATCGTCTTCTGCGGGGTCCACTTCATGGCCGAGTCGGCCAAGGTCCTCAACCCGGAGAAGAGGGTGCTCTTGCCCAACCTCTCCGCCGGCTGCTCGCTCGCGGACTCCATCTCCGCCGAGAGCCTGCTCGACTGGAAGGAGCGCTATCCGGACCACGCCGTGGTGACCTACGTGAACTCCTCCGCCGAGGTGAAGGCGCTCTCCGACATCTGCTGCACGAGCGCCAACGCCGCGAGCGTGGTGCGCTCGCTCCCCTCGCGGAAGATCCTCTTCACCCCGGACCGAAACCTCGGCAACTGGGTGAAGTCGAAGGTCCCGGAGAAGGAGATCGTGGTCTACGACGGCGCCTGCCCGGTGCACGACGTCCTCCGGACCGCGAGCGTCGAGAAGGTGCACCGCGACCGCCCGCAGGCGGTGGTCATCGCCCACCCCGAGTGCCGCGCCGACGTGCTCGCGCTCGCCGACGAGGTCTGCTCCACCACCGGGATGGCGGCCGCGGTGGCCCGCCACCCCGAGGCGAGGACCTTCATCGTCGCCACCGAGCACGGCATCCTCACCGGCCTGAAGAGGCGCTACCCGGAGAAGGAGTTCGTGGTGGCCGACGGCTGCCTCGGCTGCCGGATGCACTGCCCCTACATGAAGATGGTGGACGTGGTCATGCTCCGCGACGCGCTGCGCCGGAACAAGCACGAGATCGTGGTGCCGGCGGACGTGGCCGCTGGGGCGCGCCTCGCCCTGGAGCGGATGATCGCCGTCCCGCGCGACGCCTGAGGGCTACTTCCCGGGGGCGAGCTCGTCGAGGACCCGCTTCGCCCCGTAGATCTGGCGGAGCGCCTCGGCGATGGCGGAGGTGTCCACCGCCACCGTGCGGTTCAGCTTCGGGTCGAAGCCGTAGTCGCCGCCCAGCGACCAGATGTTGCCGTCGAAGACGAGCCCCACCACCTCGCCGTCCAGGTTCACCACCGGCGAGCCGGAGTTGCCCCCGATGATGTCGGTGGTGGCGGCGAAGTCGAACCGGGTGGCGAGGTCGAGCTTCCCCTTCGCCTCGAGCCAGCTCTTCGGGAGAGCGAACGGGTCGCGGCCGGTGTGGCGCTCGAAGGCCCCGGCGAGGGTGGTGAACGGGGCGATCTCCTTCTTCCCCTCCGTCCAGCCCTTCACCGTGCCGTAGCTGAGGCGCAGGGTGAAGGTGGCGTCCGGGTAGTTGGAGGTGCCCTCGAGCGCGAAGCGGGCCTGGGCGATGGCCTCCGACCCCTTCTTCAGGACCGACTCGATGTCCCCCTCGTACATCTTGCGGACCGCGCGCGAGTCCGGGTCGACGAGGCGGGCGAAGGCGACCATGGGGTCGTCGGAGGCGTCCACCGCCGCCTTCCCCCCCGCCCAGAGCTTCTTGCGGAGCTCGACGTCGCCGAGCTTCGTTCCGCGGACGAGCCGCGCCGCCACGTCGGCGGGCGACTCCGCCCCGAGGACCTTCCTCACGAAGGGGTGGTCGGGCCCGAGCTCCTCGCGGAGCTTGGTGAGCGACCAGGTGAACTTGAAGATCTCGAACTCGGGGTAGATGGGGGCGGTGCTGAAGAGCCGCTGCGTCACCGCCGGCAGCTGGGCCTCCTGGAACTCCTCCAGCCTCACCTCGTTCGGCTTCCCGCGCTCCTCGGCGCCGCGCAGGAGCGTGCGGGCGAAGGCGAAGAGGTCGGTCATGAACCCCGCGCTCCCCGAGACGTAGGCGACCTCGAAGCGCACGTTGCGGTAGAGGTCCTCGGCGTCGGCGATGGAGGCGAAGGCCTTGAGCGCCGCCGGCCCGTCCTTCGCGTCCTGGGAGAGCTTCTTCTTGAAGTTCGCCTCCGCCGCCACCTTCGAGGCGAAGAAGTCCCGGTCGACGAGCGCGGCGCGCCGCCCCTTGAGCGCCTTCAGGCTGTTCTCCACCCCGAAGAGGAGCCCCTGGGAGATGCGCTTCTGCTCGGCGCCGCGGTTCTGGAACTCGACGAGCGCCCCCCGCAGCTCGGAGAGCCGGGCGACGCGCTCGGGGAGGGCCACGTCCCGCTGGTACTCGAGCTCGGCGGCGGTGAGCTGGCGGCTCGTCCCGCCCGGGTTGCCGGAGACGAAGACGAGCTGCCCGTCCTTCGGCCCCGCCGGGTTGAAGCGGAGGAAGTGCTCGGCCCGCAGCGGCTTCCCGTCCTCGTAGACCCGGACGAACGAGACGTCGAGGTCGTAGCGGGGGAACATGAAGTTGTCCGGGTCGCCGCCGAAGAAGGCGATCGCGAACTCGGGCGCGAAGACCATGCGCACGTCCTGGTAGCGGCGGTACTGGTAGAGGTCGTAGATGCCGCCGTGGTAGAGGCTCACCACGTTGCAGCGGAGCGCCGGAGAGGTCTGGCACTCCTGCTCGATCTTGCCGGTCTCCGCCTTCTGGGCGTCGGAGAACTTCTGCCCCTCGAGCCCGGCGGTGGCCTTCTTCATGCGCGCGGTCACGTCGGTGATCCCGACGAGCTGGTTCACCTCCAGCACCGGGCACTTCACCTCGTCGGCGCCCGACCGGGCGTAGAAGCCGGTCGCGATGTAGTTCCGCTCCCCGGTGGAGAGCTGCTCCAGGCAGGCCTCCACGCAGTGGTGGTTCGTCATCACCAGCCCGTCCTTCGAGACGAAGCTCGCCGAGCACCCCTGGGCGAGCCGGGCGGAGGAGAGGCGCACGTGGTCGAGCCAGGAGTCGGTGATCTTCACGCCGTAGGCAGCCTCCACCCGCCCTTTCGGGAAGGCGTTGAAGGTCCACATGCCCTCGTCGGCCTGCGCGGCGAGCGCAGCCGTGGAGAGCGCCACTGCGGCGGCGAGCTTCGTCATCTTCGTTCTCCCGGGTGTCTGGGCGAGGGGAGCGCCTCTTTCGCCCCTGGTGGGTCCCGCTGATAAGCCGGGCCGATTCCCAGGTCAAGCCGGAAAGCGGAAGGGAAATCCGGGCGGCCGCTCGCCCCTCGCGCCGACGGGAAGGGGAAGCGGGGCGCTCTCCCTCCGGGCGCACCCCCTCGGGAGAGGAGGGCGACCCGCGCCATCCACCCGGGGTCTTCTGACACTTTCAGAGAACCGGCCGCCGAGTGACTCCGGATCTCTCCCGGGAGGGCAGCACCCGCCCGAACGGGTGAGTCGATGCCGGCCGATTTCTTTACCAAGGGCGCTCTCCCGCTAGGCTTTGGGCCATGGACCAGGAAAAAATGGGGGCGGAGCTCCCGAGGCGAATCGCCGACGGCGAGGCGGCCGAGGAGCGCTCCCCTCGCTCTTCCCGCGTGCTCCCCGCCGACCTCGATCTCGACGAGGAGCTCGACCGTCGCTTCGCACAACCCGGCGTTGGCGTGTGGGTGGCCGTGGTATAAGGCCGCTCACATGAACCGGGCCAAGATCTGGGGCTTCACGCTCCTCGTCCTCGCTGCGGGCGCCGTCAACCTCTACGTCGTCACGCAGCGTTCGGCGGACCAGGTGCTGGAGCAGGTGGGCGGCTCGCTCCGGTCGGCCACGGCGCAGTTCGAGAGCGGGGCGCGCCTGTTCGCCCGCCAGGTGAGCGACGTGGCGGTGCTGGCGGCGCGCGACCCGGAGCTCGTCGCCGCCGTCGCCGAGCAGACCTCGGAGTCGCAGCGCCCCGCCAAGGCGACCCGCCGCCCCTCGAACCCCCTGCCGCCCGTCGACGTGCCGGCCGCCGCCGAGAAGGCGCTCCGGGGCGCCGCCCGCGCTCTCGAGGTGGACGCCTCGCGCGCGCCGCTCCTCGCCATCGCCTCCGAGGGGGCCGTCACCTTCAAGGTCGGCGACAAGGTCCTCACCGGCAAGGAGCCCATCGTCCAGGCGGTGCTCGCCAACCCCGGGAGCGGGCGCTTCGCCCGCGTCGAGGACGCGCTCTACTTCGTCCAGGCGAGCCCGGTGGCGGGCGGCGGCACCGTCGCCTTCGGCCTCCCCCTCGAGGCCCGCTGGCCGGAGCGCATCAAGGCGGCGACCGGTGCCGACGTGACGCTCCTCGTCGGGCCGAAGCCCGTCTCGACGCTGCCGGGGCCGGAGGTGACGGCGGTGGTGGGCGCGGCCCGCAAGGGCGCCGGGGCCACCGTCGACGGCGGCCGGCTCTCCCCCATCCGGCTGCCGATGAACGCGGCCCTCCCCGCCGTGCCGCTGCTCTTCGCGAAGGCCCCCGCCTTCCGCGCGCGCTTCCTCGCCCTGCCGGGCCCGGAAGCTCCGGGGGCGGTCCTCTCGGCTCCGAGCCGGGCCCTCTTCGAGCCGCTCGCGGTTTACCAGCAGCTCACGCTCCTCGCCCTCGCGGTCCTCCTCGTCACCGGCGTGGCCCTGGGGCTCCTCCCCGAGCGCACGGTGACGGCGCACGTGCCCCGGGAGCTCGCCGGGGCGGCGGACCGCATCGCCCGCGGCGACTTCGAGGCCCGGGTCCCTCGCATGTCCGGGACCTTCGGAACGCTGGCGGCGGCGCTCAACCGCGCCGCCGACGCGGCCCGCATGGCCCGGGTGGCGTCGGGCTCGCTTCCCCCCACCGGGGTCGCCATCCCCCCGGCCACCCCGGCGAACACCCTCGACGTGCCCATGCTCGCCGTTCCCCCGCCCGAGGAGCCGGCGCCCGGGGCGGGGCTCTTCGAGGACCCCTTCGCGGCCCACGCCGCGGCGAGCGCGCAGGCCCCGGCCGCGCCGATGAACGGCACCGACCCGGCCCACCCCACCCCGCTCCCCATCGTCATCCCGCAGCGCGGCAGCACCGCCCGGTTCCAGGCGGCGGAGCCGCTCGCCGCCCAGACCCCGGTGCGGATGCCGGCCGCCCCGCCTCCTCCCCCGCCGGCGCCGGCCCCGGCGGAGAGCGAGGAGACCGCCTGGCAGGGGGTCTTCCAGGAGTTCCTCAAGGTGCGCGAGGAATGCGGCGAGTCGCTCGAGGGGCTCACCTGGGACCGCTTCCGCCAGAAGCTCCAGAAGAACAAGGACGCGCTGGTGCAGAAGTACGCCTGCCGCACGGTGCGCTTCCAGGTCTACGTGAAGGAAGGGAAGGCCGCCCTCAAGGCGACCCCGGTGCGCTAGGCGCCGCCGGGAGCCGGATGGTGAAGGTCGCGCCCGCCCCGGGCCGCGACGCCACCTCCAGCCGGCCGCCGTGCTCGCGCACGATGCGCTCGGCGATGGCGAGGCCGAGGCCGGTGCCCGACTCCTTGGTGGTGAAGTAGGGCTCGAAGACGTGGGCGAGGTCTTCGGCGGCGATGCCCGGCCCGGTGTCCGAGACCTGGATGAGGACCGCATCCCCGTCGCGGTGCGCCGCGAGCCTTAGGGTCCCGCCGCCCCTCATCGCCTCCTCGGCGTTCCTCACCAGGTTGAGGAGCACCTGCACCATCTGGTCGCGGTCGGCCCGCACCGGCGGGAGCGCCGGGTCCACCTCCCGCTCGATGGCGAGGCCCGGGGGCGGCGAGGGGTAGAGGGCGAGGACCGCGGCGACGAGGTCGGCGGGGGAGATGGAGGACGGCTCCGGCGCCGGCAGCCTGGCGAAGCGGCTGAACTCGTCCACGATGCGCTTCATCCGGCGCACCTCCTCCTGGATGGCGGAGGCGCCCTCCTGGAAGATCTCCGGGAAGTCGGGGCGGCCCTGCTCGAGCGCGTCTCGCAGGGTGGCGACGCTCATGGCGATGGGCGTGAGCGGGTTCTTGATCTCGTGGGCGAGGCGGCGCGCCACCTCCTGCCAGGCGGCCACGCGCTCGGCGGCCGCCACCCGCGCCCGGCTCGCCGCCAGGTCCGCCGTCATGGCGTTGAACCCCCGCACGAGCTCGCCGAGCTCTCCCGCCGCCGGGGTGTCCACCCGCACGCCCAGGTCGCCGGCCGCCACCCGCGCCGCGCCGGCGCGCAGGGCCTCGAGGGGGCGGGTGATGCGCCGGGCCACCAGGTGTCCGACGAGTGCCGCCGCCACCACCGCCGCTGCGAGCGCGGCGAGGAAGACGATCGCCACCGCCACCTGGGCGCGCTCCAGGCCGGCGGTGGGCAGCGCCACCTCCACCCAGGCGAGCGGCGGGGCGCCCGGTCTCCCCACCGGGACGGTGCGCACTCGCTCGCGGGGGGCGCCCAGGAAGCGGGTGGCGAGCAAGTGGACCTTGCCGCCCCGGGCCTCGGCGGCGAGCGGACGGTCGCCCTCGCCGCGCACCGCCACCGCCCCGCCGGCGAGTGCCGCCATGCGCTCGGCGAAGCGCGGGCCGAGCGCCACCCCGGCGGCGACCCGCAGCCCCGGCTCGCCCGGGACGGTCTCCCACGCCACCAGCGCGAGCGCCGGCTCCACGCCGGCGGGGGTCGCCCGCGGGACGAGGCGCGGCACGGGGCGGCCGGGGCCGGTGGTGGCGAAGAGCGAGCGGAGCTCCGGGTCGGCGTCCCCGGCGCGGCCGGGGAGGTGGCCGCTCGTGACCACCACGCCGCGGGAGTCGGCGACCGCGAGCACGTCGAGACCGCGCGCCTCCATCCACTCCGCCGCCAGGCGGGCCACCTCGGCCGGGTCGAGCGCCCCCTGAGCTCGCTCGCGGGCGAGGAGCGCCACCTCCGGGCTGCGTGCCACGTCGCGGGCCGCCTCGGCGGCGGAGAGGCCGAGGTGGCGGAGCTCCCCCTCGATGGCGAGTGCCGCCCCGTCGAGGCGGGCCGCGTACTCGGCCTTGAGCCCCTCCGAGAGCGCCCGGGAGAGAGGCAGCACCGCGAGCAGCATGGGAGCCGCGGCAAAGAGGGCGAAGGCGAGGGTGAGCCGGGCGCGGAGTCTCAAGGAGCCCTTCCCTCGCGCGCGGGCCTGGGGGCGACGGAGAGGTCGCCGAGCTCGACGGTGGCGTCGGGGAGGACCTCGAGCCCGAGGAGGCCCGGGCGCGGCGAGGCGTGGAGCCCGGCGGCGAAGAGCGGGACCACGCCCAGCTCCTCGGCGAGCTCCCCCGCCACCGCGGCCGGCTCGGCCTGGGAGAGCCGCGACAGGGCGCGCCGCGAGGCCTGCGGGCCGCCGAGCGCCCAGGCCGCCTCGAGGAGCGCCGGCTGCGCCCCCACCGAGGTGAAGGTGAGGGAGACGACGGCGAGGTCGAAGCTCCCCGAGGCGATCCGGGAGGCGAGCGCCTCGGGGGCGACCACGGCGACCGCCGCCCGCACCCCGTGGTCGAAGAGCTTCACCTGCAGGCGGTCGGCGAGGGCGCGGTTCCCGTCGGAGCCGGCGGCGACGAGGAGCTCGACCTTCGGGTTCCCGGCCACCCTGGCGGGGGCCCGGGGCGCCGGGGCCGGGGACCCGGAGAGGAGAGAGGGGGGGAGGAGCCCGGCGAGCGGCGTCGCGTGGCCGCGCCCGCCGAGCCTGGCGAGCTCGGACCGGTCGAGGGCGAGGAGCGCGTGGCGAAGGTCGGCGGCGAGCCGCCCGAGCCTCTTCGCGTTCACGACCGCGTAGGTGGCGGTGGTGGAGGGGAGCTCGCGGGCGGCGGCGCCGGACGCCGACTCCGGGCGGACGACGAGGTCCACCTCGCCCCTCGCGAAGGCGCGGGCCGCGCGGCGCGCGTCCATGCCGGAGAGGGAGAGCGCGTCCGGATAGGCCCGCCCGCGCCAGTAGCCGTCGAAGGCGGCGAGCCGGAGCGTCCCCTCGCCGCGCGAGGCGAGGCGGAAGGGGCCGGCGCCGGTCGTGACCGGCCCGCCGCGCGGGACCACCGCCGCCGGCAGCGCCGCGAGGGCGCGCGGGAACTCGGGGAAGGGCAGGTCGAGGGCGACCCGGAGCTCGAGCTCGCCCACCACCTGGACCCCGGAGAGCGTGGAGGCCCGCCCCTCGCGGACGTCGTCCGCCCCGGCGACCGGGAGGGCGATCCAGCCGTGCGGGGACCGGGTCCCGGGGGCGAGGAGGCGGGAGAGGCTCGCGGCCACGTCCGCGGCGGTGAGCGGGCGGCCGTCGTGGAAGCGAAGGCCGGGGCGGAGCCGCAGGCGGAAGGCGCGACCGCCCGGCTCGGCCTCGGGAAGGGCGGCGAGGAGCGCCGGCCGGAGCGCCCCGTCGGGCCCTGTCTCGACGAGGGTCGAATGCAGGGCGCGGGCAGCCTCGAGCTCCGACGGGTCGGAGAGCCGGGCCGGGTCGAGGTTCGCGGGGGCGGCGGGGAGCGCCACGCCGAGGTCGCCGCCGTAGCGCGGGGGGAGCCCGGCCAGGGCGGCGAGGGGGAGGAGGAGTGCGAGGGGGGCGAGGCGCCTCACCGGGCCTCCGCGAACCGGAGATCGGAGGTGACGAGCCACAGCTGCGAGCCGCCTTCGGGGAGCGCGGCCGCCACCACCACGTCGTCGAGCCCGTCGCCGGTCAGGTCGGCCGAGGCCCCGCACTGGATCGACCCCGGGAGCGCGGCCGACTCGAGCACCACCACCGGGGGAGCCTCGGGGCCGGCGCCGGCGGGCCAGCGGAGCACCCGCACCCGGTCGGTCGCCCCGGCGTCGGGGGCGCTCGCCACCACCTCCGGCTCGCCGTCGCCGTAGAGGTCGGCGAGCGCGAGCCCGGCGCCGACGCCCTCGAGCGGCGGGCCCACCGGCTCGAGGTCGGGCCCGAGCAGCGTCGCCACCCCGTCGCCCGAAACCCATGCGAAGGCCACGCGCCCGGGGCGGGGGGCGGCGGCGAAGGAGACGAACTCGCGCTCGCTGCGGGGGCGGGGGGCGGGATCGGGGGAGAGGGAGAGCGCGTCGGCGAGGACCGCCTTCCCGGGCACGTAGGCGCCGAAGAGCGCGCCGCGCTCGCCGGCGGCGAGCGGGACCGCGGGGAAGCTTCCCGCCGGCAGGAGCGCGCCGGCCTCCATGGCGAGCAGGAGCCCGCCCGCGCCGGCGCGACCGATGGCCACCCGCCCGGCGCCGAGGCTGCCGACGGCCGCGGTGGCGGCCGGGCGCCGGGGGCCGCGGACGTCGGGGTCGAGGGCGTAGCGGGCGCGCACCACGCCCCCGAGCGAGACCACCGAGACCGAGCGCTCGCTGACGAGCGCGAGGGACGCGATCCCGTCCGCGCCGGCCACCCCGGCGCCGACCGCCAGGACCCGCTCCTCCACCTGGAAGAGGGGGCGCACGAAGAGGGCCGGGCCGGTGGAGCCGGCCCGGCTGCCGGCGCGGGCAAGGAGCAGCGTCGTCTCGTCGGCGGGGACCGAGAAGTCGAGGAGGCGCGCCGCCCCGGCGCGGTACTCGGGGACGCGTTGCAGGAAGAAGGATGGGCGGGTGGGCACCGACTCCGCGGAGACGACGAGCTCGCGCCGCCCGGGCACGAGCCCGGCGACGACGCGCAGGAGCCGATCGGCGCCGAGGATGCGGGCCGCCTCCTCCGCCCCCGGGCCGCTCGAGGCGGCGAAGAGGGCGACGGCGAAGCCGCGCCGGGAGAGCGCCTCGGAGATGGCGGCCGCGAGCGGGCCGGCGAGGGCGTCGGCGCCGGGAGCGGCCACCTGCAGGGCCACCGGCTCCGGCGCGCCCGCCTCCCGGGCGACCCGCTCGGCGAGCTCGCTCGCCACCCGCACCACCGCCGCGGGCTCGATCTCGCCGGCGAGGGCCGGGGCGGCGAGGGCAAAGAGGAGGAGGAGGGCGGCGAGGGCCCGGTGCTCCCGGCCGGCGCTCTCGGAGGCGTCCTCGGGCAAGGCGGTCTCGCTAGCGGTCGTCCTGGAAGAAGTTCTGGGGGGCGCGCGAGGGGTCGGGCGCGGTCTCGGTCGGGGCGGTGCCGGCGATGAAGGGGAGGCTCACCGTGCCGGCCGCGCCCTCGGTGCCCGGCCGGGCCAGGAGCCCGGTGCGCGGGTCGACCGGCGCGAAGTCGACGCCGGGGGGCGGCGGGAAGTCGGAGATGGGCTGCATGCCGATCGCCGCCTGCATGAAGCCGAGCCAGCCCGGCAGCGCGGCGCCGGCGCCGGTGGCGTGGGGGCCGAGCGGGTCGTGGGAGTCGAAGCCCACCCAGACGCCGGCCACGAGCTCGGGCGTCATCCCCACGAACCAGGCGTCGCGGTGCTCCTGGGCGGTGCCGGTCTTCGCCGCCACCGGCCGGCCGAGCGCCTTCGCGGCCTGGCCGGTCCCGCTCTCCACCACCTCCTTCATCATGGAGAGGATGACGTAGGCGGTCTCGGGGCGGATGCGCTCCGGGGCGGCGGGCGCCGCCGGCTGGGGCTCGGCCCTCGCGGCGTCGTCCTGGGCGGGGGGAGGCGGGGTCGCCGGGGCGGCGGCGCCCGCCGGGAGCGGCTCGCCGGCGCTCGCCGGGACGATCCCCGCGGCCGGCCCGGGCTCGGGGGAGGGGGCAGGAGAGGGGAGGGGCGGCGGGGGAGCGGGCGGGATCGGGACGGGGCGGTTCTCCTCGAGAACCTTCCCCTCCCGGTCGCGGACGCGGGTGACGAGGATGGGAGGGGTGTAGAACCCCGAGGCGGCCAGGCTGGCGTAGGCGTTCACGAGCTCGAGCGGGGTCACCTCGCCGGTGCCGAGGGCGAGCGAGAGGCTGCGCGGGAGTTCGCTCGAGATGCCGGCGCGGCGGGCGAAGTCGATGACGGCGTCGACGCCCAGGGTGTTCACGAGCTTCGCGGAGACGGTGTTCTTCGAGTGGGCGAGCGCGGCGCGCAGGAGCAGCGGGCCGTCGTAGGAATCGCGCTCGTAGTTCTCCGGCTTCCACTCCTTGTTCGTCCAGGGATCGCGGTAGAGGTCGGGGGTGTCGTAGACGACGGTCGCCGGGGTGAACTTCCGGCTCTCGATGGCCGCCCCCCACACGAAGGGCTTGAAGGCGCTGCACGGCTGGCGCTTCGCCTGCAGCGCCCGGTTGAACTGGGAGCGGCCGAAGTCGTAGCCGCCGACGAGCGCCCGCACCCCGCGGGTGACCGGGTCGATGGCCACGAGCGCCCCCTCGAGCCTCGGGGTCTGCTCGAGGGAGAAGGCGACGGGCTTGCCGGCCCGGGCGAGCTCGGCGGGCCCCTTGCGCCCGGTGGAGAGCACTCGCACGAGCACGATGTCCCCGGCCTGGACGACGTCGCGCATGCTCTTCGGGGGCGCGGTGCCCACCGCCGGGTTGTACTTTCGCGCCCAGGCGACGTCGGAGAAGGGGAGGACGCCCTTGGCGTTCCCGAGGTCGAGCTCCGCCTGCCGCTCCTCCACGCCGAGGACGAGCGCGGCGTAGACCTCGCCCGCCTCGAGGGGGCGGATGCGCACCCTGCGCCGGGCGTCGGGGGTGAGCTCGCCGCCCGGGTCGATCTCCTCGGGGTCGACGCGCCCGAGGTCCCAGACGAGGAGCTCCCCCGGGCCGGGCTTGGCGGCGGCGAGCCGCTCGCGCCAGGCGGGCAGGGCCTTGGCGAGCTGCTCGGCGTCGAGGTGCTGGGGGGCGCCGCGCCAGCCCTGTCGCTTGTCGACGAGGCGCAGGTCGGCGTCGATGGCCGCCTCGGCGGCCCGCTGCAGGGAGGGGAGCATGGCGACGTCGACGCGCAGGCCGTCGGTCTCCACCCGCTCGGCCCCGTAGCGCTCGTCGAGGTAGCGGCGCACCGCGTCGGCGTACCAGGCCCCGTAGGGCTCGGAGGGGCGGCGGAGCCTGAGCGTCCGCGCCGCCTCGGCCTCGGCCGCCTTGGGGTCGAGGGACCCCTCCTCCACCATCCGGCGGAGCACGTAGCGCTGCCGGGCCCGCGCCGCCTCCGGGTGCTTGTAGGGCGAGAGCCGCTCCGGCGACTGCACCAGGCCGGCGATCATGGCCGCCTCGCCGACGGCCAGGTCCTTCACCGACTTCCCGAAGTAGAAGCGGGCCGCCTCCTCCACCCCGTAGCGGCGGTGGCCGAGGTAGATCTGGTTCAGGTAGAGGTAGAGGATCTCGTCCTTGGAGAGGTTCTTCTCGAGCCGCGGCGCCAGCACCAGCTCCTTCACCTTGCGCTTCACGCGCCACTCGGTGGGAAGGAGGAAGGTCTTCACCACCTGCTGGGTGATGGTGGAGCCCCCGCAGGCGACGCCGCCGCGCAGCAGCCCCTTCACCGCGCAGCGCCCGATGGCGAGGTAGTTCACGCCCTCGTGCTGGTAGAACTTCGCGTCCTCGGCGGCCAGGACCGCGTTCTTCATCACCGCCGGGATCTGCTCGAAGGGCACGACCGTGCGCCGCTCGCGGGCGAAGGCGAAGGCCTCGGTGCCGTCGGCGGCGTAGACGCGGGTGGCGACGAGCGGGCGGTAGTCGCGGAGCCCCTCGAACTCCGGCAGCTCCCAGGTCCAGGCGAGGGCCAGGCCGACGAGGGCGAGCGCCCCGGCGGCCGCGAGCGCCAATGCGGCGAGCAGGGCGCGCCTCGGCCCCAGCCGGCGCAGGAAGTCGACGGCGCCCCGCAGGGCGGCCCGCAGGCGGTCCGGGGCCGCGGGCGGCGCCGGGGCCGGGCTCGGCGGCGGGTTCTTTGGGGTCGGGTCCAAGGGTCGGGGGGACGAACGATAGTCCCGCGGCGGTCCTTCGCCAAGTGGCGCGCCAGCGGGTCGCGCGGGGCAGGAGGGAGGGATAGCACCGCGCGTGCCCGCTGGCCGCCAACTTGCAAACTCGCAGGGTCGATGGAAATTCCCGGGAGAGTGCGCGGGGCGCGTCCTCGCGGACACGGTGCGGCGTGGGCGCGCGCCCACACCCGGGAAGGAGACTCACTCCCCCCGCTTGATGCCGAGGGCCCTGACCTTCTTGTAGAGGTGGCTCCGCTCGAGCCCGAGGGCGCGGGCGGTCTCGGCCATGTTGTCCCCGTGGCTCGCCAGCGCCGCGAGGACGATCTCCCGCTCCGCCTCCTCGAGCAGGTCCTTGAGGGGGGCGCCCTCGGCGTAGCGGTCGGCGCGCGGCCGGCGCGCGGCCGGCAGCACCTCGGCCACGTCCCCGGCCCGGATCTCGGGGCCGTCGCAGAGGATGGCGATGCGCTCCACCAGGTTGCGGAGCTCGCGCACGTTCCCGGGCCAGTCGTGCGACTGCAGCGCCGCCAGGGCCTCGCGGTCGAAGCGCATGGCGCGCCGCCCGTTCTTCTCGCAGGCGGCGGCCAGGAAGGCGGTGGCGAGCTCGGGCACGTCCTCGCGCCGCTCGCGCAGGGGAGGGACGTGGATGGGGACCACCGCCAGCCGGTAGTAGAGGTCCTCGCGGAAGCGCCCGGCGGTCACCTCGGCGAGCAGGTCCTTGTTGGTGGCGGCGATGACCCGCACGTCGCAGCGCAGCGGGGTGCCGGCCCCGACCCGCTCGAACTCCCCCTCCTGCAGGACGCGGAGCACCTTCGCCTGCATGGCCGGGGGCATGTCCCCCACCTCGTCGAGGAAGAGGGTGCCGCGGTCGGCGAGCTCGAACTTCCCCTTGCGCGCTGTCACCGCGCCGGTGAAGGCGCCCTTCTCGTGGCCGAAGAGCTCGCTCTCGATGAGCTCGGCCGGGACGGCGGCGCAGTTCAGCTTCACGAAGCTCGCCTCGCGGCGCCGGGAGCCGGCGTGCAGGGCCCGCGCCACCAGCTCCTTGCCGGTGCCGTTCTCGCCCACGATGAGGACGCGCCCCTCGCTGGCGGCGGCGCGCTGCACCAGCTCGCGCAGCTTCCTCATCCCCGGCCCATCGCCGAGCATCTCGCCCGACCCGGCCTCGCGCCGGAGCGCCGCGTTCTCCTCGGCGAGCGTCCGCATCCGCAGCGCGTTCCGCACCGCGGCGAGGAGCTTGTCCTTCTCGGTGATGGGCTTCTCCAGGTAGTCGAAGGCGCCGAGCTTGAAGGCCTGGCGCACCGTCTCGAGCGAGCCGTGGCCGCTCATGATCACCACCGGGAGCCCGGGGCGGGCCTCGCGCGCCTCGCGCAGCACGCTGAGCCCGTCCAGGTCGGGCATCTTCACGTCCATCACCACCACGTCCACCGGGAGGGCGGCGATCTTCTCGAGCGCTTCCTGGCCGCCGGAGGCGGTCTCGGTGGCGTATCCCTCGAGCGCCAGTGCGCGCGCCAGGGTCACCACGATGTTTCTCTCGTCATCGACGATCAGGACTGTGTCGGGCACGGGAGGAGACTGTAACCGAGATGGCCCCAGACGGGTCTTTTCGTTTGACACGTCGAGGCTGGAAGAGGCACAAGCAGTGTACCGAAGGCACCGGCCAACGTTGAAATGGAGGAGTCCCATGCGGATTCGTCGAATGCTTTTCCTGGCTGTCCCGGCTCTGGCGCTGGTCCTCGCCGGGTGTCCCGCGAAGCCCAAGAACGGGGAGTGCACGAAGAGCGAGGACTGCGCGGACCAGGAGGGCTTCGGTAAGGTTTGCGTCGAGGGGCACTGCCAGGAGTGCGGCCAGGACACGGACTGCAAGGCCGGCTTCGTGTGCCGGGGGCTCCGCTGCGTGCCGCGCCCGGAGTGCGAGCATCCGGAGGACTGCGGCGCCGGCAAGACCTGCGAGGCAGGGCGCTGCGTGGCGGTGGCGGCGCCTGTGGTCGCGCCCAAGCCCGAGTGCCTCTCCGACGCCGAGTGCGGCAGCGGCCAGGCCTGTGAGTCGGGCAAGTGCGTGGCGGGCCACGCGGCCGACTGCCCGGCTGCGGGCGGCAAGCTCTCGCCGGTGTTCTTCGCCTTCGACCAGGCGGTGCTCACCCCGGAGGCCCGGGCGAACCTGGAGAAGGACGCCGCCTGCATCAAGCAGCGCGGCTTCGCCAAGATCGTCATCGAGGGCAACTGCGACGAGCGCGGCACCGCCGAGTACAACATCCAGCTCGGCCAGCGCCGCGCCGAGTCCGCCAAGAAGTTCCTGGTGAACCTGGGGATCCCGGCGAAGTCGCTGAAGACGGTGAGCTACGGCAAGGAGCGCCCGGCCTGCACCGATCAGACCGAGGACTGCTGGTCGCGCTGCCGCCGCGACGACCTCGTCGCCCAGTAAGCGAGCCGATGCGCCGGGCCGCGGTTCCGCTGCTCCTCCTCGCCTCCGCCTGCGTCTCCGTCGACAAGGGGCGCCAGATGGAGGACCGCATCCAGCGGCTGGAAGACGAGGGCGCCATCACCGCCCGCCAGCTGGAGGAGCAGCGGGCGGTGATCCGCGACCGCATCGCCCGGGTGGACCAGAAGATCGCCGAGGTCCAGAAGAAGCTCGACGAGCTCAACGCCGCGAGCCACCGCTCCGGCGCCGACGTGGTGGCGAACCAGGACAAGCTGCAGGAGAGCGTGACCCGCCTGCAGGGCCAGCTGGAGGAGGAGCAGCACCACCTCTCTCAGCTCGACCAGTCGGTCTCCTCCATGCAGTCCGACGTGAACGGCCGCTTCGCCGCGCTCCGGGGGGCCGGGGCCCTGCAGGAGTACGAGGCAAAGGAGAAGGCGAAGGCGCTCAAGCGCCCCTCGGAGAAGGCGGAGTTCCTGGCGCTCGCCCAGAAGCAGGAGGCCCAGGGCGAGCAGGACGTGGCGAAGGAGCTCTACGACGAGTACGTGAAGCGCTGGCCCACCGACCCCCGGGCGGCCGACGCCTACTTCCGCATGGGGGAGATCGCCTTCGGCGAGAAGCACTACCGCGAGGCGGTCATCTCCTACGGAAAGGTGGCGCAGGACTTCCCCCGCTCCGACAAGGCGGCGGACGCCCTCTACCGGACCGGCGAGGCCATGCTGGCCCTCGACATGCGCGACGACGCGCGCGCCATCCTGGAGGACGTCGTCGCCCGCTACCCGAAGACGTCCGCGTCGAAGAAGGCGGCGGCCCGGCTCCGGGAGCTCACCGCCAAGAAGAAGCCGGCGGCGAAGAAGCCCGCGCCTTAACCCAGCGCAAGTACTCGTATCCCCTGTTCATGGTCCCCGCGGTCATGGTCCCGGGTCTGACCCTGTCGGGGGGTTGCACCAAATGGGGGATATATCGGACAACACCCCACGGGGTCGCCGCACGGTGAAGGTCGAGCGTTAGGAAGCGAAGAGGCGGCGCCCCGGAGCGGGAAATGGAACGACGGACTCTCATCGGAGAGATCCTGGTGGACGAGGGGTGGGTGACCCTGCAGCAGCTTCGGGTGGGGCTCGCCTGGCAGCAGCGCTGGGGCGGGAAGCTGGGGCGCGCCCTGGTGGGCCTCGGCTACCTCGACGAGTGCGTGCTGATGGACATCCTGAGCCGGCAGCTTCACATCCAGCTCGTGGAGGTCGAGAGCCGGGACATCCCCACCCACGTCATCGACCTCGTCCCCCTGAGGCTCCTGCGCGAGCGACGGCTCCTCCCCATCCTGCTCCTCGCCGAGACCCGGCGCGGCCCGCTCGTCGTCGCCACCTCCGACCCGCTCAACGTGGAGGCGCTCGACGAGGTGGCCTTCGCGAGCGGCAAGGAGGTACGCCCCGTCCTCGCCCCGCAGTGGGACATCGACCGCGCTCTCCTCCGGCACCTCGATCGGGGGATGCACCACTCTCCCGCGGCCAAGGCGCCGGGAAAGCCGGCCCGGGTGGGCCTGGCGGCGCTCCCCACCCGCCGCAACTGAAGGGTCAGGGGTCCTCGGCGTCCTCGGGGTCGCTCGCGCCGTCGCGCCCCTCGTCCCCGAGCCCCCACTGGGCGATGCGCTTCATCACCGTGCTCTTCGCGAGGCGGAGCTCGCGGACCACCGCGGCCCGCTTCCCGCGGTGGCGCCGGAGGGAGAGCCGGATGGCCTCCCGCTCCACGTCCTCCATGGTGAGGCCGGGCAGGTAGAGGGTGGTGTCGTCGCCGCCCGGCCCGGAGGAGGGGCGCACGTCCTCGAAGGTGACGAGCGCGGCCGGCAGCACCTGACCCTCCCCGCGCAGCAAGAGGGCCCGCTGCACCACGTTCCGGAGCTGCCGGACGTTGCCGGGCCAGTCGTAGCCCTCGAGCTTCTTCAGCGCCTCCTCGCTCCAGCGCAGCTGGAGCCCTCGGGGGGCGGCGGCGTCGAGGAAGCGCTGCGCGAGCGCCCGCACGTCGCCCTGGCGGCGCCGCAGCGGCGGCACCGCCAGCGGCACGACGCACATGCGGTAGTAGAGGTCCTCCCGGAATCGCTGGGCGCGCACCTGGGCCCCCAGGTCCCGGTGCGTGGCCGAGACCACCCGCACGTCGACCTCGATGGGCCGGGACGAGCCCACCCGCTTCACCTCGCCGCTCTCGAGGGCGCGCAAGAGCTTCGCCTGCAGCTCGAGAGGCATCTCCCCGATCTCGTCCAGGAAGAGCGTGCCGCGGTCGGCCTCCTCGAAGGCCCCCTTGCGCTGGCGGTCGGCGCCGGAGAAGGCGCCCTTCTCGTGGCCGAAGATCTCGCTCTCCATGAGCGTCTCGGGGATGGCGGCGCAGTTCACCGGGATGAAGGGGCCGTCGCGGCGAGGCGAGCGGGCGTGGAGCGCCCGCGCGACGAGCTCCTTCCCCGTTCCGGTCTCGCCCAGGATGGCGACCGAGACGGCGCTCTCCGCCAGCCGGTCGATGAGGTCGAACACCTGGCGCATGGAGGGGTCGAGGGAGAACATCCCCTCGTAACTGCCCGGGGGCCGCCCCTCCCGCGGGGACCCGACCTCGAGCAGGATCTCCGAATCGCCGAGCGCGAGCGGCAGCCCGGGGGGCAGCTCCGACCGCCACACGCGGAGCCCGCCGAGCAGGGTGCCGTTCGTAGACCCGAGGTCCACCACCTGCCAGCGCCCGGCGCGAGGCTCGATGCGCAGGTGCCTCGCCGAGACGAAGGGGTCCTCGAGGGAGAGCCCGTTCTCCTCGCCGGAGCCGACCGTGATGCCGTCGGCCGGAAGCGCGGCGATGCGCTCCCGGCCCCGCTCGCGGACCCGGAGCCGGGCCGGCGAGGGGGAGGCGGGAGGGGTGGCCCGCACGCCGGTCCTGCCGCCGGCCGCCGTCGCCTCGGCGGCGGCGGTGAGCCCCTCGCGGAAGAGCGCGCGCCAGCCGCCGAAGGAGAGCTCCGAGCCGGTGGCGAGCGGCGCCTCGCCGACGTCGGCCGCTCCCACCCGGGTGCCCCGCCCGGACCGGTCGACGAGCACGAAGCCGTCCGTGCGCCGCTCCACCACCGCCTGCACCCGGGAGAGTGTCGGGTCCGGGAGAGAGACGTCGCAGTCCGCGGATCGGCCGATCGTGGTTCGCTCGCCGAGGGCGACCCGCAGCAACTCCTCGCCGTGTCGGAAGAAGGCCAGCTCGGGCATGGGATGGCGCTAGCCTATGCGAGGACCGCGCCGGCGGAGAACGGGGCGTCTTCGACCCGGTGTGCGGGTGGCGGCGCACCGCCCCCCGAAGGCCCCTCACCCGCGCAGCAGCTCGTCGAACGCCTCGGTTCCCTTCAGGGCGTCGAACATGTGGTCGGCGGCGATCCAGGCCCGGACCTTCTTGCGGTCGGCGGTCAGCGCCCGGGAGAGCGGCGGCAGGGCCGCCTCCGGCCGCTCCCACAGGGCGTAGAGGGCGGCCAGGTTGTAGTTGAGGAGGAGGTCGTCGGGCCGGAGCTCCCCGGCCCTCCGGTAGGCGCGCTCGGCTTCGGCGTAGAACCCCTTCTGCGCGTAGCAGATGCCGAGATCGAGGTGGGCGTCGAAGCTCTCCGGCTCGAGGGCGGTCGCCTCCTTCAGGTGGCCGATGGCGGCCCGGTAGTCCCCCTCGTCCATGAGGAGCGACGCGAGCTCGTGGCGCGCGAAGGCGTCGTCGGGTGCCTGGCGGACCGCGACCTCGAGCTCGCCGAGCGCCTCCGCCACGTTGCCCTGGTCGGCGAAGGTGATCCCGAGCGAGAGGTGCGCCTCGGGGTACTCCGGGTCGAGCGCCAGCGCCTCCCGGAGCTCGGCGGCGGCGACCTCGAGCGAGTGGGCGGCGAGGAAGGATGCGAAGTTGAAGTGGGTGGCGGGGCTCTCCGGCTCGAGGTCGAGCGCCCGCAGATGGGAGCGGAGCGCCTCGCGCCACTCCTTCTTCTCGGCGCGCACCGCCGCCAGGTTGTCGTGGGCGTGGGCGCTCTCGGGGTCGAGGGCGATGGCCTTCTCGAACTCCTTGATGGCCTCGTCGAACCACCCCCGGTCGGCGAGCTCGATGCCCCGCTCGTTGTGGTGGTCCGCCTGGGAGTTGGGATCGCGTTCCCGTGACACGCCGGGAAGTCTACCGCAATCGCCGCCGGGCGCTCCGGCCGGGGCGGGACGCCCGGGCCGGGGCGGAGATAAGCTCCAGGGACGCGTGACCGTCCGGGCCGCCGCCATCGCCGGTGCCGTCGTCGCCGCCGCCGTCGCGGCGGCGGTCGCCGGGCGCCTCCTCCGCCCCCGGCCGAGCGACGAGGAGTCGGTGCGCCGGGTCTTCGCCGACGCCGCCCGGGCCGCGGAGGAGAGGCGGGTGGGGGCGGTGATGGAGGGGGTCTCCGAGCGCTTCCGCGGGGAGGACCTCGACCGCGAGGGCCTCCGCCGGCTCGTGGCCTTCGAGACCCTGCGGGGGGAGTGGCGCTCGGTCGTCATCCTGGGGACGAAGGTCTCGGTCGAGGGGGCGAGGGCAGAGGCCACGGTCGACGTGGCGCTGGTGCGCGGGGGGAGCGGCGGCGACAAGCTCGTCGACTCTCTCCCCTCCGAGGCGTCGCTGAAGCGCATCGACGCGGTGCTGGAGCGGGAGGGCGACGCCTGGCGAGTGGTCTCGGCGCGCTACCGGCCGCTCGACGCGGCGGACGCCCTGTCGGGACCTCCGCCATAGCGGCCTCGCGGCGCCGGGCAGGTGGGTTCGGGTTGACGGGTGGAGGCGGGCGAAGCATCCTCGGGGCCGCCGGCGCGAGGCGCGCCCGCGAGACCCGCCTTGGCCCTCTACACCCCCCTCGCCCCCGAGGAGCTCATCTCGGTCGCGGCCCGCTTCGGGCTTCCGCCGCCGGAGCGCTTCGTCGCCGAGCCGAAGGGGAGCGTGAACACGAACTACCACGTCTGGTCGGGGGGGCGGCGCTTCTTCCTCCGGCTCAACGAGGGGAAGAGCGACGGCGACGTGACGTTCGAGGCCTCGGTGGTGTGCTTCCTCGAGACCTGCGGGTATCCGGCGGCGCGCCTGCTGCTCGCCGTCGACGGCCAGAGCCACGTCCGGGTGCGCGGGCGCCAGGCGATGATGTTCGCCTTCGTGCCGGGCGAGGAGCTGGCGCGCGAGGCGGTGGGGGTGGAGCACGTGCGCCGCATCGGGGAGGTGCTGGGCTGGCTCCACCAGGTCGCCGTCGGCTTCGCCGGCTCGCGCCAGAACCCCTACGGCCCGGAGCGGGTGGGCCCGTGGATCGACGAGCTCGAGCCGGACGGCGGCGGGGACGAGGCGGTGGCGGAGGCGCTCCCCATGCTCCACGACGAGTTCCGGCGGTCGCCGGGCCTACCCGCCGCCCCGCGCGGGCTCGTCCACGGGGATCTCTTCGTCGACAACGTCCTCTGGCGCGGCGGGGAGGTGAGCGCGGTGCTCGACTGGGAGATGAGCTGCGTCGACGCGCTCGCCTACGACCTGGCGGTGGCCGTGAACGCCTGGTGCTACACCGACCGCTTCCAGCCGGAGCGCTGCCGAGCGCTCCTCGACGGGTACCGGGCCCGCCTGGAGATCGAGCCCGCCACCGCGGAGGCCCTCTACCCCTACTCGCGCTACGTGGCGCTCCGGTACACCGCTTCCCGCATCCACGCCTTCCACCTCGCCGAGCTGGGCGAGGACCGGCTCGCGTGGAAGGACTGGTCGCGCTACCGGGACCGGCTGCGCGCCCTGCGGGACATGGGGGAGGGGGGCTTCGCGCGGCTCGCCGCGGGGCTCCCCCCGGGCGAGGGCTAGGCTCGGGCGGCTCATTCGCCCAGGCCAGGGGTTCTTCGGGCACTTCAGCGCTCGACGCCGGGAAGCGCCGCTCCTCGAGATGGACTGGCGAGCCCGAGGAGAAAAGTGATCAATCGTGAGAGAGCGGGCTAGGGCAAGACTAGAGCCCGGTCGCGATCTTCCAGTCCTGTCCCTCGCGCTTCATCACCAGGCGCTGCACGTCGGAGTCGCGCTTGGTGATCTCGTGGCGCGGAGTCGCCACCCGGTACTTCGCGTCGTAGAAGAGGTCGACGGTGGCCTCGTCCCCCTTCACGCGGATGTCGGTGACGCCGAGCTCGAGCCTCACGTCCGGCAGCTTCTGGAAGGTGTCGGCGAGGACCGTGGAAAGGCTCTTGTAGTCCACGTCGTCCGTCGGATCGCTCGTGCCGGCGTCGTCGTAGTAGCTCTTCGAGACGAGCGCCATGATGCCCTTCACGTCGCGGGCGTCGAAGGCCTTGCGGTAGGCGTCCACCACCGCCAGCACCGCGCGGTTGTCCTTCGTGTCGTCGATGTCGGTGGTGGGGATCTTCTTCGAGCAGCCGGCGAGGGCGAGGGAGGCGAGGAGGAGGACGGCCCGGAATCGCATGCGAGAGGTCAAAGCACGGGAGTCGGATCCAGTCAATCCGAGTGCGCCCGGCGCCCCGCCACCATCGGTGATCCCGGGGACGGCGGTGCCGGGAGGGGAGGGTCCCTTGCCGGCGGCAGTCGCCGCGCTACACTGAAAGGCATGCCCGGACCGAGCTTCGAGGCGCTGAAGCGCTTCTTCGAGACCTCGCCCGCCGCGCGCAAGGCGACGAGCCCTCTCCACCGCGACGCCCGGGTGGGCCTCGACCTGGCGGGCGCGCAGGCCCACTTCACCATGCAGAGCGGCACGGCCCAGGTCGTGGACGGCGCCGCCGAGTCGCCGGACTTCACTCTCACGCTCCCCGACAAGGCGGTGGAGCACATCACCTCGATCGAGAAGGACGACGTGGGCGAGTTCGGCGTCGAGTTCTTCAAGCTCGTCCTGGCGCGCGACCCCGACACCAAGGTGCGCGTGCGCATCCACGGGTCCACCGCCCGCCTCCTCTCGAACGGGTACCTGAGCGTGCTCGCGCTCGGCGGGGCGAAGGTGGGCTGGTGGCTGCTCCGCAACGGGGTGAAGAACCCCAAGGCCGCCATCGACCGGCTGCGGGGCAAGTAGGAGCCTCCCGCCGGCGTCCCCCGCGCACCGCCTGTCCGGGGTTCGCGCGACACGCGGGCGGCCGCGCCCCTGACGCGCCCCGAACCCTGGGTCCCTTTCGACTGGTCCCCGTGAACCGGGTGTCACGCGGTCGGGGCAGCCCGCAACCACTCGGGATCACGAGGCTCCCGGTCGGTTCCCGCGATCGGTGCCGCGAGCGCTCCTTCACCGTCCGTGGCCTGGCGCGTGCAGAGTTTGCCGATCGTCAGCCGCCCTGCGGTGGGTCCGCCATTTCCTTTGACCCCGCCGCCCGGAGGAGGGAGGGCCCACATGCGCGAGCGAATCGAAGGCCGGCCGCCGTGCCTCGGGCGCGAGCCCCGCCGCGGGCGCTCGCCCGCGCGCGCGCTCGGAGCGCTCTCGCTCGTCTGCGCGCTCTCGCTCGCGCCCGCCGCCGCGCGAGCCCAGTTCCCCATCACCCAGAGCTTCGAGGGCAGCAGCGCACCGGGGTGGAGCCTCCTCGGGACTGCGGCCCTCACCGGCACGGGCGCCATCGACCCCGTCGGCCAGGGGTGGCTCCGGCTCACCTCGGCCACGACCGGCCAGGCGGGCTCCGCCATCTACAACACCGCCTTCTCCTCCTCGGCGGGCATCGTCGTCACCTTCACCTACGCCGACTACGGCGGGACGGGCGCCGACGGCTTCAGCTTCTACCTCATCGACGGGAGCACGGCGACGCCGACCGTGGGGCAGCCGGGCGGCCCGCTCGGCTACTCGGCGAACTACGTCAACTCCACCTGCGCCACCGGGCCGCTCGTCGCCAGCGGTCCGGGCGTCACGAACGGCTACGTCGGCATCGGGTTCGACGAGTACGGCAACTTCTCGAGCTGCCTCGCCGGCGTCGCCTCTCCCGGCCGGACCCCGCAGTCGGTCTTGATCCGCGGCTCGGGCAGCCTCTCGGCCGGCACCGCCTTCCGCTACCTCGCCGGCACCACCTTGAACGCGATCGTCTCGGGCGCCACCGTCAACGGGGTGGCGCGCGCCTCGGCCCGGCCGGTCCGCATCTCCATCATCAACCAGAAGATCAAGGTGGAGATGGACCTAGGCACGGGCTACCAGACGGTGATCAACAGCTACGACCTCTCCACCGCCACCGGCCAGGTCGCGCTCCCCGCCACCTTCAAGATGGGCTTTTCCGGCTCGACCGGTGCCTCCACCGACTACCACGAGATCCGCAACCTCCAGGTCACCCAGCCCGTCAACCTGGGCCTCTCGCAGGCCTCCTCTCCCTCGAGCGTGACGGTGGGCCAGACGGTCACCTTCACCATCACCATCACCAACGACGGCACCAACGTGGCGAACCCGGTGGGCATCAGCGACGTCTTCCCGGCGGGCCTGAGCGGCGTCACCTGGACCACCGCCACCACCGGGGGCGCGAGCGCCAGCCCCGCCACCGGCAGCGGCAACCTCTCGGGCACCCTCGACCTCCCCCGGAACTCCTCGGTGACGTTCACCGTCACCGCCACCGTCCTGCCCTCGGCGGCCGGCACGAGCCTCGCGAACACGGTGACCCTCACCCCGCCCGCCGGCGAGAACAACCTCCTCACCAGCACCAGCCTCGCCATGGTCCCGGTGGCGCAGATGTCGAGCGCCACCGCGCTCGCCTCGAGTCCGAACCCGTCGACCTACGGCGAGACGGCCGCCCTCTCGGCGACCGTCACCTCGGCCGTCGCCGGCATCCCCTCGGGCACCGTGGCCTTCTACGACGGCGCCACCGGACTCGGCAGCGCGGCGCTCGACGCCACCGGCCTCGCCACCCTCTCCGTCTCGGCGCTCGCGGGCGGGAGCCACTCCCTCACCGCCGTCTACGCCGGGGACACGAACTACTCCGGGAGCGCGAGCGCTGCCGTCGCGCAGGCGGTCGAGGCCGCCCCCACCGGGGTGAGCCTCTCCGCGTCGCTCCCCACCCTCACCTTCGGCAGCGGCGTGCAGCTCACCGCCGCAGTCGCGCCCACCGGGTCGGGCATCGTCGTCCCCACCGGCCAGGTCACCTTCTACGACGGCTCGACCATCCTCGGGAACGGGACCCTCGACGCCACCGGCCAGGCCACCTTGTCCGCGAGCGGGCTCGCGGTCGGCACCCACTCCCTCACCGCCTCCTACGCGGGCGACGGGAACTACCTCGCCTCGACCACCCCCGCGCCCACGGTGGAGATCGTGACGCCCGCCGCGGCGGCGGTGGCGCTCTCGCCGGCCCCGTCGCCCGCGGTCTACGGCCAGGGGGTGACCCTCACGGCGATCGTCTCGTCGGCCGCCGGGACGCCCACCGGGACCGTCACCTTCGCGGACGGCGCGACCGTCCTCGGCTCCTCGCCCCTCCAGGCCGGCGTGGCCACGCTCTCCGCCCCGGCGCTCGGGGCCGGCGCGCACGCGCTCGGCGCCAGCTACGGCGGAGATGCGAGCTTCGCCGCGGCCACCTCCCCGCCGGTGAGCCTCACGGTGAACCCGGCGTCCACCTCGACGGCGCTCGTCGCGACCCCCAGCCCGGCCTCCTACGGGCAGAGCGTGACCCTCACCGCCTCGGTGACCGCCGTCGCCCCGGGCTCGGGGACCCCCTCGGGCACCGTCACCTTCAAGGACGGGGCGACCGTGCTCGGGACGGCGAGCCTCGCGGGCGGCACCGCCTCCTTCGCCACCGCCGCGCTCGCGGGGGGGAGCCACGCCCTCGTCGCCCAGTACGGGGGAGACGCGAGCTTCGCCGGATCGGCCTCGGGCGCCACCTCCCTCCAGGTCGCGAAGGGCCCGTCGGCCGCCGCCCTCTCCGCGTCGGCGAACCCTTCCACCTACGGAAGCGCGCTCGCGCTCACCGCCACCGTCACCGGCGCCGGCTCGACCCCGACCGGGACCGTCGCCTTCGCGGACGGGAGCACGACCCTGTGCGCCGGGGCGGCGCTCGACGCCACCGGCCGGGCCACCTGCGCCGCCTCCGAGCTCGCGGGTGGCACGCACGCGCTCACGGTCTCGTACTCCGGGGACGGGAACAACGGCGCGAGCTCGGGCAACCTCTCCCTGACGGTGACCCCGTCGGCCGCGGGCGTGGCGCTCGCTCCCTCGGCGAACCCCGTCCAGTACGGCGCCGCGGTCGCCCTCGTCGCCACCGTCACCGGCCCGGGGACGACCCCGACCGGGACCGTGACCTTCACCGACGGCGGGGCGGCGCTCTGCACCGCCGTCGCGCTCTCCGGCTCCGGCGCGGCGAGCTGCTCCGCTCCGCTCCTCTCGGGCGGGTCGCACTCGATCCAGGCCGCCTACTCCGGGGACGGGAACTACCTCGCCGCCTCGGCGAGCCTCGTCGAGGCGGTGAGCCCGGCGCCCTCGAGCGTGCTCCTCGGCTCCTCGGCGAACCCCGTCCCCTACGGGATGCCCCTCACCCTCTCCGCCGCGGTGAGCGGCGCCGGCACCACCCCGACCGGCACCGTCACCTTCGCAGACGGGGGGACGGCGCTCTGTGCCGCGGTGGCGCTCGACGCCTCCGGCGCGGCGAGCTGCGTCACCTCGTCGCTCGCAGGCGGCGCGCACGCGCTCACCGCCTCCTACGCGGGCGACGCGAACCACGCCGGCGCCTCCGGGAACCTGGCGGAGACCATCACCCCCGCCTCCTCCTCCGTGGCGCTCGCCACCTCCGAGCCCGTGGCCGCGCCGGGCGACGCCGTCACCCTCACCGCGACCGTGGCGCCCGCCGGGGCGACCGGGACCGTGACCTTCTCGAGCGGCTCCACCGCGCTCGGCACCGCCGCCGTCTCCGCCGGCGTCGCCACGCTCACCACCTCCTCGCTCGCGCCCGGCACCTACGGGCTCACCGCCGGTTACGGCGGCGACTCGAACTACGCCGGCTCCGCGAGCGGCCAGGTCGTCGAGGAGGTCCTCGCCCCGTTCCCCATCGGCGAGCCGTTCGCGAACGACACCGCCCCGGGCTGGTCGCTCGCGGGCGACGCCGCGCTGACGGGCGGCTCTTCCGACCCGCTCGGCCAGGGCTGGCTCGACCTCACCGGGGCGGCGAGCCCCGAGTCGGGGAGCGCCGTCTACGGGGCGCCCTTCTCCGCCTCGAGCGGGATCGTCGTCGCCTTCGACTACGCCACCTGGGGCGGGACCGGCGGCGACGGCCTCGCCTTCTACCTCCTCGACGGGGCCACGGTCTCCCCGGCCCCCGGCGCCCCCGCCGGCGGCCTCGGCTACGCGAGCTCGAGCGCGACGTGCGGTGGCCCGCCGTCCCAGGCCGGGGTGACGAACGGCTACCTGGGAATCGGCCTCGACGAGGGGGGCGGTTTCTCGAGCTGCACCACCGGCGCGGGCGGCCCGGGATCGGCGCCGGACTCCGTCGTCCTGCGGGGCTCCGGCTCCGGCCTTTCGGGCGGCTTCGGGTACCTCGCCGGCGCCCCGGTCCCTGGCGGCGTCGCGACCGGCGGGCGACCGGCGGCGCGCCCGGTGCGCATCTCCATCGTCGGTCAGGCGCTCAGGGTCGAGATCGACGAAGGGAGCGGCTTCGAGACCGTCCTCGGCCCCGTGGACCTCTCGAGCGCACCCGGCCAGGTCCCCGTCCCGGCCACCTTCCGGATGGGCTTCGCGGGCTCGACGAGCGCCCTCACCGACCTCCACGAGGTCGAGAACCTCCTCGTCACCCTGCCGGTGAACCTCGCCGCGACCGTCACCCCCGGTCCGGCGACGGGAGTCTCCAGGGCGGTCAGCTTCGCGGTCGCGGTCTCGAACGATGGCACGAACGACGCCAGCCCGGTCTCGATCTCCGTCCCGGTGCCGGCGGGCCTCGGCGGCGCCACCTGGTCCGTGACCGGCTCGACCGGAGGAGCCTCGGCGGCGAGCCCCGCCGGGAGCGGCGACCTCTCGACCACCGTCGACCTCCCCAGGAACTCCTCCCTCACCTTCACCGTGACCGGCACCGCGCTCCCCTCCGCCGCCGGCGCCGACCTCTCGCTCGCCGTGGCGGTGACGCCGCCCGCGAGCGAGACGAACCTCCTCTCCGGGACGGCCTCCGCCCGGGTCCCGGTGGGCGAGATGGCGAGCGCAGTCGCGCTCGCGTCGAGCGGGAGCCCCTCGCTCTACGGCGCGGCCGTCGCGCTCACCGCCACCGTGACCTCGCCCGTGTCCGGGACGCCGTCGGGCTCCGTCACCTTCTACGACGGAGCCTCGGAGCTCGGGACGGCGACCCTCGACGCGAGCGGCGTCGCCACGCTGTCCGCCCCCGCGCTCGCCGGCGGGCTCCACTCCTTGACGGCGAGCTACGGAGGGAGCTCCGCCTACCAGCCGAGCGCGAGCCCCGCGCTCTCCCAGGAGGTGGACCCGGCGCCGACGTCGGTGGCGCTCGCCTCGTCCCTCCCCGCCGCCACCTTCGGCACCGCCGTGCTGCTCACCGCCACCGTGACGCCGCTCGGCTACGGCCCCGCCTCCCCCACCGGGACGGTGACCTTCTCCGACGGCGGGGCGAGCCTCGGGACGGCGGCCCTCGACGCGAGCGGCGTCGCCACCCTCTCCGTCCCGGCGCTCGGCACCGGGGCGCACTCCCTCACCGCGTCCTACGCGGGCGACGGGAACTACGGCTCCGCGACCTCGGCGCCCTTCGCCGAGATGGTGAGCCCGGCCACGCCGGCGGTGGCGCTCGCGGCGAGCCTCTCCTCCTCCGTCTACGGCCAGGCGGTGACGTTCACCGCGACCGTCTCCTCGCCCGCGGGCGCCCCCGGCGGCACCGTCACCTTCGAGGACGGCGCCCTCCCCCTGGGATCGGCTTTCCTCTCCGGCGGGGTCGCGACCCTCACCGTCTCCTCCCTCGGCGCGGGCGCGCACTCCGTCGCCGCGGCCTACGGCGGCGACGCGAGCTTCGGCGCCGCCGTCTCGCTCCCCTTCGGCGTGACGGTGAGCCAGGCCGCCACCTCGGTTGCCCTGGCCGCGGTCCCGAGCTCGTCCACCGCCGGTTATCCGGTCACCCTCACCGCCACCGTGA
>DATJZG010000151.1:0-4447 GCA_035499295.1 Anaeromyxobacteraceae bacterium
ACTCGGCCAGCTTGCTGGGCATACACTCGAGGGGCCCGACCGAGACGACCGCGTCCACCTCTCCCCGTCGCCACGCGCCCACCGCCGCGCCGAGCGTGAGCACCGCCTCGCCCTCGAGGGCGTCCCGCAGGTAGGGAGCGGCATGGCCCAGGGTCTCCTCCACCCCGGGCGATCTTGGCCAGCGCATCGAGGGCGCCGCCGCCGCATGGCAGGAGGCCTCGATGCGCGACCTCACCCAGCGGTCGAGCAAATCGCCGAGACCGAGCCGCTTCCGCCGGCGACCGCAGTGGTCCGAGTACTCCAGGAACTCGCTCGCTCGGACCACCCGGGGAAGGAGGCCGCGACGGGCGAGCGCGTCGGCCAAAAAGCCGCTCGAGAACGGCTCGTTCCGGACGTAGATCTCGCCCACCACGAGCACCTTGGGCGCGGCCCGCGGGCCGCGCAGCGCCTCGAATGCCGCGGCCGCCTCCGCGAGCAGCCCCGGCAGCCCATAGACCGTCCCCAGGGCCGCCTCGCGCAAGACCCGCCCGGCGCGAAGCGCCCCCGCCTCCCCGGTCTGCTCCTCGAGGAGGGCGACGATCCGGCCGAGGTAACGGTCGAACAGGTCTCGGGCCCCGCCCGGTCGAACCTCGGTCGGCTCCACCTCGTAGCGCAGATCCCGAAGCACGTCGATGGCCACAACCCCGGCCAGCACCAGCGCCCCGGCGCCCGGCGGGATCCCCTGGAAGTAGTCTCCGAACGGAGGCGACCAGATCCGGACCCGGTCGCGCAGACCGAGTCGGTAGAGGACGAGCTGGTCGAGCTCCTTGTAGGCGCCGAAGCGGCACGGGCCGTCTGCCCCGGGCATGAGGAAGGCGAAACGCGCGGCGGGATCTGGCTCGCGGTGCAGCCGCTCCAGGAGGGCCCCCAGCGTCACCACCGCCGGGAGGCATTCCTTGCCGGAGGTGTGACGGCGCCCGAGGCGCAGGGTCTCGGGCGAGGGCTCGGGCAAGAGCTCGGCCTCTAGCCCCAGGCCGCGGAGCACCGCCGCCAGGGCGGAAGAGTGCGGGCCCATGGACGAGACGAGGAGCTTCTCGCCCGAGCGGAAGAGCTCGCAGAGGGAGCTGTCCTTGACCGTGAGGAGGTCCCGGGCCCGGCGCGCCGACTCGGCCACTGGCGTCGTCCCCTCCCTCGCCCTGGTCTCGCCCTCGGCCCGAAGGTGCTCGCGGGCACAGTGAAGGAAGGCCTCCACCCGGGTCCGGGTGCCCGCATCCCCCGAGTGCCCGTCGGTCTCGATCACCGCGAAGGGCTTGCCCTCCATGAGCGCCCCGAAGAAGTGGAGCGTGAAGCTGTCGGGGCCGCACGAGTAGTTGGACGCGAACAGGGCGTAGACCCCGGGCGTCCGCCGGACCTGCCAGGCGGCCCGCAGGATCCGTTGGCCGTGCCCCCAGTACATGCCGGGGAAGACGGGGGCTCCCGCATGCAGCGGGTAGCAGTCCAGGGGAATGGCCACCGCCCCTTGCTCTCGCAGGATGGCGGGCACGTTCGAGGAGAGCACCTCGTCGTGGATGGTGTAGGTGCGGCCCAGGACCACCACCGGCACGAGGCCGTCGCTCTCGCAGCGACCGAGGGCCCGCCGGCCCAGCTCGACGAGCGCCGCATCGAAGGCGGCCTGCGCCTCCCGTCCCGCTTCGAAGGCGGCTCGGACGGTCCCCTCCTCGACGACGTCCAAGAGGGCGGCGAGCCGCCGGCAGCCCTCCAGAAAGGGGGGGGCGCCGAGCGGCCCATGTCCCAGGTCCATGACCGGGGCCACGAGCCTCCCCGCGAGAGCCGGGGCGAGGTCGGCCCGAAGGACGTCCGGGGCTCCCTGCACCACTGGGCACAGCTGCGAGGCCCGCTCGCCGTCGACCCGCGGAAGCTCCCGGAGCATGGGCTGGAACACCAGCTCGGCCGGGCGCTCCGCCATGGCCGCCACCAGCCCATGGTGCTGCTTCATGGGCGCGCAGAAGGGGACGTGGGCCGCCCGGCTGCCGCGCTGCAGCCCGGCCCGGCCCGGGCGCCGGACCACGTCGAGGTCGAGCCCGAGGCGGTGGAGGAAGGTCGCGAAGAAGGGGAAGAGGCCGTTCAGCTGGAAGGAGTCGGTGACGACGATCCGCCGCCCGCCCCGCGACTTTCCCAGGCCCGCCGCCAGGCTCGTGATGAGCGCCTCTCGCTCCCGGAACGGATCGGGCGTGCGGTCCGGGAGGTGCGCTCGCAAGGTCCCCCGGTCGTGGAGCGCGCAGGCGCCGCCCCAGGTGAACCGCCGCCGCTCTCCGGCCACGAGGGTCGTCAGCCGGTCGATCCGGCAGCGGTTGCCCCCTCCCCCACAACCCCGGTCCGAGCCGCACACGAACGTGTCCCTCTTCTCCACCCGCGCCTCGAGGAAGCGGCTCGCCGTGAGCCCCGTCCGCCCCTCCCGAGGCAGCTCCCGGGCCGAGAGGAGCGCGATGCCGAGGGCTCCCACCGTGCCCGGGCTGGGCGGGACCACCACCTCCGCCCCGGTCTGGCGCGCCACCGCCGCCGCCAGCGCGTCGGCGGCGAAGGGCATCCCCTGGCAGAAGACCACCTGCCCCACCGACCGGCTCCCCTTGACCCGGTTCAGGTAGTTCGCCACCACCGACTCGTACAGGCCGGCCACGATCCGCTCGCGCGGTACGCCGGCGGCCACCGCCTCGTCGATCACCTCGGCCATGAAGATCGAGCAGTGCTGGCCGAGCGCGACCGCGCCGTCGGCGGCGCGGGCGACGGCGGCGAGGGCCTCCACGCCCGCGACGCCGGCGAAGCGCCGGCCCTGCTCCTCGATGAAGGAGCCCGTCCCCGCGCTGCAGGCCTCGTTCATGGCGGCGTCGACCACCCGCCCCCCCTCGAGCCGGATGTACTTCGCGTCCTGCCCCCCGATCTCGAAGATGGTGTCGACCCGCGGGTCGTGATGCACGGCGCCGGCGGCGTGGGCGGCGATCTCGTTCAGGACGAACACCGCGCGGGCGCCGAAGCAGGTGGCGAGCAGCGATCCGACGATCTCGCGCCCGCTGCCCGTGGCGCCGAAGCGCACCACCGCGGCGGCGCCGGCGGGGCCGGAGAGGAAGGCGCGGACCAAGGACTGGGCGGCGCCCACCGGGTCACCGCCGGTGGGAAGGTATCCCTCCCAGACGGGCTCTCTTCGGTCGGGATCGAGGGCCACCGCCTTCGCGCCGGTCGAGCCGATGTCGAGCCCGAGCACCACCGCGGCCGCGCCACCCGAGAAGGGTTCCGCTGCCATGCGGCGCACCCGCCGAAGCGCTGCCGCCGGCGGGGGAAGGGTCTCGAGAGCCTTTCCGGCCGGGGGGGCGACCAGACCCCCGAGCGGCGGAACCGGTCCGGCGTTTTCTAGCGCGTGGAGCGCCGCACCGGTGGCCTCGAAATAGAGCCCATCCTCCGGATCGCCCTCGAGTAGGGTCATGCCGTGGCGGGCGAGATGGTCCTGAAAATGCGCCCGCAGCCGGGCTGCGCGCGCCACCCCCCCGCACAGGGCTACCCGCGGCGGCGAGGTGGGTGGCTTCAACAGCCCCTCCACGTTCTCGGCCATCGCCTCGAGTAACCCCGCCAAAATCCGCTCGCGGCGCTCCCCTTGGTTGCCGAGATGAGTCATGTCCGTCTTCAGGATCACCGGGCAACGGCCGGAGAGCACCGCCGCCTCGTCCGCTCCCTCGGCGAGCCGGCAGGCGGTGTCGACGTCGAGGCCGAGCCGCTCGACGAGTTGACGCAGGAAGTTGCCCGTCCCCTGGGCGCAGCGCGCGTTCTCCCGGGTCACGCTGCGGCCGCCCGGGTGCAGCTCCACCACCGCAAATCCGCGGCTCCCGATGCTCACCAAGGTCACCGGATCGTCCCCGTGGTGGTGGCGGTATCCGGCGAGCAGCGCATGGACGGTGGGGATGCGGGGGAGAAGGAGCAGGCGCCCGAGGCGCCCGGTCGCGGCCGCGCCCGCGATCCCCTCCCACCCCACCTCCTTCAGGACCGCGAGGAGCCGGGGACCTGGGGCCTTTCCGTGGGCGACGAGCCATCGGCGCGTCGCCACAAGCTCACCTCTCGCGCGCCGCTCGAGCTCCACGACCTTGAGCGTCTCGGCGCCGACGTCGATGCCGATGGTCCGAGTCACGGTCGCTCCGAGCGGGGGCTATCGCGGGTGGGACAGCGGCGGCGGGTGCATTGTGACACGCATCGCCGCAGATCTTGGCCCCCGTTCGGAGGTCGCGCGACCTCCCCGGGGGTCGCGAAGAGTCCCTCTCACCCCGCGTACCCTGCCCTCGAAAGCAGGGTCGCCTCATCGAACCAGAAGCTCCGAGCCAGCTCTGCCGCCACCTCGCGGTCGATGGTGACCTTCGCCGAGCCCATAAAGGCCCAGAGCTTGTTCTGCGCATCCCACAGGTCCAGCTCGAGCCCGAGCCGCCTT
>DATJZG010000152.1:0-57340 GCA_035499295.1 Anaeromyxobacteraceae bacterium
ACGAAGGCGCGCAGCGACCGCGCCGCACTCGGCTCCCGGCGCAGCGCCTCCAGGCCCTCGGCGGCGAGGAGCGAGGCGGCGAGCGCGGTGACGAAGAGCCCGCGGGTGGGGACCCGGAAGTTCCCGTAGCCGGGGAGGAGGCGGTAGGCGAGGGCGTGCAGGCCGAGGGGTGCGGCGTCCCCGAGGGAGAGCCAGACTCCGAGGGCGCCGAGCGCGGCGAAGAGGAGCACGCCGCGGCGCCGCGTAGGGGCGGCGCAGGCGAGCGCGAGGGGGAGGATCCCCACGTACCCGGTCGCCTCCCATAGGTTGATCCCCCAGCGCCCGTGGTACGCCCGCGGGAGGACGAGGAGCGCGAGCCCCCAGGCGTCGGGCCACTTCCAGCTGGTGGCGAAGGCGTAGCTGACGCCGCCGCTGCGCGGGCCGAGCCGCGAGAGCTCCGCCACCGGCACCAGCGAGACGGCGGCGAGGAGGAACCCGACCGGCACCACCGCCAGGGCCACGACCGCGTCCGCCCGGCGCTGCGGCCAAAGGGCGATTGCGAGGGCGAGCGCGTAGAGCCCTGCCGCCATCGAGCCGAAGAGGGCCATCTGCGGGGAGCCGCCCAGCCAGGCCAGGCCGCTCGCCACGGCGGCGAGGAGCGCGAAGCGCGCCTGGCGCCGGGAGGCGAAGCCCTCCAGGCCGGCGAGCATCCAGGGCCACCAGGCAGTGGTGGCGGCGAAGTTCCAGTGAATGAGGTGGACCGTCTGCTTCGCGCCCAGGGCGAAGATCACCGCGGCGACGAGTCCCGAGGCCGGGGAGAGCCCGCGCAGCCGCATCCAGGCCGCCATTCCCCAGCCGGCGATGCAGAGGTGGAGGAGGGTGGCGAGGGTGAGCGCGCGCGGCGCGTCGAACGGCAAGGTGAGCCAGGTCGAGGGGGAAAAGACCGCCGCCTGCGGATCGGCGACGAGCGGGTACCCCATGAGGATGCCGCGCTGCCACCAGGGCAGCTCGCCCCGCCGCAGCGCCCCGGCCACCGCCTCCCGGATGCCGTAGAAGAAGAAGCGCAGGTCGGAGCCGGAGAAAGCCCAGCCGGGCCGGGCCGCGCGCCAGTGGAAGAGGAGCACCAGCGCCGGCACGGCGACGGCCACGCCCCACCAGGCGCGGCGAGAAGAGGGCTCGCTCACGAGGTGGCCCCGGCCGCGCCCACGCGGGTGCGCCGGAGCTCCCGGAGGAGGAAGGCGACGAACGTCCCGTACACCGCCGTCCGCACCATCTCCTCTCCGTAGTACCAGCCGTCGAAGAACCAGAAGACGCCGCGCTCCGCCCTCACCTCAAAGGCGAGGTGGTAGTCCACGACCGAGACGACCGCCAGCGCGGCGAAGAGCCAGGCGGGCGCGGCGACGAGGGCGCCGGCGGCGAAGGCGTAGAGGGCATACTGCGGGCTCCACACCTTGTTGGTGGCGACCCAGGCGACGAGGACGAGAGCCGTTCCGAGCCGGACCGCGCGCGTCCGGCAGCCGGGGCGGGCATTCCGGGCCCCCCGGGCGGCCAGGGCCACCGCCGCGGCCAGGAGCGCGAAGGTGAGGGCGTTCAGCGCCGCCGGGTCGCGGAGCCGGAAGACCTCCCAGACCGAGTTCTCCGCGGCCCGGCCGGCGTTGAAGGAGAAGAAGTGGGCCCAGTTGGCGGGAGCGAGGAGGGCGAAGGGAAGGTTCGCGGCCAGGGTGACCCCCGCGAAGGCGAGGCCGAAGCGGGCGAGGCCGCCGAGGCGCCCCTCCCGCCCCAGGTCGGCCGCGACCGGGGGCAGGAGGGCGAGCGGCCAGAGCTTCGCGGACGCGCCCAACGCGGCGAGCGATCCCGACCGGCCTGGCCACCCCCGCTCATGAGCAAAGAGCGCCCCGAGCAGTAGCGCGACGGGGAGGAGATCCCAGTTGAGCGCCCCGTAGTAGGCGAGCGCCGGCGTCCCAGCCAGCCACCACGGGCTCGCCCCCGGCATGCGCCGCAGGACCTCGATGGCCGCGGCGAGGCAGAAGGCGAGGAAGAGGACGCTCGCCGTGAAGTGGGCCCACTGGCCGCCGGGGAGGAGCGCGGGGAGGAAGAGCGCGAGGCCGAGGACCACCGGGTACTCGATCGGATCCTCCAGGTAGGGAACGGGCCGCCCCCCGCCCAGGTAGCGATCGCCGGAGAGCGCGAGGATGTCGGAGTAGCTGTGGCTGCGAAACGCCCAGGGCCGGTACTCGACTCCGGGGTGCGCCACGCCCCGCACCAGGTTGGCGTAGCCGAGGGAGAGCCACGCCAGCGCCACCAGGAATGGCGCGGCTCGGCGTGCGCGATCCGAGAAGCCGGGCGACATGGGGCCGGCATGATAGGCGGGGCGGCGAGGCGGGTCCACCGCCGCCGGACCACGGAATTTGCGCGGCGAGGAGGCCTGCCTACGATGAGGGGAGTGACTCCCGCAGAAGGCGTTCCCGCGCCCCCCCCGGCCCGCCCGCAACCTGCGAAAGGACGGCGATGAAGGCGCTCCTCCTCGCGCTCGCCCTCGCCGGCCTGCCGCACCAGGCGGTGCGACGCTACCGCGTGGAGATCGCGAACGCGCCGGTGGGCGTCGCCGAGCTCGCCGTCCGCTGCGGCGCCAACGGCTGCCGGGCGCGGTTCGAGACCGAGATGCGGCTGCCGCTCGACGGCGGCGGAGGCATCTCGCGTCGGCGGGTCCTCGCTTTCACCGACCGAAAGGGCGTGGTGCGGGAAGCCTACGTGGGGAGGGACGGCGAGCCGCGCCGCGTCCCAGGAGCGGGCCGGGTGGCCTCGATCCTCGCCGAGGTCATGCTCGCTTCCGCGCGCCCGGGCGAGCGGCTGTGTTTGGACGTGGTGGACGAGGAGACCGGCGGCAGCGGATCGGCTTGTGCGTCCCGGCTGGGCCGCTGGATGGAGGGGGAGGTCCTGGGGGAGCCGGTGCGCTTCCGGCCCGGACCCGACGGCCTTCCCGACGAGGTGGTGCTCGCGGACCAGGAGACACGCTTCGTCGCCGACCGGGGTGCCGCGGTCCCGGAACGGGCGCCGAGCGCCTTCGGGGCGGTGGTGGACGCGCCCGCCGGCGCGGAGGGCGAGAGGGGTCTCGAGTTCTGCGGGGTGCGGATGGAGCCCGACGACCCGGAGCCCCCGCCGCCGGGCATCCCCCGTGCCTTCGCCGAGGAGGGGAGCTGCCGGGAAAAGACCGCCGCCTGGCTCCAGGAGGCGAAGGAGGCGGGGCTGGCGGGCCGCCATGCCGTGGGCGTCGCCTGGGACGGACGGGATTTCGTCTGGCACGAGTGGGCCGAGGTCGACGTCGCCGGCCGCTGGGTGGCGGTCGACCCGAGCTTCCGCCAGGTGCCGGCCCAGGGGCCGCGCTTCACGCTCGCCCGCTTCGGCGATGGCGACGAGGGGGCGCGGGTCGAGGCGGGGCGGCGGGTGCTCGCCTGCTGGGGAAGGGCCCGGGTGAGATCGCCCTCCGAGACCCGCCGGCGCTAGCTAGGTGGCCCGGCCCGCCAGGAAGCGGACGAGCGCGGCCGCCTTGGGGACGAAGGAGGAGAGCTCGACCTGCTCGTCCGGGGTGTGGAAGCCCGTCCCGCGCGGACCGAGGCCGTCGATGGAGGGAACGCCCGCGGCGCCGGTGACGGAGGCGTCGGACCCGCCCCCGGAGAGCGGCGCCTCGCCGTGCCCGAGGCCGGACCGGCGCTGGCACTCGCCGTACTCGGCGGCGAGCCGGGCGGAGGCGGCGGTGCGCTCGAGCGCCGGGCGCGAGGTCGCGAGCCGCACCTCGATCCGGGTTCCCTCTATCGCCGCCTCGCGCGCCGCCGCGGCCAGGCGCGCCGTCATCTCCGCGCCGTCGGCCGAAGCGACGAAGCGCACGTCCAGCTCGCAGCTCGCCCGCGCCGGCACGGTGTTGCGGGTGGTGCCTCCCTCGATCCGCCCCACGCTCACGGTGATGCCGCGCCCGTAGTCGGTGAAGGACTGAACCCGGTCGACGAAGCGCGAGAGGGACCAGATGGCGTTCCTCCCCTTCTCGTGGTCGCCGCCGGCGTGGGCGGGGACGCCCTCCGCCACCGCGTCCAGCGCGGCGATCCCCTTGCGCCGGGTGACGATCAGGTCCCCGGAGCGGCCCGACTCGAGGCCCAGCGCCACCGCTGAGCCGCGCACCCGGTCGCGGATGAGCGGCTGGCTCTCGGGAGAGCCCGCTTCCTCGTCCGACACCACCAGGCCGCGAAGCGGGACGCGCCCGAGGAGCCCGGCGCCCGCGAGCGCCCGGAGCGCGAAGACCAGGACCACGAGCCCTCCCTTCATGTCGAGGACGCCCGGGCCGCGCGCCCGCACCCCGTCGCTCGCGTACCCCTCGAAGGTGCCGGGCGGGAAGACGGTGTCGGAGTGGCCGAGGAGGAACGTCGGCGCGCCTGCGGCGCGAGTGGCGAAGAAGAGGTGGTCGCCGAAGCGCTCGGAGGCGACGCGCTCGAGGGCGAGGTCCAGGCCGGAGAGCTCGGCGGCGATGGCGGCGACGACCGCGTTCGCCCCCTCCCGGTTGACGGTGAAGGAGTTCTGCTCCACCAGGCGCCGCAGGAGCGCCTCCATCGAGGAGAGCTCGCCGGCGAGCGAGTGGACCGCGTTCTCGGCAGGCTCCGCCATCCGTCCTCCTCCGCGCGACGCGTGCGAGAGCGACCGCGCCGGTATAAGGTCGTCGCATGGCGGGACGCAAGGGCCTCCGCGCCGCCGTCGTCGGAGGCTCGGGCTATGGAGGGGCCGAGATGATCCGGAGGCTTCTCCTCCATCCGGAGGTGGAGCTGGTCCGCGTGGCCTCGGTGGACTTCGTGGGGGAGCCCCTCTCCGCCGCCATTCCCACGCTCGAGGGGCGGACCGATCTCGTCTTCGAGAACCTCTCGGCGCGAGAGGCGGCCGAGGGGGTGGAGGTGGTCCTCTTCGGGCTTCCCCACCGGGTGGCGGCGGAGAAGGTGGCGGAGCTGGCGTCGCTCCCCGGGCCGAAGGTGGTCGACATGTCGGGCGACTTCCGCCTGAAGAGCGCCGAGACCTACGAGCGCTACTACGGCCAGCGCCACCCGCACCCCGAGCTGCTCTCCGAATTCGTCTACGGCCTCCCCGAGCTCAACCGGGAGAGGATCCGGCGGGCGCGTTTCGTCGCCTCGCCCGGGTGCCTCGCCACCGCCGTCGAGCTCGGGCTCCTTCCCCTGGCACGGGCGGGGCTGCTCGAGGGGCCGGTGCACGTGCAGGGAATCACCGGCAGCTCTGGCTCCGGGGCCGCGGCCCAGCCGACCACCCACCATCCGGTGCGGGCGGGGAACCTGCGGGCGTACAAGCCGCTCTGGCACCAGCACGTGCCGGAGATCGCCGCCGCGCTCGGCGAAGCCGGCGCCCGCGACCTCGAGCTGCGCTTCGTCCCGGTCTCGGCGCCCCTCGCGCGCGGCATCCTGGCGACGAGCTTCGTGGAGGTCGCGGAGGCGTGGACGGAGGAGCGCCTCGCCGAGCTCTTCCGGGAGGCCTACGCGGGCGAGCCCTTCGTGCGGGTGCCGAGAAGGCGCCTGCCCGAGGTGGCGGCGGTATCCGGGTCGAACTTCGCCGAGGTGGGGGTGGCGGCGGGCACCGCCTTCCGCGGCCGCCGCACCGCCACCGTGCTCTCCGCCCTCGACAACCTGGTGAAGGGCGGGGCCGGGCAGGCGATCGAGAACATGAACCTCGTCCTGGGCCTCGGCGAGACGCTCTCGCTCTCGGACCCCGGACCCTGGCCGCCGTGAGGGAGGCAGGATGAAACGGAGAGCCCTGTGGACGCTTTCGATCGCGGTCGCGCTGGCCACCTGGGCGCCGCTCGAGGCTACGGCGGCGGAGGCCGCCCCGGCGAAGCCCCCTCCCGCGATCGACTTTCCCCCCGTCACCGCCGCCCCCACCGGAGTGCACCTGCCGGGCAAGGTGGTCTGGTTCGACCTGCTCACCCTCGACCCCGAGGCCGCCGCCGGGTTCTACGGCGGCCTCCTCGGGTGGACGTTCGAGAAGGGGCCGAGCTACACGCTGGCGAAGGACCAGGGAACGCCGGTGGCCGGTCTCCTCCGCATGCCCGCGCCGGCGGGCCAGGCGCCGCAGGGCCGCTGGGTCCCGCTGGTGTCGGTCGCCAGCCTGGAAAAGGCGACGGCCGCCGTGGCGCGCCTCGGCGGCAAGGTGCTCGAGGGGCCCACCGGCGCCGGGGCGCGCGGACGCTACGCCGCGGTGGTGGACCCCCGCGGCGCGCAGCTCGTGCTCGTCGAGTCCGCGAGCGGCGACCCCCTCGACACCGACGTCTCGGCGCCGGGATGGATGTGGGCGGAGCTCTGGACCGACGACCCGGCGCGCTCCGCCGACTTCTACAAGGGAGTGCTCGGCTACGAGGTGCTGCAGGAGGGGAGCGGCAAGGACGCCACCTGGGTCTACGTCTCCGAGGACCGCCCGCGCGCCCGGGCGGTCCGCACGCCCTTCGAGCGCGTCTCGGCGCAGTGGCTGCCCTACGTGTCGGTGGCCGATCTGAACGCGGCGCTCGCCCGGGTGAAGAAGCTCGGCGGGAGGGTGCTGCGCGGGCCGACGTCCAAGGTGAAGCTGGCCGTCGTCTCCGACCCGCGCGGTGCGGTGATGGTGCTCGAGGAACGGCCCGAGGCGCCGCCGCTGCCGGAGGTGGCGCTCGCGGCCCCGGCGACGACCTGGGATCCGTTCGGGCTCGAGGCCGCGCAGCGGGCGTCGCAAGCCGAGGCGGCGTCGCAGGCCGGCGCTGCGGGCGGCGCGGTGGCGGCGCCGTACGCGCCCGACGTGCCGTACCTGGGGCTCTGGGTCGCTCCCTCTCCGTGGTGGGGGTGGTGGGGCCCGGGCTTCTGGGGCCCGGGGTGGGGAGGTCGTCCGCCCTGGGTCGGGCCGCCGGGCTGGTATCGGCCGCCGGGGTACTGGCCCGGGTACAGGCCCTGGCCGCCGGGGTACCGCCCACCGGGGTACCACCCGCCGGGGTACCGTCCGGTGACTCCGGCCCCGCCCCGCGCTCCCGTGCCCCACCACTAGCCACCGGAGACCCCCGAGTGAAGACCATCGTGGTGAAGATCGGCGGGGAGGTGGTCGACTCCCCCGAGATGGACGCCGTCGCCGCCGACGTGCGCGTTCTCGTGGAGGGCGGTCACCGGGTGAGCATCGTCCACGGCGGCGGCCCGCAGGCGACGCGGCTGCAGAGGTCGCTGGGGATCGAGACGCGCATGGTCGCCGGCCGGCGCTACACTGACGAGGCGACCCTGGAGGTGATGAAGTACGTGGTGGCCGGCCGGGTCAACGTGGACGTGTGCGCCCATCTCCTCAAGAACGGGGTGCTCGGCGTCGGCCTGCACGGGGCGAGCGGGCTGGCGGTGGCGGCGCGCCGCCGGCCGCCGCGCGTCATGGCCGGGGCGGGCCCGGAGCCCGTCGACCTGGGGCTCGTAGGAGACGTGGTGGGCTTCAACCTTCCGCTGCTCGGCGACCTGTGGGCGCGCGGGTACGTCCCGGTGCTCGCCTGCCTGGGCTGCGACGAGAAGGGCCAGGCGCTCAACATCAACGGGGACACCGTGGCGAGCCAGCTCGCCGGCGCGTTGCGGGCCGATGCCCTCGTGCTCGCCACCTCGGCGCCCGGGGTGCTGCGCGACGTGAAGGATCCGCAGACCCGCATCCCGGGGATCGACCGCGCTGCCTTCCAGCGTGGCGTGGAGGAGGGCACCATCTTCGGAGGCATGATCCCCAAGCTGGAGGAGTCCTTCGCGGTGATCGACGAGGGCGCCCGCTCGGTGGTGATCGTAGGCCGGCTCGAGCCGGGCGACCTCGTCCGGGCGGTCCTGGAGCCCGGGAGCGTGGGGACCGTGCTGCGCGCCTGAACGGCGATTGCCCTTCGGCCCGGGGCGGCGTAAGAAGGCCTCCCCATGCCGCGCGTGCTCGTCATCGGACAGGGCAACGTCCTCCTCGGCGACGAGGCCCTCGGACCCGAGGTGGTCCGGGTGCTCGAGTCCCGCTACCGCTTCCCCGACGACGTCCACCTCCTCGAGATCGGCACCCAGGGTCTGAATCTGGTGCCCTTCCTCGAGGGCGCCGAGGCGCTCGTGGCGGTGAATTCGCTCCACGCCAAGGGCACGCCCGGCGAGGTGCGCCTCCTCGACCGGGAGGCGGTGATGCGGAACGATCCCGAGTACCGGATGAGCCCGCACGCCTTCGGGCTGAAGGGCCATCTCGAGACGATGGAGTTTGCCGGGATCGGGCCGCGCCAGGTCTTCGTGGTGGGGGCGGTCCCCGAGGACGTCGAGCTCCGCAGCGGGCTCACCCCGCTCATGAAGGCGACCGTGCCCCGGGTGGTGGCCGAGGTCCTCACCTTGCTCGGGCGCCTCGGGGTGGTGCCGGAGGAGCGGGTCGAGCCCTTGCCTCTCGATCTGTGGTGGGACAAGCCGGCCTGAGCGGTCGGCGAGGAGGTCGTCTGCCGGGCTCGTCCCGCTTCGTGGCCCACGCGGTGGACCTCCTCTCGCTCCTCGGCGGCGTGCGCGCCCGAGCCATGTTCGGGGGACACGGGATCTACAGCGGCGAGCTCATGATCGGCCTCTTGGACGACGACGAGATCTTCCTCAAGACCGACGAGGTCACCCGGCCGCGTTTCCTCGAGGCCGGGTGCCGCGCCTGGGTCTACGAGGCCCGCGGCCGGGCGATGGAGACGAGCTATTTCCGGCCTCCAGACGAGGCCTGCGAGGAGCCGGAGGCCATGCTGCCCTGGGCGCGGCTCGCGCTCGAGGCGGCGCAGCGCGCGGCCGCCGCCAGGGCGGCGAAGGCCCTCTCGCGGAAGCGGACCCCCGGGAAGGTCGCGAAGGCGACCTCGGCGAGGCGAGGTGCCGCCCGAACAGGGACGGCCCCCGGTCGCCGTGGGCGCTCGCCGCGGCGGTGACCGCCCCTCACTGGGAGGCGAGCTGCAGCGAGCGGCGCAGGCGCTCCTCGGCGGCGAACACGCGGCGGGGGTACTCCCGGAAGCGGTCCGGGATCCCGCCGCTGCGAAGGAGCCCGGAGAGCCGGTTCGGCCCGGCATTGTAGGCGACGAGAGCGAGGTACTTGTTGCCGAACGTGTCGAGGAGACGGCGGAAGTACAGGACTCCAGCGGGGACGTTCAGCTCCGGAGCGTGCGGGTCCTCCCCGGCGAGGCCGGAGCGCGCCGCCTGAGCCCAGAGAGTGGCGGGGCGCACCTGCATGAGCCCGCGCGCGCCCTGGCTCGAGCGCGCCGACGGGTCGAAGCCCGACTCCACCTCGATCATGGCGAGCACCAGGACCGGGTCCACGCCGGCCCAGTCCGCCGCCTTGAGGACGGCCTCCGCCACCTTCGTCGAGTCGGCCTCCCGGCCGCCGCGCATCCGGCGCGACACGTGGCTCTCCACGGTCAGGAACCGGGCGTCTCGCCCGGGCGCCGGTGCCCGGGCGAGCGCCTCGCTCGGGAGCAGCAGGTCCGTCGAAATCTCCGGGAAGGGGTCCTCGACCGCGGCCTCCGCCAGGGGCTCCTCGACCTCCGGCTCGGCGCTCACCGCCCACTCCTCCCAGGGGGGCCGCGGCGACCTCGGAGGCGTCGAGGCGCAGCCGAGGCCCGCCATCGTCGAGAAGGCGATGGCGGCAGACACGATGGCAATGAATTGCTGGTGTGAGTGGTGCATCGCCGGTACCCTCCCTCGTCCCGACCTATACCTCTTTAGCACTACATCGTAAGGTCCCACCCACAGGGGACGGTATGGGCCTACCGTGTGGGCGCCTTCGTGCGCGCAATGAATGTCGTAATTACATATGGTTAGGTAGGTAAGCCTCCGAACGTCGGGGGAGACCCATGTCGGGAATGGCCCTCTTCTGGACAGGGGACGGCCGGGGCAGGGAGGGCTTTCCTACCCCTGCCGGCTCCGCGCCCGAAGGAGGAGCCACCCGAGCCACGCTGGGGCGAGCGCCATCGTCGCAAAGCCGAGCGCCTGGATGACGCCTCCGATTGGCTCCGCCCACCCCCGGAGCCCAAGCATTCCGAGGAGGTTCCACCAGTCATGCGTGTTCGCGTCCTGGGTGATGAGGGGCAAGGCCCGCTTGTTCCCGTCCGCGGCGTAGCGGCCGATGTCGACCAAGTTGAAGCCGAGCCAGACGGAGGCCGTGGCGAGCCACGCGGGCCGGCCCTGGCGCCAGAAGACGGCCATGGCGACAACCGGGAAGGAGAGCTGGCCGAGGGTGCCGCCGAGAATGCCCAGGAATCTCGAGCCGAGGAGCCCGAAGACGGGGTGCCCGGCTTCGTGGAAGACGAGGTCCGCGCCGGACAGGACGGTGAAGAGGAGCCCCCTCCTCGCCATGGAGAACCACAGGAGCAGCGTTCCCGCGCCGACCGCCGCCGCCTGCCAGGGGGCTACCGACCTACTCATCCCGGCCTTCCCGCTCCCGCCCTCCTCAGGAAGCGGCGCGGGCCCCGGCGACACCGGAACGGGGCTCCCGCAGCGCGGACAGCGCGGGGCCTGGAGCTCCGCCCGTGCGAGCGCATCGGCGAGCCCGCCCGAGAAGCCGCAGGCAGGGCAGCGCAGCGTCCTCACGTCCGCGCCTCCGGGCTCGCGGAGGGGCGGAGGGCGCCGGAACCAGGGGCCCTCCTCACCGGAAAGGGACGAGGTGCACGCGCTCGCCCTCCTTCACCGCGAGCAGCCGCCTCGCCTCCCAGGGGAGCGCCACCTCGTCCCCGTCGAGCCCGGCGGGCGAGCACACGGCGCGGAACCGGATCCGCCGCCCTGGGTGGGCGGCACCCACGAGCCACGGCTCGCTCCCCGGAGGCGGGAGGTGGCCGATCACCCGGGCGGTCCGGTGGCCCCGGACGACGGAGACGTCGGCAAGCCTCGCCTCGTAGTGGGGCCCCCCGTCGAAGGGGTCGATCCGCCGGACGTAGCGAAAGCCGATCCGCTCGAGCAGGCGCCGGGCCGGCTCGGTCGAGGGGCCGACTGCCCCGAGGAGCGCGCGCACCCGGGCCGGAAGGAGCGTGGCGTAGAGATCGGTCGCCGGGAAGAGCTGCTGGATGAACTCCTTGTTCCGCCGGCTCATCTTGTCGGCGTCCTGGTAGTCGAGGCCGGTGAAGCGCCGGCCGCAGGACTCCCAGAACGGGCTCTTGCCGCCGCGGGAGAGGGGAGGCATGAGCTCGGCGAGCACCGTTTCCCGAAAGCGCTCCGGGTGCATCGCCATGTAGAGGAAGCGCACGTAGGAGAGCTGCTTCCCCGCGCGGCTCTCGCCCCTCCGCGCGCCGGGGTCGACCACCAGGCCCCCGATCTCCGTCGGGCCGTCGAAGTGGAAGCCGAGCGAGAGGACGAGGTGACGGAAGTGGCGGTCGAGGGTGGAGGAGTAGTGCTCGCGCTCGGCGACGTCGAAGAAGGTGCAGGGCGACTCGCGGGTGCCGTGCTGGGCGATGACCATCGAGCTGCCGAGGACGCGCCGGCGGGCGGGGTCCTCGAGCACGAACACGTAGCTGCGCCGCAGGGGGTTGCGGATCCGACAGGCGAAGCTCTCCCGCGAGCGATCGACGATGCCCGCGAGGGCGCGCCGGTCCGCGGGCAGGTTCACCGAGTTGAGGGCGCGGGCGAGCCCCATGAGCGCGGGGAGGTCCCCCCTCTGTACATCGCGCAGGAGCAGCATGGGGCCGCCGGGAGTTAGCACGCGCTTCTCCCCGGTGTCACCAGGCGACCCGAAAGGGGTGGCCCGCGCGGCCGCTCGCCGTGGCATGAGGGCTAGCGTGCGAGCCGTGGTGCAGCGAGTCTCCCGGGCGGCGGTCCGCGTCGACGGGCGGGTGACCGGCGAGGTGGGGGCCGGACTCGCGGTACTCCTCGGCGTGGCGGCCGAGGACGGGGAGGGCGACGCCCGCTGGATGGCGGAGAAGGTGGCGCAGCTGCGCATCTTCGAGGACGCGGCCGGCAAGATGAACCGCTCGATCGCGGAGGTGGGGGGCGGCGTGCTCGTCGTCTCCCAGTTCACCCTGCTCGCCGACACCCGCAAGGGCAACCGCCCGAGCTTCGTCGGGGCCGCACCCCCGGAGTCGGCCATCCCGCTCTACGAGGGCGTCTGCCTCGCGCTCCGCCGCCGCGGCCTCGCCGTCGGGACCGGCGTCTTCGGGGCTCACATGGAGGTGGAGCTCGTGAATGACGGCCCGGTGACCATCCTGCTCGACTCCCGCCCCCCACGCGAGCCCGCCGCGACCCGAGAAGAGAAGACGTAGAGGAGCGACCCGAGGAGACGAGATGCCCGACTGCCTCTTCTGCAAGATCGTGAGGAAGGAGATCCCGGCCCGGCTCGTCCACGAGGACGAGGAGGTGGTGGCCTTCGAGGACCTGAACCCGCAGGCCCCGGTCCACGTGCTCGTCGTCCCGCGCCGGCACGTCGCCTCGCTCAACGAGCTCGAGCCCGGCGACGACGCGCTCGTGGGGAAGCTCCTTCGGGTGGCGGCGAAGGTCGCGCGCGAGCGCGGGGTCGCCGACCCGGGCTGGCGGGCGGTGGTGAACGTGAATCGGGACGGGGGACAGCTCGTCTTCCACGTCCACCTCCACTGCCTGGGAGGGCGCCCCATGTTCTGGCCCCCGGGCTAGCGCCCGACCCCCGCCGGGGTGCAGGCTGCCGCGCTGCGTATTGCCCCGGAAGGGCGTCTTCGGAGATCAACGAGGATCCTGGTGGGTGCCCGGAGCGGGCAGGGAGACAGGAGGAGCATGGCCATACTCACGGTGAAGCACGTCATCCTCCACTTCCGCGGGGTGACGGCCCTCTCCGACGTCAGCTTCGAGGTGGAGCCGGGCGCGCTCCACTCGGTCATCGGGCCGAACGGCGCCGGCAAGACGAGCCTGCTCAACTGCATCTCCGGCGTCTACCGTCCGCAGCGGGGGGCCATCCACTTCGCCGGCCGCGACATCGCCCGCCTGTCCCCTGCCTCCCGCACCTTCCTGGGCATCGCCCGCACCTTCCAGAACATCGCCCTTTTCAAGGGGATGACGGTCCTCGACAACCTCCTCATCGGCCGGCACGTCCACGAGCAGCACGGGGTGCTCGCCGGCGGCCTCTACTGGGGCGCCGCCAAGGCCGAGGAGATCGCCAACCGGGAGATCGTGGAGGACATCGTCGACTTCCTCGAGATCCAGCACATTCGCAAGAAGGTGGTGGGGACGCTCGCCTACGGCCTGCAGAAGCGGGTCGAGCTCGCCCGGGCGCTGGCGCTCGAGCCCAAGCTCCTGCTCCTCGACGAGCCCATGGCCGGGATGAATGCCGAGGAGAAGGAGGACATGGCCCGCTTCGTGCTCGACATCAACGAGGATCGCGGCACCACCATCGTCATGATCGAGCACGACATGGGGGTGGTGATGGACATCTCCCACCGCGTGACCGTGCTCTCCTTCGGTGAGAAGATCGCGGACGGCTCGCCGGAGGAGGTGCAGGGCGACGCCGCGGTGCAGGAGGCCTACCTGGGGCAGAGCCAGGCGCAGGACTAGGGGGCGACGGTGGCGGACATCCTCGACCGGCTGGAAGGCGACGACACCTTTCCGAAGCTCCTGGTGCGCAACGCCGAGCGCTTCGGGAGCCGGGTGGCGATGCGAGAGAAGGAGTACGGCGTCTGGCAGCCCTTCACCTGGCGCGAGGTCCACGAGCACGTCCGCGACTTCTCGCTCGGGCTCGTCGCCCTCGGGCTATCGCCGGGCGACAAGGTGGCCATCATCGGCGACAACCGGCCGGAGTGGATCTGGAGCGAGATCGCCGTCCAGGGGGCCGGGGCCGCCTCCGTCGGGCTGTACCAGGACTCGAATCTGACCGAGGTGGCGTACGTCATCGACCACTGCGACGCCACCTTCGTCGTGGCCGAGGACCAGGAGCAGGTCGACAAGATCCTCGACATGCTCGAGAAGCTCCCCAAGGTCCGCTGCGTCGTCTACACCGACCCGCGCGGCCTGAGGAACTATCGTCACCCGAAGCTCATCTCCTTCGAGGCAGTGGAGGACAAGGGGCGGGAGCTCGGCCGCGCCCGCCCCGGGGCGTGGCGCGAGGGCGTCGAGCGCGGGAACGCCGACCAGGTGGCCATCGTGAGCTACACCTCGGGCACCACCGGGTTTCCCAAGGGGGCGATGCTCACCTTCCGCAACCTCCTCTCCATGGCGCTCGCGCTCGGGGAGGTGGACCCGAAGCGCCAGGACGACGAGTTCGTCTCCTTCCTCCCGCTCGCCTGGATCGGCGAGCAGATGATGTCGCTCTCGGCGGCGCTCGCGGTGGGGTTCACGGTGAACTTCCCCGAGGAGCCCGAGACGGTGATGGAGAACATCCGGGAGATCGGCCCCGACGTGATGTTCGCCCCCCCGCGCATCTGGGAAAACCTGACCTCGACCGTCCAGGTCAAGATCATGGATACCACCCCCTTCAAGCGCCTCATGTACAACGCGTGCATGCCCATCGGGCGCCGGGTGGCCGAGTTCCGCTTCGCCAAGCAGCCTGTGCCGCTCGGCTGGCGGGTGCTCTATCGGCTGGCGCACTGGGGGCTCTTGCGCGCTCTCAAGGACCGGCTCGGCTTCACCCACCTCCGCTCCGCCTCCACCGGCGGGGCCGCGCTCGGCCCCGACGTGTTCCGCTTCTTCCACGCCATGGGCGTCCCGCTGAAGCAGATCTACGGTCAGACCGAGATCAGCGGGATCTCCTGCATCCACCGGAACGGGGACATCCAGTTCCACACCGTGGGCAAGCCCATCCCGGGCACCGAGGTGAAGATAGCCCCCACGGGCGAGATCCTCTCGCGGAGCCCGGCGGTGTTTGCCGGCTACTACAAGAACGACCAGGCCACCGCCGAGGCCCTCGAGGAGGGCTGGCTCCACTCCGGCGACGCCGGCTACCTGGCCGACGACGGCCACCTCGTCGTCATCGACCGCATCAAGGACGTGATGCAGCTCGCCGACGGGACCCAGTTCTCGCCGCAGTTCATCGAGAACCGGCTCAAGTTCTCGCCCTACGTGAAGGAGGCGGTGGTGGTGGGGAAGGGGCGCCCCTACCTCACCGCCATGCTCAACATCGACATGGGCGTGGTGGGGAAGTGGGCCGAGAAGAACCGTCTCTCCTACACCACCTATACCGACCTGTCCGCCAAGCGCGAGGTCTACGACCTCGTCCAGCGCGCGGTCGACCAGGTGAACGAGACCTTGCCGGCGGCGGCTCGGGTGAAGAAGTTCGTGCTGCTCTACAAGGAGCTCGACGCCGACGACGAGGAGCTCACCCGCACCCGCAAGGTACGGCGCGGGTTCGTCGAGGAGCGCTACCGGGTGGTCATCGAAGCGCTCTATGGCGACCGGGGCGAGGTGGACATCGACACCACCATCCGCTTCCAGGACGGCAAGACGGCCCGCATCCAGACGACGCTCGTCGTCCGCGAGCTCGAGTCCCAGGGAAAGGCGGCGTAGGTGGAGTTCTTCCTCCAGCTCGTCCTGAACGGCATCGTCACCGGCAGCATCTACTCGCTCGTCGCCCTCGGGTTCGTCGTCATCTACAAGTCGACCGGAGTGCTGAACTTCGCCCAGGGCGAGTTCATGATGCTCGGCGCCTACGTGTGCCTGGCGCTCACGGTGGAGTACCACCTGCCCTTCCCGGCGGCGTTCGCTCTCACCATGGGCTTCATGGCCGTACTGGGCGTGCTCACCGAGCGCCTCGTCCTGCGCCCCATGATCGGCGAGCCGGTCATCTCGCTCATCATGGTGACCCTCGGGCTCTCCGCCATCCTCAAGGGCGTGGTGCAGGCCATCTGGGGGACCGACCTGCGCCCGTTCCCCACCATCTTCCCCACCGAGCCGGTCCAGCTCGGGCCCCTGCCGGTGTCCCAGGGCTACCTCTACAGCACCGCCAGCGTGGCCCTCCTGCTCCTCGTCTTCACCCTCTTCTTCAAGTTCACGCGCTCCGGGATCGCCATGCGCGCCACCGCCTTCTCCCAGCAGGTGGCGCTCTCCATGGGCATCTCGGTGCAGCGGATCTTCGCGCTCGCCTGGAGCATCGCCGCGGTGGTCTCGGCCATCGGCGGCGTGCTGCTCGCCGGGGTGCGCGGGGGGCTCGACGCCGCGCTCGCCTTCTTCGGCCTGAAGGTCATCCCGGTCGTCATCCTGGGTGGGCTCGACAGCATCGGCGGGGCCATCGTCGGGGGGCTCGTCATGGGGGTTCTCGAGAACCTCGCCGGCGGGTACCTCGACCCGCTGGTGGGGGGCGGCGCCAAGGAGGTCGCCCCCTTCATCGTCCTGGTGGGGATCCTCACCATCAAGCCCTACGGGCTCTTCGGCAAGGTCAAGATCGAGCGGGTCTGAGAGGAGCGGGCATGCGCTGTGGCGATTTCCGCGAGAGCTACTCCGAGGACATGGCCATCTTCGACTCGCGGCTGCCGCGGGTGCTGCTCGGGTTGCTCCTCGCCCTGCTGGCGGCGCTGCCGGCCTTCGCCACCACCTACTGGCTCGACGTCCTCAACCGGATCTTCATCGCCATCATCGCCGCCACCGGCCTGAACATCGTCACCGGCTTCACCGGCCTCATCTCCCTCGGCACCGCCGCCTTCCTGGCGGTGGGCGGTTACACCACCGCGGCCCTCGCCGGCAAGGCCGGCCTGCCGTTCTTCGTGGTCGTCCCCCTTTCCGGGGCGGTGGCGGCGCTCGTCGGGCTGGTGTTCGGGATCCCTTCGCTTCGGCTCAAGGGGCTCTACCTGGCGGTGGCCACGCTCGCCGCCCACTACGTGGTGGAGTTCACCGTCACCCACTGGGACTCGATGACCGGCGGCGTGAACGGGATCAGCGTTCCGGCCGCCCGGGCCGGGGGCCTGGCGCTCGGAGACGACCGGCACATCTACTACCTCATCCTGGTGCTCCTGGTGGGCCTCCTCTTCTTCGCGAAGAACCTCTTCCGCACCAAGGTCGGCAAGGCCTTCGTGGCCATCCGCGACCACGACATCTCGGCCGAGGTGATGGGGGTGAACGTCTTTCGCTACAAGCTCCTCGCCTTCGCCGTCTCTAGCTTCTACATCGGCGTCGCGGGTTCGCTGCTCGCCTACCAGGCGCGCATCATCAGCCCGGAGAACTTCCCCATCACCGTCGCCATCGACTACCTGGGCATGGTGATCATCGGGGGGCTGGGCAGCATCCTCGGATCCATCTACGGCGCCATCTTCATCACCCTGCTTCCCGAGCTGCTGCGTCTCGGGAACGACGCCCTGGCGGCGCACTGGCCGGCGGCCATGGGGCTCTTCTCGCAGTTCAAGAGCATCGTCTTCGGCCTGGTAGTGGTCCTGTTCCTCATGTTCGAGCCGGACGGCATGGCCGCCCGGTGGCACCACGTGAAGAACTACTGGAAGCTGTACCCGTTCTCCTACTAGCAGTCGCAGGCAGCGAGCGAAGGTGCGCAGTTGACCCAGCGTCAAGGAGGCAAAGCATGGCAGTGACCGGCAAGCTCCTCGGAGCGTCCCTGGCCGTCGCGGTGGCGGCGCTCCTCCCCAGCCATCCCCGCGCCCAGGACATCAAGATCGGCGGGATCTTCGACCTCACCGGCGTGACCGCCGACGTCGGCAAGCCCTTCCAGCAGGGGGTGATCGACGCCGTGGCCTTCGTGAACGAGAACGGGGGCGTGAACGGCAAGAAGATCGCCCTGGTGGGGGTCGACTACGGCTACAAGATCGACCAGGCCCGCGCCGCCTACAAGCGACTGGTGAACGACGAGAAGGTCGTCCTCATCCAGGGCTGGGGCACGGGCGACACCGAGGCCCTGAAGGAGTTCGTGACCCAGGACAAGATCCCCTACTTCTCCGGCTCCTTCGCCGCGCCCCTCTCCGACCCCGCCAAGTTCCCCTACAACTTCTTCGTCGCCCCCACCTACTCCGACCAGCTGCGCGCCTGGCTCGCCTGGGTGAAGAAGGACTGGGGCTCGAAGCCGGGCACGGCCAAGGTCGCCTTCATGTTCGGGGACAACGCCTACGGGCGCGCCCCCATCGCAGCCGGCAAGGCGTACGCGAAGGAGATCGGGGTCGACGTCGTCGACGAGGAGGTCCTGCCCCCGAACTTCCAGGACGCCACGAGCCAGCTGCTCACCATGAAGCAGAAGGCCGTCGACTACGCCTACATCAACGTCACCACCAGCGGCGTGCGCCTTGTCCTCGGGGACGCGAAGAAGCTCGGCCTCGGCATCAAGTTCGGGTCGAACCCCTACGGCTTCTCGGAGATCCTGGTGGCGGTCGCCGGCCCGCTCGCCGAGGGGGTCACCGGCGTCATGCCCGACGTCCCCTACGGGGACCCGGTGCCGGCGATGAAGAACGTCGAGGCCATGCACCAGAGGTTCCGCCCCAGCGAGAAGGGCGACACCATGTACGTTCGCGGCTTCTCGTACGTGCTCGTCTGGTCGGAGGCGCTCAAGCGCGCCGACAAGGCCGGGCAGCTGAACGGGCCCGGGATCAAGGCGGCCGCCGAGACGCTCCGGGACTTCTCCACCGGCGGCTTGACCCAGCCCGTTTCCTACACCTCGACCGACCACCGGCCCACCACCACCACCGCCATCTACCAGATCAAGGGCGGCAAGCTGGTGAAGGTGGCCGAGTACACGCTGCCGAGGAAGCCCGACTGGCTCGGCCTGTAGCGGCGAGGAACCCGGGAAGGGCGGGCGGGGCGAGGGGCCCCGCCCGCCGCGCCCGCACCGGAGGCGGCCCATGCTCGAGCTGAAGAACGTCGAGGTCATCTACGACGACGTCATCCTGGTCCTGAAGGGCCTGTCCCTCTCGGTCCCGGCGGGCAAGGTGGTGGCGGTCCTGGGCTCGAACGGGGCCGGCAAGAGCACCACCCTGAAGGCCATCTCCGGCCTCCTGAAGAGCGAGGAGGGGGAGGTCACCGACGGGGCCATCGTCTTCGAGGGCGAGCCCGTCCACCGGCTCCCCCCCGAGCTGGTGGTTCGCCGCGGCATCTTCCAGGTGATGGAAGGGCGGCGCGTCTTCGAGGACCTCTCGGTCGAGGAGAACATCGAGATGGGCGGGTACACCCGCGGCGACCGCGCCGGGCTCCGGCGCGACCGGGACCTGTGCTACGACTTCTTCCCGCGGCTGAAGGAGCGGCGGAAGAGGCTCGCCGGGTACCTCTCCGGCGGCGAGCAGCAGATGCTCGCCATCAGCCGGGCGCTCATGGCCCGCCCCAAGCTCATGATGCTCGACGAGCCCTCGCTCGGGCTCGCCCCGCTCCTGGTAGCGGAGATCTTCCGCATCGTGAAGCGCATCAACGAAGAGGAGAAGACCACCATCCTGCTCGTGGAGCAGAACGCCAACCTGGCGCTCGCCATCGCCGACTACGGGTACATCATGGAGGGCGGCCGGGTGGTGCTGGACGGCGAGCCGGCCAAGCTGCGCGCCAACGAGGACGTGAAGGAGTTCTACCTGGGCGGAGGCGCCGAGGGGGCGAAGAAGAGCTACAAGAACCTGAAGTTCTACAAGCGCCGCAAGCGGTGGCTCTCCTAGACGGGGGCCCCTCGACGCCCGAAGGGAGCCCGATGCCCGCACTCCGCCCCTCCCGGATCCTCGACCCCTCGCTCGAGTGCCAGGCGGCCGAGACCCGACGCCCCCTGCAGGGCGAGCGCCTGCGCAGGACCGTGGCCCACGCCTACGCCCACGCTCCCGCGGCCCGGCGCGCGCTCCTCTCCGCCGGGGTGAAGCCCGCCGACGTGGCGGGCCTCGACGACCTCGACAAGGTCCCGGTCACCCGCAAGGACTCGCTCCCCGGGGCCCAGGCGGAGGCCCCACCCTTCGGCGGCTTCCTGGCCGTGGAGCCCGGGCGGCTGGCGCGCGTCTTCATGTCGCCCGGCCCCATCTACGACCCGCAGGGCGCCACCGAGGACTACTGGCGCTTCCGCCACGCCCTCGCCTCCGCCGGGTTCCGCAAGGGCGAGATCGCACACAACGCCGCCAGCTACCACCTCACCCCGCTCGGCTTCATGCTCGACGCCGGGGCGCGGGCCCTCGGATGCGCCGTCATCCCCGCCGGGGTGGGGCAGACGGAGCTCCAAGTCAAGGTGGCGGCCCACCTCGGCGCCACTGCCTACCTGGGGCTGCCGAGCTTCCTCCACGCCCTGCTCGCCAAGGGGCGCGAGCTCTCCCTCCCCCTCCGGTTCGAGACGGCCTTCGTCGTCGCCGAGATGCTGCCGGAGTCCCTGCGCGCCGAGCTGGAGGACGATTTCGGGGTCCGGGTGCTCCAGGGCTACGGGACGGCCGACCTGGGGTGCCTCGCCTACGAGTGCCCGGCGAAAGGCGGCTGGCACGTGCACCCCGACGCCCTCGTCGAGGTGCTGGACGCGGAGACCGGCCGGGCCGCGGGCCCGGGCCAGCCCGGAGAGGTGGTGGGGACGCTCTTCGACGCCACCTACCCGCTGCTGCGCCTCGCCACCGGCGACCTCTCCTCGCTCGGGCCGGAGGAGCGCTGCGCCTGCGGCCGCACCACCCCCAAGCTGTCCGGCCTCCTCGGCCGCGTCGGCGACGGCGTCAAGGTGCGGGGAATGTTCGTGCGCGCCGGCCAGATCGCCGAGGTGATGAAGCGCTTCCCGGAGGTGGCCCGCTGGCAGGCGGTGGTGACCCGCGAGGGACACCTCGACCGGCTGGAGTACCTACTCGAGCTCGGCGCAGCGGCCGATGCCGCCGCGCTCTCGCCGCGGCTGGCCGACGCGCTGCGCGACGAGATCAAGGTGCGGGGCGAGGTGCGGGTGGCTCCTCCCGGCACCTTGCCGGAGGGAGCGAAGCGGATCGACGACCGGCGCGTCTGGAAGTAAGCTCCGATCCCCATGCGAGGGATCCGCGGGGCCACCCAGATCGACGCCAACACCGTCCAGGCGATGGAGGACGGGGTGGCGGAGCTCTGCCGGGTGCTGTGCGAGACGAACGCCATCGCGCCCGAGGACATCGTCTGGGCCATCTTCACCGTCACCCACGACCTGGACGCCGACTTCCCCGCCCGGGCGGCCCGGGTGCGTGCCGGCTGGACCATGGTCCCCATGATCTGCTCCCGCGAGATCCCGGTCCCGGGGTCGCTTCCACGCGTGGTGCGGGTCCTCATCCACCTCGACTCCGGCAAGCCGCGCGAGGCGAGACACGTCTACCTGCGCGGCGCCCGGGCCCTCCGCCCCGACCTGGCCGGCCCCCCGGGCGAGCGATGAGGGGGTGCCCGTGAGCGGAGAGCTCCCGCGCCGGATGGGCATCGTCGGCCTCGGCCTCATGGGAGGGTCGCTCGCTCGCGCTCTCCGCGAGGTCGCGCCCGAGGTGCGCATCGCCGCCGCCGAGCCCCGCGCGGAGGTGCGCGAGCGGGCCGTCCGGGAGGGCGTGGTCGACGAGGCCCACGAGGCCCCCTCCGACTGGCTCGGCGGCTGCGAAATCGTGGTCCTGTGCACCCCCATCGCCGCCATCGAGGCGCTTCTCGCCCCGGTCTCCTGCCGGATGCCCCAGGGATCGGTGCTCTCCGACGTCGGAGGCGCGAAGGAGCGGGTGCTGGTGGTGGCGCGGGAGGACCTGCACCCGGGGGTGTCCTTCGTCGGCGCCCACCCCATGTTCGGGGGGCGGGGGGGATTCGAGGCGTCTCGCGCCGACCGATGGAGGGGCGGGACGGTGGCGGTGTGCACCGACGGCGTGCCCGCCCCGGCGGCGGAGCGCGTGGCCGCCCTGCACCGGGCGCTCGGGGCGAAGGTGGTCTCCTGCACCGCGGCCGAGCACGACCTGGCGGTGGCCATGGTCTCGCACCTTCCCTACCTCCTCGCCGGGGCCATGTCGCTCGCCGCGCGCGGCGCGGGACCGCTCGCGCAGGAGCTCGCCGGGCCGGGGCTGAACGACGCGACACGCCTCGCCGCCTTCGCCTTCGACATCCAGGGAGAGGTGGCCCGGCGCAACGCTCACCTCCCCGGGGCCGCCGCCGAGCTGGAGCGCCAGCTGCACCGGCTCCTCGGCTCCATCGCCGAGTCCAAGGAGGCGGCGCGCCAGGCGCTGGAGGAGGCGCGCGCCGCCCGGGAGGAGCTCTTCTGAGCGGGATCGTCTGCCGCCGCCGCGGACCCCTGCGCGGGTCCTTCCAGGTCCCGGGGGACAAGTCGGTGTCCCACCGCGCCCTCCTCTTCGCGGCCCTCGCCGAGGGCGAGAGCCGGGTTCGCGGGCTCCTGCGGGCCGAGGACGTCCACTCCACTTGGAAGGCGGTGGAGCAGCTCGGGGCGCGCGTGCGCGAGGAGGGGCCGCTCGTGGTGGTCGCGCCCCCGGAGCGGCTCTCGGAGCCCGGCGACGTCATCGACTGCGGGAACTCCGGGACGAGCCTGCGGCTGCTCGCGGGCGTACTCGCCGGTCTGCCGGGGCTCTCGATCCTCACCGGGGACGCGTCCCTGCGGCGGCGCCCGGTCCGCCGCGTCATCGAGCCGTTGCGCCGGATGGGCGGCGATCTCTCGGCGCGCGACGGCGACCGCCTCCCGCCGCTGGTGGTGCGGGGGAGGGCGCTCGCGGGCACCCGCCACGTCCTATCGGTGGCGAGCGCCCAGGTGAAGTCGGCCATCCTCCTCGCCGGGCTCTCGGCGGAGGGCGAGACCCGGGTGCTCGAGCCCGCCGGCTCGCGCGATCACACCGAGCGGATGCTGCGCCGCATGGGCGCCGCCCTCCGGGTGGATGGCCTCGAGGTCGCGCTCTCGCCCGGCCGGCTCCGCGGCGGCGAGGTCGACGTGCCCGGGGACATCTCGTCGGCGGCCTTCTTCCTCTGCGCCGCGGCGGCCCTGCCGGGCTCGGAGGTAACGGCGCTGGGCGTGGGCACCAACCCCACCCGCACCGGCCTCCTCGACGTGCTCGCCGAGATGGGGGCCGGCGTCGCGATCTCGAACGAGCGCGAGAGCGCCGGGGAGCCCAGGGCCGACGTCGTCGTCCGCGGCTCGGAGCTCCGGGCCGCCAGCATCGGAGGCGCGCTCGTGCCCCGCCTCATCGACGAGCTGCCGGTGATCATGGTGATGGCGACGCAGGCGCGCGGACGGACGGTGATCCGGGACGCGAAGGAGCTGCGGGTGAAGGAGTCCGACCGGCTCGCCTCCATGGGGGAGACGCTCGCGGCCGCCGGTGCCCGCATCGAGCTCTTCGAGGACGGCTGTGCCATCGAAGGCCCCACTCCCCTGCGCGGCGTGGCGGTGGCCACCCGCATGGATCACCGCATCGCCATGAGCATGGCGGTGGCGCAGCTCTTCTCCCGGGGCGCCGAGGTGGCGCTCGACGACGTGGCCTGCGTGGCCACCAGCTTCCCGGGCTTCTTCGACACCCTCGATCGACTGGCGGAGGCACCGTGATCGGCGGACGCACGCAGCTCTTCGCCCTGCTGGGGTGGCCGGTGGGGCACAGCCTCTCTCCCGCCATGCAGAATGCGGCCCTCGCCGAGGCGAACGTCGACGCGGTCTACTTGGCCTTGCCGGTGGCCCCCCCGGACCTCGCCGACGCGCTGCGCGGAGCGCACGCGCTCGGACTGAAGGGCCTGAACGTGACGGTGCCGCACAAGGAGGAGGCGGCCCGACTGTGCCGCTCGCTCGACCCCATCGCCGCCCGGGTGGGGGCAGTGAACACGCTCACCCGCCTCGACGAAGGGTGGGCCGGCCACAACACCGACGCCCCGGCGGTGCGCGGGCTGCTCACCGACGCCGGAGTGGGACCGCGGTCGCGCGGCCTGGTCCTCGGGGCGGGCGGGGCGGCGCGCGCCGCCGTCTGGGCGCTCTTGCAGGCGGGGGCGGAGGTGACGGTGGCGGCGCGACGCCCGGAGGTGGCGGCGCGGCTGTGCCGGGAGATGGCCCTCGGCCTCGGCAAGCCCGAGTCGATGGCCCGGGCGGTGCCCTGGGAGGAAGCTCCCTCCCAGGTCATCCGCGCGGACGCGGTGGTGCACGCCACCTCGCTCGGCATGCCGGAGAAGGCGGGGGAGCTCCCGCCGCTCGCCTGGCGCGCCGGGCAAGTGGCCCTCGACTTCGTCTACGGGGACACCACCTTCGCCCGGTCCGCCCGCGACGCCGGGACCCGCCTCATCAGCGGCGAGGAGGTGCTGGTGCGCCAGGGCGCTCTCGCCTTCCGCCTCTGGCTCGACCGCCACGCCTCCGAGGACGCGATGGCCCGCGCCATCGCGCGCCCGGGAGGACGTTAGCCATGGCGCTGCGCTACCTCACCGCCGGCGAGAGCCACGGGCCCGGCCTGGCCGCCATCGCCGAGGGGTTCCCGGCCGGGCTCGCGATCGACTTCGCCGTGGTCGGCCGCGACCTGGCCCGGCGCCAGAGGGGCTACGGCCGCGGCGGTCGGCAGGCGATCGAGAGGGACGAGGCACAGTTCCTCTCCGGCATCCGGGGCGGGGTGACCCTGGGCTCACCCATCGCTCTCGTCATCTGGAACAAGGACCACGAGAACTGGAAGGACCTCGTCTCTCCCACCGCGCGGGGCGGGCCGCGCTTCACCCGGCCCCGCCCCGGGCACGCCGACCTGGCCGGAGTGCAGAAGTACGGGTTCGACGACGCCCGCGACGCGCTGGAGCGGGCCAGCGCCCGCTCCACCGCCGCCACCGTGGCGCTGGGCGCGCTCGCCCGCCAGCTCCTCGGCCACTTCGGGGTGAAGGTCACCTCGCGGGTGGTGGCGATAGGGGAGCGCGACACTCGCCCGGAGGGACCGCTCACCTCCGAGGAGGAGGCCGCCGTCGACGCCTCCGACCTGCGCACGGCCGACGAGCGCCTGGCGGCAGAGTGGAGGGCCATCATCGACCGCGAGAAGGCCCGCGGCGGCTCCATCGGCGGGACCTTCGAGGTCTACGCGGTCGGCCTCCCGCCCGGGCTCGGCAGCTACGTGCACCCCGATCGCCGCCTCGACGGACGCCTTGCCGGCGCGCTCTGCTCCATCCCCGCCATCCGGGCGGTCGAGATCGGCGCCGGGACGCGCGTGGAGCTCCCCGGCGACCGGTTCCAGGACGCCATCCGCTTCACCGCCGAGCGCGGCTACTTCCGCGACACCAACCGGGCCGGGGGGCTGGAGGGCGGGATGACGAACGGCGAGCCGCTCCAGGTGCGGGCCTACATGAAGCCCATCCCCACCATGGTGACGCCGCTGCCGACGGTGGACATCGACACCCGCGAGGCCGTCCAGGCCCGCTACGAGCGCAGCGACGTGTGTGCGGTGCCTGCCGCCTCGGTGGTGGGAGAGGCGGTGGTGTGCTGGGAGCTCGCGAGCGCCTTCGTCGAGAAGTTCCCCGGAGACGCGATTCGGGATATCGAGAAGGCCGTCGAGGCCTATGCCGCTCGGATCCGATGAGACCCTGGCGCTAACAGGGATGATGGGGTCGGGAAAGTCTACCGTGGCGAAGGAGCTGGGCCGGCTCCTGGGCCGCCGGGTGGTCTCCACCGACGCGCTCGTCGAGGCGCTCGCCCGCAAGCCGGTGGAACGCGTCTTCGCCGAGGAGGGCGAGCCCTCCTTCCGCTCCCGGGAGCGCTGGGCGGTGCGGGGCCTGCGCGGACCGGTGGTGGCCGACCTCGGAGGCGGTGCCTTCTGCGATCCGGACAGCGCCTCGCACCTGCTCCGCGTCGGGCGGGTGGTGTTCCTCGACGTCTCGCCCCGGGAAGCGGCGCGGCGCCTGGGCGGCGGGGAAGGTCGCCCGCTGGCCGGCCGCTGGGAGCCGCTGCTCCGCCGCCGGCTCCCCCTCTACCGGCGCTCCCCCCTCTCGGTGGCGGTCGACGGGTTGTCGGCGGAGGCCGTGGCGCAGAAGATCGTCGCGCTCCTCGGGGCCGAGGCATGAGCGCCGTCCTCCTCGAGGCGCGCCAGGACGGGCGCCGCTACCCGGTGGAGGTGGGGCGCCTGCTGCCGCAGCGCGCCGCCGAGGTGGCCTCCGGGCGCGACCGGGTGGCGCTCGTCACCTGCGCCCGCGTGCTGGAGACGCCGCTCGGGCACCGGGTTGCCGCGGAGCTCGGCAAGGGCGCGCTCGCCGCCACCGTGATCCTGCCCGACGGCGAGCGGGGGAAGACCCTCGCCGCCCTCGAGTCCGCCGCCCGGAAGCTCCTGCGCGCCGGGCTCACGCGCCAAAGCTTGGTCGTCGCCCTGGGGGGTGGGGCGGTCACCGACGCGGCCGGCCTGCTCGCCGCCCTCTACATGCGGGGGGTCGACTGGCTGGCGCTGCCCACCACTCTGCTCGCGATGGTGGACGCGGCGCTGGGCGGGAAGACGGGGGCGAACCTCCCGGAGGCGAAGAACGCGGTGGGCGCCTTCCACCCGCCGGTGGCGGTGCTCTCGGATCCAGCGGCGCTCGCCACGCTCCCCGAGCGGGAGCTCCGGTCCGGGCTGGGAGAGGCCCTCAAGTACGGGTTCCTGCGCCCAGCCCTCTTGCCGCGGATGGCGGCGAGCGCGAGGCGAGGCCGCGCCGGCGTGGAGCTCGTCGCGGAGTGCGCGCGGGTGAAGCTGGAGGTGGTGGAGCGCGACCCGAAGGAGCGCGGGGAGCGGAAGCTCCTCAACCTCGGGCACACCTTCGGGCACGGGGTGGAGGCGGCGGGCGGGTTCTCCCGCTACAAGCACGGGGAGGCGGTGGCGGTGGGGATGGCCTTCGCCTTCCGGCTGGCGCGAAACCTCGGCCGCGTCGGCGCGGACGCCGTCGCCCGCGCCGAGGAGGCGATCGGTGGCGCCCGGCTGCCGGTGCGGGTGGACGGCGCGGTGGCTCGCCGCGCCTTGACTCTCATGGGGTACGACAAGAAGCGAACCGCCGCCGGCCTTCGATGGGTGCTTCCAGTTCACCGGGGGAGCGACTGGGCGGTAGAGTGGGACGTCACCGCGGACGACGGAGCGGTGCGCGCCACGGCGCGAGAGATCGGGGAGACGCGATGATCCTGCTCGTCAACGGACCGAACCTGAACCTGCTCGGGGAGCGCGAGCCGCAGATCTACGGGGGCACCCCGCTCTCGGACATCGAGAAGATGGTGGAGGAGGCGTGCGCCGCCTACGGCCAGCCGCTCAAGGCCATTCAGTCGAACTACGAGGGGGCACTCCTCGACTTCTTGCAGGAGAACCGGCAGCAGGCGAAGGGCGTCATCATCAACCCGGGCGCGCTCAGCCACACGAGCTACGCGCTCCACGATTGCCTGAAGGCGCTCCCCTGCCCGACCGTGGAGGTGCACCTCTCCAACGTCCACGCGCGGGAGGAGTGGCGCCGCCACGACCTGGTGGCGCCCGCCACCCGGGGCCAGGTGGTCGGGCTCGGGCCCACCGGCTACTACTTCGCGGCGGTGTGGCTCTGCAGCCAGCTCGTCGAGCAAGCGGCCGAGCCCCTGGAGGCGGCGGACGGCGGGGCGCGCGCGGGGCTGCAAGGCGAGCTTGAGCCGCTGGTGGGCGGGGACTACGAGGGGTAGCGGTCGCCCGTGCCGCGCGTGGCGGTGCTGCTCCCGGCGCGGGACGCCGAACGCACCCTGCGAGCGGCGGCGGTCTCGATCCTGAGGCAGACGTTTCGGGACTTCCGGCTCGTCGCCGTGGACGACGGCTCGCGCGACGGGACCGGCGACCTCCTCCGGCGGCTCGCCGAGGTGGACGGACGCCTGGAGGTGGTGCGCGGCCCCGGGGAGGGCATCGCCCGGGCCCTTTGCCGGGGGCTCGACCGCTGCGACGCCGAGGTGGTGGCCCGCATGGACGCCGACGACGTCGCCCACCCGCGCCGCCTGGAGAGGCAGCTGGCGGCGCTCGACCAGGACGGCTCGCTGGCGGCGGTGGGATCGCGGGTGCGCCTCTTCCCGCGCCGGGCGGTGGCCGCCGGCATGCGACGCTACGCCGCCTGGCTGAACGGCCTCGTCACCGCCGAGCTCGTCTGGCGCGACCTCCTCGTCGAGGCGCCGCTCGTTCACCCCGCGTCCGCCATCCGGCGAGAGGCGCTCGAGCGCGCCGGCGGCTGGCGCGAGGGCGACTTCCCCGAGGACTACGACCTCTGGCTCCGGCTGGCGGCGGCCGGGGGCCGGCTCACCAACCTCCCCGAGGTCCTGCTCGACTGGCGCGAGTCGGAATCCCGGCTCACCCGCACCGACGGCCGCTACGCGCTCGCGCGCCACCAGGCGCTCAAGGCGGCCTGGCTGGCCGAGGGCGCGCTCCGCGGGAGGGGCGAGGTGGCGCTCTGGGGGGCGGGCGAGACCGGCCGCTCCTTCGCCCGCGCGCTCGCCCGGCACCGCATCCGGGTGGCGCTCTTCCTGGAGGTTGACCCGCGCAAGTTCGGCCGCCGGGTGGCCGGCGCCCCGGTGTACCCGTACTCGGAGGCGGGGCGGGCGCGCGGGCTGCCGCTCCTGGTGGCGGTGGGGGCCGTCGGTGCGCGCGACCTCATCCGGGCGGAGCTCGAGCGCCAGGGCTTCGAGGAGCTCCGCGACTACCGGTGCGTCGCCTGACGGTGCGGCGGCCGCGGCCGGGCGTGGTACCGTCGGGTCTCCGGAGGGAAGGTGCTGCTGCGGCTCATCAGCCAGTTCACCTACGCCGCCATCTTCGGGCTGCTCCTCGCCGGCGGGGTGGGGGTGCCGGTCCCCGAGGAGCTGGTGCAGCTCACCGCCGGGTACCTGGCGCGGCGCGGGGTGCTGCTCCTCGGGCCGGCCATCGTGGTCACCTGGGTGGGGCTCGTCACCGGGGACTTCCTCCTCTTCCGGCTGGGGAGGCGGCATGGGCCCCGGGTGCTCGACTCGAGGCACGTGCGGAGGGTCCTCACCCCGGCGCGGCGCGCCTTCATCGAACGCCACTTCGCCCGCCACGGCGTGCTCACCATCATGGCGGCGCGCCACGCCTCCGGCTTCCGCCTGCCGGTCTTCGCGTTCGCCGGCGCCTCCGGGGTGAGGAGCGCGACCTTCCTCCTCGCCGACGGCGCCTCCGCCCTCCTCTCGGTCCCCATGGTGGTGTCGGCCGGGTGGTACTTCGCCGGTCACATCGAGCAGATGAAGAAGCAGATCCGGCTGGTGGAGCTGGCGGTGGCGGCCGCGGTGGTCGCCATCTTCGTCGTCTGGGTGCTCGTGGTGCGCCGGAAGGAGCGGAGGGCCGATCCCGGGCGAGGGACTCCGTGAGCAGGGGGCGGGAGCTCGCCGCGCGCCGGCGCACCGGAGCGCCGCACCACCGGCGGGCCGCCTCTAGTCGAGCGAGACGTGCGACCGACGGGCGGTCCGGAAGAGGAGGAGCCCGAGGAGGGCGAAGAAGCCCACGCCCAGGAGCTGGTAGCCGCCCGAGCCGAGGAGGCGGGTGAGCGTCGGCTGCAGGTTGAGGTGGGTGGCGAAGAACTGGTCCACCGAGTCGTTCACCTGCAGCAGCGCCACGATCACCCCCATCAAGGCCCCGCCGGCGACCAGCCCGGTGGCGAAGAGGCTGCCGCCGCCGAGCTCGCTCTCTTCCACCTTCTCGCCCTTTCGGCCGGCGAGCCCGTCGACCGCCCCCTTGAGGGCCCCGCCCGCGAAGATGGGGAGCGTGGTGGAGAGCGGCAGGTAGGCGCCGACGGCGAAGGAGAGCGATTTCACTCCGCAGAGCTCCATCGTCACCGAGAGGAAGACGCCCACCAGCACGAAGGTCCAGTCCAAGTTCAGGGAAAGCAGCCCCTTGATGAGCGTGGCCATGAGCGTCGCCTGCGGCGCCGGGAACTTGTCCGACCCGATGGCGTGCACGATGCCGAGCGCTGCCTGCTGGGTGGTGGGCTTGTCGAGGACCTGGACGGTGAGGCCGATGACGAGCGAGGAGAAGATGGCGCCGACGAAGAGCGCCACCTGCTGGAAGCGCGGGGTGGCGCCGACGAGGAAGCCGGTCTTGAGGTCCTGGCTGGTGGCGCCGGCGTTGGCGGCGGCGATGCACACCATCCCCCCCACCACCAGGGCCATGGGCTCGTAGGCGCTCCCGGTCCAGCCCAGCCCTACGAACACCATGGCGGTGGCCATGAGCGTGGCGATGGTCATCCCGGAGATGGGGTTGGAGGAGGAGCCGATGAGGCCGACGATTCGGGAGGAGACGGTGACGAAGACGAACCCGAAGACCACGACCAGGAGGGCGATGAGGAACTTGTGGAGGACGGTGCGCCCCGGGACGATGGGCAGGAGCGTCAGCACCACCAACAGGCCCAGGCTGCCCGCCAGCACCGTCGCGAAGGAGAGGTCGCGCTCGGTGCGAAGGACGCCGCGCTCCCCGGCGCCGCTCCCCCGCAGCGAGCGGATGCTGTCGCGGAGCGACGACCAGATGGTGGGCAGCGTCTTGACGAGCGTGATGAAGCCGCCCGCCGCCACGGCCCCCGCCCCCACCTGGCGGATGTAGGCGCGATAGATGGCGTTCGGCACGTTGGCGAAGGTGTGGGCCACCGGGTCCCAGCCCCCGGGGCCGCCGGCGGTGGCGAGGTCCCTCATCATCCCGAGCTTCACGAGCTGGAGCGCCACCGCGTCGGGCGGGACGAGCACCGCCAGGAGCGGGATGAGCCCGAGCCAGGCGAGCACGCCGCCGGCGACGAGCACGCCGCCGATGCGCGGCCCGATGATGTAGCCCACCCCCAGGTACTCGGGCGTGATCTCCCCGTTCACGGTGGCCGAGGGGAGCCATTTGTTGGACTGCGCCGTCACCCAGGCCGGGACCTCGGCGATGACGTGGAAGACCTTCTGGAGCACGGCGTAGACGAGCGCCAGGCTTACCCCCTGGAAGGCGGTCTTGGCGAAGTCCCCGCCCCGGTCCCCGGCGATGAGCACCGAGGCGCAGGCGGCGCCCTCCGGGTACTGCAGCTGGCCGTGTTCCTTCACGATGAGCGACCGGCGCAGCGGGATCATCATCAGCACGCCGAGGATGCCGCCCACGAGCGACAGCAGGAAGAGCGTCAGGTAGTTGAAGTAGCCGCCCCCGACGCTCTGTCCCGTCCCCGGCACCGTCGAGAGGAAGAGGAACCCGGGCAGGGTGAAGACCACCCCGGCGGCGATGGACTCGCCGGCGGAGCCGGTGGTCTGGATGATGTTGTTCTCGAGGATGTTGGTGCGCAGGAGCTTGCGCCCGAGCGAGATGGCGATGACGGCGATGGGAATGGACGCCGAGACGGTGAGCCCGGCCTTGAGCGCCAGGTAGACGGTGGCGGCGCCGAAGAGGACGCCGAAGAGCGCGCCGGTGACGACGGCCTTCACCGTGAACTCGGGGATCACCCGGTCGGCGGGGACGTAGGGCCTGAAGTCCTTCGCGCCCTCACTCGGGGGGGTGGAGTTCATTCCGGGGCATCCTCTCCGTGGGTGTCGACCGCGCCTCGGGCCGGGAAGAAAGCACGTTTCCCTCGCGCCTGCCAGTCGCGGCGGGCCCGGCCTTTCCGCTAGAGGAGGGCGAGGCGCATCGCCCGGAAGTCCTCGGGCTCCGCCGCCTCGAGCGAGAGGCGCTCCCCGCTCGCCGGGTGGTCGAGCTCGAGCCGGAGGGCGTGGAGCATGACGCGCGGGATGGCGAGCGCCCCCAGCATGCGGGGCCCGCCGTAGCGGGCGTCGCCGAGCAGCGGGGCGCCCAGGTGGGCGAGGTGGGCGCGGATCTGGTGCGTTCGCCCCGTCTCCGGGCGAGCCTCGACGAGCGCCACCCCCCCCGGTCCGGTGGCGAGGGTTCGGTACGCGGTCGCCGCCGGCTCGCCATCCGGTCGCACCACGCGGCGGCCGGGGTGGCCGGTCCTTCCCTTCCCGAGCGGGGCCTCGATGCGCCCGGCCGGCGGAGACGGGGAACGGGCGCAGAGCGCGAGGTAGGTCTTTGCGGGCCTCCCCTGCCGGAAGTCGGCGGAGAGTTTCTGCGCCGCGGCCGCGGTGCGGGCGAGGACGGTGACCCCGCTCGTCTCCCGGTCGAGGCGGTGCACGAGCGTCACCTCCGCACCCAGGAGGGCGGAGACGAGCTCGGCCAGGTGCCCCCGGTCGCTCGTGAGCGTCGGCTGCGCCGGCACCCCCGAGGGCTTGTCCACCGCGGCCAGGTGCTCGTCGGCGTAGAGGAGCCTCTCCCGCCCGAGCGGCGCCGCGCCCTTGGCGGAGCGGTCTCCCTCCGAGAGGTTCACCACCACCTCCTGGCCGGGCCGCAGGAGCCGGCTCGCCACCTTGCAGCGCCGGCCGTCGAGGAAGACCCCGCCCTCGTCGAGGGCGCGCCGCGCCGCCCCGCGCGAGACGCCTCCGCGGGCGGCGATGAACCGGTCGATGCGCTCGCCCTCGTCGGCGGGGCCGGCGGAGAGCGCGAGGCGCTTCACGGCAGGCGCCGGGAGGAGGTCACGCCTCGGCCGCGGGACAGCCCCGGCAGCCCGCGCCCTTGGGCGCCTCGCAGGAGGGCCCGGCCGCCTTCTTGTAGTCGGTGGCGTGGAAGCCCGAGCCCCGGAAGGCGAAGGCGCCTGCGCTCATCACCTTCTTCACCGCGGACCCGCAGGCGTCGTGCCGGCGCAGCGGCGGCGCCGACATCTTCTGGATGGCGTCGAAGCGCCCGCACTTGGGGCAGTCGTACTCGTAGATGGGCATGGTTCCGATCTCTTCGCGCCGGCAGGGGCGGCGCCCGGGTTCGAGCCGGGGAAGGTAACGGTCTGGCGCGGGAAGTCAAGGCGGAGCGGCACCGCCCCCGCCCTTCGCCGCGGGGCCCTGCCGAGCCGCTCGCGGGATCGGGGGCGCGATCCGGGGTAGAACCCGTCCATGGACGGCGTCGACGTCGAGGAGGTCCGCTCGGAGATCGACGCGCTCTCGCGCAAGCTCGCCGAGGAGCGCTTCCGCCACGTCGCCGGGATCGAGGCGGAGCCCGCGCTGGCCGCGGCATTCCGGGCCCACGGTCGCGCCGCCCACAAGGACACGGTGGCCGCGCTCCGGGGGCAGGGCGAGGCCGAGCTTGCGCGGGCGGTGGCCGCGCTCCGGGCGGAACGGGCCGCGGCAGGGGAGGAGGAGGCCTGGCGGGCGGCGGAATCCGCGGCGAGCGGCGAGTGCCCGGGCGGCCGGTTGCCCCTCGGGGCCGCCGACCTCCGCGCCTCGGCCGAGGCCGATCGCGCCCGGCGGCTGGCATTCGAGCGCGGCGCGGCGGAGGCGGCCCGCTCCGCCGCTCCGCGACGCGAGGCGGCGGCAGAGGCGCGAGCCCGGGCGCGCGCGGAGATGGGGCTCGTCCCGCCCTGGGAGGCGGTGGTGGAGGGCGACGAACTCCTCAACGCCTCGGAGGACGCCTACCGCGAGGCACTCTCGTGGCTCGCCTCGCGCCAAGCGCTGCCCGCGCCGCCCTCGGGCGAGCTCGGGCGCGCCGACCTGCGTCACCTGCTCGGGCTGCGCGCTTACGACGGCCTCTTTCGCCCCCAGCTCCTCGCGGCCGAGCTCCGCCGGGCCTTCCTGGGCCTCGGGCTCGACCCCGAGCCGGTGCGGGTCGACGCGGAGGAGCGGCCGGCGAAATGGCCGGGCGCGCACGCGTTCGAGGGGCGCGTCTCCTTCCGGCGGCAGGGCGGGGTCGCCGACTGGCTCGGGCTCTTCGCCGCAGTCGGCGCCGCGGTTGCGGCCCGGGCGAGTCCCCCGAGCCGGCGGGCTCGGCACTTCCCCGCGGCGCTCGGCGCGCTCGCCTCCTCGCTCCTCCTCGCGCCGCGCTTCCTGGAGCGGGCGCTCGGCGTCGAGCGCCGGCATCTACCCGACGTCGTGCGCGGAGTGGCGCTGAGGCGGCTCTTCGAGCTCCGGGTGCGAGCGGCGGCGCTCCGGGTGGCGGCGGAGTCGGAGCGCGGCCTGACCGGGGCCGCCTGGCGGCGAGCCCACCGCGAGGCGCTCGGGGCCGCGGCCCTGGCCACCTGGCCCGACGGGCTCGCCGCCCGCGACTCGGATGCGGACCTCCTCTTCACCTCGCTCGCCGGAGCGGCGTGGGGGGAGAAGCTGCGCCGCGAGCTGGTGGAGCGGTACGACGAGGACTTCTTCCTGAACCCCCGCACCCCGGGCGCGCTCTCCGGTCTGCTCGCGGCCGGCTCGCCGGGGCCGGAGACGGAAAAGCCCCCGATCGCGCTGGCGTCGAGGGCTCTCGCCAAGGCGATCGAGGGGGGGAGCTAGTGGCTCGGCCCCTTCTTGCGGAGCGCGCGGATGATCTTCTCCTTCGACCGCGACCCCCGCGGAGACGCGGCCGCGGGGCGCTCCTGGCGCTCGCGGAGCTTGAGGAAGGTCTCGATCTCGATGGCGCGCAGCTCGATCTCCAGCTCCTCGTTGCCCTGCCCAACCCATTCGAGGGCGTCCTTACGAGGCAAGGAGGCGCCCAGCCGCATCCGCATCACCTTCTCCTCGGAAGGAGCGAGCTCGCGCGTCCCGCTCCGCCGGAGCACGGACTGCGCGGCTGCCTCGGTGACCACCGCCTGGGCCGTCTTCCTCGTCGTCATTACTGGGACCTCGCTCGTCACGTCGTCCATGCGCGCCATGGCCTCGCCTCTCGAGTGTCATCGTAGGCCGCGCCCCCTCGCTGTCCATTTTTCAGGTGACAAGGTGCGCAAGTGTGTGATTCTTCGGCTGATCGCGGCGCACGATATCGGGCCCTCCGACGGATGAAGCGAAGTCCGACCGTCAAGAAATCGTCGCGGCCGCCGTCCTCGGATCTCCGCGGCCGCACGCGTCAATAAAGGGATGCTTGCGCGAGGGCGACGGCCCTCGGAACAGGCGGGGAGGCACGAAATGGGCGACTGGCGCGAGCATCTCCTGGAGGACGAAGGGCGGATCGCCGAGCTCCTGCGCTCGTCTCGACGGGTGGCGGTGCTGGGGATGAAGACCGAGGCGGAGAGCGGCCAGGCGGCCTTCTACGTCCCGAAGTACCTCCAGGATCGCGGCGTGGAGGTCGTCCCGGTGCCGGTCTACTTCCCGGAGGCGACGCAGATCCTCGGAGCCCAGGTCTACCGCAAGTTGGTGGACGTGCCCGGACCGATCGACATCGTCGACGTCTTCCGCCGGCCAGCGAGCATCCCGGCGCACCTTTCCGACCTCCTCGCCAAGCGCCCCCGGGCGGTTTGGTTCCAGCTCGGCATCCGCAACGACGCGGCGGCGGAGGAGCTGGCGCGGGCGGGCATCCTGGTGGTGCAGGACCGCTGCCTGATGGTCGACTGGCGGCGCCACGTCGGGTAGCGGCGGGCGCCGCTACTCCGAGTCCGGCTCCGGTTCCGGCTCCACCTCGCTCGCCGGCGCCTTCTTCTTGCGCAGGCCGGCCGCCTCCAGGGCGCGGGCCACCCCCTTCGGCTTCCGCTCGTCGGGGAGCACCTCGCTCGGAGGTGCGACCGCGCCCACGGCGTCGCCGAGCGCGGTGATGCGGGCCGCCACGTCGAGGTCGACCCGCGCCCCCGGATCGTCGCGCACGCGGAAGGCGGCGCGCAGGAGCACCTGGAGCGGGACCCCGGTGGCGAGGTCCGCCCAGAGCTCCCCGTCCGCCGAGAGCGGCTCGCGGCCGTCGAGGAAGGCGAGGCGCTTGCGGGTGTCGTCGTCGGCGCCGCCTCCCGGCGGTGACTCTCCCAGCCGCGAGACCCCGGCCGAGAAGGAGCCGCGATCGAGCACCAGCGAGAAGCGCCGCGCCGGACGACCCAGGTACCTTCCGTCGCCGCGGGGAACGGCCTTGAGCGAGCCGCCGAGCAGGTCGGCGAGGTCGGCGGCGGCGAGGTAGCTCTCCTCGCGGAAGCGCCGGGCGTCCCGCCCTCGGTCGGTGGGGCGCTCGCGCCAGGCACCCGAGGCCGCATAGCGGCTCCGGGCGTAGGTCATGCCCTTCACCCAGATCACGTGCTTGCCGGTCTCGAACCCGGGGCCCTGGCCGGGGTCGATGTCGCTCTCGACGGAGAACTCGCCGCTCGCGAGCTGCCGGAGCCGGTGGCGCTCGGTCGCCTGCTGGCGCGAGCCGCCGCGGGTGACGCTCCACGAGACGGTGCCCGACCAGTCGAAGGAGCCGACGCGGGCGGCGGACTCGTCGGCGGAGAGGCGCAGCGAGGACTCCGGGTGTTGCCAATCGAAGGCGGCGCCGCGCCCCTCGGGGCGGGGCGCGGGCGTGCGCTCCGGCCGCTTGCAGCCGGCGAGGGCGAGGGCGAGGGCGAGGAAGACCGGGGCGCGCACCGCGCCCACTGTACGACGCGAGGGCGGGCCGCGCCACGGCGGGGCGGGAGGCTCAGGCAGGCCGGCGGAGCGCCGGCGCCCGCCGCAGCTCGAGCGGCTCGCTCTCGGCCGCGCTCTTCGCCACGTCGGCGAAGGTCACCTTGCCGTCCGCCCACAGCAGGCGGTCGCAGCGGTGGAGGAGCTCCTGGAGGCCGCGTCCGGTGACGGCGGAGATGGCGACGCAGTCCCTTGCGTGAGCCGCGCCCTCCCCCTCGCCCGCCGGGAGGCGGTCGATCTTGTTCAGCACCAGCAGTCGCGGCGTCTCCGCGAGCCCCAGTTCGCCCAGGATCGACTCGACCGCCCCCACGTGGTCGTCGAGGTGCGGATCGGAGGCGTCGGCGACGTGCAGGAGCAGGTCCGCGTCCCCGAGCTCTTCCAGGGTGGCCCGGAAGGCGTTCACCAGGTCGGAGGGGAGGTCGCGGATGAAGCCCACCGTGTCGGTGATGATCACCTCGCGGTCGCGGGGAAAGCGCAGCCGGCGGCTGGTGGGGTCGAGAGTGGCGAAGAGCTTGTCCTCGGCGAGGACCGCCGAGTCGGTGAGCGCGTTCAGGAGCGTCGACTTCCCGGCGTTGGTGTAGCCGACGATGGAGAGGATGGGCAGGCCGCGGGCGTTGCGGCGCTTGCGCCGCACCTGGCGGTCGGCGGAGAGCGCCTCGATGCGGCGTTCGAGCTGGGTAATGCGGTCGCGAACGCGGCGGCGGTCGATCTCCAGCTTCGTCTCGCCGGGCCCGCGGCCGCCGATGCCGCCGGCGAGCCGGGAGAGCGAGTCGTCGCGCCCCACCAGTCGCGGGTAGAGGTACTTGAGCTGGGCCAGCTCCACCTGGAGCTTGCCGTCGGCGGACTGCGCGCGCTGGGCGAAGATGTCGAGGATGAGCTGGGTGCGGTCGAGGATCTTGAGGCTCGTCGCCTCGGCGATGTGGATGGCCTGGGAGGGAGACAGGTCGGCGTCGAAGATGATGACGTCGGCCATGACCTGCATGGACCGAAGCAGGATGTCCTCGAGCTTGCCCTTGCCGATGAGCGTGCGCGGGTCCGGGTCGCGCCGCATCTGCAGGGTCGAGTCGACCACCTCCACCCCGGCGGTGCGAGCCAGCTCGCGCAGCTCCTCCAGCGAGGCCTCGGCGGCGGTGCGGTCGCGGCCGCGCCCGCCCACCCCCACCAGGATGGCGCGCTCGCGCCCCTCGGTGCGCCGGGCGGTGCGCGCGCGCGCGAACTCGTCCTCGAGCGCCTGCGCCCCGGCGGCGGCGTCGTAGCCGAGGTCGTGGACGGTGGGGGCGGTCTCGTCCTTCCACAGCGCCCCCTGCGGGTTCTCGGGCAGGAGGTGTGCGAGGTAGACCCTGCCCGGGAGTCCCTCGGGCAGGACCTCGAGCGCCGCCACCAGGTCGAGTCGCAGCAGCGCCAGGTCGGTGTGATCGTCGCGGGTGAGCGCCTCGCCGCGCAGGTGGGTGTGCACGAGCCTGAGCCCGCGCAGGCGGTGGGAGCCGGCGCGGGCGCGCCCCACGTCGGGAAGCTCCAGCTTCTGGGCGTCGCCGACGATCACCCACTGGACGTCGCCCTTGCGGTCGAGGAGCACGCCCACCTGGCGGTTCGTCTCGCGAGAGATCTCGGTGAGGTGGCGGGCGAGCTCGGGAGAGACGACCTGGGAGGAGTCGACGCGACGACGGTAGGTTCTTCTGAGCGCGTGGACCTGGGCCTGCTTGAGCCCGAGCGTGTTCCCGAAGACGTCGTGCATCCCGTTCCGGGAGCATAGCGGGGAGGCCGCCGGTGGGCCACAGCCCGTTGGCCGCTCTCCCCACCCCGACCACTCCCCCCTGTCCTACGCCCTCGGGGTGGCACCTGCGGCGCCCGTCGCCTAACATGCGCGCCGTCGTGCGCCATGCCCTCAAGACGATCCGACGCCTGGTGGTGAAGGTCGGCACCGGCACCCTCACCGACGCGGCGGGGCGCTTCGACCGCCAGAACTGCGAGCGGCTCGCCCGCGAGCTCGCCGGGGTGGCGATCGACCGGAGGCTCGTCGTCGTCTCCTCCGGGGCCATCGCCCTCGGGGCCGAGCGGCTCGGGCTCAAGCGCGGCCAGGGGAAGCCCTGGGATATCGCCACCAAGCAGGCGTGCGCGGCGGTGGGGCAGCCGGACCTCATGGCGGAGTGGGGGCGAGCCTTCGCCTCCCACGGGAGGTCGGTGGCCCAGGTGCTGCTCACCGCCGACGACCTCGCCAGCCGCAAGCGCTTCCTCAACGCCCGGCGCACGCTCGCGCGCCTGATGGACGACGGCGTCGTCCCGGTGGTGAACGAGAACGACACCGTGGCGGTGGACGAGATCAAGGTGGGCGACAACGACAGCCTGGCGGCGCTGGTGGCCACCTGCATCGAGGCCGAGGCGGTCGCCATGCTCACCGACGTGGAGGGGCTCTACGACCGGGACCCGCGTCGGCCGGGAGCGCGCATGCTCGGGGAGGTGGCCCGCGTCACCCCCGAGGTGGAGCGCATGGCCGAGGGCGCCGGAAGCGAGCGCAGCGTGGGAGGGATGATCACGAAGCTCAAGGCGGCGAAGCGCCTCGCGGCGCAGGGGGTGGCGACCGCGCTCCTCTCCGGCCGCCGCGCCGGGGCCGTCGCCGCGCTCCTGGCGGGCGAGCCGGTGGGGACCTTCTTCCTGCCGCAGGCGGCGCTCTCCAAGGGGCGCCGCGGCTGGCTGGCGGTGGCGGCGCGCGGAAAGGGGACGATCCTCGTCGACGCCGGGGCCCGCCGGGCGCTGGTGGAGCAGGGCAAGAGCCTCTTGCCCTCGGGCGTGCGCGCGGTGGAAGGGCAGTTCGGGGTGGGAGACCCGGTCGACATCGCCCAGGATCGCGGTCACCCGTTCGCCCGGGGTCTCGCCGGCTACGGGGCCGAAGAGGTGCGAAAGATCGCCGGGTTGAAGACGGGAGAGATCGAGAAGGTCCTCGGCTATAAGTATCTGGACGAGGTGATCCACCGCAACGACCTGGTGCTCCTCGACGCCGGGCAGGACGAGACCTTGCGATGACCGAGACGAAGGGCGACGGCGCGGACCTGGCGAGGAGGATGCGGTTGCTCGCCGAGGAAGCGCGGATGGCGGCGCGCGCCCTCTCCCGCGCCGAGACCCGACAGAAGGACCTGGCGCTCCGCGAGGCGGCGAGCGCCATCGGGCGGCACCGCAGCGAGATCCTGGAGGCGAGCCGGGCCGACGTCGAGCAGGCCCGGAAGGCGGGGCAGCCGGCTGCCTTCCTGGACCGCCTGGCGCTCGACCCGGCGCGGCTGGAGGGGATCGCCGCGGCCCTCGGAGAGGTGGCCTCCCTCCCGGATCCGGTGGGAGAGGTCACCTCCAGCTGGAGGCGGCCGAACGGGCTCTCGGTGCGGAAGGTGCGCATCCCGCTCGGGGTGGTGCTGATGGTCTACGAGGCGCGGCCCAATGTCACCGTAGAGGCCGCCGCCCTCTGCGTGAAGAGCGGGAATGCCGTCATCCTGCGGCCGGGATCGGACGCGCTCCGCTCGTCGCAGGCGCTCGCCGCCGCGTTCGCGGACGGGCTCGAGCGCGCCGGCCTGCCGCCCGCCTCGGCGCGGGTGGTCCCGGTTCCCGACCGCGAGGCGACCTACGCGCTGCTGGCCCTCGACGACCTCATCGACCTCGCCATCCCCCGCGGGGGCCCGAGCCTCATCCGGGCGGTGGCGGAGCGCTCCCGCGTACCGGTGGTGAAGCACTACCAGGGCGTCTGCCACCTGTTCCTCGACGAGACGGCTCCAGTGGACGAGGCGGTGGCGTTGGCGATGAACGGCAAGGTGCAGCGGCCGGGCGTCTGCAACGCGCTCGAGTGCCTGCTCGTGCACCGGAACGCGGCCGAGCGGCTCCTCCCACCGGTGGGCCGGGCGCTCGCCGGCGCCGGGGTGGAGCTGCGCACCGACCCGGGATCGCTCGCCATCCTGCAGCGCGCCGGAGTGCCCTGCGTGCCGGCCCGGGAGGACGACTACGGCAAGGAGTTCCTCGACAAGATCCTGGCGGTGCGAGTGGTGGGCGACCTCGACGGCGCCCTCGACCACATCGCCCGCTACGGCTCGATGCACACCGAGGCCATCCTGACGAAGGACATCGACCACGCCTGGCGCTTCGAGCGGGAGGTCGTCGCCAGCGCCGTGATGGTGAACGCGTCCACGCGATTCAACGACGGCGGCGAGCTCGGGCTCGGCGCCGAGATCGGCATCTCCACCACCAAGCTCCACGCCTTCGGCCCGATGGGCCTCGCCGAGCTCACCACGCAGAAGTACGTGGTCGAGGGCCGGGGACACGTGAGGACCTGAATGGCGAAAGCTCCGAGGTCGAGGCGGCCAGCTGCTTCGCGCACGAAGGGCAGGACGGCGAGGGCGGGAGGCGTTGCGGCGGGAAGGCCCTCGAAGTCGAAGAGAGCCCGGGCCGCGAAGGGAGGGCATGCCGCCCCCGCCCCCCGCTCGGCGAAGCTCCGCGAGCGAAAGCGCCGCCCCCCCGCTCCCCCGCCTCAGGCGGAGGTGGCGGCACCGGTGCGTCTCGAGCCCGACGAGGGGCAGGACCGGGCGCTCGTGGCGGTCCAGGTAGGCCTCGACAAGAAGGCGGAGGAGCCGGTGGTCCTCGACGTCCGGGGCCTGTCGGGGGTCGCCGACTACTTCGTCGTCATGAGCGCCGACAGCGATCGCCAGGCGGCGGCCATCGCCGACGCGGTGGACGACCGGCTGGAGGGGCTGGGCGCCACCCGCCTCGGCAGCGAGGGACGCAGCGGCGGCGGGTGGGTCCTCCTCGACTACGGCAGCGTGGTGGTCCACGTGATGGGGCCGGAGACGCGCAGGTTCTACGACCTCGAGGGGCTGTGGGCCGACGCCCCGCGGGTGCCCGTCGGCTGAAGGCGCGGGCCGGGGCCTCCGGCGAGCGTCACCGATCGTGATGACCGGACCGCGGCGCCGCCGCGCTCCGAGGGATCCGCGACGAGCCCCCCCCCCGCGGCTCGCTCTTGATCTCCGTCAATTTATGTTCCTCGCGACCCCGCAGGCGGTGGCGAATCGCCCGGGGGCGGCTTGCTCAAGTGCCCGGTCGCCTTGCTACAATGGCCGGCCACGCCTCGCGTGCCCCCTCGGAAGGCGGGCGCAACCCGCGCCCGACCGGTGTCCCGGTCCGGTCGCGAGGCCCACACACCGCGCTGCTCTTCGCAAGAAGGCGCGGACCCGAACGGTCGGAGGACGCATGTCCCAAGAGCGGCGAATGGTGACCATGGACGGCAACGAGGCAGTGGCCTCTGTCGCCCACCGCACGAACGAGGTCATCGCCATCTATCCCATCACTCCCTCCTCCAACATGGGCGAGTGGGCGGACGAGTGGTCGGCGCTCGGGAAGAAGAACATCTGGGGTGCGGTCCCGACCGTGGTGGAGATGCAGTCCGAGGGAGGGGCCTCGGGCGCGGTGCACGGCGCGCTGCAAGGCGGCGCCCTCACCACCACCTTCACGGCCTCGCAGGGCCTGCTGCTCATGATCCCGAACATGTTCAAGATCGCGGGCGAGCTCACCTCGTTCGTGATGCACGTTTCGGCGCGGGCGGTGGCGACGCACGCGCTCTCGATCTTCGGCGACCACTCCGACGTGATGGCGGTGCGCCAGACCGGGTTCGGGCTGCTCTCCTCCAACTCGGTGCAGGAGGCCCACGACTTCGCGCTCATCTCGCAGCGCGCCTCGCTCAAGTCCCGCGTCCCCTTCCTCCACTTCTTCGACGGGTTCCGCACCTCGCACGAGGTGGCGAAGATCGAGCTCCTCGCCGACGACGACCTCCGCAGGATGATCACCGACGATCTGGTGGCGGCGCACCGCGCCCGCGCCCTCTCGCCCGACGCCCCGGTGGTGCGCGGGACCGCCCAGAACCCCGACGCCTTCTTCCAGGCGCGCGAGGCCTGCAACCTCTACTACCAGGATGCCCCCGAGGCGGTGCAGGCCGCCATGGACGACTTCGCCAAGGTGGCCGGTCGCAAGTACCAGCTCTTCGACTACGTCGGTCACCCCGAAGCCGAGCGCATCATCGTCATGATGGGGTCGGGGGCCGAGGTGACGCACGAGACCGTGGAGCACCTGGTGGCGCAGGGGGAGAAGGTGGGGCTGGTGAAGGTCCGCCTCTACCGCCCCTTCTCGCTCGGCCACTTCATGGCGGCCCTGCCGCGCACCACCACCGCCATCGCCGTCCTCGATCGCACCAAGGAGCCGGGCGCGCTCGGCGAGCCCCTCTACCAGGACGTGGTCACTGCCCTGCGAGAGGCGCAGCAGGCGCACATCGACCGCTTCCACCACGAGATCACCGTCATCGGGGGGCGCTACGGACTCTCCTCCAAGGAGTTCACCCCCGGGATGGTGAAGCCCGTCTTCGACGAGCTCGCCCGGGCCCGCCCCAAGCGCCACTTCACCGTGGGAATCCACGACGACATCACCCACCTCTCGCTCCCCGTCGACGCCTCCCTCGACACCGAGGGAAAGGACGTGGTGCGCTGCCACTTCTGGGGCCTGGGCGCCGACGGCACCGTGGGCGCCAACAAGAACTCCATCAAGATCATCGGCGAAGACACCCCCAACTTCGCCCAGGGATATTTCGTCTACGACTCGAAGAAGTCGGGCAGCGTGACCGTCTCGCACCTCCGGTTCGGTCCGCACCAGATCCGCTCCTCCTACCTCGTCAACCGAGCCAACTTCGTCGCCTGCCACCAGTTCGGCTTCCTGGAGAAGTACGAGATGCTGGAGGCGGCCGAGAAGGGCGCGGTGTTCCTCCTCAACTCCCCCTTCCCGCGGGAGGAGATCTGGGAGCACCTCCCGCTCGAGGCGCAGAAGGCGATCCTGGAGAAGAACCTGCGCTTCTTCGTCATCGACGCGGTCAAGGTGGCGAAGGAGACGGGGATGGGCGGGCGCATCAACACCATCATGCAGACCTGCTTCTTCGCCATCTCCGGCGTGCTCCCGCGCGAGCGGGCCATCGACCTCATCAAGAAGGCCATCGAGAAGACCTACGGTCGCAAGGGCGCCGAGGTGGTCCGCAAGAACTTCGAGGCGGTGGACCAGACGCTGAACCACCTCCACCCGGTGGACCTCGCCGGTAAGAAGGCGACCGGCCGGCCGCGGCCGCCGCTCGTCTCGGAGAAGGCCCCCGACTTCGTGAAGAGGGTCACCTCGCTCATGCTCGCCGGCAAGGGCGACCTCCTGCCGGTGAGCGCCTTCCCCGTCGACGGCACCTGGCCCTCGGGCACCGCCCGCTGGGAGAAGCGCGCCATCGCCCTCGAGATCCCGGTCTGGGACTCTCCGCTGTGCATCCAGTGCAACAAGTGCGCGCTCATCTGCCCGCACGCCGCCATCCGCGCCAAGTTCTACCCGTCGTCCGATCTCGCCGACGCCCCCTCGACCTTCAAGTCGATGGACTTCCGCTCCGCCGACTTCAAGGGGATGAAGTACACCATCCAGGTGGCCCCGGAGGACTGCACCGGCTGCCGCGTGTGCGTGGAGTTCTGCCCCGCCGAGTCGAAGACGCAGAAGGGGCACAAGGCCATCAACATGGCGGAGATGGCGCCGCTGCGCGAGTCCGAGCGGCGCAACTTCGACTTCTTCCTCGACCTGCCCGAGCCCGACCGCACCAAGGTCAAGCTGGACGTGAAGGGGACGCAGTTCCTCGAGCCCCTCTTCGAGTTCTCCGGAGCCTGCGCCGGCTGCGGCGAGACTCCCTACGTCAAGCTGCTCACCCAGCTCTACGGCGACCGCGCCATCATCGCCAACGCGACCGGTTGCTCCTCCATCTACGGGGCGAACCTGCCCACGACGCCCTACACACTGAACGAGGCGGGGCGCGGCCCGGCCTGGGCGAACTCGCTCTTCGAGGACAACGCCGAGTTCGGTCTCGGGATCCGCCTGGCGGTGGACAAGCTCGAGGAGCAGGCCCGCCTCCTGCTCCGCGGCCTCTCCGGCTCGGTGGGCGGCGAGCTGGTGAAGGAGCTCATCGAGGCCGACCAGTCGAGCGAGGCGGGGATCGAGGCCCAGCGAGCCCGCGTCGCCGCCCTGAAGCGCAAGCTCCACTCCCTGGACGCCAGCGGGGCGCGCCAGCTGGAGCGCGTCGCCGAGTACCTGGTGAAGAAGAGCATCTGGATCGTGGGCGGCGACGGCTGGGCCTACGACATCGGCTACGGCGGGCTCGATCACGTCATCGCCATGGGGCGCGACGTGAACATCCTGGTGCTCGACACCGAGGTCTACTCCAACACCGGAGGCCAGGCCTCGAAGGCCACCCCCATGGGGGCGGCGGCCAAGTTCGCCATGGGAGGCAAGGCGGTCCCGAAGAAGGACCTGGCCATGCTCGCCATGACCTACGGCCACCCCTACGTCGCCCGGGTGGCCATGGCCGCGAAGGACGTGCAGACCGTGAATGCCTTCAAGGAGGCGGACAGCTATCCCGGCACCTCGGTGATCGTGGCCTTCAGCCACTGCATCGCGCACGGCTACGACATGGCCGACTCGATCGTCCACCAGGAGATGGCGGTCGACTCCGGCTACTGGCCCCTGTTCCGCTACGATCCGCGACGGGCGGTGAACGGCGAGAGCCCGCTCAAGCTCGACTCGGGCATCCCCAAGGTCTCCCTGGCCGAGTTCATGGCGAAGGAGACCCGCTTCCGCATGGTGGAGCAGCTCGACCCCGACAACTACAAGAAGCTGGTGGCCGAGGCCGAGCGGCTGGCCAAGGAGAAGTACGCCCTCTACGAGCAGCTGGCGCGCGCCATGAACCCGGCGAACCTGGTGCCGGGAGCGGCCGCGTCCCTGCCCGCCCCGTCGAAGCCGAAGGCGCAGGCGTAAAGGGAGAGGGCGCGCCGATGCGGGCGGGGCCCCCCGGGCCCCGCCCCCTAGCGGAACAGGTCGGCGCCGAGCTTCACCACCAGCGCCGCGACCACGAGGAGCACCACCCAGCGCACCACCCGGTCGCCTCCCCGGATGGCGAGGTGGGCCCCGAGGGTGCCGCCGAGGAACTGGCCGGCCGCCATGGGAAGGGCCACCGCCCACACCACCAGCCCGCGCGACGCGAAGATCGCCACCGCGGCCAGGTTGGAGGCGAAGTTCACCACCTTGGCGTCCGCCGAGGCCCTCTGCATCCCCGCCCCGAGGATCACCACGAAGGCGAAGATGAGGAAGGTGCCGGTCCCGGGGCCGAAGAAGCCGTCGTAGGCGCCGATGACCGCCGCGATGGCGGGTTCCACCCAGGCCGGCCGCGGCCGGTCCGCCGCCGGCGCCGCCGGCGCGGCGGGGCGGAGCGCCAGCACCAGCGCCACCACCACGAGGAGCGTGAGGACGAGCGGGCGCAGCGCCGCCGGAGGCACGACGAGCACCAGGGCCGCGCCGCCCAGGGAGCCCACCAGGCCGAAGGGGAAGGTGCGCACCGCCATGCGGCCGTCGACGAGCCCGGCGCGCGCGAAGCGCAGCAGGGCCGCCGCCGAGCCGAAGACGCTCTGCCCCTTGTTCGTCCCGAGCGCCAGCGCCGGCGGGAGCCCGGCGGCGAGGAGCGCGGGCACGGTGACGAGGCCTCCGCCCCCGCCGATGGCGTCCACCGCTCCCGCCGCGAAGGCCGCCAGGGCGAGGAGGAGGATCGACGAGGCGGGGAGGCTCACTCCGGCAGGTGGGGGCGGCGGATGCGGGAGCTCGGGTCCTGCTGGCGGCGCTCGTACTCCGACCCCAGAAGCGGAGACGAGACGAGGAAGTCGGCGGTGGCGCGGTTGCAGGCGGTCGGGATGTTGTAGAGCACGGCGATGCGCAGGAGCGCCTTCACGTCGGTGTCGTGCGGAAGCGGCTCGAGCGGGTCCCAGAAGAAGATGAGGGCGTCGAGGTCCCCGCCGGCGATCATGGCCCCGAGCTGCTGGTCCCCGCCGAGCGGGCCCGAGAGGAGGCGGTGGACCTCGAGGCCCACGCGCTCGGCGATGAGCCGGCCGGTGGTCCCGGTCCCGTAGAGCCGGTGCCGCTCCAGCGTCCCCTTGTTGTAGGAGGCCCAGTCGAGCAGGTCGGCCTTGCAGTTGTCGTGCGCCACGAGAGCGAGGCGCTTGCGCGCCCCCATCCGGATCGCCGGGACGCCGGACGCAGGCGTCGGTTCGTTCTTCATGCGGGCCTACTGTATCGCAGCTGCGCCGCGCGCGCCGCGCGGTTAAGTGACGACTCCATGGCCATCCGCCTCGTCCTCTGGTCGGATTTCGTCTGACCCTTCTGCTTCATCGCCGAGGCGAGCAGCCTGGTCAGGCTGCAGAGGGACTACGAGATCGAGCTCGACTGGCGCGGGTTCGAGCTGCACCCGGGAACGCCGCGGGGCGGGATGTCGCTCTCCGACATGTTCGGTGCCGAGCGCAGCCGGCAGATGCGCCGTTACCTGCTCGACTTCGCCGCCCGGGCCGGGGTCGAGGGGATGGTGGTGCCGGAGCACAAGCCGAACACCCGGCGGGCGCTCGCCCTCGCCGAGCACGCCCGCGATCGCGGCCGCCTGCACCCGGCGCGGACGAACCTCATGAACGCCTACTGGCGCGAGGGCCTCGACGTCGAGAGCGACGCGGTCCTGCGCCACGCGGCCCGGGCGAGCGGGCTCGATCCGGAGGCGGCGCTCTCGGCCATCGAGAGCCCCGCCATCCTCGCGCGGGTCGACGCCATGGGAGCGGAGGCGGCGCGGGAGGGGGTGACGGGCATCCCCACCTTCTTCGTGGGGGACCGCGTCGTCGTGGGGGCCCAGCCGTACCCGGTCCTCTCCGCCGCGGCGGAGGCGGCGGGCGCGCCGCGCCGCTCGGGCCAGTGAGGGCGGCGGGGGGCGGGCGCCCCGCCGCGAAGTTGGCCAAGCGGGCGGCCGCGGAGGACACTTTCGCCGTGCGCATCCGAGTGCTGTCGGTCGGCCGCGACCGGTCCGGCCTGTTCGCCCCGGCGGTGGAGGAGTACGCGACCCGGCTGGCGCGCTACGCCCGCTTCTCCCTGGAGGAGGTGCCGGAGGCCCGGCGCGCCGCCGGGACGCCTCGCGCCCGGGAGGAGGAGGGGGCCTCGCTCCTCGCCCGCCTCCGCGAGGGCGAGAGGGTGGTGGCGCTCGACGAGCGCGGAAAGGAACTCGGGAGCCTGGAGCTGGCGCGCCGGGTCGAGGCCTGGCTGGCGGCGGGCCGGGACGTGACGCTCGTCGTGGGCGGCTCGGACGGGCTCGCCGACTCGGTGCGGGCGCGGGCCCAGGAGACCCTGTCCCTCTCCCGCCTCACCCTGGCGCACCGGCTCGCACGCCTGGTCCTGGCGGAGCAGCTCTACCGGGCCTTCACCATCCTGCGCGGGGAGCCCTACCACAAGTGATCGCGGGCGCGAGGCCCGCTTCCGGGAGAGGGGAGGGCCACGGCGGCCTTGAGAACCCGCCCTCCGCCCCTTACCATGCGGGCCTCCCACTCTCCGCCCGCTCTCGAGGGCGTCGCGAGGTGTTCCTTGCCCAAGGTGAAGCCGGTGCTGCTCGTGGTCCTCGACGGCTGGGGCCTCCGCGCCGAGCGGGAGGCGAACGCCATCGCTCTCGCCGGGACGCCGAACATGGACAGGCTCACGAAGGAGTTCCCCTCGGCTCCGCTCAGGACCTCGGGCCTGGCGGTCGGCCTGCCCGAGGGGCAGATGGGCAACTCGGAGGTCGGCCACACCAACCTCGGGGCGGGGCGCATCGTCTACCAGGACCTGGTGCGCATCAACCGCTCCATCGAGGACGGGTCGTTCTTCCAGATCCCGGCACTGCTCGAGGTGGCGCGCAAGGCCAAGGCCTCCGGGGGAGCGCTCCATCTCATGGGGCTCGTCTCCGACGGCGGCGTCCACAGCCACGTGGAGCACTTGCACGCCTGCCTGGACCTGGCCCGGCGCGAGGGGGTGGCGCGCGCCTTCGTGCACGCCTTCCTGGACGGCCGCGACACCCCGCCCAAGTCCGGACTGGGCTACATGGAGTCGCTGGAGAAGAGGCTGCGCGAGAAGGGCTTCGGCAGGGTGGCCACCGTGATGGGGCGCTTCTACGCCATGGACCGGGACAAGCGCTGGGACCGGGTGAAGGAGGCCTTCGACGCCATGGTGAGGAGCGTCGGCCACCGGGCCGCCTCGGGCGTGGCCGCGGTGGAGCAGGCGTACGGGCGCGGAGAAACGGACGAGTTCGTGAGGCCGACGGTGCTGGTGAACGGGGGCGGGGAACCGGTGGCACGGGTGAAGGACGGCGACGCCATCCTCTTCTTCAACTTCCGCGCCGATCGGGCGCGCGAGATCACCCGGGCGTTCACGGAGCCCGACTTCCACGCCTTCGACGCCTCGGGCCGCCCGCACCTCTCCTCCTACGTGTGCATGGCGGAGTACGACAAGACCTTCGGCCTGCCGGTGGCGTTCGGTCCCGATCAGCCGACCGAGATCTTCCCGGAGATGGTGTCCCGGGCCGGCCTGAAGCAGCTGCGCTGCGCCGAGACCGAGAAGTACGCGCATGTGACCTTCTTCTTCAACGGCGGCCGCGAGGAGGTCCTGCCGGGCGAGGACCGGATCCTCGTGCCCAGCCCCCGCGACGTGAAGACCTACGACCAGAAGCCGGAGATGAGCGCGCGCGAGGTCACCGACAAGGTGGTGGAGGCGATCCGCTCGCGCCAGTACGGCTTCGTGCTCGTGAACTTCGCCAACCCGGACATGGTGGGGCACACCGGGATCCTGGAGGCGGCGGTGAAAGCGGTGCGGGTCGTGGACGAGTGCGTCGGCAGGCTCTGGAAGGCGGCGAGCGAGGCTGGCATGGCGATGCTCGTCACCGCCGACCACGGCAACTGCGAGATGATGATCGATCCGCAGACCGGGGAGCCGCACACCGCCCACACCCTGGGGCCGGTTCCCTTCATCCTCGCCGACCCCGAGCTCCGGGGAGCGAAGCTCCGCCAGGACGGGGTGCTCGCGGACGTGGCGCCGACGGCGCTGCAGGTCATGGGGCTGGCGCAGCCCAAGGAGATGAAGGGGTTGGGGCTCCTCCTCCGCTAGGGAGCCCGGCTCGCACGCCCCCCCGCTCACGCCTCGCATCGGCACCTCGGAAAACGAAGACGTTGCTGGAATTCCCGGGCCGTTCCGAGGGTAGACTGCGCTGGTGTCCCCTCCGATCTGCGCGCTCCCGCTGGCGCTCCTGGCGCTTGGTGCTCCGGTCGCTCCGGCGCCCGACCCCACCGCCGCCCGGTTTGCCGCCGTCGCCGCGGAACTCGAGCGGGATCGGGCCCAGCCCCGAGCGCTGACCCTCATCTCCCGGATCCAGGAGCTCGAGCCGTCGCTCCAGGACCTGTCGAGGGCGATCCGCGCCTACCAGGAGACCGCGGACGACCCGAAGGCCCAGGCCGAGGTGCGGGCGCTGGCGCGCTGGCGCCTCGCCATCGCCGAGGAGGAGCGGGGAAACCTGCACCGCTCCGAGGCCGAGCTCGCGAAGCTCGGCTTCGTCCGGGGATTCCAGATCGTCGGCCCCTTCGACAACGAGGGGCGCCGCGGGCTCGACACCGCCTACCCGCCCGAATTGGCCATCGACCTCGCCGCCCGCTACCCGGGAAAGGTGGGAGAGGTGGGCTTCCGGGCGCTCCCGCCCGAGGCCCAGCCGCGTGGGGTGGTGGCGCTGGGAGCGGCGGTGCGGCCCCAGCGCGAGGTGACGGTGTACGCTCTCGCCGCGCTCGAGTCGCCGCGCGAGCAGCGGGTGCGCCTGTGGCTCGGGTCGAGCGGGGCCCTCCGCGTCTGGCTCAACGGGGTCGCGGTCCTCACCGAGCCCGCCTACCACCCCGCCCGGCTCGACCAGTTCGGGGTGGAGGTAACGCTGCGCAAGGGCCAGAACCGGCTGCTCGTCAAGCTGTGCCATGACCAGGGTGAGATGCTCTTCATGGCGCGCCTGACCGATCGCAGCGGCCACGCCCTGACGCTCAAGCCCTCGCCCCTGCCGCTCTCTGCGCTGCCCGCCGGCGCCTCCCCGCGGCCGGAGCGGATCGAGCCGCTCGTGCGGGTGCTCGAGCGGCGCGCCTCGGCGCTGCACGGGGAGGAGGAGGGGCGGGCCCGGATGGACCTCGCCATCGCGCTCGCCGAAAAGCGCGGCGACGACCTCGGCGACCACCGTCCGGCGCGCGAGGCCCGGCGCGCCGCCGACCTCCTGCCGCGCTCGATCCCGGCCCAGCTGCTCGCTGCGCGCCTCGAGGACCAGGACCCGAACCGCGCCCGCGAGCGGCTGGAGGCGGCCCTCGGGATCGACCCGGCGAGCCCGGAGGCGGCGCTCGCCATGGGGGAGCAGGAGCTGCGCCGCGGCCGGCCGCACCAGGCGGTCCGGATCCTGACTCCGGTGGTGGCGGCGACGCCGACCTTCGCCGCCGCGCGCGCCACCCTGGCCCAGGCCTGGGGCCAGGTGGGGATGCCCTCGCGCGCGCAGCTCGAGATGCTGCAGCTCGGCGCGGACATGCCCGCCTCTCCCTTGGCGGTGGAGGCCGCCTCCCGCGCCGCCCGCCAGCTGGAGCGCGCCGACGAGGCGACGCGGCTGTTGCGAAAGCTCCTCGCGCTTCGCTACAGCGACGGCCTGGCGCGCGCCGCCCTGGTGCAGCTCCTCGTCGACCGTGGCGACCTCGACGGCGCGCTGGAACAGCTCTCGCAAGCCGAGCGGCTCGACTCGGCCGACCTCTGGCTTCGGCTGCGGCGCGCCGACCTGCTCGCCGCCAACGGCCGCCCGCAGGAGGCGGAGGAGGAGTACCTGGTGGCGGCGCGGATCTGCCCGGACGAGCCCGACGTCTACGAGCGGCGCGGCCGGGCGCGCTTGAGGGACGGGCGGCGCGGGGACGCGCTCGCCGACCTGCAGCGCGCGCTCGAACTCAAGCCGCAGAGCCCGGAGCTGAAGGACCTGGTGCGGCAGCTGGAGCCGGAGCGCGAGCGCTTCGAGTCGCCCTACCTCGCCGACGCGGCGTCGCTTGCCAAGGCGGCGCCGCCCCCGAAGGGGGACGAGGACGCACTGGTGCTCTCCGAGCTCAAGGTCACCCGGGTCTATCCATCCGGGCTCTCGGCCACCTACGTGCAGCAGGTGGTGAAGGTCTTCACCTCGCGGGGCGCCGACCTCTTCCGCAGCCAGGGGCTCGGGTACGTACCGGGGCGCCAGGACGTCCGGGTGGAGCGGGCGCGGGTGTGGAAGCCGGACGGCTCCGTCGTCGACGTGCACCAGGAGGCGGATCGCAGTACCAGCGAGCCCTGGTACCGGCTCTACTACGACACCCGGGCGCGGGTGGTGTCGTTCCCGGCGCTCGGGGCCGGCGACGTGCTCGAACTCGCCTGGCGCAGCGACGACGTGGCCTCGGAGAACCTGCTCTCCGACTACTTCGGAGAGGTGGTGCCCTTCGCGGACTCGGTCCGCAAGCTCGACGTGCGCTACGTGCTCCTCGCCCCGGAGGGACGGCACATCTACTTCAACGAGGTGTCGTTGCCGGGTCTCGAGCGCGGCGAGAAGTCCGTGGGCGGGGGGGTGCGCGAGTACCGCTGGGAGGTGAGGGACCTTCCGCGCATGGACGCCGAGCCCGGGATGCCGGGGCCCGGGGAGGGAGCCCGCTACGTCCACGTCTCCACCTACGGGAGCTGGGGGGAGGTGGCCCGCTTCTACGAGGGGCTGGTGCGCGAACAGCTCCGGCCCGGCCCGGAGGTGAAGGCAGCGGCGGAGCGCATCGCCGCCGAGGTGAGGGCGCGGGACGGGAACGCCGGCCGCTCGGACGCGGAGCTCCGGGCCGAGACCGTGCGGGCGGTCTACGACTACGTGGTGACCAACACCCGCTACGTCGGGCTCGAGTTCGGCATTCACGGCTACAAGCCCTACCAGGTCGACCAGGTCCTCACCCGCCGCTTCGGGGATTGCAAGGACAAGGCAAGCTTGATGCACGCCCTGCTCGAGTCGCTCGGCATCGACTCCCGGCTGGTGCTCTTGCGCATGCGCCGGCTCGGGGCCATTCCCCAGAACCCGGCCTCGCTGGCGGTCTTCAACCACGCCATCCTCTACGTGCCGGATCTCGACCTGTGGCTCGACGGCACCGCCACCGGCGCCGGTTCCCGCGAGCTGCCGTCGGAGGATCGCGGCGCCACCGTGCTGGTCGTGAATCCGGGCGCGCCGCCCACCTTCACCACCATCCCCGAGTCGCGGCCGGAGGACAACCGGATGGAGTCCGACTACCGGCTGGTCCTGCGCGCCGACGGGTCCGCCACCGTGGCCGGGACCAGCCGGGTTTCCGGAGTGCAGGCCTCCGACCACCGCCGCGCCTTCCAGGCGGAGAGCGAGCGGCGCAGCGCCCTCGAGCGCTCGCTCTCCCACACCTTCCCGGGCATGCGGGTCGACTCCGTCGAGGTGAGCGACCCCTCCCGCATCGAGGGAGACGTGGCGCTCCGCTTCCGCCTGAGCGTGCCGCGGCTCGCCCGCGCCGACGCCGGCGGCCTGGCCCTGCCGCCGTTCGGGCAGCGGGCGCCCTGGACGGAGCGCTTCGCTCCCCTCTCGACGCGCGAGCACGACCTCGTCCTGGGCCAGCCCTTCGAGAGCCGCTTCCTCATGCGCTACGTGCTCCCGCCCGGCATGGTCCCGGCCGACCTGCCGGCTCCCCAGGCCCAGGAGACCCCCTTCGGCGCCTTCCAGGTCTCGGTGCGGGCCCAGGGGAGCGACCTGGTGGCCGAGGGAGTGGTTCGCATCACTGCCAGTCGCATCCGCGCCAGCGACTACCCGGCCTTCCGCGAGTGGATGGCGCGCATCGACGGCGCGCTCTCTCGCACCGTCCGGCTCGTCGCCGCGGCGCCCCCTGCCGACGGGAGGGCGCCGTGAGGCCCGCCAGCCGCGGCTGGGTCGCCCTCCTCGTGGCCGCCGGGTGCGCGGCCTCGAGCGGCGGGAAGGAGCCCGCCGCCGGGGCCGCCCGCTCGCAGAGGGCGCGCGCCCCCGAAGCGTCGGCGGCCGCCTTCGACGACTGGCTTCTTCGAGCCGACGCCGCCGCCGCGGCGACACGGTTCCGCTCCGCCGCCGAGCGCGACCCGCTCGATCCGTGGGCGCACCTCGGGGAGGCGATGCTCGCCGAGCGCTCGCTCGACGAGCCCGCCGAGGCGGAGGCCCTGCGCGCGCTCCTGGCCGCGGCGCCCGACCACCCTCTCGCCCCCGTCGCCGTCCGCCGGCTGGCCGAGATCGGCCTCGGCTCCCCGCGCCTCCTCGAGAGGGCGGACGCGGCGCTCGCCGGCGAGCTCGCCGCGTCAAGGCTCCACGGCCTCGCCGCCTACCGCGCCCGGGTGGCCCGGGCGGTGTTCGCCGAGGTGCGCGGCCGGTCCGAGGAGGCAGCGCGGCAGCGCCGGGACAACGGGAGCGTGTCCGCCTGGTCGCTGGCGGGCCCGTTCGGCGCCTACCACGCCCTCGAATTCGACGAGCCCTTCGCCCCGGAGAAGGGACCCTGGCTTCCCCGCTTCGAGCGGAGCGGGCAGGCGCCCGTCGAGTCGCGAACGCTCCCGGCGCCGGACGGCGCGCCCTCCCTGGACGGCGAGCCGCTCGGGGGCGACGTCTTCTACCTGGCGTCCGACCTCCGGCTGGAACGCGGCGGGGGCTACCTGCTCGCTCTCGGCAGCTCGGTCTCGATGAAGGCCTTCCTGGACGGGGAGCCGATGGGGGAGCGGCGCGCCTTCGAGGGGTGGCCGGCGACCGTACAGGTGGTGCCGGTGGCGCTTCCCCCCGGAACCCACCGGCTTCTGGTGAAGCTCACCCGGGGACACGCCCGGGCCACCTTCGCCGTCTCGCTGGCGCGTAAGGACGGCGCTCCCTCCGACGCCGCCTGGACGGCGGCGGCGGGAGGGGGCGGCCCGGTGCGCGCCGGGCACCCGCCCAGTCCGCTCCTGCCGGCCCGGGCCCTCTCCGACGCCCTCGCTCCGGAGGCCGGGCCCGCCCTGGCCCGCCTGGTCGCCGCCCGGGACCGGATCGATGTCGACCGGCAGGCCTCGATCGCGCTCCTGGACGAGGCCCAGGCGATGCTTCCCCGCGCCGCGCCCGTTCGCTCGGCGCGGGCCGCGGCGGTCGTCGGCGACCCCTCCCAGGCCGACCGCACCGCCCACGCCCGGGCGGAGGCCGATTGGCGCGAGGCGCTCCGGATCGACCCGGGCGACGCGGCCACCCGGGTGGCGCTCGCCGAATTGGCGCTCTCGGGCGATCGCCTCGACGACGCCCAGGCGCTCCTCTCCGGGCTCTCCGACGGCGCGGCGCGCCGGCCCGCCGCGATGCTGTTGCGGTCCCGGCTGCTCTCGGCGCGCAGCTTCTCCGAGGCGGCCGAGGCGCTGGCGCTCGAGGCCTGGCAGCGCGACGGGAGCTGCGCCGGGGCCTCCCTGGTCCTGGAGATGGCGAGCCGGCGGGACGCGCTAACGCGCGAGGACGAATCGGCGGCCGCCCTCGCCGCCTGCCCGGGGGGCAAGGAGAGGCTGGCGGAGCACCTGCGCATTCGCGGCGACCTCGGGGGGGCGGAGCGCGCCTGGTCGGAGGTGGCGCGGGCGTCACCGGCCCGCGAGGACGCGCGCCTGGCGCTCGCCCGGGTCCTCGTCGCAGAGGGGCGCCCGGATGCCGCCGCCGCCGAGCTGGAGGGTCTCTCCCGGGTTTGGCCGCGGGACCCGCGCCTGCTGCGGCGCCTCGCCGAGGTGCTCGAGCTCGCCGGGCACCCGAGCGCCGCTCGCGCGGCGCGGGAGCGGGCCCTGGCCCTCGACGGCTCGGACCTTACCCTGCGGCGCGCGCTCGCCCTGGAGGACGGGACCGAGGTGCTCGCCGCGCTTGCCGAGGACGGCCCGAAGACGATGCGCGCCTACGAGGCCGACGGCAAGCGGCCGCCCACCTCGGCGGCGCTGGTGCTCGACGCGGCGGCGGTGGAGACCTACCCGGACGGATCGCACACCGAGCGCGTCCACCAGGTGATCCAGGTCCTCGACACCAAGGGCGTGGAGAAGTGGGGCGAGGTCGAGGTGCCCGGGGGCGCGGCGCTCCTGCAGCTCAAGACCTGGAAGCGGGACGGCCGCGTCCTCGAGGCGGAGGACCCGGGGGGCGACAAGCGAACGCTCTCGGCGGCGGGCCTCGAGCCCGGGGACTACCTCGAGGTGGAGTGGATGCGGGGGCGCTCGACGCGCGGCCCGGCGGTGCCGGGCTGGAGCGCCGATCCGTTCTTCTTCAAGGGAGAGGATCTGCCGTTCTTCCACTCCACCTACGCGGTGGCCGGCCCGGCCGGCACCCTGGAGGTCGACGCCCGCCATCGCGACGCGCCCCGGGTGGTGCGGGAGGGCGACCGAGACGTGGTCCGCGCCGACGCCTGGCGGGTGCCGGCCGAGGTCCCCGAGCCGGATTCGCCGTCGATGACGGAGTTCTTCCCCATGGTCCAGGTGGGATCCGGCGCCGGCCTGGAGGCGGCCGCGCTGGCGGCTGCCGACGTCTTCGCCGACCGCCTGCGGAGGAGCCAAGAGATCGAGGCGCTGGCGGCCTCCGTCGCCCTCCCCGAGGGCGCGGCGAAACCGCTCTCCGGGGAGGTCCTGCTGCGGGCCGCCTACGACCGGGTGATGGAGAAGGTGGAGGGAAGCGGCTCGCTCGCCGACCAGGCGGCTCACGTCGTCTCGCGCGGGCGGGGGAGCCGCACGCTCGCCCTGCTGGCTCTCCTCAAGGCCCTTGGGATCCCGGCGCGCCTCGTCCTCGTCCGGCCCTTCTACGCCGATCCCGCCTCCTTCCGCTTCCCGCGCCTCGACCTCTACTCGCAGGCGGTGATCCGGGCGCGCGTGGACGGCCGCACATTCTGTCTCGACCCGTCGGTGCGCTGGGCCCCCTTCGGCCTCATCCCGTCGGCCGCCCGCGGGGTCGACGGGCTCGCCCTGCCCGGGCCGGGCGAGCCGCTCGAGGCGGTCCGGACCCCGGCGGACGCCGGCGAGGATCGCTACGAGGTCGAGCTCAAGATCTCGCTCCACCCTGACGGTAGCGCGCTGCTCGAGGGCAGCGAGCGCTTCACCGGGTTCGACGCCGCCGGGGCGAAGGCGGCGCTCGAGCAGGTGGACGCCCGCGGCCGACGCCAGGTGGTGGAGCACGGGCTGGCGCGCACCTTCCGCGGCCTCGCCCTCGAAACGCTGGAGTTCGAGGGCGAGCGGCGCACCGGTGAACCGCTCGTCATCCGCTACCGGGCCCGCGTGCCCGGCCTCGCCCGGGCCTCGGAGGGGAGGCTCCTCGTCGACGCCGTCCCCTTCCCGGCCCGGCTCGGGGCGCGGTTCGCGCAGCTCGGCACCCGCGAGGCCCCCCTCCTCATCGCCGCCGACGAGCGGGCCGCGGTGAGGGTCGTCGTGGTCCCCCCGCAAGGCCTCGTCCCGGAGCCCCAGAAGGCGCGCGAGGTGGCCGGGGCCCAGGGGCGGTACCGGAGGGAGGAGCGGGTGGTGGACGGTGCGCTCGTGCGCCAGGACCGGATCGAGCTCTCCCGCGCCCGGGTGGCGGTCGCCGACTACGCGGCCTTCGCCCGTTTTGCCACCGAGGTGGACGAGGCCCAGGCGGTGCCGATGGACGTCGGGGCCGCGCCGGGGCAGTAGAGAAGCTCCACGGTCTGTCTAAGGGCCCGCAGCGACCGCGGCGCACCCCTCGTTCGGGTGATGAGAGTATCTACACTCGCTGAAATCCTCGACGATTCCGCCGCCTAAGTGGAACCGGCAGGGATTCCTCGGGGTTCGAGCGCGAAGCCACCCGCCGTTCCGTTGAGCTTCTCAGCGGTGGGTTCCTGGCCATCCTGCTCGTGCCAACGGAAGTGGCCTCGACCGTTGATCTTTTTCCGATCGAGCCCGTCTGGCCCGCCAGTTGCGAGGGACAGGAGGTGGAGGTCACGACCCATGGCATGCCCGTACCTCGTCGAAGTCACGATGGTCTATTGCCAGGCGTCGCCGGTGCGCAAGGCGATTCCGAGTGACCGCATCAGCACGGCATCCACCTGCGACGGCGACGCGTACCGCGGGTGCCCGCTCTACAAGGAAGCGCTGGCGCGCGCTCTCCACGTCATCGAGGAGCTCGAGGAGGAGTCGAAGCCTGAACACTAAACGGCGAGGCCCTAGGGCCGCGCCACGCCCGGTCGTTGCCGGCGAGCGATCGCCGGAGCGCAGACATCGAGAGGGTCCGGAGGGGACACCATGAAGCTCGGGAGAAGAACCTTTTTGCAGATGGGCGCCGCGGGGACCGCGGCTCTGACGGTGACGCCGGTGACGGCGAAGGCGTTCGGGAGGGAGGAGGTGCCCGGGGAGGGGGAGCGGGCGGTGC